>NZ_JBNGOQ010000001.1:856707-1012426 GCF_050589645.1 Eudoraea algarum | reverse complement strand
GTTCCGCCCTGCGGAAGTCGCGGTGCGGACAAGCGAAAGCTTCGTCAGCATTCGAATCCCGTTTTTCGCTCATTATCCACGTTCTACCAAGGGTAGAAAGTCTGCTCGAGTGGTGGAATTGGTAGACACGTTGGACTTAAAATCCAATGGCCATTGCGGCCGTGCGGGTTCAAGTCCCGCCTCGAGTACAACGAGAGAAGCTCTTACGACAGTAAGGGCTTTTTTTGTGGAACGGAGTGGAACAAAAAGGGACTTGTGTTCCCTGCCGCCAACGGCGGTACCCGCCTCGAGTACACCCTCGCAGTGCTTCGGTGCACGCGATACAGATGAATGCAAAAGTCAAAGCCCATGCTTTGACTTTTTTTGTTTTGAGCGCTTGTTAAATTTTTTTTATCGGTTTCGGTCAAGACTCAAACCTTAAGTACAACGAGAGAAGCTCTTACGACAGTAAGGGCTTTTTTTGTGGAACGGAGTGGAACAAAAAGGGACTTGTGTCCACTGCCGCCAAAGGCGGTACCCGCCTCGAGTACACCCTCGCAGTGCTTCGTAAATGTGGTTCGGACAAGAACATAGGATTTGTTATCTTAGAGGAACAAGGCAAGCACTATGAAAACCGCCAACGTATACATATTACTTTTCGATGGATTCTCCGACTGGGAAATCGCCTATTTAACGCCCGAATTAAATAAAAGCGAAAAGTCTACGGTCAAATTTTTTACTGTGCATGCCCCGGAAGTCACCTCCATGGGTGGATTACGGGTGAGATCCGATCTATTGTTGGAGCAGCTGGGAATCGAAGCAGTTTCAGCGCTTGTACTCCCGGGCGGAACGGCATGGGAAAAAAACGAAATTGTGGGAATTGATGCGTTGGTAGAACGGCTCAATGCGGCCAACAAAACCATTGCTGCCATATGTGCGGCCACCACGTTCTTGGGGCAACGTGGCTATTTGGACCACATTGGTCATACCAGCAACGACCTCAACTATTTAAAGGCCGCGGCCCCCCATTACCAGGGAGAAAAAAAGTACAAAAATATCCCCGCCATCACCGATGGGAACATCATCTCCGCCAATGGAACCGCTCCCCAAGAATTTGCTCGGGAGCTTTTTATAAAACTCAATATCTATGATCAAAAAGAAGCCGAAAAGTGGTTTCAACTTTTCAAACACGGTATTTGGACGGAAGAATAGCATGCGTAGCTATGTCATTCTTGCCTTCTCTATGCTGCTCTTCGGTAGTTCCAGCCTTTGTCCCCAGGAGCCATCCAAAGTTTCTGTCGATCCCCTTACTGTGAGGAATGCGCATTCCATGGTCTATCATGTGCAGGAGGCCAGCATTTATCTTTTCGCCGGGGCCGATGAACGCGAGGTGAAATCCGACCTATGGGTTTTGGAAAGCGCTAATTGGCAAAAGGTGTCCGTAGAAAATGCACCGCAGCCACGGACCTTTGCCGCCATGGCCTATGACCCACAGGAAAACAGGATCCTCCTCTTCGGTGGTAGCAAAGTCCTATTCGGGAAGGAGGCTAGCTCGAAAAATCTATATAATGACACCTGGCAGTTTAAGGATGGGAGTTGGCAAAAAATACCTACGGAAAATGCTCCAACGGTCAGGGCAGAAGCTTCCATGGTGTACGATGTAGAACGACAAAGAATGGTGCTGTTCGGGGGCTATACCATCCAGGAAGGCAACTATATAAAACTTGGGGATACCTGGGAATTTTACGAGGATAATTGGCATTTGGCCTCGGAGAACGGACCCTCTGCAAGACATGGTGTGGTCATGGCCTATGACCCGGAGATCAAATCCGTGACCCTTTTTGGTGGCAGTACGGTAGACAAGCAGTATGGCCCGTTAAAGGGAGAGACCTGGATTTGGAAGGGAGATAGTTGGGATAAACTGGCCGTTGAACAACCTCCGGGCATGTTCAACGCTTGCATGGCTTATGATACAGACCAAAAGCGATTGCTTCGCTTTGGGGGATGGAACGGAAAATCCAGGACCGATGAAACCTGGGCGTTTCAAAACAATACCTGGACACCCTTACAAACGGAAACCGGCCCCAGTCCCAGAAATCACAGTGGCATGGTCTACGATGAAAAAAACAAAAGAATGCTCCTCTTTGGCGGTCATGACGGAAAAAACGTCTTTGGTGATATGTGGGAGTTCAGCAATAATGCGTGGCAAAACATAACAACGACCAAGCCCCTAAAACGCGTAAAAAATGGGCATTGAGCGGCACCAAATAAACCCGAGTCACATTAAAATACTTGTTGGCGCGGATTTACAATCCGTGCCACAGTCTGACCTTCATTGCCTTCCTAGCATATATAAAAAGAAAAACCACAGCTCCAACTTGGGAGGTCATTGCTTTCGTATCATTATCGCACGGATTATAAATCCGCGCTCTCGGGTTCATGGCTGTGGGGCTGTTAGACATGACGACCACATACATTTCCAACTGCGATAGGAGAAATCATCCTTCTTGATCCCCGCAACCGCCTAAAGGTGTTGTGGTACAGACAGAGTGGGAGATACCAAATTAAAGCAACCAGTACCTCCTATTTTGACCCGAAATCTGTATAAAACGAGATGACAAAAAAAGTAGGATTAATCGGATAGATTTGTTATATTTGAAAGACTGGAAATTTGAACAATCAGTCTATAATCCTCCCCAAAATTCAATATAGTGAAACTAAAATTACCCAAAAACAAGACCATGCTGACTCTTTTACTTTTATTAACTACTGCTATTGGTGGTTCCATTACCATCTTGAGTGTTTATGCCCTTACCAATGTACATGACGATGTGATTGCAAAAGAACATCCTGACAAGGGCGTTGAATCTGAAGAAACAACCAGTCAAGAAGCCCGCAGTTAATCGCGAAAGACCAGTTTGGAAGAAAATTGTTGATAGGATCATAGAAGGCCTACTCAGCTAGCTATGGCCATAAATTAATGTATCGGGCCACTTCCGAGATCGAAACTCGGCCCTCCGCCCCCTTTAAACTTCTGTTAAACCATACAATAAATGGCCATTTTTTGTAGTTTTGTATGCAAATGAAAGCTATCCTTCATAAAATAGCAGCTTTTACCATGGCACTGATCGTGCTCTGTTCTACCATGTCGTTTGCTGTGGATATGCACTATTGCGGGGACCATTTGGTCGATTTTAGCTTTACGGACACCGTGGATACCTGCATGATGAAGGCCAATATGCCCAAACCTTCGGGTGAATGTGCCGCAATGGCTATGGAAATGGACTGTTGTACGGACATTGAAGTCGTAATCGAAGGTCAGGACGACTTAAAGATTTCTTTGGACCAGCTTTCCCTAGATCAACAGCAATTTCTCGTTGCTTTTACCTATACCTATCTGCAACACTTTGAGGGCTATGACGAAAATGTTGTTCCCTATACCGATTACAATCCCCCTCCTCTGATACGGGACGTGCAGATCCTAGATCAGACCTTCCTCATTTGATGTTAAACATTGGACACCTGAGCCCAACAGCCATCGCTGTTCTTGGGCCAAACCTGTTTTTGTACCGTTTTGGCCTAGCCAATTTCCAACTGTTTAACAATCATTCATATGCTCAACAAAGGCATTAAATTTCTTATCGAGAACAAACTGGTAGCCCTCCTGATGCTCCTCCTTTTTGTGGGCTGGGGTACCGTTAACGCACCCTTCAACTGGGATACGGGCTTCTTGCCCAGTAATCCTGTGGCGGTGGATGCCATCCCCGATATTGGCGAAAATCAACAGATCGTTTTCACCCAATGGCCGGGGCGCTCTCCCCAGGATATCGAAGACCAGATCTCCTATCCCCTCACCTCCTCCCTACTGGGCATTCCAGGGGTACGGACCGTACGGAGTTCCTCCATGTTCGGCTTCTCCAGCATCTACATCATTTTTGAGGAAGGGGTAGAATTCTACTGGAGCCGCAGCCGAATCCTGGAAAAGTTGAACTCGTTACCCAGCGGTCTTTTGCCCGATGGCGTACAGCCCACCCTGGGGCCGGATGCCACCGGATTGGGACAGATTTTCTGGTACACCCTGGAAGGTAGGGACCAGGAAGGAAAGGTTACCGGAGGCTGGGACTTACAGGAACTGCGCAGCACACAGGACTACTACGTGAAGTACGCCCTGTCAGGAGCGAGCGGTGTTTCCGAGGTAGCTTCTATCGGGGGCTTTGTGCAGGAGTACCAAATAGATGTAGATCCCGAATTGATGAAGCAGTATAACATTGGCCTACATCAGGTGGTCAGGGCCGTTAAACAGAGTAATCGGGATATCGGGGCACAGACCTTGGAAATCAATCAGGCGGAATACCTGGTGCGGGGGCTGGGTTATGTAAAATCCCTGGAGGACATCAAAAATACCGTGGTTGCCTCGGAGGAATACACTTCTATCCGGGTGAAAGACATTGCCAAGGTTTCCCTGGGCCCTGCGGTGCGTCGTGGTATTCTGGACAAGGAAGGTGCCGAAGTCGTGGGAGGGGTCGTTGTTGCCCGGTATGGGGCCAATCCCTTGGAGGTTATCAACAACGTAAAGGACAAGATTGTGGAACTCAGTGCCGGACTGCCGTCCAAAACCCTGGCCGATGGCCGTACCTCCCAACTGACCGTAGTGCCGTTTTACGACCGAACAGAACTTATACAGGAAACTCTGGGAACGCTCAATGACGCCCTGACCTTTGAAATACTCATCACCGTCTTGGTCATTGTCCTTATGGTATTCAACCTTAGGGCGTCCGTGCTGATCTCCGGCTTGCTCCCTGTTGCGGTATTGATGGTCTTTATCGCCATGAAACTCTTTGGGGTAGACGCCAACATCGTTGCGCTTTCCGGAATCGCAATCGCTATCGGGACCATGGTGGACGTGGGGGTCATACTCTCCGAAAACATCATTCGGCATCTGGACGAGAACAAGGACAAACTTCCGATAAACACGGTGGTGTACAATGCATCGGCGGAGGTATCCGGTGCCATCCTGACCGCAGTACTCACCACCATCATCAGTTTTATCCCGGTATTTACCATGATCGGGGCCGAAGGCAAACTCTTCCGCCCCCTGGCCTTTACCAAGACCTTTGCGCTCACCGCATCCATCATCGTGGCCCTATTCCTGATACCTCCCTTTGCGGCCTATCTTTTCCGGAAGAAAAAGGGTAAAAACATGGGAGGAACTGTGCTGAACGGTTTATTTATCATTCTCGGAATCCTGGGGATGGTGTATGGTTACTGGCTGGGATTGGTCCTTGTGGCCTTTGGTATCGTAGGCCTGCTTAAAAATTCGGTGGTGGCGTCGCAGTTACGCATAGACTTTGTACTGTCCGATAAACGGGCCAACCGGGTCAATATGCTCGTTTCCGTAGTGACCATCGTACTGCTTTTGGCGACCTATTGGCGGCCCTTGGGCTTTGACCGGAGCATTCCTATCAACTTAATATTTGTAGGGGGGATCTGTTTTATATTGTTGGCAGTTTTCACGCTCTTTAGAAAATACTATACACAGATCCTGCAATGGGCCCTGCAAAACAAATTGCTGTTCCTTTCCATTCCCACACTTTTGGTGGTCTTTGGTGTGATGATCATGCGGAATACGGGCAAGGAGTTCATGCCGGCCCTGAACGAGGGTTCCTTCCTGCTGATGCCCACTTCCCTGCCCCATGCCGGGGTAGCCGAAAACAAACGGGTGCTGCAGCAGTTGGACATGGCCGTGGCCAGCATTCCGGAAATTGAAACGGTAGTGGGCAAGGCCGGACGTACCGAATCGGCCCTGGATCCCGCCCCCCTATCCATGTACGAAAACCTGATCCAGTACAAATCGGAGTACATGCGGAACGAAGCGGGGAAACGCCAGCGCTTTCAGGTGGACGAAAATGGCCTTTTTGTACTGAAGGATGGCGGTCTGCTCCTAAATCCAAATGCCCAGGTGCCCAACAACATTTTGGAAAGTCAAAGGGAAAACATCTCCACGACCTTCCCGGTGTCCGGTGGGAAACTGATTCCGGACGCCAATGGCGAATACTTCCGTAACTGGCGGCCCGAAATCCAATCGCCCAACGATATCTGGAACGAAATCGTGCGCGTTACACGCCTGCCGGGGGTCACCTCCGCACCCAAATTACAGCCCATTGAGACGCGACTGGTGATGCTGCAAACAGGGATGCGGGCACCCATGGGTATCAAGGTAAAGGGTCAAGACCTGGCACAGATCGAAGCTTTTGGCCTTGCCCTTGAGGAAATCTTGAAGGAAGTGGACGGTGTAAAGGACGAAGCCGTATTTGCCGATAGGATCGTAGGCAAACCCTATCTCCTTATCGATATTGACCGAGAGGCCCTGGCCCGGTACGGTATCCTTATCGAAGATGTGCAACAAGTACTGGAAGTCGCCATTGGGGGTATGACCCTGACCCAGACTGTTGAGGGCCGGGAACGTTATGGGGTACGGGTGCGCTACCCCAGGGAACTCCGGGAAAACCCGACCGACATCAAGAACATCTACGTGCCCGTGGCCAAAGGCAGTCCTGTTCCCTTAAGTGAACTCGTTAGCCTGCGCTATGAACAGGGACCGCAGGTCATTAAAAGTGAGGATACCTTTTTGGTGGGCTATGTGCTTTTTGATAAGCTAAGCGGTTATGCGGAAGTGGATGTGGTGGAAAATGCCCAAGCCTTGATCCAACAAAGAATAGATCAAGGGCAATTGGTAGTCCCAAAAGGTATTAACTATCAATTCACGGGAACCTATGAAAACCAGTTGCGGGCAGAAAAGACACTCACTATGGTAGTACCCTTGGCCCTATTGATCATCTTTCTGATCCTGTACTTCCAATTCCGTTCCGTGGCTACCTCCTTGATGGTATTCTCGGGCATTGCGGTGGCTTTTGCGGGCGGTTTTCTGATGATTTGGTGCTATGGCCAGGATTGGTTCCTAAATTTTGGCTTCTTCGGGGAAAACCTCCGGGAGCTGTTCCAGATGCATCCCATTAACCTAAGTGTGGCCGTATGGGTCGGTTTTATTGCCCTTTTTGGTATTGCTACCGATGATGGGGTGATCATGGCCACCTACCTGCGCCAGACCTTTGACCGGAACAGGCCAAAAACCTTGGAAAGCATTCGCGCGTCGGTCGTAGAGGCCGGTGAAAAGCGCATCAGGCCCTGTTTGATGACCACGGCAACGACGCTCTTGGCCTTGTTGCCCGTACTGACCTCCACCGGACGGGGCAGTGATATTATGATACCTATGGCCATTCCCTCCTTTGGCGGCATGCTCATCGCCCTCATTACCTTATTGGTGGTGCCCGTGCTGTACAGTTGGAAAAACGAATGGCAACTTAAAAGTGAAAATCGATGAAGAAAATACTGAACATAGCAGTGGCGTTGTTGTTATGCAACGCTACCCAGGCCCAAAGCCTGGAAGCGTACCTACAGGAGGCGGAAGCCAATAATCCTGAGGTACAGGCCTTTGAAATCCGGTACAACATCGCCAAGGAAAAAGTAAAGGAATCCCAAGCGCTGCCCAACACGGAAGTGAGTGCGGGACTGTTCGTCAGTGAACCGGAAACACGTACCGGCGCACAAAAAGCTCGGTTCTCCGTGAAACAGATGCTGCCCTGGTTCGGGACCATTACGGCGAGGGAAAACTATGCGACTTCCCTGGCCGAGGTGGACTATCTGGACATTGCGATCACCAAACGGAAATTGCGGCTATCTGTGTCCCAATCGTACTACAAGCTCTATGCCATCAAGGAAATACAGGAGGCCCTGGAAGAAAACATCCAGCTCCTGAAAACCTTTGAACAATTGGCATTGACCTCAGTGGAGGTTGGCAATGCCTCGGCAGTGGATGTGCTCCGCCTACAAATCCGCCAGAACGAACTGCAAGAGCAGAAAGCTATTTTGGCGCAGGAACAATTCGCGGAAAGCCGTGCGTTCAACAACTTGCTGAACCGAGATGAAGTCCTGGCCATTGCAGTCGTAGATAGTTTATTGATTACCGAAGATTTCCCACAGGCAAGCACAACACTCGGGCTGCATCCCGAACTGGAAAAGTACGATCGCCTGTACGAATCCGTCGCCCAGTCCGAACTCCTGAACCAAAAGGAGGCCAATCCCAACCTTGGCTTTGGGCTGGACTATATCCCTGTGGCGGACAGGGCCGGGCTCAATTTTAGCGATAACGGCAAGGATATTTTCATGCCAGCGGTTTCCCTCTCCATCCCCATCTTTAATACCAAGTACAAATCCCGATCCATACAGCACAAAATGCAGCAGGAAGAAATAAACGCACAAAGGGAACATCGTAGAAACCTCCTGGAAACGGTGCTCCATAATGCCATTGCTGGTCGCGAGGCAGCAAGGATAAAGCATCGTACCCAGTCGGTCAACCTAAAGCAGGCCAGGGATGCCGAGGAAATCCTGGTCAAGAATTATGAGACCGGCACTATCGATTTCAACGATGTGCTGGACATTCAGGAACTACAGTTAAAGTTCCAGATGAACCAAATAGAGGCCGTTAAAAACTTTTACGGACAAACGGCGGCCATCAACTATCTCACGGATCAATACTGAAATGAATTCAGTACAGATAAAAACGGAATACAATTATTTTAAACCCGATAATTCAATTAAATTCAATACCTATGAACCTAAGAAAAATGAAATTCACGTTTACATACAACTATTTGGCCATTGGAACAATCCTGGTCCTGGCCTCCTGTGGGCAGCAAAAGCACAAACAAGAGGCAGAAAAAACAGCGCCGCAAACCATTGCTGTCGCGGATGCCTCCTTTTCGGACGAAAGGGCCGGAAAAGTTTTCCATGATTACCAACAATTGCGAAAGGCCCTGGTGCGTTCCCAGGCCGATGAAGTACTAACGGCAGCCGGAAAGCTTGGAAGCAGTCTACCTGAAGAACAGGTGGAAATGAAGTCCATGGCATTGGCCATGGCCGATGCAGCGGATATTGAAAAGCAACGCGCCTTGTTTTCCGATCTTACCGCAGCGATAGAGCCCTTGTTCGCGGAATCCCTTTCGGAGGGAAGCATCTACAAACAATTCTGCCCCATGGCCTTTGAAGGCAAGGGCGGGTATTGGATCTCCGATGTGCAGGAAATCCGGAACCCGTATTACGGGGATAAGATGCTGAAATGTGGTAGCGTTGTGGAAACCCTAACAAACTAAGATGACACAGCACACCTATCACATACACGGAATGAGCTGTAAGGGTTGCAGCAATCACGTAGAGCAAACGCTCTCCCAAGTGGCGGGTGTGTCCAAGGTGTCCGTAGACCTGGAAAAGGCGGAAGCCACCATAGAAATGGAAGCCGCCATCCCCCTTGACAAGTTCCGGGAAGCCCTGGAAAACCATGGGGGCCGGTACAGTATCCACGAACTTGGGGAACACCACCACACTTCCAAAAAACAAGCAGACGAACCTAAGGGCAAGGGAACGGGAACCTTTTACTGTCCCATGCACTGCGAGGGCGATACCACCTACGACCGTCCGGGGGACTGCCCCGTCTGTGGTATGGATCTGGTGGAAGAACAAAATTTATCGGCTACAACTTCAGTGCAATGGACCTGTCCCATGCATCCCGAAATCGTTAAGGACCAAGCGGGAAGCTGTCCCATATGTGGCATGGATCTGGTGCCCATGGAACCCAGTCTTTCCGCCGAGGAGAAGACCTACAGAAAGTTGTTGAAGAAGTTTTGGATCGCCGTGGCCTTTACCCTGCCCATCTTTTTGATAGCGATGTCCGAAATGCTGGCCCATAATCCGCTTTATGACCTCCTAGATCAAAACACCTGGAACTGGGTGCAGTTTGGGCTTTCCCTTCCGGTAGTGTTCCACGCTACCTGGATGTTCTTTGAACGGGCCTACCGAAGTATCAAGACCTGGAACCTCAATATGTTCACCCTTATCGGTATCGGGGCGGGCGTGGCCTGGCTCTTTAGCATTTTCGGGCTGTTTTTTCCCGATTTCTTCCCGGCACAGTTCAAAACCGCATCGGGCAGTGTACACGTGTATTTCGAAGCGGCCGCGGTCATTCTCACCCTAGTCCTTATGGGACAGGTGCTGGAAGCACGGGCACACGGTAAAACGAATTCCGCGGTAAAGGAATTGTTGAAACTGGCCCCCAACACCGCCATACGAATCAAGGAGGGTGTGGAAGAGGAAATTGGTCTGGACCAAATCGTCCTGGGCGATATCCTTCGGGTAAAACCAGGGGACAAGATCCCCGTAGACGGTGTGCTGACGGAAGGGCACAGTGCTGTGGACGAATCCATGATCACGGGCGAACCCATTCCGGTGGACAAATCCGAAGGGGATAGGGTCAGCAGTGGTACCATCAACGGCAACAGCTCCTTTTTGATGCGGGCCGAAAAGATAGGATCGGATACGCTGCTTTCCCAAATTATCCATATGGTGAACGAAGCCAGTCGAAGTAGGGCGCCCATCCAAAATCTAGCGGACAAGGTATCGGCCTACTTTGTGCCCATAGTGGTGCTTATCGCTGTGGTCACTTTTGGGGTTTGGGCCCTTTGGGGACCTGAACCGGCCTATGTCTACGCCCTGGTCAATGCCATTGCGGTCTTGATCATTGCCTGCCCCTGCGCTTTGGGGCTGGCCACCCCCATGTCTGTGATGGTAGGTGTTGGCAAGGGTGCACAGCACGGGGTATTGATCAAAAATGCCGAGGCGTTGGAGAAAATGCATACGGTGGACACCCTGATCGTGGATAAAACGGGAACCCTAACAGAGGGCAGGCCTACGGTGGAAACCATAGATGCGACTGACGGTTCCCTGTCGGAAAAGGAGGTGCTTCAATACATCGTATCCTTGAACCAATTGAGCGAACATCCACTGGCCCAGGCCACGGTAAACTATGGAAGGGAACAGGGAATTGAACCTTTAAAGGCAGATGGCTTCCATGCCATTACCGGAAAAGGTGTAGCGGGAAATGTAAACGGGAAAAAGATTTTCTTGGGGAACGATAAAATGATGGAAGATACTGGAGCCACTACACCCGAAACCCTAAGGAAAAAGGCCCAGAACTATCAAAAGCAGGGCAAGACGGTCTCCTTTTTGTCCGTTGCCGGTGAAACGGTGGGCCTAGTGGTCATCAGTGACAAAATCAAGGAAAGCAGCAGAAGGGCCATTGCCGAGCTGCAGCGGAAAGGCATTGACGTCATTATGCTTACAGGCGACAATTCGGACACGGCCAAGGCGGTCGCCGATGAATTGAAACTGACCCATTTTAAGGCGGGCATGCTTCCGGCGGATAAATTAATGGAGGTCGAAAAACTCCAGGCCAACGGAAAGGTGGTCGCCATGGCGGGGGACGGTATCAACGACGCCCCGGCCCTGGCCAAAAGTGACGTAGGCATTGCCATGGGCACGGGAACCGATGTGGCCATTGAAAGCGCTACTATAACCTTGGTGAAAGGGGATCTGCAGGGCATTGTAAAGGCGAGGAACTTAAGTGACAAGGTGTTGAAGAACATTAAGCAGAACTTATTTTTTGCCCTTGTTTACAACACCCTTGGGGTGCCGATCGCGGCGGGCGTGCTGTTCCCCTTTTTCGGAATATTGCTTTCCCCTATGATCGCGGCCGCGGCCATGAGTTTTAGCTCGGTCTCGGTCATTGCCAATGCCTTGAGGTTACGTACAACAGCAATTGAATAAATAAAATATTTCATATCATGAAGAAGAACGTTTTATACAGCATTATTGCAGCAATCGTAGGGCTGCTGGCCGGGTATCTGATTTTCGGGGATACTTCCGATGGGGCTTCGGCCGAGGAACACGACCACGGCCAGGAAATGGCATCGGGCCAGATGTGGACCTGCTCCATGCACCCACAGATCATGCAGCCAGAACCGGGCGATTGCCCCATTTGTGCCATGGATCTGATCCCTGCCGCCTCCAGCGATGACGGGCTGGCCAAAGATCAGTTTAAAATGACGGAAAACGCCATGGCTTTGGCCGATATACAAACCACCGTGGTGGGCAGTGGATCAGTGGGGAGCAATTCGCTAAAGCTTTCAGGAAAAATAGCTGAAAATGTGGATGAAATGGCCACCCAACCGGCACATTTTAATGGGCGGATCGATAAGCTGTTCATCAAGACCCTGGGCGAAAAGGTCCATATGGGTCAGGCCATAGCCCAGATTTATTCTCCTGAACTGGTCGCGGCCCAGCAAGAATTGATCACGGCCTATCGGTTGAAGGATTCCCAACCCGAACTCTACGCAGCGGTCAGGAACAAGTTTAGGAACTGGAAGATCCCCGATTCGCAACTGTCCCAAATAGAGGCCTCGGGCAAGGTACAAACGGCCTTTACCATATATGCCCATGTTTCCGGGGTGGTCAGCGAAATCATGGTCTCCGAAGGGGCCCACATTGCCGATGGCCATCCCATTTTCAAAGTAGCCGACTTAAGGACGGTCTGGGCGGTTTTTGATGCCTACGAGAACCAAGTGGGGCGCCTAAAGAAAGGGGAGGAAATCGATATGGTGTTAAACTCCTATCCCGATAAAAAATACAAAGCCAAGATTTCCTTCATCAATCCTGTGCTAAATTCAGCTACCAGGACGATCGAAGTCAGGGCCGTATTGAAGAATAGCGAAGGACAGTTAAAACCCGGTATGTTCGTAGCGGGTACCTTGGCGGTGGCTCCCGATACGGCAACGACTACCCTGATCATTCCGGAAAGTGCCGTTCTTTGGACGGGTAAAAGGTCGGTGGTCTACGTGAAGGTAGATGCCGATGAACCTACCTTTGAAATGCGGGAAGTAAGCCTGGGCGATGCCCTTGATGGGGGGTATAGCATAGTGTCTGGCTTGGAAAACGGGGATGAAATTGTGACGCACGGCACCTTTACCGTGGATGCCGCGGCACAACTGAAGGGTAAAAAATCCATGATGAACAAGGAAGGTGGGCAAACGACGACCGGTCATGAAGGGCATGAAGGTGTGGAATAGATTCCTCGCAGGCCCGGTATTTGGATATTCTTTAAAAATCCGCCAAAGATGTATTTAAAATTTGCCAGGGATTTATTTTAAATCTGCCAGAGATAGGGTTTGAATCTGCCAGAGATAGGGTTTGAACCTCTCAAAGATGTGCTTTGGGTCTTTTAGAGATGTGCTTTGGACCTCTTAAAGATGTGTTTTGCACCTCTCAAAGATATGCTTTGTATTCCCTGGATATGTATTTTAGGAAAGCTGCAGCTTTGTGTTTTTTGTTTTTTGAGGAGGACTAATTCCCAGGAAATTTCTATGTAAAACATAAATTGTAGAAATCCATTTTTTGGTTCAAGAAAAAAGCCACAACTTTGACCGTGGTCTTTTCTCATCATAGTACGTTAGTAATTCCAGGGTATTCGGATATGATTATCCCGATACGGCATGTTATACCCCACTAAAATGATTCCTTACCTATGAATGATATCCTTATCATCATTTTAGTTTTAGGGCTTTACTTTTCTCCTGTATTTTATCAGTTGATAATTGTCATCAGGGAAAGTAAAAAAGGTAATAAAATTCCGCTTAGGAAATTCAAGAGAATTATGAAATATAGTTTTCTAATACTCCTCCCACTTGTCATCGCCTTTTCCATTCTTACCCGTGTAAATTTTCTAGATTACGAAAGTCCAATTACTTATGATAGAGTAGATCAAATAACATTTGAAAATTTCAGGGGACTTGAATTCTTTAAAAAATCATTGTATGGAAATAAACGCTTTGCCTATGTAGTCACAACTATAGAAAGCGAAATCAAAGACGATTCGGTACGTGTCAGGGCATTGTTCCACCCATCCAGGTCTTTTGTTTATAATTCACATTCAAACAGCAAGGAATTGCTTAGTCATGAAGTATACCATTTCAAAATCACCGAACTATACTCGAGAAAGGCAAAAAAGAAAATCGCTGACCTACAAGGACCACTTAAAAATGAAATTCAGGAAATCATAGACCATACTTGGTTGGAAGAACGACAATTTCAAAGCAAATATGACTACGACACCTTCCACAGCTATGTTTTTAGGGAACAAAAAAAATATGAAAGAACTGTGGATAGTTTATTAAATTTATTTGCTGAATACGAAAAACCAAAAGTCCAAATTAATGACTAAAACAAAAATCATAATTCAAGTAGTCATCTGTCTATTAATAGTAAGCTGCAAGACCGAAGAACACAAATTTCCTATTGAAAAGAGGTTCTGGAGCATCGAGGACTATGAAAAAGTTACTCTTGAATTGAACTACGGCTATGAAAATGATGAAAAACTGCCATCACTAGATGATCCCACGACCAGGATAATCGTTGAAAAACTGACCGACCATCAAAATTATAAAGTGGTATTGGACGATGAGGAGTTGGGCTTAAAACATAGAAATGGGGTTGCCTCCGGCTTCTTTAAACAATGGAAGGAAATGCATGATATTTACCAATCGCGAGATGTGCAGGACAACTATTTGTACGGTAAGGAAATGCTCAAAGTATGGCATTTTGGACTAGGCCTTCAGCTAAAATATTTTAAACTGGGAAATGATGAGATCCTGGCAAGTTCCGATGACCCAAATTCCATCCGGGTAAAAAATAACCTTAATTCCAACGTTAACACCCTAATCAGCAACTTCAACATTTACCTGGATGAAATAAACGATGAAAATGCATTTTCCGAGGACGGACGGAAGTTACTTGCCGCAGGAATTGATACCTACTTTACTGAACTGGTCGAACTGAATCCTGACGCGAACTTTGCACCTTTGGAGCGAAAAATTGACCTAATGCTCAAAAAGAGCAAATCTGATGCTATAAAGACAGCATTAATCAAGGTCCAGGCATTGATCAAATCAAAGAAACCCACGGTATAGTTGATTAAACAGGGCACCGGGACACTGCTTGAGCCAATGCATTAAAGTGATTGATAATCTTCATTATCAGCTTTACTGGATGGTACCTATACATCATGTATGCACGCTCATCAATCAGGTAGGTGTCAGACCCACGTTGTACCCTTATTTTGTATGTCTGGAAGCAGGACTACAACCTCCAGTTGCGGGGACAGGGCGCATTGTGTACTTTCCATCCATTATAATCGCTAACAAATAGTAATGAACAAGCGCTTGACCAAAGTTTAATGCTCCGCAAGCATGGATGTCCACCAAAGGCGGACCAATGCAATCCAAAGCAGTGGGCCACAGCGATAAAGCTGTGGCTTTTTTTACGTGCTGGTGTACCGCATAGATTCTTCGCTGGCCCTAAATGACACTATACACCCTTTTGTCCGTTCGAGCGCAGTCGAGAACTCCTTAGGAGTCGTTGTAAGACATCTCGACTGCGCTCGATGTGACATTTTCGTGTAGTGCAGGTCGGCATTTAATAGATTCTCTGCTTCCCGCTTGCTTCGGGCACGGCATTCTGAATGGCACTATATTCTATTCCCCTTTGTCATTCCGAGCCTGCGAGGAATCTCCAGTACGACTAGCAAGCGATATTTCGCCCCCATAACAAAGGGAAAACCCTTCCGATCAATTATCTTTATTCAATATGCAAAGGATTCGCCCTAAGCACTGGTTTGCACCCTTTAAAAACAACAGCAAAAAACATAAATGTCCGTCTATCAAAAACTATTCGAACTAGGTTCAAAATACGTAGGGAAGGGCAAGCTTTTCAAAGTTGGCTTTAACCTATCGCCCATGTACCGGCGCAGCACGGCCAGGGTGGTCCATGTATCCAAGGATCTGATGCAGGTGAGCATAAAACTTCCACTTAGTTATAAGAACAAAAATTATGTGAACTCCATTTTTGGGGGCAGTATGTTTTCGGCCGTAGACCCCATTCCCATGGTGCAACTGATCAATGTTTTAGGGGACGACTACGTGGTCTGGGACAAATCTGCCCAGATTTTCTTTAAACGCCCGGCAAGGGAACACCTCTATGCGGACTTTACCTATACCCCGGACGAATTGGACAGCATCCGGAAACGCGTGGCCCAGGAAACCGAAATAGAGATCTTAAAGACCACCTTACTTACGGACAAGACCAGGACCAAGGTGTATTGTGAAGTACGGAAAACAATCTATATTGCGGATAAGGCCTATTACAAAAAGAAAAGACAAAAATCCAAAAGCAGTAGTTGATAAAGACTACGATGCGCATAAGACTATGGGCAGCAATTAAAACCAGGCAAATGAGTTTAGAAAAGAACAAGGAAAATGCCATAGCCTTCTACAAAATGGCCTATGAAGGGAATCCCAAGGAAGCCATAGCCAAGTATGTGGGCGAGGAATATATTCAGCATAACCCGGACGTGGCCGATGGCATCCAGGGATTTATCGATTATTTTGAACGAATGCAAAGGGAATATCCGGACAAATCCATCGCATTCGTTCGCTGTATTGCCGAAGGAGACTTGGTAGCACTACATACGCACCAAATATGGCCTGGAAATGATGAATATATCACTATGGACTTTTTTCGTTTTGATGAAAACGGGAAAATATGCGAGCACTGGGATTCCATCCAACAGATTCCCGAACGTTCTGCAAATCCAAATACGATGTACTGATAGGAAACAACCGCTATCCACGATATGGACAAGCAAGCCAATAAACGAAAGTACAATATAACTGACCAGGGCATTTGGGATAGCATATTCTCCGAGGTTCCGGAAGCATGGACGCGGACCGCACCCTCGGAATCCATGCGGGATTGCCTGGACCATTTTAAGGAACACCGGGTGCAAACCGTGCTGGACCTTGGTTGCGGTATCGGTATTTGGGCCCTGTTCCTCAGTAAAGCGGGGGTAAAAGTGACCGGGTTCGACTTCTCCCAAAAGGCGATAGATTTTGCCCAGGACTGGGCCAAAAAAGAAGGGCAAGAGGTTGTTTTTAGCTGCGCACCTTTGACCGACCATCCTTTTCAAAACCAAAGTTTCGACGGGATTTTGGCAGCCAAGATCCTGGACAATATCAGCTCCGAAGAACTCAACATCGTCAAGCAGCAGATCAACGCCCAATTAAACCCCAACGGCATCCTCTACGCCCTCTTTAACCCCTATATGGCCCAAGATCAGCTTGCCATCCTAAAGAAGAGCGATAACCCAACAAAGGGAATAACCTCCATCAATTTCAAGGATCGGGAGTTGGAACAACTCTTCCCGGAATATCATTTGCTGCAATTTAAACGGTACGAACATGGCTTTAGGGGCCTGGTCTGGCAGAAAAACCACTGACAAATGCCATAGTTTGAAAATCTTGTGCTACAAACTTTAAAAATATTACCTTTAAATCAGCCCAATTTCGAGTATACAAAGAAATCAAGGTCCAACCTTAAGTAAACCTCATGAAAACGATTATTAAGAGTCTTATTTTGCTACTGTCCGTAGTAGTGATCCTCAGCTGTAAACAACAAAAAAAGGAGCTTCCAAAAACGAAAAAGACCGAAGAGACAGTAAAGAAAAAGCGTCCGGTAGCCCTAGAAAATGGTAAATTCTTTGAGGTCGATGGAAAAAAAATGCTGTACGGCGGAGAAAAGGATGACCAGCATTTTGATATTACTGGATATGAACTCAAAGATGGCCAATTTCATTATGGGATAGGCCGGGAAAAGTTTCCTGCCCTACTTGAACCGGAGTTCACTTCGGTACGGCAGGCCGATTCCATTTGGGCGGACAGTACCAGATTTTTAGTAGCGTATTCCGGAAAGGAGGTAAAAGCATATTCCGTGAAGGATCTTACCCGACACGAAGTGGTCAATGATGTTTTAGATGGAAAACCCATCATGGCCGTCTACTGCATTCTAGCCGATTTGGGAGCAATCTATGAACGGCAATACGGTGATGAGGAATTGACCTTTGCCTTAAGCGGTTATACCTACTATGACAAGGAGGTGTGGAACGGGCTTGACGGATTTGTACTGTGGGACAGGGAAACAGAAAGCCTATGGTGGCCGCTTATCGGAAAGGCGGTTTCCGGACGGCTTAAGGGTGTTGCCCTTTTGGAAATGGACGAAGCCCATTGGATAGATACCACATGGGAAGAGGTCAAAGCCTCATATCCCAATGTCCAGGTACTCATATCGGGTCAGGACTATGAAAGACCATCGCATTGGAAAAAACTGGAGGATGTTTCATCCATTACGGAAAATTATTCCATGGACCCATAGAAGTTGTTTACCAACAATGACCATAAGTTAGCTTGGCCGGTTCTTTGGCCCAAAAGAAACCCATTTTGACCCTGCTTGGATTTAGCTGGCAAATTCCAAGCCATGCCGGGGCCCAACTATTGTTTTTAACAGGACAAAATCTGAATGGCTGTAGCATACGACAATTATTATAAGACAGAAAATCTGTTCGGGGAACCCTATCCCGAGTTGATCGCCTTTTTTTCCAAATTCGCAAAGAAAGGAAAGGTGTTGGATCTGGGCTGTGGCCAGGGACGAGATGCCATACCGCTGGCCCGGATGGGCTTTGACGTCGTAGGAATTGACAACTCCAAAGTAGGTATAGCGCAAATGAACCGGATGGCCAAAACCGAAAATTTGACATTGAGGGGAATTGTTTCGGATATATATATGTTCCATGATTATATCAACTACGATTATGTGCTATTGGACAGTATGTTCCATTTCGAGAAAAAAGACCTGAAAAAAGAAACGGGACTTATAAAAAATATCCTGTCAAAGATCAAAAAGGGTTGCCTGGTGGTATTCTGCATTCAGGATACCGGAAAGAAAGTGACCATTTTGAACGACACGATCAATACCCAGGAAGGACATAAAAGAATTGCCGATGAGAAATTCCCATACGTCTACAAAGATGACGAGAGCGGACATAGCTCCACAACGAAGTACAGCATGATCGTAGTTGAAAAATAAGATGGGTCAGAACCATAGGGTATAAGAAGGCGGCACAACAATGACGACAAATGAAATCTTAACACAAACGGACCATCGTCCTTGGCAACTTCCCAATCAAAAGTGGAAATTTTACCAAGAATGGAATCGCGCCATTTTTCTACATTGGCAGACCGACGTGCAGGAACTGCAAAAATTTATCCCCAAGGAATTGGAAATTGATCTTTATGACGGCAAACCTTGGATTTCCGTGGTCGCCTTTTCCATGGAAAAAATTAGACCGAAATACCTCCCTCCCTTTTCGCCAATTTCAAATTTTGATGAAATCAATATCCGATCCTATGTGAAACACAAGGGCAAAGCGGGGGTCTATTTCCTGAGCATCGAGGGCGGTAAGCGTGCTTCCTGTGCCATTGCCAAAGGAATATCCGGACTGCCATACCGCTTTTCCAAAATGCATCGGGAAAATGGCCTTTACCGATCGTCCAATGCCGTGTTTCAAGACCAATTGGCCATAAGCTATGAACTTTCCGATGGGAAAACTGATAAAACCGAATTGGATGCCTGGTTAACGGAACGATATGCGTTGTTCCAAGATGCGAGCGATGGCATAAATGCCTTTGAAATTCATCATGTTCCATGGCCTACAAACGCCATTGAGCTTAAAAACTTGAACGTCGATTACAAACGATTTGATGCCTTGCTAAAAGGGAATCCGGCCAAGGTCCATTACTCGGAAGGCGTTCAGGTGTTGGCCTGGGGAAAGCATACATACAAATGGGGTTAAACACCGCGCTATCCACCATTACGGCAAAAATTTTATACCTTTAAATGGCTTTCTTTTAGGCCCGCCCTTGGGGTGTCATTAATCAAAGAACGAGAACATGAAATACAAATCAAAAGTAATGGGCATAGTGCTGATCGCACTGTGTTTATCCGTTGTAGGGTACGGCCAGGATTCGTGGTCCCCTGAGCAAAAAGAAATCGTGGATGTCATAAGTCGCTTATCGGCAACCACCGCTCCCGGGGGTGGCGGTGCCGAGGCTTACGGAGACTTACTGGCCGATGATTTCAGTAGATGGACCATTGGCAGTGAGGTCACCAACAAAAAGGAAAAGTGGATCGAGGGCATTGCGGAATGGTTTGCCGATGGGTGGCGTGTTTCGGACCGAAAACAGCAATACCTTGAAATTTTGGTCCTGGATTCCCTTGCGCACACCCGTAGAATTGTCACCGAAACCTATTTAGGTCCAAAAGGGGACACCTCTACCTCAAAAGCGGCCCTTTCGGAAATCTGGATCAAAAGGAACGGCAAATGGTTACTTTATAGGGTGAATATTCATCCCATGGATAGTAAATAAGAACCCCCCGCATGCTTTTTGCTATAATGAAAAGAATACAGGGGGTATTTTTTGTCCTTTTTGAGCCATTAGAAATCCCGGTAGGGCGACTCCAAATACTGATTGGCCTCTTCCTCCGAAAAGCGTGCCGTACTGTTATCCCAGTGCAGCGTTTTGTTCGGGAAACGTCCGGCTATCACTCCTAAAAGAATAGTTTCGGTCAAACGGGAGGCATAGGAAAACGGTGCGGAACACTCCTCCCTGCCAAAGCACGCCTCCACAAACTGGTGGTAGTGTTTTTTTCCTTCGGTCGCATAATCTCTTTTCGGAGTTCCCAAATTAAAGGACTCAACATCCATTTCCTGGTACTTTCCATCTACGATCAACTTTGGCAATTTAAGGAAGTGGGGCAGGTACAGTCTGCCTTTTTCACCCATAAACATAGCACCCTGATCATGGAGCGCTTCACCGTCCGGCAATTTCAGGTCCTTATGGCTTTTTGGTGCACCAGGCCCGTCATACCACACCCATTTGAGGGTTTCCGCGGTATGTTTGGTCCCTGGGAATTCATAGGTAACAATGTTGTTCTCCGGATACCCAAAGCCCGTGGGCTTCCTGCATTCATTTTTAATGGTACGGGGAACATCGAGTTCCAAGGCGTTATAGGGGGTATCAAAAATATGAACGCCCATATCCCCAAGCGTACCACAGCCGTAATCCATTAATTTTCTCCAGTTTCCTGGATGGTAGACCCCTTCCTTATACGGACGTTCCGCAGAGGTGCCCAACCAAAGGTTCCAATCCAAGTGTTCTGGTACGGGATCGCTACCTTCCGGCGCTTTTCCATCGTAACCCCAGTTTTTGGGCGACCAGGCCCGTACGGTATGTACTTTGCCAATAATCCCGGATTGTATCAAAAGCGTGGCCAGTTTATAATCGTAAAAGGAATGCACCTGGATACCCATTTGGGTCACCAGATTTTTCTCCTTGGCCAACTTGGTCATCGCCCTTGCTTCGGACACATGGTGTGTCAAAGGTTTCTGGCAATACACCGGTTTATCCATATTCATGGCCATTACGGATGCAGGCGCATGTGTATGGTCTGGTGTGGATACGATTACCGCATCAATGTCGTTGCCCATTTCATTCAGCATGGTTCTGTAATCGGCAAACACCTTGGCGGTAGGGTGCAATTTATGTGCGGCAGCCAGATTATTGGCGTCCACATCGCATAAGGCAACAACATCCACCAGTTTATGGGAAGAAATCGCCTCCAGATCCTCCACACCCTGAAACCCCAAACCGATATGCGCGGTTCGCAGGCGGTTGTGGAAATTTGTTCTGGCCAACAAGGAAGGTGCCATCGCAATCCCCAAAGCGCCCAAGCTACTTTTTTTAATAAAATCCCTTTTGTTCATTTTCTTGGTATTTTGAATTATAATTTTTTGATTTTGATGTTTTTGAACCATATGGGACTGGCATGGTCCTGCAATCCTATGAAGCCCGTTTTATACTTGCCGTAATCTTCGCTATTTTTCCATTTCTCCGAGTTCTTTCTTTCGTACCAGTCCTCGGACCAGGGTACAAAAGATAGGACTTTTTTGCCATTGAGCCAGTGCTCTACCTTTTCAGGGGTGAACACGATTTTGGAAGAGTTCCATTCACCTATGGGGTTCAGTATTTTTCCATTGGGGTCTGCTGCGTGCATGGCATAGTCCGACCCGGTCTGCTGCAAAGGTTTTAGCTCGCCCGGATTTTCCGTATATCCCAGGCTTTTGTTGTATTCGGTAAGATCGTGTATCCTGGCATAATTGACATCATCGATCAATTGATATTCGGGAGACACTTCGGGAGGGCTTTTATGCCCTTCCTTGAGGTGATAAAAAATACCGCTGTTTCCGCCTTCGGGAAGTTTCCATTCCAAATACAGCTCAAAATTGTCGAACTCCTCGGCACCATAGATGATATCCTTTCCACCCTCGTAATCCTGCTCCAACCCCAATTCGGTGTCAAAGGTCAACGCACCGTCCCTGGCCACCCAGCCGGGAGGTAGGGCATCCCCATTATAGGCTCGCCAGCCTTCTGTACTTTTGCCATCGAACAGGACGATCCAGTCATCCGATTCCGTCACCGATTTTGTATCGGCCTCCGTTGCCGGGTCCGCTTTTTTGGGTTCTGTTTTACAGGCATACATGCTAACTGCAAGCGCTAAAAATAAAATCTTTCTGATCATTTGTATCGGATTTATTGAGTAAACGTTAATGTATTGTTTCAAGCGGTGCCATGGTTCTATCATCCATACTGCCTTGCCTCATTTGATCTTTCCAATAGACCTTGCGTAAGGTCCTGCCCTCATTTTCACTCTAAACCTAGAACTAAATTTCGGGAATTTTTAAACAAAGAAAGAAGCAACCGCATAAAAAGTGGGGTACTAAATGGGGTAATGGAATAAAAAAACATTTTTAAGGCACGCAATGGGGTAGACCTGTGACCCCGTCTGCCCAAAAATAAACCCTATGCATTACCTTTACTATTTAACCCAACCCAAGAAAAAGTTCAGGGGGCAAACCTTGTACGAACAATTGAACAAAAATGTCAAAACAGTTTTTTGAGCATATTAACCGGTTTATAACGATTACCGAGGAGGATTTTAGGGAGATTCTTCCCTTCTTTGATCCACATACCTTAAACAAAAAGGAAATGGTTGTGGAAGCGGGCACCCTAAGCAATTCCAATCATTTTGTTTTGGACGGATGTCTTCAAATGTTCTATTTAAACGATAGGGGAGCGGAACGAACGGTTCAATTCGCCATTGAAAACTGGTGGATGGCCGATTATCTGGCGTACCACCATCGGATCGTAACTGATTTCGCCATTCAGGCTGTTGAGGACACCCAAATACTATCGATTACCTATGATAAGCAAGTGCAACTGTTATCTTTTTTTCCAGCCCTTGAAAAATATTTTAGAATCATTTACGAAATTTCGTACGGCGCTTCCCTAATGCGGATGAAATATATTTACGATCTTACCAAAGAGGAAATGTACTTTCATTTTACCGAGCAGTTCCCTGAATTTGCCCAAAGGGTACCTCAATATTTGATTGCTTCCTTTTTGGGCCTTACGCCCGAATATGTTAGTGAAATTAGAGCTAAGAAACGTTCTTAAACCAGTTTAAGTTTTTTCTGCCTGTCCACCCATAGTTTTACGTCAACTTAAAAACGTACAAAAATGGACAAGAGAATTCAAATTGATGCAGCAGAACCCTTGGCGTACAAAGCCATGTTTGCCTTGGAGGGTTATTTACAGCAGGGCCAATTGAGCAAGATGCATAAGGATCTTATTAAAATTAGAGTCTCCCAAATAAACGGATGTGCCTTTTGTATTGACATGCATACCAAGGAGGCCCTGAAAAATGGCGAAGACCAACAACGTCTTTTTTTACTCGATGCATGGCGACACACCGATATGTTTACGGAAGAGGAAAAAACGCTACTGCAAATTACGGAGGAAGTGACCTTGATACACCTCAACGGATTGACCGTTGAAACCTATCAAAAGGCGATTGAACATTTTGATGCCAACTATTTTTCGCAGATCATCATGGCCATAACAACCATTAATGCTTGGAACAGGATCGCCATTAGCACACATAAACCTATTGGCAACTGACGTACCTTTATAAAAACAAGATTTCAAATGACGGCATCCGCGGCGTATAGACTCTGGAACCAGTACGATCAGCTAGGGGATTTGATCCATGGACTGTCTGCTGCGTTCATCAAGAAAAGACATGAGACCGAAAAATGGTCGATCCATGAAAACATAGCACATTTGGGGCGCTATCATGAAGTTTTTTCGGATAGGGTGGACCGCATTTTGAAAAATACGGAATCCCATTTTGAACGATACAGTGCAGAAGCAGACCCCTATTTTATGAAATGGGCGGATCTGGATACCGCTGTAATTGTCCAAAGGACCAAATTGCTTAGAAATGACATGGCACAACACCTCACCGCTCTAAAGGAAAGCCAAGAAAAAAAGGTAGGAACACACCCTAAATTTGGTGAATTGACCCTATTGGACTGGACGGAGTTCTTTCTGCTGCACGAGGCGCACCATTTTTACACCATTTTTCGTTTGATCAAGGCCTATAGCACATAATCATAGTCTTTGGAAGTGTTGTTTCTCCCTGTTGGGTATTCCTTTTTGGGCGGAAGTTCCTATTTACTGACGTATTCCTTGGTTTTTCCGGCTTTTGTAAATACCAATACCAGTTTGCCTTTGCTGTTGTAATAATTTTTGATCAGCTTCCAGCCCGCATTTTCGGCGGATTGTACCAAGCACTTGAGTACATCCCCATTATGCAGGTCCAATTTGGGTTCTTGTGCCATTAGGCCTAAGGAAAACAATAGCAGGACGGCCAGGTTTAGTTGTTTCATATCTTTGTTTTTGGTTTGGACTTTATACCCATACGGCGCTGTTGGCGTTCCATAAGGGCCATGTCTACTACAAAAAGAATAAAGGAAACGGCAATAAAAAAGTGGGATGTAACAGGCGGGCAACTAGGGCAACAAGTGGGAAAAGATAAAGGTATCTACTTACCTAATTTGATCTTGTGACGTATTTTTGGATAACAATATAGGATGATCTTGGAAGTACCTAAAACTTCAAAAGTAAAATCGAGCGCTTGCCCCCGGCACTGAACTGGGACGGGCATCCAGGTATGCTTTTATCATAAAAAAAGCCTTAACCGCATGGCCAAGGCTTTCGTATACGTTTTAAGTATTCCCCTTATCTTCTTATAATCTCGGAAGCATCGGACAATCTAAGCTCGCGGATTACCGCATCACCCTTGAAACTCAAGGTACTGGCTCCGGAAGCCCTTATATCTATGGTATCCGTTACGGTTAGAAAGGCCTCACTTGCGCCTGACAGCTCGATCCTCAGCCGTGTTACTACCAAATCATCATCACGAAGGTCGCTACTGCCCGATAAATCGGCATCCAAATGGTCAGCGCTACCAAAAATATCGGCCCTGGAAGCCCCACTGGTGCGTAATCGTAGGCGTTCCGTATCTACCTCTCCCTCAAAACCGGATGCTCCCGAAAGCCTAAGGGCGATGTCGGGGGTCACCAATGCATTTTCCAAGGTGATGTTGGAGGCTCCTGAAGCCTCAAAACGTTCAATGTTTTTGGTGGTGATATAAACGTTCAAGGTCACATTTCCCCGGAGGTTGGTGTTACGGTCCAATCTAACGATCAATAGATCTCCTTCCTTGCTGACACTAATTCTATCCTGAACATTCCTGTTGGCTTCCACCTCTATCCGTTCTTCCGTATCCGAAAAGGTCACAAAGGCATTAAACGCGTTTGACACGCGGAGGCCCGAATAATCCGTAAAACCAACCTCCCTGGTCGTGACCTCATCGGAGACTCGTACGGTCTCAAAATCGCACGAAAACAGCAAGCTGCATACCACGATTAGGCTTATATATGTTAATCTTGTTTTCATTTTGATTTCAACTGTTTGATTGTTGCAGTAAATTCTTCCGTAGTTCCATAACCGGTATCCATTGAAAATTTACCGGGAACCATTCCTCATCTTCCATACCCGTCTCCAGGGATATCACATTATTCTTCTTTAAGAAGACGGTATTCCCTTCTGAAAAAACGGCTTGTGTAGGTATTCCCCTAACTTCCAAATCCTTGTTGTCCTTGTTTTTATTTTCCATTGTTTATATTCTTTTTATACCTATTTCTACCCATATTGAATATCCCCACCTTAATGCCGATACCTGCGGAAAAACCACTGATCCGGGTCAAAGGGCCCGGACTTAGGCCTATTCTACTGGCAAACCGATAGCGCACCCCAGCTTCCAACTGCAAAAAGCGGGAAACATTGAACAAGGCGTTCAGCCCTGGCTCTACCACAAAAAAGGCGTCGGACACGTCCGGGTCGCCATCAAAATCATCATCAAAGACCCTATCCCCATCTATATAGGCCACGCCTCCGGCGCCTATTAAAATGGGTACGGAAAGGTTTACTCTGGATTTGCTAAAAAAAATGGGTTCCAGATGTAGTCCGCCATAGCCCCCGGCGACATCCTCGTTGTTGGAAAAAACAAAATCCCTAAAATTTTGTTGCGAATAAAATACGACACCGGCCCAGCCCACCTCAAATTGCTGATTGGCCACATAGGCCATTTTTATTCCTGCCAAATAAGTCTCCTTGCCATCAACTTCACCTATATGGGTGGTTATCCCAAGGTAGACTCCGTGTACCACGTTCTTGCGGTCATTGAATTCCAGATAATCATCAGGTTCCTGGGCCCATGCCAGGAAGCTTGAACCAAAAATGAGAAGCAGGAACGTTAGTATTTGCTGTTTCATGTGTAGTGTGTTTTTTTGATTGATACTCTAATAGACAAGCTACCTCCCAAAAAGTTGCATGTCCCTGAAGTTTTTTTTGATATTTTTTCGAAGGGCCCATCTTCATTGGATTATCCCAGTTTATGTACATTAAAAATCAGCGGGGTCAGTTCTCATTGAGCAGTACCACGCCCTTTTTCCCGTTTATGGAAATCTGCCCTGTTGGATTACTCCCATAGGTGGCCTGGATCTTCCGTATCCTTTTGCCCTTATCCAATACCTTGCTGTCCACATTTTCAAAAGATTTTGGAATCCGCACCAGTCCTTGCTCCAAGGTGGCATCGAACCGAAAAGCAAAATCGGAGATAAAGAGATTTATTTCGGACGATTCCTGTTTCAAATCTATAATTGTCTCTGGGCCGTGGATATGGGCTACTTTAAAATCGGTCACCTTCAATGTTAACCTGGCGTAGGCATCAATGGCCTCCAGGTCTATGGTGCTGAAGCGAATATCGCCCCTGATCCTTTCTACTTCCTCTATGCGGATATCGTCCTTACTGGAATACACTTCCAAGAGCGCAGCCTTCCCCATAACCACATTGCTACCACTGCTATTGAGTCGTAAATCTTTGGAGGCATCCATATGTACACCGCCATTTTTTACGCGGATATTCCCATAGTTGATAGCCCTTGCCCGAAGTTTTCCATACTTCAATGCGACATCTGCATTGTTCAGGTCTTCATTGATCCAAATATCCCCATGCTGCAGATCAACATTTAATTTTCCCTTCCAATCCTCTATGACCACATCGCCAAATTTGTTGGTAATGTCCATCTCGGCATGTATCGGTAGGTACACGGTATAGTCTATCTGTATGTTGCTTTTATCAAAATCAAAGGGATTGGCCTTATTAAAATAGCGCGAAAAGATACTGCTGCTGCGCTCCGCGATTTCCAGGCCGATGCCTACAAAATCCTCTGACTTCTCAAAAATGGGATTGATGCGATCCAATAATTTTTGGGCATTTTCCAATTTCCTGTGATTGGCAGAAATATTAACGGTGACCGCCACCGAATTTTTCTCCCAGCCCGTTACCGTGATATCGCCGTAGCTGTTGTCCAGTTGTAACTCCCCACTGTTGGTAAGCGTGTAGGTGCGCTCAATTTTTTTGGACACTTTTTCCTGAGCAAAAAGTGTATGGCAACATGCCAGCGCAATCGCCAGCAGCAGCGACTTGCTATAAAATGTATACATTCTCATCATTCGGTTTTTTTGACTCGTTAATTTGCCTCAACAGATTTTCTATCAATTCTATGCGCTTCTTGTAATTGCTTACAATGGCCTCCAGAATCCGTTCATTATCCAGGTTTTTTTGCATTTCTATCCTCAAGGTCTCGTACTCAGCGTCTAGCTCGTCCATAAACTCTAGAAATTCCGCTTTCTCCTCCTGGGACAATTTTGGATGGTCCTGTACCAATTTTACCTGATACGAGACCAAGTTCCGGTAGTAACTATCTATATCCTGCAATTCCTTGTTCACCACCGTGGTTGTGCCCTCAAAGTTCCCCCAAGAACCCATGGCCAGGCCAATGACCGTAAAAAGTCCGAGCACGATAAAGATCCCAGCGGCTACCCGCCATTTGGCGGACCTCCAAAGTGGTATCGTTTTGGGTTTTGGCGCGTCTAAGCGGGAGGCGATATCGGCCCAAATTTTTGTCCTATCGGGCCTGTGCTGATCAAATGCCGATTGGTTATCCCGTATGTGTTTTTCAAATTCGTCCATCATAACGTATTTACAATTTCGATGAGTTTCTTTTTGGCCCTGTGGTACTGCGATTTTGAAGTGGACGTTGAAATATCCAGTACTTCGGCTATTTCCACATGATCGTATCCTTCTAGCAGGTACAGGCTTATAATCTGTCTATATCCCGAGGGCAATAGGGAGATTCCTTTATTTATCTTCTGAATATCCATAGTTTTCGGTTTCTCTTCGGGCTCGTCCTTAATATGGTATACGTGCTTTTCCAAGGAGGTAGCCGGCACCCTTTTCAGTTTGGAATAATTGATGCTCTTGTTGATTACGATCCTTTTTAACCAAGAACCAAAAGTGCTTTCGTACCTAAAGGAATCGAGCTTTTTAAAGGCTTCCACAAAACTGTCCTGCACCACATCTTCCGCATCTTCCTTAATTCCCAGCATACGCATACTGATGTTGTACATAGCATCTATGTAGAGCTCGTACAGTTGGTACTGCGAATTTCGATCACCAGCCTTGCTTTTTTCCACAAGGTCGCTGTGAGTGTATACGATGTTGGACTCCAATTCCTTTTTAAACGTATTTGTTATGGGCCTAAAAGTACTTCTAAATTCATTTACTATAAGAGACAATTCGGAATTGCAAAGGTTGCAGCAAGGGAAAATAAACGGGATTATTCAGCCTTCCCTACATCCTATGCATCTCCAGTGGGTTACTGAAAGGTGTAGGATTCCCGTACCACCTGTGATACCCTAAAATAGCCGTTGGCATAGTTCTCCTCATTGTCCACATTAATGCAATTACCCCTAAGGGCAACAGGCGTGGTGCTAAAGAGTCCCGCTCCCTCGGACTGTTCTATTAGTATGCGTACATAGTTGTGATAGGCTTCCGAGATTCCCAGGAGTTCTACGTCCACGATATCGCCCCGGGCAAATTCCTCCGTATTGGTGTCCTCATCTTCCTCTTTTTCATAGTACCAACTGATTTCATTGCCATTTACGAACTCGTCGTCCAGTTCTTCCAGTTCAGGGAGCAGATCTCCCCTTTCCTGAAATTTGAAGAGATAAAAGTTCTTTTCATCTGCCGGGTCGGTGAAAATGACGTTCACCTCCAGAACCTCATCATCAAAACCATCTTCGGTAGACTGGATAAGCTCCGTAATGTCCGTTACGGGCATTAGGGTTTCCGTTGCCCTGTACGTTTCCCCATTGTAAAGTACCTCCAAAGTATAGGCCTGGTTGAGCACGGGAATAAAATCCTGAGTGGTGTATTCCCCGTTATTTTGGTCCGAAAAAACAAATTGTGCGGCAGAGGTGTTGTTGGTCACCACTACCGAGGCCCCCGTTACCGCCGTATTGGTCGTGGTATCGAAGAAAGGGGTGGAAGTGCTCAATTTTATGGTCTGTGCGTTGCCTTGAGTGCCTTTTTCCCAATCCAGGGAGGCTTCAATGGTCAAACGGGCCGGTGCCGTCTGTACATCCACGTCGATTACATCCTCACAAGAGGAAAGGAACAGTATAAAAAGAGGTATGGCGATTCTAAAATATGTCTTCATTGCAATTAAAATTTAAAGTTATAGGTGATAGAGGGCACAATACCGAAGATGGCGGTCCTTGTGGCCTCATTGGCGCCGGTTTCCACATTTTGACCAAAGGAAATGGAAGCCGCATTTTTTTGATTGTAAACATTATAGAGGCCAAAGACCCATTCTCCCTTCCAACGTTTATCGGGTCTTCTATTGGGCCTGTAGGTGGCCGAAAGATCAAGTCTGTGGTAGGCTGGCAATCGATCGGAATTCCTATCCGAAAAGCTGGCTATGGAGAGGCCTTCGTATTGGTATTGCCCATTGGGGTAGGTCACCGGTCTACCGGTCTGGAAGACCAAATTGGTCCCAAGGGTCCATTTGTCGTTGAGTTGATAGGCCCCCGTAAGGGAAAAATCGTGCGTCCGGTCAAAGGGCGTATTGTACCAGTCCCCATTGCTGATCCCAGGGCCGCCCGCGCTACCGCCTGGGGTTCGCTGTTCGGATTTGGACAGGGTGTAAGCAAGCCATCCGGTAAATTTGCCTTCGTTCTTCCGCAACAAAAACTCCAGCCCGTAAGCCCGGGACTCGCCTTTTAGGATTTCGGTCTCAATGGTATTGTTCCCGATAAGGTCAGAGCCATCAATATAATCGATTCTATTGTCTACCGTTTTGTAATAGGCCTCAACTTCCAGGGAATAGCTTTTGTTCATGAAATCCCTGAAATACCCAAGCGCGTATTGATCTGCCAACTGTGGTTCTATAAAGGGTCCACTGGGCGTCCATACATCCAAAGGAGTGATGGAGGTGGTGTTGGACAAGAGGTGAATGTACTGTGCCACCCTGGAATACCCGGCCTTTATGGAGGCCGATTCGTTCAATTGGTAGGCCAGGGAGGCCCTGGGTTCCAAATTCCCAAAACTGCTAATGGTCTCCCTCTTTCCAAAATTGGTCTCCCCTACGGCCGTACCACGCTCATAGATGCCCAAAGTGCTGTTGTATACCACGGGCTGGTTATTGGCATAGTTGGTAATGGGTTGTTCCCCAAAGCGGTGAAATGCGCTGTAGCGAAGCCCGTACTGAAGCGTTAGTTTATCCGTGAGCTTGTGTTCCGCGTTCAGGTACAGACCGCTTTCAAAAGCCCTTTTTCTGTCCAGCGACAGGGGATTGATGGCCGAGGTTTCCGAAGTAGGCCGTATTTGGCCGGGGTCAAAATCGTAATAGATGCCGCTCAATCCGAAATCGAGCTTAAACTTATCGCTGACATAATATTTAAGGTCGTACTTAAGGTTGTAATTACTGATGGATGAGATCCAGTCGAACTGTTCAATGGTGATGCCCAGGTCATAGTCGTATTTGCTGTAGATCAGGGACAGGTTGGAGAACAGGCGATCGTTAAAAATATGGTTCCACCGGAAATTTCCGGACAAGTTGCCATAGCTACTGTCAAAACTATCCCCAAAATTAAAGGCGTCCCGTCCAAAATAGGCTGAAAGGAACAGCCTGTTTTTCTTGTCGAGCTCGTAGTTGGTCTTCAGGTTAAGGTCATAAAAATTAGCACTGTTCTTCTCCCCTGCAGCCTTTAGCAAGAGGTGCGCATAAGAACCCCGGCCCGCAACCAAAAAGGAGCCTTTATCATTGAACATCGGGCCTTCCGCGGCCAATCTGCTCGAAATGATCCCAACACCGCCCGTAAGGGCAAAGTTTTTACTGTTCCCGTCCTTTTGGCGGATGTCCAACACGGAGGAAGCCCTCCCACCAAAACGGGCGGGGATGCCCCCCTTGTACAATTTAATGTCCTTAATGGCATCGGCATTGAAAATGGAAAAAAAGCCAAGTAAATGGGAGGTGTTATAGATAATGGCCTCATCCAGCAGCACCAGATTTTGATCGGCCGCCCCTCCCCTGATATTGAATCCGCTAGATCCTTCCCCGTTGTTGGTCACTCCCGGCAGCAATTGGATGGATTTAATGATATCTACTTCCCCCAGTACCACGGGCATTTGTTTTACCGTTTTGATGTTCAACTTGGAAACGCTCATCTCGGGTTTTTTAAGGCTGATGCGTTCGGGTTCCTCAGCGGTAACCGTAATTTCATCCAAGCGGGTGGCAAATTCCTCGATTTCAACATTTATTTTCTGATTGGCTTCCAATACAATTTCACGGCTGATTTCCCCATAGCCCACATAGGAAATGACCAGGGTATAGTTCCCTTTTGGAGCGGTAAGGGAATAGAAGCCGTATTCATTGGTCACCACACCTATGTTTGTTCCTTTGAACAGCACCGTGGCACCGAAGAGCGTTTCCCCTGTACTGGCCTCTTTTACTGTGCCGCTAAGGGTGTAATCCTGAGCGAAGGAGGTCAGGGTCAACAGAAGCATAAGGAACACTGAATTTTTCGTTTTTTGATCGTTCATTCTAAATTTTCTTGATTTATGACTGCTTTTAAAGATTCAAGTACTACTGACAGTCAAAAGCGGCAAGGGTTGCATGCAAGAACCAAGGAAGTTTTGGCTTGACTTCCGTCAAACCCTCCTGTGTCCTGATATCCAAAACCTTAGGCATTCCAGGCAAGGCGTTAAAAAATGTATAAACAGGGTGCAATTGCAATTCGTAGGGACAGGAAACTTTTAGTACTTTTAAACAGTATACAATCGCAACACATGAAATTAGGTGCCTTCTCCGTAAGCTTGAATGTCAAGGACATCCACGCTTCCAAGCAGTTCTACGAAAATCTGGGTTTTACCGTCTTTGCCGGCCAGCTGGAAAAGAATTATCTCATCATGAAAAATGGAAACGCCCTGATCGGGCTATTTCAGGGCATGTTCGACAAAAATGTGCTCACCTTTAATCCGGGCTGGGACGAAAATGCCCATGGATTGGACGAATTTGATGATGTTAGGGCCATACAACGTCACTTAAAAAGTAAGGGCATCGGCCTGATAAGCGAAGCCGATGAAAGCGGCACCGGACCTGCCAGTTTTATGCTGACCGACCCCGACGGAAATCCTATCCTGATCGATCAACATCTTTGACATTTCCATATAGGAAAGCGTAACTGTAACCTTTCACCCTAAATGAAATTAAAAAATGAAGGCCTTCGAATCCATTGAGACGTCCAGGACGGTCATTAGAAGACTGATGGTAACGGACAAGGAGAAACTCATCGCCCTATTGGGCAACACAAACATTACCGCAAACATGGCCTTCCCCGATGAAATGAAGACTGCCGAGGGAGCAGCCAATCTATTGAAGATAACCATAGCCTCCTACGGTACGGAAAGCCCTTTGCTGGCCTATGCAATACAGGATAAGAACAACAGCAGGTTTTTGGGGGTAACAGGGCTTAACCCCATGAAAAACAAGGAAATAGAAATCTTCTATGCCCTTTTGCCCGAAAATTGGAACAAGGGACTGGCCACAGAAGTGATGGATGGTCTGACGGAATTTATCCTGAATGATGGTACATACCAAGTGGTCTTGGCCTTCATAACACAAAACAACAAGGCTTCGATGCGGGTCGCCGAAAAAAATGGGTTTTCCAACTACGGATTGGTGACCAACCAAAACTTTAAGGATTTGGTATTTCTTTACAAAAAGGAGCGCAACCCTTCCTAAGCCGTGCTGAAAACACAAAAAGCCCGTAGCTTGTTGTATGAAATAAAAGTGTAGTATTGTGGTATCATGCCAAGTAGGATGAACAAACCCGAAGAAAAACAGTCCCACCAACTCGCCGAGCATTTTTTTCGGACGGAATACGGCCGACTCGTCTCCGTGATTACCCGTTATTTGGGCACTGCAAATGTGCAAACGGCAGAGGATATTGTGCAGGAGACGCTATCCAAGGCCGTTGACCATTGGCAGCAGCACGGCATTCCACCAAATCCGCAGGCCTGGCTGTACACCACGGCAAAAAACCACACCCTCAACATCCTAAAGCGTAAAAGCGTGCACCGCAACTTTGAGGCTTCGTCCAGGACCTTGACCGATAAAAGTGCTGAATGGGAAGATTTTGAACCTACTTCGGCGACCCTTTCGGACAATCAGCTCAAAATGATGTTCGTCTGCTGTCATCCGGCCCTTTCCGAAAATTCCCAAATTGCGCTTATCCTAAAAATACTCTGTGGCTTTAGCATTGCAGAAATTGCCCACGCTTTCTTTTCGAGCCATGAGACCATTAACAAACGTTTGGTACGAGGGCGAAGACAATTAAGGGAAAACAAAGTGGCCTTTGAGATTCCACCGGACCTCGACCAACGTATTACCATTGTACTAAAAACGATCTACCTCCTCTTTAACGAGGGTTATTTTCCCTCCCAAAAGAACAGTCTTATCCGCTACGATCTATGTCTGGAGGCCATACGCTTGGTACAGCTCTTGTTAGCGGGCCCGACTACCGAAAACAAGGCCGACTGCCACGCCCTTCTGGCCTTGATGTACCTCAATGCATCCCGCTTTGAGGCCCGCATGGAAGAAGGGGGACTGGGAATGGATATGGAAAAACAGGACCGGAAAAAGTGGGACCAAGACCTAATACAAAGCGGCATTCGGCAACTTCAATGGGCCATGCGGGCGGGAAAAAGCTCCAACTTTCTTATTTTGGCCACCATTTCTGCCCATCATTGCATCGCCCCCAATTTTGAAGCTACCGATTGGCCCGCAATCTTGGCCTTGTACGACCAGCTTATCGTATTGGAAAACTCTCCACTGGTCCACCTAAACCGAAGTGTGGCCCTTTCCAAGGCCGAAGGCAACCAAAAAGCCATAGCCGAACTGCTACAACTGGAATCGCGGACCGATATTGGCAAGCACTACCTGTTCCATGCCACCTTAGGGGAGCTCTACGGCGACGAAAATGAACGGGAAAAGGCGATTGGGTGTTTCGAGAAGGCTATAGCCCTTGCCGGAAACCAAAGGGATATCGCCCTATTGAAAAAAAAATTAATGCAGTTTGTCCCTATTCGTTAAACGCAATTGTATTAGGGGTATAATCCATTAATTTAAAAAGACAAAAATGAAAGAATTCCTATTGTTGATCAGAAGTGAAGAAGCGCCCAAAGCCCATCTTTCCCCGGAACAGTTGCAGCAGCACATTGAAAAAGTAGGTAGTTTTATCAAACGCCTCACGGAAGAAGGGCGTATGAAATCGGCCCAGCCCCTGGAAATGGAAGGAAGAATGCTGTCCTACAAAGACGGGAAAATCGTCGATGGTCCGTACAACGAGACCAAGGAGATCATTTCGGGCTACTACCATCTTTTGGCCAAAGACCTGGATGAGGCCATAGCAATTACCAAAAAAGACCCGAGGTTCCAGGAAGGCATTTGGCGCGTAGAGGTGCGCCCGATCAAAAAAGTGGAAGGTATCAACTAAAAAACATCAGCTAAGGGCAAACGCAATAGTGATTTAGGTGAAAACCTAGGCCGCTATTGCGTTTATTTTAGTAAATTACCGGGAAAAGTTGCTAAGAACCCCCGGCCTCGACTTTCTTTGGACCGGGAACAATACAATGGTACATGGAAAATTTAAAAAACGGGGACCAGGCGGTTCCTTTTAGTTGCCCCGATCTGCACGGTAATCCCATTAATCTGTCGGACTATCGAGGAAAAAAAGTCCTGTTAAGTTTTTTTAGGGGCGCGCCCTGCCCCTTTTGTAATCTGAGGGTCCATCAACTTATAGGCCGGTACGCGGAATTTGAAGCGGCGGGTATAGCCATCATTATCTTTTTTGCCGCCTCCAAGGAGGAAATTATGTCCTATGCGGGCAAACAAGACGCTCCCTTCCCCATTATTCCGGATCCAGCCCTGGAAATCTATAAAAAATACGGTATTGAACAATCTTCCCGGGGCATGATCAGGGCCATGTTACAACCTGGAAAAATGTGGAAGGTAATGACCAGTGGTTTTTTTAATATGAAATCGATTCGGGAGCAACCCATCATCCCTGCCGATTTTCTAATTGACGAGAACCAAGTCCTGCAAAAGGTATACTACGGCAAAGATTTTGGCGACCACCTATCCATAGCAGAAATACTACCTTAAGATGATCCAACTGATCGACACCAACTTTCACCAACATGCCTGCACGATCGCCGATCGGACCAAGGGGATGAAGGTCTTCCATTTGACCAATCTCTCCTTCGTGGACAGTGGCCTGTCTTGCGATACGTTCAATATCATCCATATTTACAGGGGAAGTGCCCTTTGTTCCGAGGAGCTGTCCCAGGCCGTAAATCATTTTAAGAAGCGAGAACGGGACTTTTGTATCTGGATCAACGCTGAAAACCTGAACCGGAACGTGGATCGCTACCTGACTGCGCTTTCATTACATAGACAAAATGAGGAAAAGGGTATGGTATTGGACCTAGAGGCCTACCGACCGGTCTCCAAAGAAGCGGATAAACATATCCACTTGGTATGCAATAGGGATCAGCTTTCTGCCTACGCACAGGTCATTGCGGAAAATTGGACCCCCCTGGATCAAAACGTGCTGAAGTACTATGAAATGACCGCTTCCCACTATTTAGAGCCCTCCAACGGTATTGTGCTGTGCACCTATGAAAAGAATGACCGAATGGTAGCCACCGTGGAACTCTTCCCGACCAATGACGAGGTTATGGGATTGTACGGCCTGGCCACATTGGAGGCCTATCGGGGAAAAGGGATAGGATCGGCACTGATGCGCTTTGCGCTTAACAAGGCCAAAGTCCTTGGGTATAGTCAGGTGGTATTGCAAGCATCGGAAGCGGGCATTGAAATTTATAAACGATATGGTTTTGAGGAACAAACGGCCTATTTTGAATATGCCTAAAACGCAACGCATGAAAACAACGGTTATCCCATTTTTTCTGATGTTGGCCACCTTATGGTCCTGCAAGGAAGAACCTGTCGCCGAAACCACCGAAATCGTCACCTTAATGGAGGCTACAACAAGTTGGGATGGTGCAGCGTTGCCCCCATATCCGGAGGGCGATCCAAAAATTACGATTCTGAAAATCACCATCCCACCGGGTACCGAGCTGGCCCCGCATATACATCCGGTAATTAATTCAGGTGTGCTGCTCAAGGGCGAACTGACCGTAACCTCCGAACAGGGCAAAACCGTATCCTTGAAAGCGGGCGATGCCCTGGTAGAGTTGGTGCATACCGTACACTATGGAAAAAATGAAGGGTCCGTCCCCGCAGAAATCATCGTCTTTTACGCAGGTACCGAGGGCACCCCTACGGCCATCCTTGATAAGGAATGATTACCATGGCCTACCCTTAAAATTCCTATCTTTAAGGCATGGGAACATTGTCCATAACGATGGGCACAAGACAGGCCTCCCACCATACAAACATTTCTTATGAGAACACTGATCACAGCGCTCACCTGCAGTCTGCTTTTACACCTTGGATGTGTAGAAAAAAAACCGGCACCTGAAGAGAATACGGCACCCAAGTCCATTCAAAGTCCAAAAATTGTGGATCTATCGCACACCTATTCCCGGGAAACGGTGTATTGGGTCACGGCAAAGGAATTTGAACTGGATACGGTCTACCAAGGCGAAACGGATAAGGGGTACTATTACTCCGCCTTTAATTTCAGCACCGCGGAACATGGGGGCACCCACATTGATGCGCCCATCCATTTTGCCAAGGGCGGACAAACGGTTGATGAAATACCGCTGGAAAAATTGGTTGGGCCCGCCATCAAAATTGATGTGTCGGCGAAGGCCCTTGACCATCCCGATTATCTGATACGTATCGCTGATCTTCAGGAATGGGAAAAAAGGGAAGGACAACAAATTCCCGATGGGAGCATCGTGTTGTTGCAGACCGGATATTCTGCCTACTACCCCGATCGACAAAAATACTTGGGTACGGACCAACGTGGGGAAGAAGCGGTAAAACTCCTGCACTTTCCCGGACTTGCCCCGGAAGCGGCCGAATGGTTGGTAAAAAACCGTAACATCCATGCCATTGGCATAGATACCCCCAGCATAGACTATGGACAATCGGAATATTTTAAGACGCATGTGGTATTGCTTTCCGAGAACATCCCCGCCTTTGAAAACCTTACCCATCTGGACCAGCTTCCGGCTACGGGATTTGAGGTGGTTGCCCTGCCCATGAAAATTAAGGGTGGTAGTGGTGCTCCACTACGTATCATAGCCCTTTTGGGACCCTAAAATACCGACCATAAAGCAAATAGGATGAAAGCCGTTGTCTATACCCATTATGGCCCTTCAGGGGTGTTATCCCTAAAAGATGTGCCCAAACCAGTTCCCAAGGAAAATGAAGTGCTGATCAAGGTCAGGGCGGCTTCTGTAAATTCATGGGATTGGGACCTCCTTCGCGGGAAACCCTTTATTGCGCGTTTGGCCGGAGGGGGTCTTTTTAAGCCCCTTAAGCCGATTTTGGGCTGTGATGTGGCCGGGGAGGTGGAGGCCGTGGGCGATAAAGCAAACCGATTCCGTCCCGGTGATGCCGTTCTTGGTGACATTTCCCAAAGCGGCTGGGGTGCTTTTGCCGAATACGTATGTGTGCGTGAAAGTGTCCTCACCCCCAAACCGAAAGGCGTAAGCTTTGAGTTGGCCGCCGCCCTACCGCAAGCAGCCGTCATGGCATTGCAGGGTATCGGTGACTATGGCAAGGTAAAGGCAGGTCAGAAAGTGGTCATCAATGGAGCTGGGGGCGGTGTTGGTACCTTTGCGATCCAGCTTGCCAAATTACAAGGGGCCGAAGTAACCGCTGTGGACAGCGCTGCCAAACTATCTTTTATGCAATCGCTCGGAGCGGACCATGTGGTAGACTATACCCAGGAAGATTTTACCAAAACGGATGAACGATACGATTTTATTTTAGACGTAGTAGGGCACCATTCCCTTTTTGATTATAGACGGATCCTAAGCCCAAGGGGCTGTTACCGCATGGTAGGTGGGCCTACCGGCCTTATTTTTCAATCCATGTTGTTGGGGCCCTTTATTTCCATGGTAGGGAAAAAGACCTTGGGCATCCTCGCTCATGAACCCAACAAGAATATGGAACTACTCCTAAATTTGGTTAAAAGCGGTGAGCTGACCCCGATCATAGAGCGCCGATATCCCTTGAACGAGGTAGGCCGGGCACTGAATCATCTTGGTGAAGGTCATGTAAAGGGGAAACTCATCATTGTGCCATAAGTTATGGGGTCTTTTTAATTTGAAAGGCCCGCGAGATATTAAACCCAAAATGGATATCCCCACTAAAAAAATCACCGGTACTTTCCGCTAGAAAACCCTTTTCAACCATGGAAACGGCATTGGTGACAATCAATTGAAAGATATGCCCTCCGGTTTCTATGTCCACTCCGAAGGCCACGGAATTTTTAACGTTCAAGGATTCCAAGGGATTGGCATTGTAGAAGTACTCGCCATTGAGTGATACCCGCTTGCTTATCTTTACCCGTGTACCAACGCCCATAATAAACATATTATGTGGATCCTGTGGAGTTTCCACCGTATTGAAATGCACAAAGGTGGGCGATAGTTGTACCGATAGGTGCGGTCCAAACTTTCGTGCCAACAGGGCCTGGCCCGTATAGGTCAATCGTTCGCTAAAGGTAGGTTCGTTGCCCGGTTCAAAATCGTCTATGGTCCTAATGGTGGTGCTCCCAAAGAGGGTAAGACTCAGGGGCGAGGGTCGTGAGCCCGTTTTTTGCCGCAACAACCGATATTTGATATACCCGTCATAGGTTTTCTCAAAAGAACTACGACCTACGGCCAGGGTAAGTTGATCCGTAAAGGCATATTCAAAGCCAAAACGGATGTTGGAATCGTCCAGGCCAAAAAATTCATCAAAGCCAGAATTGAGTCGCCCGAAGCGATGGGAAATCAGAAATTCCAGAATTCCCTTGTTGCGTGTTTCCACAGAATGGCCATTGAGCAGACGGGTACCGTTAAAGGTGCCAAAGACCAACTGCAGTGAATCCGTGGATTCCTGTTCCAAAATGGCCTCCAGGTCCTGGGAATGGGTATTGTTCGTTAACAGGACAATAATAAAGAAAAGGAGAAGTTGTTTCATGTTGTTATTTATAGGGTTTGTGGTACAGTTCAAAACTGATCCTTATGGTTTTGGATATATTGTTCCTTACCAAGGCAGGAATCTTAATGTTGTAATCGGCCACCTTAACTTCAAAATTGCCGCGAAGGATAATCTCATCTGCCTCCGTTTGTATAGTGGCCAGCGTACTCACCTCCTGTTCCACTCCGTGAATACTAAGTTTTCCTCCAATTTCGATCTCAGTGGGCAACTCGCTTATCGTTTTGAAATGGAGTATGCTCCCAGAGAATTTGGCCTTGGGATAAACGTCCGATTCCACATAATTTTCATTGAAGTGTTCCCGCATCAGGGCTTTTTCGAACATAAAGGACCGCATGAGCAGTTGTATTGCGATTTTCCCTGTTTTACTGTCCAGAACACTAAGGACCTGGTCATTGGTGGCCGTAATATCCTCCACAATGGAATGTGAAAAAAAGGAGATATGCCCATCTTTGGTAAAATACTTGTCCTGAGCGTTTACCGCGCCAAGTGCCAAACAGAAAAAAAGGAATACGTAAAGTGTTCTCATAGCTTTAATTGATTAGAATACATTTGACCAGCATTACATCCAATAAATATCCTGTACAAATACCCTTTACGCTGATTTCCCTGCCTTTTTCAATATCGGTGACCAAGGCACCCTGGTCCGGTTGCATATGGCAAATGATCCCTGCTTCCAGGTTACCTCCATCGAGCGTCACCACATAGTGATCCTTTACCCATTCTGTATGGATTATCTGCCCTTGTACTTGGATAACCTGCTCTGCATATTTTTGATCTGTTTGCATCTCATCTTCCTGATATTCCCATATGAGGTTGCGAGCGGTCACTTTATAAGCGACCTCCGATTTTTCAACATCGGTATGTGGCTTGTTATAGTAAGAGAGGCCTACCACTATGAGGGATATAGATGCTATTGCCAATGCCAGGCCCCATTTTAAACGTTTTCCTTTCATGCACTGTTTCTTTAATTGTTGGGTGCTCCATTGTCTACCCAACATTCGATGTCGTTGATCTCAGCAGCGCTTAGGGTGCTTCCTATCGGCATTCGCCGTGATACGGTCTCACTCTTTACCCGTTGGGCAAGGCGCTCAACGTCACTAAAGGTGGTTAGGTCCGGGGCAAAGGGTTCTGAGCCGTCCCCATTATGACAGGGCATACAACGGGAGTTGATCAGCGGTCTTATGGTAGCGCTGTAGGAGACTTCAGTTTCACATCCCCCGACGAAGGGTCCGTCATCCTCGTTTACAACGTTGTTTTCGCACGAGCTTAGGTAGAGGGCAAATAACAACAGGATGTAGAGGGGTTTCCTTTTTTCCATGGTGTTTGTTTAATAGGTGATTTCAGGGCTAATTAAAGCTCCCTTTAGCGGGGTATCAAATAAAACAATGCGAACAGGAAAAAGGAGGCTTGAAAGGGAATTTTTCAGCTTGAAATTTTTCCCATATAGTGGAAAATGGGACGTTGTTAACAGCAATCAATACTATCTGCCCTGCACATCCCGGAAGTAAGAGGGATGCTTACCTTCTCTTTTTGTTCAAATGTAGCACATAGGTGAAATTAAACCCAAAATGCAGTTTGCCGTCGTTGAAGTTAAAATTGTTGAAGGTCTGGGTAATAAAGGTCCCTGTTTCCAAATTTCTGGCATTGGTCAAATGAAACTGTAGCATTACATCGCTCAATTCCCAGTTCACCCCAATAGCAAAGGCGTCATATGTAGTTCGCGATTCGATGGGATTGGTCACGTAGTGGAATTCGGAGACGATGGCCACATGGTTCCCTACCTTATATCTTCCTCCCAGGCCCAGGGCAAAATGGTTCCTGGGATCGTCCGGGAACAATAAAGACCCTCGGTGTACAAAAGTAGGTGTAAACTGAAGCGAAAAATTGCGGCCGAATTTACGGGCAATCAACAACTGGCTGGTAAAGGTAAGTCTGTTCTTAAAATTATCCCTTGCAATGATATCGGGGTAGGCATCGCTGCGATAGGCGGTACTATGAAAAACGGTTATCCCAATGGGAGAACCCTTGTCTGTTCGTTGGCGGACCAGTCTATATTTCAAAAACCCATCAAATATACCGTCCCAGGTGGTTCCGCCCCCTCCTAGGGTGAGTCTATCGGAAATTCCATACGCCAGCGCGAAGCGTACACTGAGGCGATCGGCCAGAAAGCTTTGGCTCGGCACCGGGGTATTCCAAAATCTGTTCATCAGATGCCATTCGAGCACTCCCTTTTTACGGGTTTCCACAGATTGCCCTATAGCGATTCGGGTCGCTTTAAAAGTCGCTAGGGTGTACAGAGGAGTATCGGGTTGCTCCTGTTCCAAGGTCTTCAACAGATCTTGCCCTCGGGATCCAAAACATCCGAGCAGCAAGAAAAACAAAAGAAGCAGTTTATTATTGTTCATACGGCACATATTCAAATCTGAATGTAATTGAAATGGTCTTGGCAATATTGCGCGCTAAAATAGGCGGTACTTTGATCTCATAATCCTTGATCTCCAATTCAAAATCTCCTGAAAGGATATAGGTCCCATCCACTTTTTCAATCCGGGTCTTTATTTCGATTTCCTTGGCCACCCCGTGTATAGTGAGCGAACCCTCTACAATTTTGGTCTGCACGTCGGCTATGGTGGTATCAAAATCCAAAATACGGCCCTCAAAGGTCGCTTTAGGATAAATGTCCGACTCAATATAGCTTTCATTAAAATGTTCTTCCATCAGGGATTTTTCAAAAACAAAGGCCCGCATTAGTACACTAATGGCAATTTCGTTCTTTGAAAAATCGATAATGCTCAGTATTTGGTTGTTGGTCGCTTGGATGTTCTCCACCGAGGTATAGGAAAAAAAAGATGCCTGGCCCTGGCGTGTGATAAATTGATCGGACTCCTGTGCAAGGCCCAGGAATCCTATCAAAAGAACAAATGGCGTAATTAGTTTATTCATTGGTTTGTATTGATCAGCACACAATTTAATAATATGGCGTCCATTAGAAAACCTTTGCAAACACCTTTAAGCAAAACCTTTTGACCAGGTTTGAGGTCTTTTACCTGTTCCAATTGATCGGCCTGCATATCGCACATCAAACAGGCCAATTCATCACCTCCATGTAAAAATACGGTATAACGATCATTTAAAAAGGTGATTTCCCTAACAATTCCTTGCACCTCTATGGTCTTTTCCACGTAGCTTGTATTGGCAGACCGCTCGTCCACGAGAAAGGACGACACCAAACTTTCGGAACTTATCCGGACTTCCGTACGGGCTCTTTTGGTATCCTTGCTGGGTTCAAGGAAAAAAGTTATGAATACATAGCCCCCCAGTAAGATACATCCCATAAGGAATATTGCGGCTAAGCCCTTGTTCCTATTTTTAATACTCATTCCGTAATGCTTTTTTACCGTATCTACATCCGCTTCCGCTCCTTAAGCAATGGATTCTGAACATCAATTTGCAAATACGACAAAGGGCGTTGCTAAGATAATCATTTTCATTCCGCATATTTTTGGTCATATCCTTATAACTATTGAAGCCCACAAAGCTAAAATTGTCCTGCAATTTTGCCTTATGGGCTTGTATTACAACTTAACAAGAACTCAAACTTTTCTTCATAGCAACTTAATTCCCGAGCGTTGTAACGAAAACAATAGTTATGTACGGCCTTTACCTTTAAGGCACTTGATTTCCACTTCCAAGGGAGGGTGTACCGTCCTCTACCCAGTCTGTTGATGCTTCTCCTTCACCGTCATAAGCAATACTTGACCCGTTGGCCACATTGGGCACAAAGCCTCCAGCATTCCAGATTCCTGCGGTTACGGCCACTATTTCACGGGCATTGCCTGCAGCACCCCATTGTACAAAGTCACGTATGGTGTTGGCATCCGCAAAATTGGTATTGTTGATGTACAGTCCTACAGCTCCCGCAGCATCGGGTGCGCTTAGGCTTACAGCGGAAACTACAAGGAATTCCCCGGGAGCCAAGTTCACCGATCCACTTACTACATCGGTCATAGCAGGGTCCCCGATCCTAAAATAGGCTCCGGGCCCAAAACACAGCCAATAGCTAGCTAGGTCTACGGTAACATCTCCATTGTTATAGATTTCTATTTCATCATTAACAAGATATTCCACCTCATTGATTACCACAGATCTTACTGGCGCGGTTACCGTGTTGGCATCGCCAAAGGTTGTTGTGGTGGTCTCTGCCCAATCCGAAGATGCGTTTCCTTCCCCATCAAATGCAATGCTGTTGTCCACGTCTGCAATAACCTCGACAAAATCACCGGCCGTCCAGATTCCTGCGGCTACGGCAACACTTTCACGGATGCTGCCTCCATCACCCCATTGTACGAAATCGGCCAAAGTAGACTCGGCGGTAAAATCTGAATTATTGATGTAAAGGCCCAGACCTCCTGTGGCGTTGGCGCCGCCTATTTGCCCTGCAGCCGTATTAATCTGATCGTAAGTAGCCACCAAAAAGGCTCCAGGTGCAAGTGCCAGGTCCCCACTTACCGTTAAATCTCCAATTCTTCTGTACGTGCCAGGGCCTAGGCATAATTGATAATCGCTCACATCTATGGTGAGATTTCCATTGTTGTACAGTTCTACCTGATCGCCCAAATAGGCAACCTCATTGAGCACTACGGAGACTTCCGGCGCCACTATGGAATTTGCGTTTCCAAAAGTTGGATCTGCGGTTTCGGCCCAGTCGGAAGCGGCATCCCCTTCGCCGTCAAAGGCAATACTGGTCTCGCTGTTTCCGATTACCGTCACAAATTCACCCGCGGTCCAAATTCCTGCCGCTACGGCTACCGGTTCACGGACACTGCCCCCCGCGCCCCACTGTACAAAGTCGGATAGGGTAGCCGGGTCTGTGAAATCGCTACTATTGAGGTACAATCCAAGGCCGCCAGTGGCGTTGACCCCGCTTATTTGACCTGCGGCCGTATTGATTTGATCATAGGTTATTGTCAAAAAGGATCCCGGTGACAAGTTCAGGTCCCCACTTACGGTGAGATCTCCTATTCGTCTATAGGTTCCTGGCCCCAGGCACAAAAAGTAATCGCTCACATCCACATCGAGCGTACCGTTGTTATAAAGTTCCACCTGATCATTGAGGTAGCCAACTTCATTCAGCACCACCGAAGCCACATCGGGTACTGGAGGGGTAATCGTGTTTTGCGCGCCTAAGGTGACGGTAGTGGTTTCTGCCCAATCCGTAGCGGCATCGCCCGCACCATCAAAGGCCAGGGAATAATCTGCGTTCCCGGAAACTTCCACGAACTGTCCGGCGGTCCAAATACCAGCGCCCACGGCGACTTCCTCACGAACGCTTCCAGCAGCACCCCATTGTACAAAGTCGGCAATCGTTCCGGGGTCTGCAAAATCACTATTATCCACATAAAGTCCCAGTCCGGCCTCTGCCATGGGCATGTCATAATCAATAACCAAATACCCTCCGGGCGCCAAGTCTAGGTTTCCCGTAACGGTAAGATCTCCTATTCTTCTGTAGGTCCCCGGTCCGAGGCAAAGGAAATAGTCGGTCAGGTCAACGTTAATGTCGCCATTATTGAACAGTTCCACTTCACCATCCAAATAGACCACTTCATTCAGCACAACGGAAGCCTCTCCGGGTGGTGGGGGTGGAGGTCCATCATCTGTTGGGTCAACATCGTCATCGGAGCAGCTCCAGGCTGCAAAGATCATAGCCAATACTAATAGGTACTTTTTCATTTCATCGATTTTTTTTAAGGTTAACTAATGCCCAAAACAACATATTCTCACGCGCTATACATAAAAAAAGAGCGCGAAAGGGAAAAATGGGCCTTAAAGGGGAATAATCCTGTTTACGGAATGTACCAAACCGGAAAGGCATAAGGGTATACCGTGATTCCGCCATAAAGTTTATCTTAGCAGTTGCCTGGAAACCTCCTTTGGGTCTATTGGGCTTGATTGTTATGAGAAAAGACAAACTGTATTTCTTCACTTTTTTAGCGATATCGACCATCTTCATCATTATCGCCGGTATCGCTATACGGTATTTTATTCAGGTAAGTGCCAATCAAATGCTGGAGACCCAGATGGAATCCAGCAAAAGGGAAGCCAAGGAGGTGGCCAGTCTGATCGCCTACCAATTGGCCAGTGGTCTACCTAAGGACTCAATTATAAACAGTGTTCAACAAACCATTGAGAACACCAATGTGGAGACGGGTTCTATCAGTATGTTCGATTGGTCCGGTACCGAAATATGCAACCCGGATATAAAAAAAGTGGGGCAACAGGTAAGTCCCAATGAATCTTTTGTATCCAGGGTAAAGGACGATATCAGTTCAAATGATTTTTATGACCTCTTAATGAGCAAGCGGCAAGTTGGGGGTATCCGTGATTTTGGAAGTGGGGAACGGGAGTCCGAAATCATTTATCTCTATCCTGTGGACAATTCGGACTGGATCATTGCCGCCCATGCCAACATCACCAAAATATCTTCACAGATCGATAGTTTACGGAACAAGTTTTACATCATATTTACTATAATGGGCTTTTTCATCATCCTGTCATCGGTAATCACCGTTCGTCTTATAGGAAGTGCTTATGAAAAAAGGCTTGAGCTGAAGAATCAAAAATTGGAGAACGAGGTCATTAACCTCGCCAAACTGAACAGTGCATTGGACGAGTACCAACAGAAGGTGATCGAGGAAAAGCCCCAGGCGAGGATCGCCCCAAACCAGGTGGAAAAAGGAAAGAAAAGGATCCTTACCTATCTCCGCAACGAACTACTCCCCATCCCAACGGAGGAAATCGCCTATATTTTTACCGAACATACCATTACCTATGTGGTCAACTTCAACGGCAAGCGTACCACTACCAACAACAGTTTGGACGAGTTGTTCTCCAGTCTGGACGGAAGTGATTTTTATAGGGCCAATAGACAATTTATAGTAGCCATATCGGCCATCGAAAAGATTATCCGCTATGGCAACAATCAACTTAAGATATTGGTCAACCCCAATTCGGAGGTCGATGTCATTATCAGCAAGAACAGGGCGGCAGAATTTAAGCAATGGCTTAACTTATGAAGAAATCAATTGTGGCCTAAACCTACTGTCCCCAGGGCTGCAGCCTAACGACCTCTTCCAGAAATTTTTCAGTCTCGTACCTAACCGATTCCAAGTCTTTGGAGGTTATGGAGGAAGTCATAACATGATTGCCGACCTCCGGAAAGGCCACTTTCCTTTTTTGGGAAGTTTCCGTTCCCAATACTTCAAACATTTGTAGTACCGCAGGAATGGATATTACCCTATCCTGCACCGAATTGTTCTTGTAAAAATAGCCTACAAAGGAAGGACGGGTCATGCGTTCAAAGGTTTCCCTCCTCATCGTATGATCTACCAGCGCCTGTAGGTGGGTCAGGGCCTCTACCCTGTATTTGGAGGTCCAAAAGCGCTTTTTTAGCTCACTGGCCTTAAACTCGTGGTAATCGCTATTTTTTACCGCCCGAGCCAGTTGTAGGCCCCAGGGCCCCGCAAGTAATTTGGCGCTGGGGTCATATATCTCAATATTAGGGGAAAACAGGAGAACCGCCGCAATGTCCTGATCATCGCCTACCAGATGGAGTGCCAAGGTCCCTCCGGTGGAAGTGGCCATGACGATTACCTTTTCGCCCAGTTGTTTTGCGACGGCAATGGCTTCTTTAGCGGAATCGATAAGCCTGTTAGCGGTCAAATTCAGCATAGGTTCCTTTTCATTGAGCCCATGGCCGGCCAATCGGGGCAAATACAGGTTGCATCCATAGCGTTTGGCCATTTCCAGGTGCAGGGGATCGCCTTCCTTGGAGCTTGCAGACCATCCATGTAAATAAACAATGCTATAGGGTGTTTTGGCCGGAATACTATCAAACCAAACAATTCTGCCTTCGTTTTCCGGTTTTATAAGTGGGTTTGCCGCTTCCCGCTCCCTAATCTCCACTTCCAACTGGGACAAATTTGCATTTACGGAGGGTAATGCGGTATCCAAATTTGGCTTTTCCACTTTTGGGCCAAAAAAATAGACCAAAACCACCACTACTACTATTGCCAAAAGGCTTTTGAAGATCTTGCTCACTATTTTCATTGTTTTTCGCTATTTTTTTGTTTCGCCCTTAAAGCTGGCCGCCCGGGTAACTTGGCCTAAATATAAGGTTTTCCACTGCATTCCAAAGACTGCGGGAATACCAAAACAAGCTGCCTCCATTAGGCGGGAAACTTTCGATAAAAAATTACAAATCAAGTAAAATCCACGAAATACCATAAATCCGGTTCTACGTTAAAAACCCTGTCATACAACCGTTTTTTTCCCTCGTTGGACCAAAACCCGGCCAAAAGAGTAAACCAGGCCTGAACTTTGCAATCTTATTTGAAGAATTAATAAACAGTACGGTTATGAAAACAATTTTACTTATCAAGGAAATCTACTTGGAAGGCTTCCGCAATCTCGGAAACTTCATTGTGCGCGAATATTTCAAGTTATTTGCGTGGTTCAGTTTCATTATGTTCCTGGTGGTCTTGTACGCCTTTATTTTTAGGGTGTCCACTGGTTTTATTTTTGACTGATCATTAACGTCATATTTTGAAGGAAATCCTACTTGCAGGTCTGCGCGGTTTTGGGAGGTTTATAGTTACCCACTATATCATCGCCCTGGGCTTGCTTTGTTTTGTCATTTCCATGGTTATTTTACTTACCTACCCCTTTTGATTGCTGGCAGGGCCTATAGGGGATAGATAGATCGGACATGGGTCCTGGCAAAAAGATTCATTTCCTTACCTTTGACCAGGTATGAAGAAGAAGTCCCTGTTTATAGCATTATTGCTCCTTTTGATTCCCCTAATGGCCCTCTTTCTGAGCAACTATGCCATTGAGAGGACGGCCAAGGGCAAAACCTTCCACGACGTAAATGAGATAGAAAAAAATAGGGTAGGCCTGGTCCTGGGCACTTCAAAGCGATTGACCGATGGCAACCCCAATCCCTATTATACGTTCCGCATTAAAGCAACGATACAACTCTTCAAAGCTGGAAAAATTGATTTTGTCCTGGTTAGCGGTGATAATGGGAGCGTCTATTACAATGAACCCACCACCTTTAAGAAAGACCTGGTGGACGGCGGTATACCGGCAGAGCGGATCTTTCTGGATTATGCAGGTTTTCGTACCTTGGATTCCATGGTGCGGGCCAAGGAGATTTTTGGCCTGGAGCGCGTTACGGTCATTTCTCAGGAGTTCCATAATGAAAGGGCCATCTTTCTAGCGGAAAAAAAAGGATTGAAAGCCATAGGTTTCAATGCGCGGGACATATCTGGACAGCAAGGTCTTAAAGTACGCTTTAGGGAGTATTTTGCACGGGTAAAAGTGTTCCTTGATCTATTGATGAATACCCAACCGAAATTTTACGGGGAAAAAATCGAAATAAAATAGGTTGAACGCCTTGGTGCACCACAAATTGATGTTCCATGCAAACCTGTTTGACCAAAAAAACCTATTTTAGAGCCCATGAGCAACACAAGCGTGCATGTCCAAAGTTAAAACCCTCCTCAAAAATCTTGGACCGGGTCTGCTGTTTGCCAGTATGGCCATTGGAACTTCACATTTGGTATTGTCCACCAAGGCCGGTGCCCAATACGGTTGGCTCATGGTCATCCCCATCGTCTTGGCCAATATCCTAAAATATCCATTTTTTGAATTTGGCATCCGATATACCAATGTTACTGGAAAAAGCCTTATTGAAGGCTATCTCAACCGAGGTCGGGGTTATCTCTGGCTATATGCCCTAATCACACTGATTACCACATTTACCATTCTAGCGGCCTTATACGTGGTAACCTCGGGATTGTTCATCAACCTCTTTAAGATTCCCGACGTCCCCGTGAGCATGGTGGCGCTTGGACTGTTCGTTTTCATCGGTACCCTCCTGATTATTGGTCGTTATAAATTCCTGGAGACCTCCTTGAAATTTGTCATTTCCATCCTATTTGTAGCCCTTATCGTTACCACTGCCCTGGTCGTGTTCAATGGTAAAGTGGCATCGGTACCCGATTTTAGGCCGCCCGAAATTTTTAACGAGGTCGGTATCCTTTTCCTTATCGGATTGGTAGGATGGATGCCCACCGCTGTGGAGGCATCCAGTTGGGTGAGCCTTTGGAGTTTGGAAAAATTTAAACTTACCGGAAAAAAACTCAGCTTGGGAGAGGCGCTCCAAGAGTTCAATTCCGGTTACATCATGACCGCCTTGTTCGCTGTTTTCTTCCTGGTTATCGGGTGGATGACTTTATATGGTACCAACACGGAAATTAGCGGAAATGCAATAATTTTTGCGGATCAGTTAGTGAACCTGTTCACCTCGAACATTGGGTCCTGGGCCTATATTTTTATAGCCGTATCAGCCTTTGCCACCATGTTCAGCACATGCATGACAGCCCATGATGCGGTAGCCCGGGTAAGTGTGGATATTGTGGAACTGCTCTTCTTAAAGGATAGGGCCTTTCCCAGAAAAAGATACTTCACCATAGGGGTGATTGCCCTGGCTGTCATCAATTTCATCGTAATTTCCGCTTTTGGAGCCAATATGGGGCAACTGGTGGCCCTGGCCACCTTTGTTTCCTTTGTCCTAGCACCGGTGGTAGGCTATATGAACCTCAAAAATGTGATGAGTTCGGACCTTCCCGAGGCGGCACGTCCTCGACGGAGGCTGCAGTTTCTGACCTATACAGGGATTATTTTTCTCTCCTTGTTCGCCGTTTATTACTGCTGGATCGTTCTCTTTTGAGCAAAAGGACTATAGTGCGTTATCCTTAATCTCCTTTACCACCTCGGGATTCAACAAGGTGCTGATATCGCCCAGGTTTTTAGCGTCTTTGCCCGCTATTTTACGAAGGATACGACGCATGATCTTTCCACTTCGGGTCTTGGGCAATCCAGGAACAAATTGAATTTTATCCAATTTGGCAATGGGCCCTATCTGTTCCGTAATCTGTTGGTTAATTTCCTTGCGCAAATTGTCCCGGTCCCGGCTCTGTCCAACCTCTTTTAAAATTACAAAGCCATAGAGGGCGTTACCCTTGATATCATGCGGAAAACCTACTATGGCCGATTCTGCCACTGCAGGATGTTCATTGATGGAATCCTCTATGGGTGCTGTACCCAGATTATGGCCCGATACGATGATGACATCGTCCACGCGCCCCGTAATCCTGTAATATCCCACGGCATCGCGCAAGGCGCCATCGCCCGTGAAATATTTATTCTCATAGGCCGCAAAATAGGTGTCCCTATAACGCTCATGATTGCCCCAAATAGTGCGCGCCATGGACGGCCATGGAAATTTAATGCATAAACGTCCTTCTACCTGGTTTCCCTGGATTTCGTTGCTTTTCTCGTCCATTAGGGCAGGTTGAATCCCAATAAAGGGTAAGGTGGCATAGGTGGGCGTGGTAGGGGTAACATATGGTATGGGCGAAATCATAATGCCCCCGGTCTCGGTTTGCCACCAAGTGTCTACAATGGGACTCTTCTTTTTTCCAATATTGTTGTTGTACCAGTGCCAGGCTTCCTCATTAATGGGTTCCCCAACCGTGCCCAATACCTTAAGGGAAGACAGGTCGTATTTTTCAACATGTTCCAACTGTTCCTTGGCCAAAGCCCTGATCGCTGTGGGGGCGGTGTAAAACTGATTTACCTTGTGTTTTTGGACCACCTCCCAGAATCGTCCGTAATCGGGATATGAGGGTACCCCTTCGAACATAACGGTGGTAGCACCATTGGCCAAAGGTCCGTAGACAATATAGGAGTGCCCGGTTATCCAGCCAATATCGGCCGTGCACCAGTAGACGTCTTCCTCCCTGTACTGAAAAATATTCTTAAAGGTATAGGCGGTATAGACCATATAGCCCGCGCAAGTATGCACCATACCCTTGGGCTTTCCCGTAGATCCCGAAGTATACAGTATGAACAAGGGGTCTTCCGCATCCATAACCTCAGCGGTACAGTCCGAATAGGCCTTATCCAAAAGCGGTTTCAACCAGTGGTCCCTGCCTTCCACCATATCAATTTTTTCGCCGGTGCGTTGGGCCACCAATACACTTTTGACCTCCGGACAATCCTCTAGGGCCACATCTACAATGCTCTTTAGGTTCAAGGTCTTTGCGCCCCGGTAAGACCCATCGGCAGTAATTACCATTTTACAGTCGCAATCATTGATACGGGTGGACAGGGCCGTAGCGGAGAAACCGGCAAAAACCACGGAATGTACCGCACCTATTCTGGCACAGGCCAAAACGGCAAAGGCCAGTTCGGGAATCATGGGCAGGTAAATACATACCCTATCCCCTTTTTTGATGCCATGGTCCTTGAGCACATTGGCCATTTGGCACACCTTCTCGTGCAATTTTCGATAGCTGATATGCTGGGCTTCCTCCTTCGGATTATTGGGTTCAAAAAGTAGTGCAGTCTTATCTCCCCGGGTAGGGAGATGCCGGTCCAAACAGTTCTCCGTAATGTTCAATTTCGCATTTTTGAACCATTTTACCTCCGGTTTGGAAAAATCCCATTCCAATACCTGATCCCATTTCTTGCGCCACACAAAATGTTCCTCCGCGATTTCTTCCCAAAAGCTTTCGGGATTGTTGACCGACTTCCTGTAGACCTGAAAGTACTCCTCCAATTGTTTGATGTGGTAATTACTCATTGCAACTTGTGTTTTTAATGCGATTTTGCCTTTCCGGAACCCTTTGGTATCCTTATATTTTCTACGATTTCCTGTACTTCTTTCGGCGGATCTGCGGTGAATTTTGAAATAATGATCGAAACGATAAAGTTAAGCATCATGGCGACAGTTCCAAAACCTTCTGGAGAAATACCAAACCACCAATCTTCACGGCCCCCGCCTCCGAACATATCGAACTTGAACTTGAGAATATAGAAGGCCATGACGCCAATGCCAAAAACCATGCCTGCAATGGCCCCTTCCTTGTTCATTTTCTTATAAAAAATCCCCAGGATAATGGCCGGGAAGAAGGATGCGGCCGCCAGACCAAAGGCCAGGGCCACGGTGGCCGCTACAAAATCCCGTGGGTTTATGCCAAAGTATCCGGCAACGCAGACGGCGGCAAAGGCAGACAAGCGGGCAGCAATCAGTTCCCCCTTATCGGAAATATCCGGTTTAATTTGTTTTTTAATTAAGTCGTGTGATATGGACGTAGATATGACCAGCAACAACCCGGCAGCCGTGGATAGGGCCGCAGCAAGACCACCGGCCGCTACGAGGGCAATGACCCAATTGGGCAAATTGGCAATTTCGGGATTGGCCAACACCATGATATCCCGGTCTACCGTGAGTTCGTTGACAACTTCATCCGCGACATATTGAATCCTGCCATCCCCGTTCTTGTCCTCAAAGGTGATCAGTCCCGTAGCCTCCCATTTGGAAAACCAAGCGGGCATGGAGGCGTACTCCTTGTTACTCACCGTTTCCAAAAGATTGGTCCTGGCAAATACGGCAATAGCCGGAGCGGTGGTGTAGAGCACCGCAATAAAAAGAAGCGCATACCCGGCCGACTTCCTAGCATCCCGTACTTTGGGCACGGTAAAAAAGCGAACGATGACATGTGGCAATCCTGCAGTTCCTACCATCAATGCCATAGTAATAAAAAAGATATCTATAACCGGCTTTGACCCATTGGTGTATTGGGCAAATCCCAAGTCCGTCGAGAGGCCGTCCAATTTATCGAGCAAGGATACGCTTTCCCCGAGGATATGGCCGCCCATTCCCAATTGGGGAACCGGATTTCCGGTCATCTGAATGGATATGAATATGGCGGGCACCATGAACGCAAAAATCAAAACACAATATTGGGCCACCTGGGTATAGGTAATTCCCTTCATCCCGCCCAGGACAGCATAAAACAGGACAATGACCATCCCGTACACCACGCCCCGTTCAACGGGTACTTCCAAAAACCTGGAGAACACCAGTCCAACACCCCTCATTTGGCCTGCCACATAGGTAAAGCTTACCAAAAGGGCACAAATGACAGCAACAGTACGTGCCAAATTGGAATAGTAGCGGTCCCCGATGAAATCAGGAACGGTATACTTCCCAAATTTCCTGAGGTAGGGGGCCAATAACAGGGCCAGGAGCACGTAGCCACCTGTCCATCCCATTAAATAGACCGAGCCATCGTAACCGCTGAACGATATTAGGCCGGCCATGCCCAAAAAGGAGGCTGCGGACATCCAATCTGCGGCGGTGGCCAAACCATTGGCCAAAGGCGGCACCCCGCCACCGGCCACGTAAAAATCCTTGGTGGAACCAGCTCTGGAGAGGAAGGCGATCACGATATACAGCATAAAGGTCACCGCCACCAAAATGTAGGTCCAGGTTTGTACCGTCATTCACGAAAAGAATTAGATCGACAAAGGTTTATTCATCAAAACCGTATTTTTTATCAAGTTTGTTCATCAATCGAACATAGATAAAAATGAGTATTACAAAAACATAGATGGAGCCCTGCTGGGCAAACCAAAAGCCCAGCTTAAATCCACCTATTTGAATTTCATCAAGACTGTCCTTTAAAAGAATACCAAAACCATAGGAGACCAAAAACCAAATGGAAAGCAATACGGTAAGATAAACCAAGTTCTTTTTCCAATAAGTTCGTGCTGCAGAAACCTTGTCCATAGAAGTTTTTACTTGCATAAATATAGGCAATCCTCACTAGATAGTGCAAAGTGGCCATAAAAAGCAGGTACTACGGCTATAAAAGGTTATAATTTAAGATTACGATGAGGCATCTTTCGTTTACCTTGTGCAGTTGCTCAATACAAAATACCCCATTGGTACAATTGTTCAGAATTTTATCCTCCCCATATCCCACGGCATATAGTAAATTGGTTGTTGGGACTCCCTTTTGAATCAAATAATCCCTTATGCCGTTCGCTCGGTTTTGCGAAAGCCTAAAATTGGTACTGCTCCCTCCCCTACTATCGGTATGTGCTTCAATTCGCAATTGCAGTTCGGGAAATTTCTGTACGGCAAGCACCACTTTGTCCAATTCCAGCGCTATTGCGGGGGTTACCTCCCATTTTCCTTTAGCGAAGAAAAAATCGTTTAACTTTAGTATGGTCTGTTCTTCCTTTTCCTCCACCAGGTCATCGAGCATGGTCAGGTCAATATCCAAGGTGGCTTCCTTTGTTTCCAAGGCCGCCTTGTCATAGGCCCTGGAAAACAATTCGTGCCTTTCCTTGGAAGCGGTCAACACCACTTGGTCTACCCATGGGATCTCCAATTGATACGCTCCGTCCTCCCTAGTGTACACTTCGGTGATCAAGTTGTTATCGGAATCAAAAAGTTTTATGGAAACTTTATCCACCCCTAACTTGGAACCCAGTCTTGAAACCTTTCCCTTAAAGACCAAGGTCTTCAATCCAGGTTTTTCGGCTACCCTAAAACCGTAGATATCATCACCTCCTTTACCCCCTTTGCGATTAGAGGAAAAATATCCCAAAAGACCGGTAGTGCCATCATCCTTAATGATGAACCCGAAGTCATCGGCGCTGGAATTGATCCCTAGGCCCAGGTTTATAGGAATGCTATAGCTGGTGTCTGACTGGAAGTTGGATTTATAGATATCCATCCCACCCAAGCCGTAAAAAACATCGGAGGAAAAATAGAGGCTGTTATCAAAAATAAAGGGTGCTATTTCGTTTCCCGCGGAGTTTATCCGAGGTCCCAGATTAATGGGCGCGGACATGATCTGTCCCTTGTTGGTGTACACGTAATAAAGGTCGGTACCGCCATAACTGTCATAAAAATTGGCAGCGAAGTACAATTTTTCGTTGGCGGCGTCATAAAAAGGGTAATAGAAAGAGGTGCTCAAATCCCGTAATAAAAATCCAAAAGTTCCATTTTCATCTACCTTGCCTATGGCCAATGCGTTCTTGCCATTATTATCAAAAGCCATTTGTCCGTCCTCCGCATTGGAAAGGATATAAAACAAACTGTTCAGATCAGTAGAATAAAAAGGTGTGGCCTTATGGAACTCGGAGTCGGGTACATCCGTAAAACGGTTTGCCGTCCCAATATCTCCGTTGTTTTCCATTCTTGCCACAAAAATATCGAGATAGGCTTCGCCAGAAGGGGCGTATACGGACTTGGAATCTTTTCCCCGCCCACTGGTAAACAAAAGTCGATCTTTATAAAATGTGGGCGAAAAATCGGATTGGGGACTATTGCCCGTAATATTAAAAAGTTCAAAATCCAGTTCAAAGGCATCCTTGGAACCCAACAATTCAAAATTAAAGTTGGCGTTTTCCAACAGTTCCTCGGGAAGTGGGGTGGTCTTGGAGGCCAGGAAGGCCTTTACCCGGTCTGTACCCGAAGTTCTACCCAGGCTAAGGAGCATCTTGTTAAAATAGTGATTGGAAAAGGGTTCCTCCTTTTTATACACTTCGATGTAGTTTTCGGAAGCGCCTTTGTAATTGCCCGTTTGGTAATAGGCATCGGCCAAATTTAATAGTTGTTGATTGGTCAAAGGCTTTTTCTCCTTTTCCTTGTTGTACTCCTGAATAGCTGCTTTGTACGCATACTCAAAGAACAAAATATCGCCCTTGGATTTTTTATCCTGTCCAAAAGATAGCGTGGTGACCATCAAAAAAAACACCATTACCGTCCTTGCTCGCATGTTTACCTTCATTTTAGAAAAATCTTGGGCTATCAATTTGTTTGGGTTTCCCTTTTTCGTTCCTTTTTTCCTTGGTCTTCCGTTGCTTTCCGCCTCCTTTTCCTAAATAGAACTTTAGGATGGCCTCATGGGAACCACTATTGAACTCCCCAAGCCCATTGGTATTGTAATCATAAGAATACCCTAAAAAAAGGCCGTCAGAAATCTGAAAGCCGGCCAAGCCGCTTACTGCATTGTCTATCCGATAGGAAGCTCCTATGGTCACCACATCACTTATCAAAAAATTGGTGGAGAGATTGATGTTTACCGGGGCTCCTTCAAGGTAGTTGACCAAAAATGCAGGTTTAAACTTCAATCCATCAGAAATATCAAAGACATACCCCCCTATGAAATTGAACTGGACCTGATCATTGACAAATGCCTGTACCTCCTCATCGTTGATCACGCTGGTTAAAAAGTTGGGCACGGAAAGCCCCAAGTACCAATTTTCCGCATACAGGAATGTCCCCGCCCCTACCGTGGGATAAAATTTGTTCAAGGTATTCCCGTTCAACAGGGGTTCATTGGGATTTTCAAAATTTCCTTTGGTAAAGTCCACATCCAATATGGAACCTCCAGCGTCTATCCCAAAGGCCAGTTTGGTATCGTCCGAAACATTTACCTGAAAAGAGTAGGCAATATCAACAAAGGTTTGGCTCGTGGGGCCCAACTGATCATTGACGGCGTTGAACCCAAGCCCGTGCTTTTCATTTGCCAAGGGAATGTTCAATCCTATTCTTGCCGTTTGAGGCGCCCCCGGGATATCTATCCATTGTGCCCGGTACAGCGCAGCGATCTCTGCCGTTTCCACGGAACCCACATAAGCCGGATTAAAACTCCCTATGTTGTACATATACTGGGTATATTGTGGTTCAATCTGTCCATAGGCCTTAGAGACCATGCCGTAAAACAGGAAGGAAAAGATAAGGATATTTCTATATAATGGGTTGCTCATACTCTCTAGTTCGCTTTATCGAATTATCTGTATCCATCCTTTTTGTACTTCCGTACCATCGCCAAGATCCAAAATATAAAAGTAGGTGCCATTGGGCAGTTGGCCATTGTCACCTGTACCGTCCCAGGTATTATCATATCCATTGGCCTCAAAGACGCTGTATCCGTACCTATCAAAAACTTGTAGATTGGAGGTCGGGAACAAATCACTACAATTCACCGTCAGGAAATCATTGAAGCCGTCGCCATTGGGCGAAAACTGATTGAACAGCGCACCGCATTCCAAATCGGTCCTAGGATTGACCACAATAGTCACCGAGGCCTCGTTGTTTTCATTGTTCCCGTCATTGGGGAAAGACGCTAGCAGGGTGGTGGTATTGGTAAAGGTACCTATAGAGGGCACTTGTACAGTAATTTCCAGGCTTGCCTCCCCATCCGCAGGGAAATCCAAGATTTCCCAAATCCCGGTATTTTCATCATAGCTACCCAAGCTTGACGTATGTGAGACATACAAAAATCCTAGGGGTATCTCTATGGGCTCGTTTACCCGAATATTGATCACCCTACTTTGTGAGAGATTGGTAAGGGTTAACGTAAAAACGATACGCTCGCCAATGGTAGGACCCTCATTGTCCACGACCTTATCCAGCGCAAGGTCTATATCAGCCGGATTACAATCCGGGGTCAGATTGGGATCACAGGGGTCCAAGGGGTCTGTCCCGTCGGTTACCTCCTGACCATCCAAAAGGGTGTCCCCATCGGTATCCGGATTATTGGGATCTGTTCCCAAGGTACCCTCCTCGCTGGTGGTAAGGCCATCATTATCGCAATCACTTGTCGGTAAAGGTGTGCCACCTATAGAGTCGCAATCATCCAGAGGGTCTGTATTATCGGTAACCTCCTGGCCATCCAGGATGGTATCCCCGTCCGTATCGGGGTTATTGGGATCCGTACCCAGTACGCCCTCTTCCGCATCCGTTAAACCGTCATTGTCCATGTCTACCATACAATCACTTATGGAGATGGTCAGGGTAACCGAACTATTAACGCAGGGAGCCTGTGCCCCAGTGGTCGTAAACGTGAATACATAGTCCCCGGCTACGAGGCCGGTAAAATCCACTATGTTCTGTGCATCTATGACAATGCCCCCACCCGATGGGTCGGTGGTAATGCTCCAGCTACCCACGTCCGCACCTGTAAGTTGGTTGTCCAGATCTATACTGGTAGGTCCTCCCGGACCTGCCACATTACAAGCTTGGGTGTCTGTGGCCGTACCTGGTGAAGGGGTTGGGTTTATGGTCGCGGAAACCGGGGTCCTTGCAGAGGTACAATTGTTGGCTGTCGCCTCCACATAATATATCGTAGTGGTAGTCAGAATTGGTGTGGTAAAAGAGGTTCCGGTAGCTACATTGATTCCGCCGGTAGGCTGATCGAACCAATTTAGGGTACCCCCGGCACTAACTGTAGCCTCCAAGGTCATAGAACCAATATCACAGCGGTTATCTTCGGTGGTACTATCCACGGTGGGTGTAAAGTTTAAGGTCAATGGGACTTCCAACAAAGGACTTGCACATAAATTCACGGCGTCATAGTAAAAACCAAAATAAACACCCGGTGCGGCCACTACGGTACTTATCAAATGTGCTGCCGTATCAAGAGGGTCACTATTCGTACTCCAGGTGAGAACGGTCCCCGCAGGAGCGGTACTGTTGGTATAGTCGCTAAGGTCCTGACTGATGACATCGCAGAACTCCCTGGAAACGGAAGCCTCCAAAATAGGCGCGTTAATACCTGAATTGCAGGGTTCCGAACAATCAATGACGGAAACCACCAGTTCGGGAGAGGTAGACTGGTCCGTGCAAGGGGCAACCGCGCCTGTTGTCGTATAGGTAAATTCGTAATTTCCCTCTGGCTCTCCATTAAAATTCACAATATTGGAAGCGTTTATAGTAATCGTTGCACCACCCGGAGCGCTTGTCAGGGCCCAGTTTCCCGCATCGGCGCCAGTGAGCTGGTCATCGAGGTCTATTATGCTATTGCCATCACCGTTAGAGCTACAGGCCGAAACATTGTTCACGATGCCTGGGGAAGGTGTGGTGTTCGTCGTTAAGGTTACCTCCAGGGTCTGACTGGCACAGGAATTTACTGCATCATAGAAAAAGCCATAGTAGGTGCCTGTGGTATTTACTATGGAACTGGGCAGGAAGGCACTATCATTGGAGGTATCAGGGTCCGTACTCCAAACCAGTTCGGAGTTGGCAGGTGGTACACTGTTCGTATAGACATCCAAGTCCTGGTTGACCACATCACAGAAAACCGTCGGTACCGGAGCATCCAATACAGGTGCCGTGGTTCCGGCAGCGCAGCTGTCGTCATCGGTAAAACTACTGTTGCCCACATTATCCGCGGCCAGCACGGCATTGGCGCTGGGATTGCTCAGGGTAATGCTCACCAATTCGTCCGCTTCTATAGCAGTATCTCCGGTTGTGGTTACTACAACCGTTTGCGAGAGTGTTGCCGTATTTGCCGGAAAGGTCAGGGTAGCTACCGTACCGTTCTCGTTACCACCTGCTATGGTATAATCCACTGTAATGGGGTTAGAAGGGTCGGAAGCGTCTATACTAACGAGAAAGTTGATCGTTGCCGGGCCCGAATCGCCCTCCGCTACCGGCGCAGGGTCATTTATACTAATGGTAGCCTGCCCATAGCCAAAGAAGCCCATGCAAAAGAGCGCACCAAAAAAGCCTAGTTTTTTAAGAAATTGCTTTGGGAGTAAAAAAACCATATCGTTATACGCTATATCGAGCTTTTTGAAGCTAAAAATTCAATCCATAGCAGCAAAACCAGGCTTGGTAAAATCGGGAGTCAATAATAAGAAAAAATCGGTGCTCACACTAAAAAAATGGGCTAAATATGATTTTATCTGTTGTACGGCAGCATCGGTTTTTCTAAAGTGGAAGTTCTGCCGAAGAGGTTTCCGCGGTCTGTTCAATTTTCCTCACTAATCCCTGTAGTACTTTTCCGGGGCCCACTTCCACGAAACTACGCGCCCCATCCTGGACCATTTGCTGTACACTTTGTGTCCATTTTACCGGTGCCGTAAGTTGCGATATCAGATTTTTCTTTATGGTCGTCGCATCCCGTACGGCCGTAGTGGATACGTTTTGATAAATAGGGCAACTAGGGGCCTCAAATCCGGTACCTTCTATAGCCGCCGCCAGCTCCTCTCTTGCCGGTTCCATCAAGGGGGAATGAAAAGCACCGCCAACGGGCAGTACCAAAGCCCTTCTTGCACCAGCTTCCTTAAGGCTTTCGCAGGCCGCATTTACGGCTTCCACATCGCCAGAAATGACCAATTGTCCAGGACAATTATAATTGGCAGGGACCACAATGCCAGGTGTTTCCTCGCATATCCTCTCCACTACAGCATCATCCAACCCCAAAACGGCGGCCATGGTACTGGGCTGCAATTCACATGCTTTTTGCATGGCCATGGCCCTCTGAAAGACCAGTTGTAAGCCGTCCTCAAAATTTAAGGTATTGTTGGCCACCAGGGCCGAGAATTCCCCAAGGGAATGCCCTGCTACCATATGGGGCTTAAAAAGTTCTCCCATAACCTTGCTAAGAATAACGGAGTGCAGGAAAATAGCAGGCTGGGTTACCTTGGTCTGCTTTAAATCCTCAGCTGTGCCTTCGAACATGATATCCGTAATGGAAAAATCCAAGATATCATTGGCGTTCTCAAAAAGCTCTTGGGCCAGGGGATATTTTTCGTAAAGGTCAAGGCCCATTCCAACAAATTGGGCACCTTGACCAGGAAATACATATGCAGTCATGCTTTTGGTTTTTTTGGTAAGGGACAAAAATAGGGAATATTTGATTTACAAAGTTGCCATGGCCTATTCTTTGAACCAGCTCGCATATTTTACGTAGTTATTGGCAATTCTATCGATTTCACCACGGCTCAGTTCCGGGCTGATATCCTTAATTTTTTTTGCAGGCATCCCAGCGAAAATAGAACCTTCGGGCACCTGGGTACCCTGCGTCAACACGGCTCCAGCCGCAATAATACTGTTAGACCCCACCACACAGTCATCCATAATGATACTGCCCATTCCTACCAAAACATTATCCCTAATGGTACATCCATGGACGATGGCGTTGTGCCCTATGGAAACGTTGTTCCCAATATGGGTCGGGGCCTTTAAATAGGTACAGTGCACTACGGCCCCGTCCTGCACATTTACCTTGTGACCCATTTTTATATAATGCACATCCCCTCTGATCACAGCATTGAACCAAATGCTACACTGGTCGCCCATTACAACATCGCCCACAATCACCGCATTATCGGCAATAAAACAATCTTTCCCCATTTGGGGCGATTTTCCATTGATGGTCTTGATAATCATCTTTTATGCATTTATTCAAAATAGGACAACAATTCCTTCTTTTTGGAAGCGGACACCAACAACTCCTTACCATTGGAAATGACCACGCTTCCGCCTTTTCCCCGCTTGTACTTCACTACCTCGTTTACGTTTACAAGGTAGGATTTATGGATTCGGGCAAAGGTAAAACCGGACAAAACTTCCTCGAAGTACTTTAGGGTTTTACTGACCACTATTCTTCTTTTTTCCAGATAGATCTCGGTATAGTTGTCGTCCGCCTTACAGTATAGAATATCCGGGACATTAAGGACCTGAAAGCCATCCTGTTGGGGTAAGGTAATCTTCCCTTCCACCTTCTTTAGTTTAGGCTTTAAAATGCGGTCTTCCAGGGCGTTTTCCCTTGTTTTGATGTCCACCACATAATCCACTGCCTTGACCAACTCGTCTATATTGATAGGCTTCATCAAATAGTAGGCGGCGTGGTTGTTCAAGGCATCCATGGCGTATTGGTTGTACGCGGTTACAAAAACGGTTTCAAAGCTTCGGTCCGGTACCTGGTCCAAAAGGTCAAAGGCATTGCCAAAGGGCATTTCCACATCCAAAAACACCAGATCGGGTTTTTTTTGTGCAATGAGTTCCAGACCTTCCTGTATGCCTTCTGCCTCTCCCAGCAAGTTTACGTTCCTACAATATTTGCTCAGGTAATTCCTTAGAATCTCCCTGCTGTTTGCCTCGTCCTCAACTATAATGGCGTGTAACTGCATCAGTCTTTTTTTAGGGTCAATATTACCTTGGTCCCGGTGGCATCCTTGTACAAATTGGTGATGCTGACATCTACCTTGTCCTTGTACATGTTATTGAGTATGGAAATACGCTTCTTGATATTCCCCATGCCCTTGGATTTTTGCTTTTTCTGATTCGCCGTCTTCAATTGGGTGGACTTTTTTCTTCCGATACCATTATCGATAACGCTAATTTCAATGGTCTCCTTGTTTTTTTGGGTAAGGTCAATATGTAAAAAACCCTTCTCCTCCTTGTAACGGAGACCGTGCCAAATGGCATTTTCTATGTAAGGCTGCAAAAGCATCGGAGGGATTTGAAAGGCGTCCACATCAATATGTTCGTCTAGCTGTATCTTATAATCGAACTTATCCTGGAACCTGGAATGTTCCAATTTGGTATAGAGTTCTATAAGCTCCAATTCTTTGGTCAGGGGGATAAAATCCTCCTCGGAATTTTCCAGGACGGCTCGCATTAGGGTAGAAAACTCGCTTAAATATCGATTGGCACTCCGCTCGTCGCTTTTGGCGATAAAATTATTCACAGAATTTAGGGCGTTGAAGATAAAATGCGGGTTCATCTGGGACCTGAGCGACTTCAGGGCCAGTAGGTTGTTCGCCAACTTTTGTTGCTTGTTGCTGCGATAGAAGAAGAAAGCGGCCAAACCGGTCAGAAAGAGCCCAAAAATCAGGGAATAAATGACCCATTTTTGTCTTTTATTGCTCTCCTGTACCAACTGCTGTGATGTCAGTGCCAGGTCGTACTTGCTCTGCGAAAGTTCACGCTCCTGCTCAAGGCCCGAGATACGGCTTTGTTTTGCTGCTATTTCCCGGTTAAAACGCGCCGCCCTTGAGATTTCCTGTTCTTTGCGCACGTACAGGGTATCTACCACGGCCACGTATTTTTGATAGGTTTCCAGAGCCCTTGTAAAATCGCCTTTGTTCCTGTACAGTTCGGATAACTTCCTGGTGGCATCTTTTTGAACGATCAAGTCATCGTCATCATCTGCCTCGCTAATACTCTTTTCCAAATACGGTATGGCCTCGTCCAACTTGTCTTGGGCAATATAGGCAGTGGCAATTTTGTAATTGATACGCTGTGCGGTAATGGAGTCCGGCTGGTTGGGGGTAGCGCCTTTCTCGACCTTCTTTACGTCCAGTTGGTTCAATTCGTTCAAACTTTCTTTTCGAAGTTCTATTTCCTCCCCGTACCTGTTTTTTTTATTGTAAAAATCGGCCACCTTCTCATTTTCCTGAATAGCGCGCTGTGGAGCCTGACTCCTGGATAATTTTAGCGAGTTGTTAAAGTATCCCTCGGCCTCTACCGATCGATCGTCCCTGGCGTATGCATCCGCAATTTTGGAGTTCAAATCGGTAATCTTTGGGGCTATCTGGTTTTTCTCTGCTACCGTTAGGCCCTCATTGTAATAGGCCACCGCATCATCCAAGCTGCTAAGACCGGTATACGTATCCCCAAGGCCCTCATAAAGCTGAATGCGTTGATAGGGGACCATTTTCTTCAGCTTCAGCAAAGGCAGAAGGGTGGCTTCCGCGTTGGCAAAGTCGCCACTCAACACATAGGTAGCACCCAAGAGCAATGTGGTTCGTGTAGATTTCCGGGCTTCCAGCGCATCTTTGTAATTGGCTATGGCCAGGTCGTATTGTTTATGGTATTGGTAGAGTTCGCCAAGGGTAGTAAGGGACTCGGCCAACTGTCTGTTGTTGCCCCTTTTTCCCAGGAGTTCAATGGAACGGGTTATGAAATCGATACTCTTTTCTATATCGGTTCGTAAATATTGCTTGGCAGAATCCAGATAGTTTTGATGCGATGCTACCGTTGTCACGGCCAATTTTTTTCGTTTGCTTTCCGGTTCATCGGTGGTTTGACCCTCCACAAGAATCACGATATCATCATCGTTCTTGATGATATGTCTGACCGTTTCAAAGGCTGTACTTTGAATGATCAGCTCATCGCCTGTTGCCACCCTGATCCTGAATTCGCCCAGGGCATCGGTTCGGGTATAGGCCCCTCCCGGGGTAAACACCTCGGCCCCGGAAATGGGCGTATGGCTTTCCTTTCCCTTCACAGAACCCCTTACCTCATACGTGGGCGCACTCCGTTGCACCTGCGCAAATCCGAGGTGGCAGGTGAGGAAAAGCACTATCGCTATGTTGCCCAACTTTTGCATACGTTACCTTTGAACGGCATAAACTTAGGGGTTTTCAACGGTTTTAAAAAATAGGGAATCCTAAGAATAAGGTCCAAAAAGCCCTTGTTTTTGGCATTTACGAAATCAAAGATCCGTTTCCCTCATTTAAAGTACCCCTTCCCTCATTGTCCTTTTTTTAAAAAAAAGTTCAGACCTACTTTTAGCCCATAATTCAAATAAATCCAAAAGATGAAAACAGTAAGACATATCACCAGTATTGGCATTTTGCTCCTATCGACTACTACCTTGTTCGGTTGTGAGCTCAAAACAAAAGCGGCCCCCGAACCCATTGTGGCCCAGGCCACGGTCCCGGAAAAACCCGCCAAGCATTATGTAAAGATCGCACTCCTGTTGGATACCAGTAACAGTATGGATGGTCTGATCAATCAGGCAAAAGCGCAGTTATGGGATATCGTAAACAAATTTTCCTATGCCAAATGCGGTAACGCATCACGCCCAGAACTACAGATTGCACTCTACCAATATGGAAACGACGATCTATCGTCCAGGGAAGGCTATATACAGCAGGTCCTAGGTTTTAGTGGGGATCTGGATGAGATTTCCGAAAAACTGTTCTCCCTTACTACGAACGGGGGCGAGGAATTCTGCGGCCAGGTCATTCACACATCGCTACTGCAATTGGAGTGGGGCAAAAATCCCGATGATCTAAAAATGATCTTTATTGCAGGCAACGAGCCCTTTACGCAAGGGAAACTCAACTACAAGGATGCGGTAACCAATGCCAAGGAAAAGGACATCATTGTCAACACCATTTTCTGTGGTAACTATGAGCAGGGCATCAACACGGAATGGAAAAATGGCGCCAAGTTGACCGGCGGCGAATATATGGCCATTGACCACAACAGAAAGGTGGTGCACATAGACACCCCTTATGACGATGTCATCATAAAACTGAATTCCCGATTGAACCGTACCTATATCTCCTATGGTACCATGGGGAGGGCCAAACAGAAATTGCAGATGGAACAGGATGCCAACGCCATGGATATGGAAGAGGCCACAGCGGTAAAAAGGGCGGTCAGCAAAAGTTCCCGCTTGTACAAAAACTCCCAGTGGGACCTGGTGGACGCGGTTGCGGAGGAGGAATTGGACATTTCCGACATTAAAACGGATGATCTACCAGAGGAACTAAAGGGCAAGTCCGAAAAGGAGATCGAAACCTATATCGAAGGGAAAAAGACCGAACGGAGCAAAATCCAAAAGGAGATCCAAGAATTGAACAAAAAGCGCGAGGCCTATATTGCCAAGCATCAAAGTGAGGAAGCTACGGGCGAGTTGGAAAACGCCATGTTAACAGCTATTCAAAAACAGGCCGCCAAGAAGAATTACAAATGGGATTAAGGTAATAAACAGGTAGTTGTAGGTTGGTGTTGGGTAAATGGGTCTGTCGCTCTTGCTGATAGGCCCATTTACATGTTTACAGGTTGACCGCCGGACATTTACAATCGTATTTTTTCTCTGTGTCCTGTCCAAAGTTATACCCCAAGGTTATCTGGTGGAAGCCACCATTGTCCAAGCGGATTTCCCCGGACTGATAGGAATAATTATAGGAAAACATAAAGTTCTTGTAATTTACCCCAACGATAGGGGTAAACAACTGTAGTCTTTGCTCACCAAAACTTCCATTGGCCTGGAACTGCGCCCCATCGAAACTTCTTCTGTAGGACAAGCCTCCCCATACGGTACCAAAGCTAACCTCCCTGTATACTTTGGCATTGATATCCACGGTCTTTTCCTGGGTAAATTCGGTCAACTGTAAAAGTACGGACGGCTCTATCTGCCATTCCCCTTTGCCAAACACATAACCCACTGATAGCAAATACCGTCGTAGGTTGTCAAATTCTATGGCCGTATAGAGATCCCGACCACTACCCAGTATGTTCAGGGCCGCAACATGGGCATAAAACTCCAAAAAATTGTACGACATGCCAAAATCCACGTTAAAATACCCAACGGTGTTTTTGGTGCCCGTAATTATGGGATCGGGAATTACCGATCGAAATTCCGTTTCATCCAAACTGCTCAAAATAGCGCCTGCACTCAAACCAAAGGAAAGTTGATTCAGGTTTCTCAAATCCCGGGAAAACCTCAAATGGTGTGCATAGGTAAATTTTATTCCCGTTTGCGAATGAAAGCCATTGGCATCATTAAAGATAATACCCCCAACACCACTTTTCTCCCCTACCCTAAAATGTGCATTCAAGGTTTGCAGGTTGGGTGCCTCATCCACGCTAAACCATTGTTTCCTAGCCGTAAGTCGAATCTTGCCCCCCTCGCCTATTCCTGCCATGGATGGATAAACCAAGTAGTAGTTGTCTGCCAGGTAATCAAAATAAACGGGAATTCCTTCTTGTGCATAGGATTGTGAGCCAAAAACGAATAAAGAAAGTAAAATCAATAATCGATTTTTCATTTGGGAGGTGGGGATAATGGTTATTATATCGTCCAAATATAAGGTATAACGGATGAAACGCTACATTATTATGTATAGGTCAGCTTAGATTTAGTTCGTATTTTTGTAAAAATTTTCAAGGCATGAAAGAGTATATGATCACCGTTGTGGAAACCAACAACCCGGCAATCCTAAAATTTGATACCAACCATTTTATTACGAAGAACAACAATTATGAGTTCAAGAATATAGACGAGGCCAAAAATTCTCCTTTGGCACAGCAGTTGTTTTACCTACCATTCGTCAAAACCGTGTATATTTCGGGCAACTTTATCGCGTTGGAACGTTATGATATTGTGGCATGGGAAGACGTAAAGGACGAGGTGGCCCAGCAATTGGTAGAATACCTTAATGCCGGGGAACCGGTAGTACTGGAGGAGGAGAACCTAAAAACCGTCCCGATTACCATCTACGCAGAACTTACCCCCAATCCTGCGGTCATGAAATTCGTTGCCAATAAAAAAATTGTAGCGCGCATTTTTGAGTTCAAGAACATTGATGAGACAGCGTCCTCCGAGCTCGCCAAACAACTGTTCCATTTTCCTTTTGTAAAGGAGGTGTTCTTTGACGAGAACTATATTTCCATCACCAAGTACGATATGGCCGATTGGAACGAAATTACCCTTGAGCTTCGGGAATTTATACGCGCCTTTCTCGCGGAGGGCAAGGAAGTGGTCTCAGCAGACATCACAACGGCAACAAAAACCACGGAAACGCCAAAGGTACAGGGGCAGCATGAAAATCTTGACGATACCTCGAAGCAGATTGTAGATATCCTGGAGGAGTATGTAAAACCTGCCGTGGCCAGCGACGGAGGTAATATCCTCTTCAAATCCTATGAAAAGGAAAGCAAAACAGTGAACGTTATTTTGCAGGGAGCCTGCAGCGGCTGTCCTTCATCGACATTTACCTTAAAAAATGGCATTGAAACCATGCTGAAAAATATGATGGGCGATAAGGTACGGGAGGTAGTGGCTCTAAATGGCTGATTTTGCCCTTTATTTATGTGCCATTCTGTGTTTTATTTGCTAACTTTAAGAGAAATCTTAAAAACACTAATTATGGCAATTTTAAAGGTAATAGAGGTACTGGCCAACTCTAATGAGAGTTGGGAGGACGCCACTAAGAAAGCGGTTTCCCAGGCATCCAAATCCGTACAAAATATACGCTCTGTATATATCCAAGATCAGAGTGCCATCGTAAATGATGGCGAAGTGACCGAATTCCGGGTAAACGTTAAAATTACCTTCGAGGTAAAATAACAGAAACGGTCCCTAACGCTTAAAAGCGCCCTATTGTCGGCGCTTTTTTTGTACAAATTTTTTCCCTTTTTACCTCTACCTTTGGGTATGTTAAGGAATTTATGCTGTATTCTGCTTGTACTAAGTGCATGGGCTTGCCCTGCCCAAAAATTGGACACTATGACCCACAAACATACCAATGCCCTGATCAAAGAGACCAGTCCCTATCTGCTGCAGCATGCCCATAACCCCGTACAATGGGAGGCTTGGAGCTATGAACTTTTGGAGCAGGCCAAAAAAGAAGATAAACTTTTGCTCATCAGTATCGGTTACGCCGCCTGCCATTGGTGCCATGTGATGGAAAAAGAATGTTTTGAGGACGAGGCCGTGGCCGAGGTCATGAACGATAATTTTATCAATATCAAAATCGACCGGGAAGAACGCCCCGATGTGGACCATATTTACATGGATGCCCTGCAAATGATGACCGGTAGCGGGGGTTGGCCCTTGAATATTGTGGCCCTGCCCGATGGTAGGCCCTTTTGGGGAGCTACCTATGTCAAAAAAGAGCAATGGATGCGCATATTAAAAGAGCTTTCGGAACTCTACCGTAAAAACCCGGAAAAGGTCATAGGCCATGCCGAGAAGCTGACCGAAGGAATCCGGGCCATCAACCTGATCGAAAACAAAACCGATACCGATGAATTTACACTGGATCAACTTGGGGATGCCGTTAAAAATTGGTCGCGTTACTTTGATACCTTTCTAGGCGGATATAAGCGGGCGCCCAAGTTCATGATGCCTGGAAACCTGGACTTCCTTTTACATTATGCCGTTTCCCAAAAAGATACAGAGGTTCTAAATTTTGTAGAGGTAAGCCTAACACGCATGGCCTATGGTGGTATTTTTGATCATGTGGGCGGGGGTTTTTCGCGCTACTCGGTAGATACCAAATGGCACGTGCCCCATTTTGAAAAGATGTTATATGACAACGGGCAGTTGGTGAGTCTCTACGCCAAAGCGTATGCCTTAACCAAGAATGAATTGTACAAAGAGGTAGTGGAACAGACCATTGCTTTTGTCATTGAGGAACTGACGGATAGCGGACACGGTTTTTATTCCTCGCTCGATGCCGACAGCTTAAACGAGGCCGGAGAACTGGAAGAAGGGGCTTTCTACGTCTGGGATAAGGAGGTTTTGCAAAACTTGTTGGGAGATCGTTTCCCCTTGTTCAAAGATTACTACAACATTAATAGCTACGGCCATTGGGAGCATGACCACTACGTTTTGATCAGGGATTCCGCAAAAAATGGGATAGCAAAAAAACATGGCATCGATACGGCAACCCTGGAAACCACCTTAAAAGATTGCCTGGACCTGCTTAAAAAAGAGCGGAACAAACGGAGTAAACCCCGATTGGACGACAAAATCCTTACTTCATGGAATGGGTTAATGCTTAAGGGTTTGGTAGATGCCTACAGGTATTTGGGCAAGGATGACTATTTGCAGCTTGCACTGAAGAATGCCCATTTTATACAAAAACAATGGGGAAATGCGGACCACCCCTTATTTCACAACCATAAAAACGGTAAAAATACCATTCCGGGCTATCTGGAGGATTACGCCACCGTAATAGATGCCTTTTTGGCCCTATACGAGCTTACCTTTGATGAGCAGTGGCTTTACCGCTCCAAGGAACTACTGGACCATTGTATAACCCACTTTTTGGATGCGGATAGCGGCATGTTCTTCTTTACCTCAAAAAAGGATGCCTTTGTCATTCGTAGAACGATCGAGACTGCGGACAATGTTATTCCGGCCTCCAACTCCATAATGGCCAACAACCTCTACAAGCTTTCCAAACTTTTTCCGGAATCGGATTATGAAGGCCTGGCGCGGGTAATGCTAAAAAACGTGCAGGAGAACTTTCATAAAAGCGGACGGAGCCATGCCAATTGGATGCATCTGGTCCTGTATACCCAGGAACCGTTTTACGAGGTGGCCCTGGTAGGGAAAGCCTACAAGGAAATGGCCAGGGAACTGTATTCCCATTACCTGCCGAACGTCGTGTTTACCGGAACCGAAAAGGACAGTGAATTGGCCGTGCTACAACATAAGTACCTGGAGGGCGAAACCTTGATCTACGCCTGTGTAAACGGTGCTTGTAAGCTGCCCGTGGCCCAGACTGAAGCCGCTTTGGCCCAATTGAGGCCAACAAAGACGGATTAAGTTGATTTTTGTTTCCCTTTTTGTTGATTTCAGTTGGGAATTTTTATTGCTTTGCACTTTAAATATGAACCTATGGAACAGCTCACCGATTACCAGCAACATATAGAAAATGCCATTGACTGGGTGTGGAAACTTTTACCCAATTTGGTAACCGCCATCCTTATTTTGGTTGTTGGCCTCTGGGTGGTGAAGTTCATTAACCGCTTGGTCCGTAAATTCTTTGAGCGAAAGGATTACGATGAGACCCTCGAAAGTTTTCTCCAAAGTTTTATCGGGATTACCCTAAAGGTCATACTCTTTGTGCTTGTGGTCACCCAATTGGGGGTAAAATCCTCTTCCTTGGTGGCCATCGTAGGTGCGGCCGGTCTGGCCGTAGGCCTTGCCCTTCAGGGGTCCTTGGCCAATTTTGCGGGCGGGGTGCTTATTTTGCTCTTTAAGCCTTTTAAGGTAGGGGACTTTATTTCGGCCCAAGGGGTAGATGGTACGGTAAAGGAAATCACCATCTTCACCACCAAACTGAATACCTTTGGCAATCAAGTTGCCATTATTCCCAACGGCCAGCTGTCCAATAGCAATATCATCAATTACAATGTGGAAGACACCCGGCGCGACAAAATTGATGTGGGCATTGGTTATGGCTCCAACATTAAAAAGGCAAAGGATCTCTTATTGCAGATTTGTGCGGACCATGAGGGCATCCTCCAAGAACCTGTACCCGAAGTCTACGTAGGGGAACTGGCCGATAGTGCGGTAACGTTGAGCTTGCGCTTCTGGGCAAAGAACGAGGATTTCTGGGCTGCCCATTTTTACGTATTGGAGGAGCTTAAACAGCGATTTGATGATGCCGGTATAGAGATACCCTTCCCACAGCGGGTGGTTCACAGTGTGGACTAGGTTTTTTTCCCTTGCAGGATAAAATCTTTTAGGTAATAAGGTTCAAAATAGGCCACATCCTCAAAATCCTTCCGATCGTACTTCAGGAACGACAGCGCACACATTTCGCGGGCAGAGGGCACCACAGCGGTATCGAAACAAAAATTGGGGTGTTGTAACAGTTCCTGGCATTTTGCCGCTCCGGAACCCACAATGCACACCTGTCCCATTTCCTTATAGTCCCCAAATGAGTTCTCATCCACAATCTCGGCCCGGGTCTCCCTGAGCTCCTGGAATTCCTTGTTAAAAACAGCGGCATATACTTCCATACGCCTGGCATCCAGGGCGGGGATAATGATATCTACTTCCTTGGATAGCGGTTGATGCGCCATACTTTCCAGGGTAGGAACGGCAATTAGGGGAAGGTCTAAAGAGAAACATAACCCTTTGGCGGCGGAAACGCCAATACGCAAACCGGTATAGGAACCCGGGCCCTTGCTAACCGCAATGGCATCCAGGTCGCCTAAAGACAGGGAAGCCTCTTCCAAGGCTTCCCGTATAAAAATGTGCAGTTGTTCGGAGTGGGAGTAGTTGGGACTATTTTGTTCCCTTAGGGCTATTTGTTGCCCATCCTTTCCAAGGCTCACCGAACAATTGGTGGTGGCGGTCTCCAAATTTAGTATATAGGCCATATCGGCCACAAATATAGGGTACTTCCGTTTAGTTCAATCGAATTGGGATACCAAAATAGAACTCCAATATCTTTAACCTAAAAATGTAGTCGTATTTGGTCCGGATGACCTCGGCCTCGGCATTGTCTACTCGGGATTGCGCCTGACTAAAGTCGAACGCGTTCATTAGGCCCACATTAAACCGTTCCTTGGAATACTCATAGGCCAAACGCCGAGCTTCCAAGGTCTTTTCTGCCGCCTCATAGGACTTATAAAAATTGGTCACATCCACATAGGCCTGATTGATATTCGTCTCCAGGTCTAGTTTATCCTGTTCCAATTGCAGCTTGGCCTTGAGCAGGCTTATTTTGGACCGTTCTATATTGTTTCTCGTGCTAAAACCGTTGAAGATCGGAATGTTCAACTGTGCGCCATAGGAAATCCCATCATTGATATACAACTGTTCCTTAAAACCAATCAGTTCCCCGGTCACGGGATCCAAGTTTTGATCCGAATAACGCGTATTGTAGTTAAAAAATGCACTTAAGGTAGGGTATCGGGCCCCTTTGGCAATTTCTACATCCTTGGAGGCCAGGTCCACGCCGGACTGGGAAAATTTAATATCGTTCCTGAAGGTCAGGGCCTTGGCAAAAATGGTCTTGGCAGAATTGTTCAAAATGTCCGAGGGCGGAATATCAAACTCCTCCTGGGCAATGTCAAAATTCTCGTAGTCTGTAATTTGCAAGAGCTGCGCCAGATTGATTCGTGAGATAAGCACTAGGCTTTCCGCATTTACGATCTGCTGTTCCTGGGTAGCGGCGGTGGCCTCGATCTCCAATTGATCGCCTCTTGGCACCACACCGGATTCTACCAATTCCTTGGTTCGCTTTAGGTCTTGTTCGGTTACGGCGTATTGGGCCCTGAACACCTTTAGGGATTCCTTGTTGGAGACCACCTGCAAATAGGCGTTGGCCACCATAAGCCGTATATCGTCCTTTAAATCTTCGAGTCGGTATTGATTGGCAATGGCGTTGAGCTCTGCCCTGTGCAAACGCTTGTAATTCCGTAGCCCATCAAAAAGGGTTGCCGAGGAGGTAATGCTGCCCGACGCCGTAAAGATGGTAGTGGTCACCGGTTCGTTGTTTGTGGGATCAAAGGACAGCCCTGTGTTCCCGGATGCACTCGTGGATGCATTTAGATCCGGAAGAAATGCGCCCAGGGCATCGGACCTATCGATCTTGGCATTATCCAGATCCAACTCAAATTGCGCTACACTCAAATTGTTCTCCACGGCATAGGTAACACATTCGACCAGCGTCCATTTTTTCAACTGTGCCGAAGCTATTCCAACGGAAAAAAGAGCCAGTAGTATTGCTATCTTAAATTTCATGTGGTGGTAATTTTTTTGATTAATGATTTTGATTGATGTCTTGTTGTGCTTTTTAGGAATCTTCATCCTCATCCTCCTTCTCGAGTTCGTTCCATACTTTGACCTTGGCATCCTCTTCCAGACCGGATACCACTTCCACATCTATACCATCGCTCACGCCCAGTTCCAGATCTTTACGCTCAAACTCGTTCACGCCCACCTCGATCTCAACAAAGGGCTGTTCCGTTTCCTTATCAAATTGCAACAAAGCCTCTTTAATGGACAGCACATCCTTTTTCTCCTCCAGTACTATGGAGGCATTGGCACTGTAACCGGCCCTCACATAGGCGCTATCATGGACCACCAGGTCCCCTTCAATTTTAAACTGAACGGCACCCTCTTCCTCTACCCCTTTGGGCGCAATGAATTTCAAAATAGCCTCAAAGGTCGATTTTTCCAGGGCACCCAAGCTTATTTCCAGGGGCATCCCTAATTTGAGCTTGCCCACTTCGGCCTCGTCCACTTCACCTTCAAAGATCATTTTGGTCATATCCGCAATGGTGGCAATGGTGGTTCCGTCGTTGAAGTTGTTACTTTCAATGACCTGATCACCTTCCTTTACCGGAATCTCCAAAATGGTACCGGCCACCGTAGACCTGATATTGGTATTGGCACTGGACGAACCGCCTGCCGATCCCACGCGAATGATCTGGTAATCGTTCCTGGCATTCTCCAGCTCTAACTTGGCCTGGTCATAGGTCAGTTTTATGGCATTGAAATCCTGACTGGAAATAACGCCCTTATCAAAAATGGCCTTATTCCTATCGTATTCGGTTTTGGCATTGGCCAAACTCACCTCCGCGTTCTTAACCCGCCCCCTGGCACTGGCCAGTGACTGCTCATTGGGCACTACCTTTATGGTGGCAATTAAATCGCCCTCCTTAACCTCATCCCCTTCCTCCAGGAAAATTTTATTGATGATGCCCGAAATCTGTGGTTTGATGTTGATCTCATCCTCTGGGATGACCTTCCCGGTAACAATGACCTGGTTTACAATATCCTTCTTTTCCAGGCTCTCGGTCTCATAGAGCTTGGCCGGGGTACTGTTCTGTTTTATGAAATAGGCGGTAGCTCCTAAAATTCCTATCACGCCCACTCCTATTAATCCGTATTTTACGTACTTGTTCATTCTCAATATTTTGATGGTTATTTGTTTTTATTCTTCTCTAAGTGCATCTATGGGTTTAACTTTTATCGCCCTGTTAGCCGGAATCATCCCGATCAGCACACTAAGGCTGATCATCAATAAAAAGGAGATACCAAACTGGGGTATGCTTACCATGGGGTCCCTAAAGGGAAAATCATTGCCCTGACCAAAGGCAGCATCGAGTGCCGCGAGAATGCCCACGGAAAGGGCAAAACCGACAAGTCCGGCAAAAGCGGTCAAAACGATGGCCTCCACCACGATCTGCCGTTTTACGATCCGGGGCGTGGCCCCGAGTGCCCGCCTTACCCCAATTTCCTTGGTGCGTTCCTTTACCGTAATCAAAAGGATATTACTAATGGCGATAACGCCGGCCAATAAGGTGAAAATGCCCACAAAAAAGGAGAACCCTTTTAATACCGTGGTAAAGGCCGCTATATTGTTGAAGATTTCGGACATATCAAAACTGCCAATGGCCCGTTCATCGTCCGGATGGATATCGTATTTGCCCTTTAATAGCTTTTTGATCTTTTCCTCCACGACAGCCACACTGGTCTCCGGGTCTACGTCAATGGCCATCCAGCCCATGCGGTCCCCCGAGTTAAAGGCCTTCTGAAAAGTAGAAAAGGGAATGAAGACGGCATTTTCCCCATCTATATTGATATTGTTATTGGGTTTGTACACCCCGATGACCTTAAAAAACACGCCATTGATACGAATATCCTCACCTATGGCGTTTTCGCCCTTATCAAACAGCAGTTTATAGGTCTCTTCCCCGATAACACATACCTTTTTGGAGGCGTCAATATCATTTTGGTTCAAGAACCGGCCATCGACCAATTTCTTTTTGGTGATATTGTCTATTTCCGGATAATCCCCATAGACCGAGGACCCACTTTTTCGCCCCTTTCTATACACGGTGACCACATCCCGATGGTTTCCAAGCTCTATTCGTGGTGCCAGGACCTCTATTTCCGGAATCTGTTGTTTCAGGATGCTGGCATCCTCGATCCTAAACTGGATCCGTCTGCCCCGTTCAAAGCCCTTATAGGGTTCAGAGGTACTACGGCTCCATACAAAAAGGCTGTTGGAGGCCGTGCCGGCAAAGACATTGTCAAAACCGTTGCTCATGCCATTGGCCGAGCCCAATAGTAACATGAGGATGATCATCGCAAAGATGACGCCCAACATGGTGAGGAACGTACGGAACATATTCTTCCCCAAGGTGTTAAAAACTTCACTCCAAAGATCTTTATCGAATAACCACATACTATTTATCCCTTAGTGCTACAATTGGTTTTACATTGGCCGCCTTTATAGCGGGTATCATCCCTGCGAACAAGCCTGCAACCACTAAAATAATGGTGGCGGTTAGCACGGTAGAAAAGCTTACGGACGGATTGGTAAATGCCGGACTTTGCATACTGGGACCAATGAGCGATAAAATTCCGGTGGCGAAGAGCAGCCCGATAAATCCGGACAGCGCCGTAATAAAAACGGACTCCAACAAAACCAATTTAATGATCTGGCCGGGTTCTGCGCCCAGGGCCTTACGTACCCCGATTTCCTTGGTGCGCTCCTTTATGATAAAGACCATAATATTTCCGATGCCCACAATGCCCGCGATGAGGATCAAAAAACCAACGCCAATACTTACTGCCGATAAAACCCCGGTAAAGCTGCTGATGTCGGAAAAGGCCTCTGCGTAGTTCCATACCCGTATGCCCGACTGGTCCTTGGGCGACACCTTATGCTTTCGTTTCATCAAGGTCTCCAGACGATCCGAAAACTCCAAAGCCCTGGCCAAATCGTAGGTAGGATTATAGGTGAGCAGTATTTGATCAATTTTGTCCGTATTGCCATAGATGCGCTGATAGGTGCTCACCGGAGTGTAGATGCCCCGTTCGGCATTGTCATCGCCCTCATCTATAAAAATTCCAATAACCCGAAACGGGAGTCCGTTGAACTCCACGAACTTTCCTATGGGGTCCTCGGTCTTGAACAGGTCTTGCCCTACTTTTCTGCCTATGACGGCCACCTTGGCCCCAGTGGCAATATCGTTGTTATTGATATACCTTCCCTGGGTAACAATGGTCTTTTCAATAACCTGATGGTCCGGATGTACCGCTTGTACCGAGTAGGATCCGGTTTCGGCTTTATAACGGGCCGAGACGCCCCTGAAAAAGCGTGCACTGATGTCTACAAAATCCTCGGGAAAACTCCGTCTGATATATTCAATATCATCATTTTTGAGTTGGATCCTACGATCGGCTTCAAAGCCTGCATAGGCTTTGGAAGTATTTCCTGGGCGAATAAAAATAGAATTGGTGGCATCGTCATTGAACTGCCCGGTAAAACCATTTTGCATCCCGTTCACCGAGGCCAGGAGCATGACCAAAATGAAGATGCCCCAGCCAACAGAAAAACCGGTCAGGAAGGTCCTGAGTTTGTTGTTCTTGATACTGTGAAATATTTCTTGCCAAATGTCCCTATCAAACATATTCCGAAGCCCTTACTTGTTTTACCTTCTTGTCTTCTACGATTACGCCATCCTTAAGATGTACGATGCGTTTGCACATATGTGCTATGTCCTCTTCATGGGTCACCACTAAAATGGTATTGCCCTGATCGTTAATCTTTTGTATAAGGTCCATTACCTCGTAAGAAGTGGTACTGTCCAAGGCCCCGGTAGGCTCATCGGCCAATAGTACCTTGGGTTCCGCTGCCATGGCCCTTGCTATGGCCACACGTTGCTTTTGACCTCCTGAAAGTTCGCTTGGCAAGTGGGTAGCCCATTCCTTAAGGCCTACCTGCTCCAAATATTTTAGGGCCTTCTCCTGACGTTCCTTTCTAGGTACCCGCTGATAGTATAAAGGGAGTGCCACATTTTCCAAAGCACTTTTATAATTGATCAGGTTAAAGGATTGGAAGACAAAACCCAAAAACTTGTTGCGGTATCTGGCCGCCTTGGTCTCGTTGAGATCTTTGATGGGGACCCCATCCAACATATATTCACCTTCATTGGCCACATCCAGCATGCCCAGAATATTGAGCAAAGTAGATTTTCCGGAACCCGAAGAGCCCATAATGGCTACCAGTTCGCCCTCCTTGACGGAGAAGTTTATCCCTTTTAGCACATGTAGGGAATTGCTTCCCATTTGATAGGACTTATGAAGATCTTTGATTTCAATCATGGTCGGTTGTGTTTTAGCCGTTTGCTGCCCGTGTAGCGGGTTTATGCTTGCAACGGAAAACCCCACGTCTCAAATAGGGTCCCGCGCTCGTTCTTGTATATGACTGTCAAGTTGTTAAAATGTTACAATAACAGCACAATTTTTTTTGTTAAAAAAGGAAAACAAAGCCTTAACCCAATACGCTGCTGAGTTTGAACATGGGTAGGTACATGGCCACGAGAATGACGCCCACCAGCGCCCCAACGATAATGATAATGAAGGGTTCGAGCAGGGTGGAGAGCATTTTCGATTTCTGCTGTACCTCCAGGGCATACTGTTGGTTGAGGCGTTGAAAGATAAACTCGGTCTGGTTGGTTTCCTCGGCCACTTTTACCAGGGATATCATCCGGTTGTCAAAAATACGGTTGCCCCTTAGGCTATCGCTCAATCCATCCCCTGAAACGATTCGTTGCTCAACAGTATCCAGGGCTTCCCTCAGGGGGTAAAAATCGATCATCCGTTTTACCAGTTGGATGCTGTTTAAAATGGGCACCTTGGAAGTGGTCAGCAGGGTAACGGCCTGGGTAAACTGGGCCAGATATACCGCTTTGATAAAGGTGCCGACAAAGGGCAGTTTAAGCAACACCTTGTCCCTGTTCCTTTTAAACCATGGTTTCTGTTGGTACACTTTTCTAAAACCTACAAGCACGGCCAGCAATACCACCACCCATAGGCCATAATCGCGAATGAAGTCGGACGCCCCGATAATCATCTTGGTAATCCCGGGCAGTTCTACTTGGTTCTGTCTAAAAATATCCTGGAACATGGGCACCACCATGCGTAACATAAAGATGACCACCAGTATGGCCGTAATCAGAATGACCACCGGATAGGTCAGCGCATTAACCAAAATTCTCCGCTGCTCGTTCTTCCTCCCGAAAAATTTACCGAGTTCCTCCGTAATCAACGGCATGGTCCCTGTTTCTTCCCCGATCCGCAACGAATGGTATTCGTATTCCGAAAACTCCTTTTTGGCGTGTAGCACTTCGGAAAAACTTTGCCCGGATACCAGTCCGTCTACCATTTCCTGGTAGAACAACCGTGGCTTTTCCTTTTTTTGGTTCTCCACGATTAAGTTCAGTGCCTCCTTTAGGGTAATACCGGCCTTTAGGAGAATACTGAGTTCGGTATAGAATTCCTCTTTCTTTTTGTTGGAAAAAGCGGCACCAAAGAACGTGATTTCTTGTTGAAGGAGCGTGGTGAGCCGCCCCTCCCCTTTATTCCGGGGCACCGTTTTGGCCGTAGTATGTTCCAGTTTAAATCCCATCAGTTCATATAGGCCGTTGCGGCCTTGGTTTTTTGTACAAAGAGTTGCTGTTCCCCCAATTTTTTATCGGTCTTCAATTTCAGGGCGTCTACCCGTCCAGACAGGACCGCCTCGCCATTGTAGTAGAATTGTCGCTCCACAATGGAAATATGAAAGGTATCCTTTTCCCTAACAATCCATTCCTCCCCAAAGTTATAATGCACCGCCCCCATTTCATTGGTGCAGATCAGCGTACCGCTTGCCTCTTGAAAGCCAAGGGCTCCATGGGAACTAAAATCTACCCACAGGGCCTGACGTAGCCGGTTGAGCTCGGCCGTCTTTTCATAGTTGCGCCCCATGCCCCAAAGTTGTTGCTGTACCAGGTTCAGCACGCTAAAGGCCAGGCCCACCACAATGACCGTGATAAACAGCACCACCAACATTTCGCTCAGCGTAAAGGCCTTGATCCTAGTTTTGTACCACATGGCTGCTTGTTGTTTTTCCGGTTTCCCTGTGCTGGGCCTCGAGCACCACATAAGTAAGCCCTTTGATCTCCTGTGCCGACATCCGTACCTCCCAACCTTGCAACTCGCCCTCATAGGGCAAGGGGATCTTTCCGTTCCTATAGGCGTATTCCAATTCGCCTAAATGGGTATCCACCGCTGCCGTATTTCCCTTGATCTGGGCCAAAAAAATGGAATTGAGCAAGGAACTGGCCACCGCAAAGATGATGACGATCAGTACCGTGGCCACCATGGTTTCCATGAGGGTAGATGCCTTTATGCGTTTCAGTAGAGCCATTTTCCCAAATTTTTAGTTTCTGTGCCTTCAAAGGTCAAGCCCGCAAATTGGAGCGGTAAGTCCCTGTTGTCCATGGTACCATTATACAAATGATTCTGATAAATACTCCCGTTTTCCAGGGCGATAAAGCTGTGGGTGCTCAAGTGCCCTGTAAGGTTCCCCTTGAGTTCCAGGTTGGCGGCGCAATGGATCTCGCCAGTGACATGGGCGTCCGTATCTATCTTGATCTGCGGGGAAAAGCGTTGCGTCTCGCCATCGCCCAGGTACAGGAGTGTACCACGAATCTGCGTCCGCGGTGCCACATAAATATTCGGCGGTTCCCCAAGGGTATTTTCCTTTTTTACCGGTACCGTTTCAATGACCGCCAAGGCCGAAGGGTAATACAGTTCACAGTTCCTTCCTACGTCTATACGTTTGCTTGCCACTGCCTGAAAGTTTCCTTTGACCCCGGGCCCGATCTCGATCTCCGGGGCCACCAAGAGTACATCGGTGAGCATGCTAGAGGCATCTACCCGGATCTTCTGTGCCGCCCAAACCACCACATTGCCCGTTATTCGGGTTTCGGAGAGGTCCAGTACATGGCCCCTGATAAATTGGGTGGGCCGCTTAAAGGAATTTTTTATCTCGGTAAGGCGCACCAAGGGCCGTTCTTCCAAAGTATTGGTAGATGTATTAAGGGCCAATAACTGTTTCAGGTAGTCCAAATGCCCAGTACCCAATTTGGGTAGGGTCTTGGTACTTGTACCCTGCCTACCGTATACCAGCTGTGGGTGATAATAGGAATGTCCGGAGATATTGCCGGGACGTATGCCCTGCTTGGGCAAAAGGGCATTACCAGTGATTTTTGCCGTACCCACAATGATCAAAGGGCGTTCGTTGTCCTGTAAATACAAAACGGGAGATGTTGGCCCTATACCCCCACCGGCCAGGGCCACTTTGGTAAAACGGTGCTTAGAGGCGGTGGCCACTACCCCATATTTTTCAAAAACACCCCAATATTCCTTTACACCCTTTACCATTATGCCCTTCCCGAGGCCCATATCCAGGTCCAGGGTATCGCCAGGCCGCATGCCAGACTTAAGGGCATAGGTCACCCCCAGATCAGCCGTCTTTAGGGTATCTACAAAACGATTTGCACTTTTACCGAAGCGCGCATGGGTATAACTGAGCAGTACAAAAGCCAGCAACAACACGGCGATCACCGCCCCGATAAAGAGTACAAATTGCAATGCCCCTGCCTGTATTCTTCCCATCATTGTGTAAGGGTTACGGTCCGCAGCTTGTTTCCTATCCGCACCCTTACGGTGTTACGGGTGCCACTGAGCAGGGTAACGTTCTCAATTTTATCCTTGGCCGACATCAGGTGCTGTTGCCCGTTGATGCTCAGAAAAAAGACCTTTTGTCGGGTATTCTTGTCCGTGATAAATCCGGTATAGCGGATATCAACCGCAGGTACGATCTCCTTGGGTGCCGTTCGTCTAACGGGGATCTTTTTTTTTGCCTTGGTAGCCAGCGTACCCAAAAAAGGGTCCCGGTAATTGGCCACAATGCTGAAGGTGTCGCGCTCCTTGACGGATGTTGGGCTAAAACTACTGGTAGATACCTCAGGGGCGGTAGTGGGTTGGGGGGAAAGGGCACCGAGGATCCGAAAGCCTATGAGGCCCCAAATCAGGGCCACAAGGCCCAGAAGGACATATGTTTTGGTCTGTTTTTTCATGCTAGTTGATCGTCAGTTCAAAAACCGCTGAATTGGGACTCTCGTTCCCGGCGGCATCAAAGGCCTTTATGAACCAATAATAAGTGTCTGCCGAAAGTGTTACGGTAAAGGTCTTGTTGGCCCCGAGGCCCTTGGTCTCGAGTACCTGCAGGGCGGCATCGGAAAAAATAAAAATACTATCGCGCTCCGCCGTGCCGGGCACATCGGTGCGGGTCCAGACAAAATCGACTTCCGTATCGTCCTGACTGCTTCCATCGGTAGGGGCCACGGGCACCGGGGTATTGGGGGGGACCAGATCCACGTCCTCATCCCCGTCCACGGTAAAGTTGGCCGAGGAAAAAGGGGTTTCAAAACCACTGTTCTGGGCCTTCACCCGCCATTGGTAGTTGCCGTTTAAAAGTGCCCGTTCCACACGGGTGATTACCCTGCCCAGGCTGTCTTCTTCCACCAGGCTGTCCAACAATACCTGGGCAGCGTTTTCAAAGGTGGGGGTAGCGAGTTGCACGCGATACCCGGTGGCATCGTTGACGGCTTCCCAATTGAGGTTTATGGTATTGGTGGTCAGCACACTGCCCTCGGTAGGGGCCAGGAGCCGTACTTGGGCATTGGTGATGTCCGGCACTTCCAGAATGTCCTCACAAGCTGCTAGGAGTAGGGTAAATAGCACTATTGCGGTGATAGGTTTAAGATACTTCATAAGTTTGCTCATAGACGGCTTAGTTTTCCTTGGGTCGAATTCCGTTTCATTTGGCTTTGGGGCCTAATTTTATAATTTGTTTTTATTAAGTTTTCATTTCTTTTGCTCGTCCAAGCCTTCGACTGCGCTCAAGCGGACAGAGCAACACCGACATGGCCCACTTCTTATATCCGTCTTCAGCTTATTTGAACTTCAAATACTCCCTGTCGCCACTTGCTTTGGCCGCCTTTTTATGGGTGCCCTGGGGGCAACTCTCCTTGAAGGAAAGGATGGCCTCGATCTTCATTTTATTGAACTGGTCCTCACCCCAGCAAAAGGAGGCTGTTCCATAATTGAACACCTGCACCTGGGAAAAATCCAGGGGTTGCTGTTGCTTGCCGTTTTCCAGGACCAGAAACATTTCTCCGTGCCCGTTCTGTTGCAACAGCACATTGCCCGCTTCCAAAAACTGTGGCATCAACGCGTCTTGCATGGTAACATCCAAGGAGACCACCATCCTATAGTCCGGGTCGTTTTCCAGATAGTTGCGCACCTGGGTATTGGCCTCCGAATTTAGGAGCTGTACCAGGCCGATCCTGTCCAGGAGCTGTAAGCGGAGATACTTGGGTTTATAGGGCAGCGAGTCGTCATAGGCTATGCTATTGACCTGGCCGGCCTTCTTAATGTAGGTGCTATAGGTAGTGTAACTGGCACTATTGAATGGCAGTTGTTGTACGGTAAGTTTTAAAGGTGCTTGCAACTGCGGGGTGCCGATCTGTTGCATTTGGGTATGCAACAGCTTTCCTTTGAGCTTTACCATACTTCCCAATTCGGGGAAAGTAATGGCGGCCTCCTGGCGTTGTGCCTTTTGGTTGGCACAGGAACAACACAACAAAGCCCCTAACATAAGGCCACAGAAAAGAATTGGGTATTTCATGCGTACGATTTAGTGCTTTAAAAATAAGGAAAATGAAGAAGTATGCCGATTATTTTCTGCTAAAATTTGTAGGATATTACTTTTATCCTAAAATTCCTCCAGTATCCTGATATTCGCTGGACTTTGTGGCTACCGTAGGCTGCAAAAGAAAAACCACAACCCGATGGCGCGGAAATGTTTTCCGTGCCTTAGCTTATTCAATAAACAGAAACCTGATGGCGCGGAAATGTTTTCCGTGCCTTATCTTATTCAATAAACAGAACCTCTACCTCCAATTCATTCTCCAGTTCCGCATAATTTCTTGCCGAACTGAACAGATAATCCTCTGGACGGGCCACAATTTTTTCAACTACCGGATTGTTATGAATATAGTTTATTTTTTGCTTAATGAACCAATTGGAGTAGGCAATCTCTGCATGGTAGCCATTTTGCCAGACCTTGTAACGTTGATTCCTTTTTAAATGCATACATGCCCTTTGAAAAAGCTCCAGCATCCACTCTCGCCTGCTTTCCGGATAGTCCAGGATATTCTGAACGATTTTCTTGGAAGTGTATTTCTTGAAATCCCGGATAATATCCGAAAGTTTATGGCCTTCACAGGCCTTGCAAAGTATATGTACATGACTTGACATGATACAATATGCATAAATTTCCAGCCCCTTTTGGCTCTGGCAGTAGGAAAGACCATTGACCAAAAGGTACTTTTGTCTTGGCCTGGTAAAAATGTCTATCCAACGTACCGTGGTCAAGGTCACAAAATATGCGACATCCTCCGTGGTGGCCCGGTACTTTGTGGACATGTTCGGTTTTTGCACAAAATACACAAGCACAATGCAATTCCCTTGCAGTTAACTACAAAAAAGTCACCATGTACTGCTTTAAAAATATATATGGCACGGAAAACATTTCCGCGCCATCTGGCTTAATAATTGGACATGTTGACATTGAACCTATGGACCTTACCTTCGCCGTCTATATAGACGTAAACATAATAGGCTATTGTCTTTAAGTCACTAAACTTATACCAAGTATTGTTTTCTAAACTACCAATAACGTTTTTATCAGTCTTCTTATGACCATAGTATGTGTTGCCAAAATTCCAATAAAAACCATTGTCCTTATTAAAAAATATCTTGCCTTTTAACTTTACCCTATCTTCTTTGGAATTTAGCCCAGCATAACTATACATAAACGTGCTGTCTACTTCTAGTTTGTTGGTAATGTTCCAATGGTTGGGGATTTCCCCTTTAAAGTCAGAACTGAAAATATTCAATACGCTATCCTTTTTTAACTTCATCCTTTCGACAAGTATGGCATTGTTACGTTCATCATCCCAATGTTTGTTAATTATATAGTCTTTTGCAATCACTATTTTAGGTTCCTCAGAACAAGATGTGAAGAACACAATGGTTACCATAATTATTAGTATTCTCATCTCTTAATTTTCTTGATTTTCATAGATTAAAGCGATAATAACAGCATTCAGTCTGTCAGTTTTATAGAATTCTAGACCTAAAGTACCAAAGTTAACATCATTTCCCGATGGCGCGGAAATGTTTTCCGTGCCTTATCTTATTCAATAAACAGAACCTCTACCTCCAATTCATTCTCCAGTTCTGCATAATTTCTTGCCGAACTGAACAGATAATCTTCTGGACGGGCCACAATTTTTTCAACCACAGGATTGTTATGAATATAGTTTATTTTTTGCTTAATGAACCAATTGGAGTAGGCGATCTCTGCATGGTAGCCATTTTGCCAGACCTTGTAACGTTGATTCCTTTTAAAATGCATACATGCCCTTTGAAAAAGCTCCAGCATCCACTCTCGCCTGCTTTCCGGATAGTCCAGGATATTCTGAATGATTTTCTTGGAAGTGTATTTCTTGAAATCTCGGATAATATCCGAAAGTTTATGGCCTTCACAGGCCTTGCAAAGTATATGTACATGACTTGACATGATACAATATGCGTAAATTTCCAGCCCCTTTTGGCGCTGGCAATAGGACAGACCATTGACCAAAAGGTACTTTTGTCTTGGCCTGGTAAAAATGTCTATCCAACCTACCGTGGTCAAGGTCACAAAATATGCGACATCCTCCGTGGTGGCCCGGTACTTTGTGGACATGTTCGGTTTTTGCACAAAATACACAAGCACAATGCAATTCCCTTGCAGTTTAATACAAAAACGTCACAGTATCCACTTTTGCAATATGTATGGCACGGAAAACATTTCCGCGCCATCTGGATTATTTATTGGGCGAGAGCGATAATGCAGATTTATTTAAAGACCCTAAAATGCTACAGAGATTTCAAGATATTGCCAACTTGCCTGAAAAAGATAAAGAATGTATTCTTACTACTGTTGACCATTTTATCAAAGCTTCCAAAATTAATACTCTATAACAAAAAACCACCCCGAAGGGTGGTTCATTTAGCTTATTTCAATCGGGTATCCTTTGACAATAACCCATTTATCCTTTTCATTTCTACTTATGAGGATTAAACCTCTTGAGTAACAAAGTTCTCCACAGATAATTTCATAACTAAAAGCTGCTTTATCCATTTCTCTATTAAAATGGACTCTCGAAAAACGAATTGCAGATGTTGCATCTTTCCCTATATTGGAATAATCTTCTGTTTTTCTAAGAATAGTGTAATTACCCCTATTGCTTATACTGTTCAGGTTGAATGATACATCATCATCTACAGTAGTGTATTGTACAGCAGGGTCATCTTCATTTATTTCATTCAAAAGTTCTTTTTCATCCTTTGTAAGAGGAACTAACTTATCTTTTAATAAAAGTGTTCCGTATTTAAGAACTTTCTTTTTGTCTCTATACAATATATTCATACTATCCACACTTATGGAGTCAGTATGTGTTCTATAATATTCTTCTATAAAATCGTCTTGGTCTTGGTAAAGATGCCTGTCTTTGACTAATTCTAGAAAAATATCATTAATAACTTCTACTTCGGTAATCCCTGAGTCTTGTTGCTTTTTACAACTAAATGATAAAATGATAAGGATAATCGAACATATAATATTTTCTTTAAACTTCATTAATTATTAAAATTTGTTGCTTGTTTTTTAATTTGTGCATTTGTCCTTTTAATACCAACAGCATTATAGAGCTGCCTCATAACAGGCACTACCTTCGTTAAAAATAAAGAACCCTCTTGTTTTGCTTGAATATGTTGTTGAACCCCATCGTTATATGTATTTAAGTTCTTATTTATATTTGAACAATCTAACGTACAATTATCAGCAAGGTCTCCAGCTAAGCCATCCGCATGAATAATCGTTTCATGGAATATGGATAAGGTTCTACTTAGGATAAATAAAGTCTTTGCCATTGGATTATCCGGGTCATTTTTATAAGCCTTAGCATATTCATTATTTACATTAAGAACTTTATTGACATTGACATTGATTGTTCCTTTTCCATTCCTTTCAAATTGATAAGGGCTAGGACTTAATTTAGTTCTTGCATTAGCACCTCTATCTCCTCGTTCTTCAGAACCCTCTCCTTTTGAATAATTCTCATTTGTTGCATTAAAAGCCAAGTCAATACCTTGAGAATGAAATTCTCCATCTTCCTCAAAGGTATGGTCTCCTATGGTTTGTCCTCCTTCTGCAAACTTTGACAAAAACTCAATACCAACATCGGAGTTAGCAAATGCCAAGAATGCTTCTGCTAATTCTTGATGTACATAGTTGCCATCTTCATCTTGTTCTAAAATAGATGACACATCAATCCTAAGTCCATCGGGGTCTATAAAAAATACAGGATTATTCTCTACATAACCATAAGGGGATGTATGAGTGTATGCCTCTGCCAATGGGTCAGGATTCATCCATCTTCCTATACTTGCATCATAGTTCCTTGCACCAAAATCATGCCATCCAAGACCAACTTCATCCTGTTCTTCCTTACCGCCAAAACCGTATTTATGATTTCTGGCCGCACTTTGTCCCCCATTATACCCCTTATGCTTTAGCCCAAAAGGATAATAATTGTTTTCCTCCCGGATTTCGGAGGTGGCAATGCTACCGTTGTTGTTATCATCGGAATAGGCCAGGCGGATGTTGCCCAAATGGTCCGTATATTGGTACACATAATCCCAATTGCTACCATCCGGTTCCACATAGCCCTCGGGATGGTTAAAAAATATCAAAGAACTGTTTTCGTACACGTAATTCCCAGCATACTCGGTCGTTACGGCACTTTGCCCGGTTTCGTTCACCGTTTTCTTCAGTTTTACACCCGTGGCATCATAAATATACGAAATACTTCCTCCACTAAGGGTCACTTGTGTAGGTAAATTCAGATGATTGTACGTAATACTTGTAATACCCTTGTTGGCATCGGTCTTCATATTGCCGTTGGTATCATAGGTGTACTCCGTGGTGGTATCGACTCCGTCCTTGAAGCCGTAGGTATCGTTGCCGTTATCCAGTACCTTGGTGAGCTTGTTACCGCTGTCATAGGTATACACGAGGTTGTCCATGGTGCCAAAAGTGGTGGCCCCGCTGTTGGTATGCCCCTTGCGGTTCAAGGCCGTAATATTGCCGTTCTTGTCATAGCCAATGGAGACTAGGTTGTAATTACCGCTACTGTCCGTACCACTGCTAATGCGGTTCAGGGCATCATAGCTGTAACGGTACCAGCGCAGCACGTTGTCATTGGCCGTCTTCCATTCCGTTTCCGAGATATTGCCGTTGTAGAGCGCAGTGCCGCTATGGTCTGCCGTGTTGTAGTTGATGTCAAAGGCAAAGAGATCGCTGCCCAGGCTCGCTGGATCGTTGATCTGCTTTAGCCACCCCCGTACGTTGTAGGCATAGTCCACGGTCTGCAGGCCATCGCCCACCTGCTTGGAGGTCAACTGCCCCAAGTTGTCATAGGCGTTGTGCACTAGGGTCTCCTCTGCCCCACTGTTGATCTGCTGTTGTTGGGTGATCAAACGGGCCTCGTGGTCGTATTCAAAGCTATCCTCGGTAACAATATCCGCGTTCCCTGTTCTGCTATGGGTAGCCTTGGTCCGTACAACCTTGCCGCCAAAGTCGAGCTCCGTCTCCACCACATCTGTGGTGCCTAAATGATCGTTTTTACTGACCACATAAATAGGTCTCCCCTTGGTGTCATAAATCGTTATTGTGGTAATCCAATTGGAGGTGCCCAACACCCTAACTTTGGAACCTGTGGGCAATCCGGTTACATCTGTAGCCTGTGCCTGGCCTAGGATGTTGCCCGTAGGGAGGACAATACCTGCTAAATCAAAAACATAGTCATCATAGTAATTGATGGTAAATACCTTATCAAAACTGGTTGGGTAGGCATCGTTGGAATAGTATACTTTGGTATTGTCTGCCGTATACGTATTTTCACCCGTCTTGGAAACGTAAGGTGAAATTGCGCCATTGGCCGCAGTCTGTAAGGTGGTCCTGGTACTACTATTGCCATCATCCCTGCCCGTATAGGCCACTCTGCCAAAGGCATCGTATTTGGTAAAGAGCCATTGGTTGGCCGCATCCAGATTGGCATCCTGGGTAAGGATGGGCTGGTCCAGTTGGTTATAGACGATATACTCCCAGCCCTTGCCCGGAATCTTCTTTTCCACTAGGCGGTTCCTATGGTCGTACTTGTACTGGTAGCAGAGTTCGCTGAGTTCCGTACTGCTCACACTGCCCGTGGTCACCTTGGGCGGCAGTACATAGCTCAGGTTACCATAGTCGTCGTACACGTAGTAGGTATCATGGTCCCCACTATTGTGGGTGCGTTTCAGCACTACCCGGCCCAGTTTGTCCGTAAACTCCTCCGTGGTATGGTCGGTGCCGGAGCTATGGTTCTCGTCCCTGGTCACGGTTTTATACAGTTCCCCGGCGGTGTAATGGCCGTTCTGTACCAAGGTTGGCGTATAGGTATTGTTGGCAAAGGTGAGGGTAACATTGAAACGGCGTACCTCGTTGGTGGCGTTGCCCTCGTAGGCAAACTCGATCTCGTGGCCGTTGCCCACTTTCCAATCCTTGCCCGGTGCCCCTTGTTTTAGGGGACGGTTCAGCTCCGAATGCTCAAACTCCTTTTGGGAATACGCATTTACGTTGGCCGTGGTGAGTCCACTGAAATCGGCCGCGTACTCCGTTTGGTAATACTGTTGGGTGGCCGTGGCCTTATCGCCGCGGTAGGTGCCCAAGCTGCCCGTAGGCTCGTGATAGGGCAGCCATTCCTTTTCTTGCCGGCCATAGGGGTCGTATTCCATATGTACCAGCAGGTCTTCCTTGTCGGGGGCCGACTTGATCGCCAATTGTTGCATGGGCCGTCCCAGGCCATCAAAATAGGTAATCTGTTCCAGCACATCGCCCTCTTTGGCCGTACCGCTGTTAAAGCTGGCCATGCCCGTTTGAAAACCGCGCGTAAACACGTAGTTCTCGTCGCTGAAGCTTATGGAAGTGTAGGGGTCCTGGGCCGTAAGTCCGCCCGTAACGGCGGCCGTAAAGGTGGCCCCGCTCTGTATCCAGGAGCCTGGTCCCAGGGTTATGCTCTGCACAGCGGTCAGGGTAACGGTCCCTGTGACCGTATAGGTAGATTGCCCTGCATCGGGCTTGGTAATCGTAGATGGGGTCTGGCCCAGCACCAGTTGGCCGGCCAAGATCAAAATAATAAAATGGATATAGGTTTTCATGGCCTTATTGGGTTTTATAGTTGTACTTGTTCTCGGACAGCAGTTGGCCCTGGGCATCCCGCACATACTGCAAGCGATTAAAGCTGTCGTACTCGTAGGTGGTGGTATACCCCCTGGGGTCGGTAACACTGGTAACCCCCACTTGGGGATCGTAGGTAAAGGTGGTTACCATGGCATTCGCCAAAGTGCGCAGGTCCGTATTCTGAATAGCGGATAATCCTCCGGCGCCCAGTGTAAAGTTGGTCCCAAACTCGGTCAAGGCCTCTATTTGACTATAGCTGGCATTCTCCACCTTGGCCACCGGGTATTCCTCGTTATAGCCCCAGATATAGGTAATCAGGGGTCCATTGGCCTTGGAAACCTCCCTTACATTGCCATTGCTGTAGTAGCTATGGTATTGGATCCGATCATTCAGGTTGCTGCTGCCTTTGCGCGATTGCACGTATTCCGGAAGCACCAGATCACTGCCCCAATTCCTGTAATTGGTCCGCAGATCGCTTTCAGACAAAATAGTGCTGCCCGAATTCCTAAGTGTAGTGCTCACCTGGAGCGGTTCTGCCACCCGGTTTTGATCCTTGAGGTCCTCAATGGCATTGGAGGCTGTAGTGGTGAGGCCGGTGAGCAGTGCCTTGTCGGCCGTAAAATAAGTGCGCGTGGTCACCGAATTGCCCTTGCTGTCCGTGGTGACCGTTTCTATGGGGAAGCTTCTCCCCGTATAGCCGGTTGGGTCGTAATTGTAGGTGGTGGTCGTGGTCACGTCCTCCGAATCGTGATAGTCCTTCACCACCTGTTGGGTCTGGTAAAAACGTTCGCTCAGGTTAGAATAGGGCGTATAGCCACCAAAACAGCCCCTATGGTCAATGACCAGGTTCTCATCCAAGAGGTTTTCCCCAAAGGCGTTGTAGCTGTTGGAGGTCTCCTTGAGCAGCTTATAGGTAGCACCTGTTTTGGCATAGGTCTTTTTCTTCAGGAGCAGGCCACGCCGGTGCGCAAAATCCTGCAGGGGGGTATTGATCCCGAATTCCAGGGAGCCCGTGAAATAGATATTGGTCTGTACGCCCTCCCCGTCATAGACAAAATGGTAGGTATACTCGTTCTTGCCCTCGTTCCCGCCGTCCAAAAGTTCCGTCACATTGGTATAGCAGGTGGTATAGGAACTGCCGTTGGTCAAGGGGAAAACGCTGTTGGAGGACAGCAGGTCCATGGGTCCGGCGGTAGCACCCAGGTCGTTGCAGTAGGGCATATTCTTATAGACATAAGTGGGCGGATTCAATGCGCCCCCGCTGGTGGTGGTGGGATCGCTGAAAAGGGTGTACAGATAGTCTTTTTTTAGCAACTGCGTGTTGTCGCTGTCATAGGAGGTGATGCTTTTTACCCGCAGTCCGCCCCCCGGTACGCCGTTGTCGTATATGGACGACACCGTCTTTCCGAATACCGTAGCGGAAATATCCTGCCGTGGATCCGGGGGAAAAACCCCTGAATTATTGTACAACTTTATTTTTAACTGCAAGGGGCTACTGGGATTAAAAACAATCCCTTGCGAGCTTATCCCGGAGCCACTGGTGTTGGAAATAAGCACATATTGGGAGCCGTCCCATTTGTAGAGCTCGGCCAGGGGACATTCAAATCCGGTTGGATTGGCACAGGTAATAAATTCTACCGACCAGGTGATTCCGGCCACATAAATACTGGGATCGCTTATGGTGATCACCTTTTCAAAAACGGTGGCAGTGGAACCTATGGAACTGAGCCCGTCGATCACCTCGGTCTCCGTTTCGATCAACGGAAAAAAATCAATATTGCCTATGTTCCCAATGGTGTTGGATTCATAGTCGAACTCCGTGTACCCGCCCGTAGGGTAGGTAATCTTGGTAAGCATACAGGCCTTGGCAGAGGTTTCGTCTACCGTACGATCGCCCCCTGGGATGGTGGTGTAGGTAGTACTGCCTGCGCCACCGTTCCATTCGATCTCGGGGTAGAAAAAGGTATTGTTCTTTCCGTTGTAGTAGCCCCAAAAATCCTGGGCATAGGACATCCGGTCCGGCAATATTTTGGAAGTATTATAGGTAAAGGTATATTTCTTATTGGTGGTGCTGCCCACGGTCTGCTGTACGTTCTGTAGATAGAGCCGTTTGCGTCTTTGGTCCAGATCCCCAAAGTTCACCGTACTCAGCTGGGTAGAGGTAAAGTAGCCGTAATTGAGCTTATAGGCATCCACAACATTGTTGGACGCGTCCTTGAGCTTCACATCGGTCAGCGCGTAATCGAACTTCAGATCCGTACGGGAGAGGGTGTACTCAAAGGCGACCGAGCCCCGGTCGTTGGAAACGGAGGTAAGTCGGTGCACCTTGTCCACGTTATAGGTATAGCTGGTGCCAATGGGATTGCTGGAGGTGCCTCCAAGGGTCGGTATCTCCTTGCGCTGGCCTCCCACATTGTAAAAGCTTACGTTGGCATGGGTATAGCTAAAGGAGGTAAGCTCCTTGTCGTGCGTTTCTATATCCATGAGCTTCCAGGAGGTAGTGTAATCTTCCATGGACTGGGGCGGATCGGGGAGGGTGCTCCCGTTGATGCCGTAGGTCGTGGAAAGATCCTTTGCTTCCCGGAGTCCATCCTTGGACTTGCCAAAATGATAGATGGTACCGTCCACGTTCGTTATTTGAAAGCCCAAGATCTTGCCACTTCCGTTAAATTCGGGAACTATCTTTAGATCGGTCTTGGGATGGCAGACCACGGTCTCGTCCTGCTTAAAGAAGAACTTGCCACTTTGTCCCTGGAAGTTGTAGTGATAGATGTCCGATTCAAAGTCGTATTCATCGTGGAAGCCGTCGATCCAGTAGAGTTTGTCGGTGGGCGTCCCGGCCAGAAATCCCGGTACGGTCACGGTGGGGTTCAAAAAGCCGGTGACGTAATCGTCCGGTATGCCCCGTACGCTTCTGCTGATGGAGCCGCCTGCCATGAGGGTCCACCCCAAACCAGTTCTGGAGGCAATTTCATTGACACGAAAGCCGGAGGCATGGTAACTGAGGCTTACGGGCACTTGGGTACTTCTGCCCGAGAGTTGTACCAGGGGCACCGAGATATTGGGCACCCCGGTATGGTAGCCCACGGGAATGTCCCCGTATTTTCCCAGCGAGGCCACTTCGGGATTGGCCGGGATGATCTTGGGCAGTTCCTGCCCATAGCTGTTGACTAGCCCCAAAAGGAGGAGCATAAGGATCGTCTTTTTCATTTTATAAGCGTTTTAAGTTCATCGATTTGTTCTTGCAGGTCTTGGTGCTGCGATTGGAGTGCCTTGAATTGTATTTCCAAGGTTTTGTATGTTTCAAGCTGTTGCTGTTGGGCTATGGTGTAAAGGGTGAGCTCCTCGATTTTTTCAAGCAGTTTCATATTCATAATCCCTAGTTCTACCCCATTCTCCTCCATTTCCGCAGCGGAAGGGATATTCGGTAGGTGGCCATTTTCTTTGATGTATTGTTGGGTTTCCTTAAGGGTACGTAGATCGTAATCCTCCTTAAACACAAAGTCTGGTCCCGGTACGGAAAGATCCACCTTGACCTCCTCCGCGTGGATCTTACCCTTTACAGTGAGTTTGGAATCAGGGGTTGCAGTACCGATGCCGACATTGCCTCCATTTAAGAACGAGTTACCATTGGAACTAATCGTAAACTTCTGGACAAAAGAGGTATTCCTTCCAGTAATATAACCATCGTACTGGCCGTTCAAGGCTATCTTATAACTGCTACCTTTTTGGACTGTAATGACATCTTGGGCCCTCAGAGATCCATTGACATCCAATTTACTCACCGGACTTAAGGTGCCGATACCCACATTACCGGAAGCAGGGAAGGTATTCGTTTGGGCCAAACCGAGGAACGGCAGGCAGCATAGTAGTAAAAGCAATTTTTTCATTTCTGTCCTGTTTTAAGTTGTTTTATTTCTTTTTGCATCACCTTGATTTGATCCTGTTGTTGAATGATATAGAGGGTGAACTCCTCGATCTTCTCCAGGAGTTTCATATTCATAATCCCTAGTTGCACCCCATTCTCCTCCATTTCCGAAGCGGAGGGAACGTTGGGGAGATGGCCATGTTCTTTGATGTATTGTTGTAATTCTTCTAAAGTGCGTAGGTTGTAATCCTCTTTGAATACATAATCCGGGCCGGGTACGGAAAGATCTACTTTTACCTCCTCGGCGTGGATATTCCCCTTTACGGTGAGTTTGGCATCTGGGGCAGTAGTGCCGATGCCAACATTCCCCGAATTATTTACTATAAGCTTGTACCCCGCCCCCGGCGTATTGTTATGCGGTGTTTTAAAGCCTACAAAACCAGTTGAACCATTATAATATGAGGAGATATCCGAGTGGAAAAGTGATCCGGATGCATTTTTGGAACGTAGTCTGATAGAAGCTTCCCTGCTAGGTTCGTCATTTTCTATACGAATACCATTATAGCTATCACCATTCACCGTTAAAATGGCATTTGAAGTACCTGAAGTCCCGATACCCACATTGCCTGATGACGACAGAACAAACTGTCCTGTATTTTCTCCATTAGTGGATAGTGGTATAAAGCCCTATATCATTCCCCAAATTGTCGAAATTTCGCTTAATACCATGTGCAGAATTGCCAAAATAAAATCCTCCTCCCGTATTCGATGAAGTTCCAATTGTTATTACAGGATTTGCATCTCTAATTTCCAAAACAGTGGTAGGGTTGATTGTCCCTATTCCCACATTACCGGAAGTGGGAAAGGTATTGGTCTGCGCCAAAAGCACATGGGGTATGGCAAATGTCAAAAAGAGTAGTTTTCTCATGGTTTATCTATTAAAAGTTGTTCTATTTTTTTAAGGCGTTTTTCCAAAAGCATCAGCTGTGCTGTCTTTTCCTGTAACTCTTTTTGCTGGGCTATGGTGTAGAGCATAAGCTCCTCGATCTTCTCCAAGAGTTTCATGTTCATTGTGCCAAGTTCCACCCCAGTTTCCTCCATTTCCGCAGCGGATGGGATGTTGGGCAGGTGGCCATTTTCCTTGATGTATTGTTGTAATTCTTCTAAAGTGCGTAGATTGTAATCCTCTTTGAATACATAATCCGGGCCGGGTACGGAAAGGTCTACCTTGACCTCCTCGGCGTGGATATTCCCCTTTACGGTGAGTTTGGCATCTGGGGCAGTAGTGCCGATACCGACAAAACCACTGTTTTCCTTCAGCACAAATTTTGGTGCGGCATCCATGGTTAAACCATGGGAAATAGCAAAGGCATTGTCATTATCCATGACGCCGATGGACCATTTCGAATCCACCTCACTCCCTTCCCAAAAGCTGATATAGGCATCGCCAGGACCTGTTTCACCATTTCCGACGAGGTAGAGCTGACCTTGACTTTGTTCCCCCGCTTCTCCTTTGATCTGAAGTTTCCCGGTCGGATTGGTCGTACCAATACCCACATATCCGGTGACATCTTTGACCACCAGTTTGGGGTCCGCATCCATGGTTAGCCCATAGGAAATACTGAAAGCGTTGTTGCTGTCATTTACCCCCATGGACCATTTAGAATTGACCTCCGAACCCTCCCAAAAACTGATATAGGCATCGCCCGGGCCCATTTCTCCATTCCCCACCAAATGCAATTGCCCCTGTGATTGCTCGCCCGGGTTACCAATAATTTCAAGTTTTCCCGACGGACTAATGGTGCCGATACCAATATTGCCCGAGCTTAAAATATGCATTCCCAAAAGGGAGGCGTGTGGGCTTGTGCCATGCGCCAGGTAAATTCGCTCCTGCGTGGTACTAACACCGTACAACCCTACTCCACCCCATTTGGTGGCTCCCGTGGGGTTGTAAAAATGGCCTCCTCGGGCCCAACCTCCGGTCGTAGTCGGGATTTGGAAACGAACGCTACGTCCGTCTAGAATAACATCAGAACTGGCGGGGTACTGGTTCTGTGCGAACCCAATTTGAACGGCAACAAGCAAGAAAAGTAAGAGGCCTATGCCATAATGGCCGGTTTTAGTGTTGTGTGTTTTCATACTTATTTTGTTTAAGTAGTTCTATTTGTTGTTGTTGATTTTCATTTTCCCTTTTTAAGGCGATTACATATAAGGTCAACTCTTCGATCTTCTCCAACAGTTTCATGTTCATCATGCCCAGTTCCACCCCGTTTTCCTCCATTTCCGCAGCGGAAGGGATATTCGGCAGATGGCCATATTCCTTGATGTATTGCTGGGTTTCTTCCAGGGTACGTAGATCGTAATCCTCTTTGAACACATAGTCTGGCCCCGGTACGGAAAGGTCTACCTTGACCTCCTCGGCATGGATTTTGCCTTTTACGGTGAGTTTGGAGTCCGGGGCAGTAGTGCCAATGCCAACGTTGCCACCATTAAACCAGCTGTTTCCATTGGAATGAATAAGAAACTTGTTTTCTACCGCATCGTTTCTTCCGTAAATGTACCCATGGGCATCCCCGTTCAGTGCAATCCTGTAACTACCGCCCTTATTGACCACAATATGGCCAGTTGCCTTTATATTCCCATTTACATCGAGTTTCCCTATCGGATTCGATTTTCCAATACCCACATTGCCATCCAACAGCGTCATTGTCTCGATCACAGCGGAATTGAATGTATTAAATTGCAATCCCGTATGCAGCGAACTATTTCCCCTTCTAATCAATATTTCTGCAAATCTGGAATCTACATCGGTGACGAATTTCAAACCAGAGGCATGAGCAGCATTGTTGGTCGAGGTCCCGCTTTTAATCAGTAGTTTTCCATTCTGTAGATGAATTTTTTCCAGAGGTGAGGTGGTACCAACGCCTACATTGCCCGAAGAGGGAAAGGTATTCTGGGCGATCGTTTGAAGTCCGGCTAATGCAGACAGTGTAAATAGGAAGAGTTTTGTTTTCATGGGTTTTCATTTAATAGTTTTTCAATTAGAGCATACTGACGCTGAAGTTCGAGCTCTAGGAAATCGACCTTGGCGTTTACAGTTTTTAGGTGTTTTATCGTTGTTCCAAACAGGTCACAACTAGGTCAGGCCCCCTTACAAAGTGCAAGGTGGACGGTGTTCGTTGTCGTTAAAGTGGGAGTTATAACTTCCCTACGGAAGCGATGATCTATAGGGCTATAAATAGGCTTAAAAGCCTGTGAAAGACTCTCAAGTTGGTTTGATCAATGGGGCTTCGTTAACTACCCCTTAAGGTAAAAATAAAATGATCCTTTACCAAACTTTTCTGTATAAATTTATAGTTAAAATACTACAAAATGGAATTTATGGTACGTGTAAACCAAATTAAGGAAAAAGAACTACGGTTCCAGGGTATTGTTATAGGCCTTCACCCAGGCTACCAACTGTATATCGTCTCTCTTTGTGGCTTTTATACGCTCTTGGAGCATTGGCGCATCTGGGAAAAACGCTTCCGGGTTTTGACGTAATTCTTTAATATCTACATAGGTCAACGCCTCCGGTTCCTTTTCCAGATAAAACTCACTCACAAACCACGTGCTAAGGTTTTCGCCGGGAATGTTTCCCAACTGTTTTGAGGAATATAGGTAGAGTGAAATAGGCGTCCCGTCTACCAATAATCGCATGAGGCTTTTATCTCCACGCCTATCTTTAAGTGAACGGTACACAATCGTATCGTTGACCACCACCTTTTTAAGGTTTCCAGGATATAACCACATCTTTTTTTTGTCCTTAAAGAGTTTAAATCCTCCAGACATGCTATCGCCAATATTATACCGCTTTATATAACCGGTAAATTCCGTACCGCTTTGTGTGGTTACGGTACATTTTGCTTTTTTCTGGGCTACGAGGGTTGCTGGCCCAAGCATTAGAAAAAACAGAAACCCTACAAATGCTCTTTTCATGATATCCTTATTTAAAACCGATAACCCAGACCCAATTTCACCAAGTCGATTTGCTTGTTGAAATCATTATCCGCAAGGCTGCCAAAGGTGTCTATTTTTATATAATCGTATTGAGCCATTACAAAAAGCCCTTTAAACACATCAAAAGAAATTGCCGCGTTTGCGTTTGGGCCCTCGGAATTGTCTCGCACCTTTTCTGTTTGGCCAGGTCCCAGGGCATTTTCGGTACGGAAAGAGGTAAAGGTGTAACCGCCACCCACTTGCACCCTTAGTCTACCCACATGTAGTTCCCCAAAAACCCTGGGCTGTATAAAACGGGCATTGATGTCTGGCTGCACCGTAAAATTCTCGTTTTCAAACTCGTAAAAACTGGCATTTACCGAAGCTCCCAAATTAAAAAACTCGGTCGTAAAAAAACGGTATTGTGCCCCAAGGTCTATAATGCCCTTATAGTTTTCGTTGACAAAATTGTCCCCAATGGGAATGGGGAAGGAAAGCGCACCCGAAAATTTTCCTTTTTGGGCCAACCCAAATAGGGTACAGCTTAGGGTTATGGCCAGAATGCATATTTTTCTCATTGGTAGGTCTTAATAGTTATACTGTAAAATTACATCCTCAATTTTCACGCTTACCCCTGTATTTCCTATAAAGCTTAATGTAAAAAGTTGAGCTATACTTTGGGGCCTCTTTATTTAATAAGGTCTCTATAAACCATACTTCGGTTCTATATAATTCCCTTGCCGTTTAATGTTAAAAAATCATATGAGGCACGGAGAACATCTTTTTAGCAACTATTTGTTACCACCAGCGTGGACGCTGGCGGTAGCGGGGAACATTTCCGCGCCATCGGGGGTCCCACAACCCTAGTTCAAAGGCCTCCTTGCCCGTTTCGGGGGAACAACTTTAATATATCTCTCTCCAAGTATTCTCTATACTCGGAAACCATTTCATCAAAGGAATAAAAATCCTCAATATTACATTCTGCCTTTGTCTTGCCTGTACTGTCCTGAATATGGTATTCTATTTGGTTATAGTATAAATATGCCTCAAAAGAATAGGAGAGAATACTAAATTTGAGCCTTAATCCCAATATCTCTTTATCTCTCCAATTTCCATGATTACCAAGAATTTTAAACGTTTCTGTTTCAATATTCTCAGTTCCGTAATCAGAAAAAAGCTCCTTAATTACTTCTAATGCATTTAGTTGAAGAACATTGAATTTTTCTTCATAGCTTTCTATATCTATCATGAAAATTATTAATTCTTTATTTTAGGTATTGGCCCTAAATCAATATTAAAAAAGTGATTTTTCCTTTTTCCATAAGTCGCCCTGAAAACCTGTCTACCTTTATCTGTGGAAAGCCCTATTCTTAAGTATCTATTTGACCCTACCCAAGGATGGTAATATTTAAGGTAATTTCCAAAATATCCAATCGTATGTATTTTAAATGCAGTATAACTAATCCTTGGGGCTTTTATACTTAGCCTTACTGCACTCAAGGCAGATCCACCTGCTAAACTAAAAGCAATATCAGGTGAATTATAACCCGCAGCATAAGACCAATCATAAAGTGTCATGCTGGACACGTTATCATAAATCCTATTTCCCAAGAACCCTTCTAAATCGCCAAAACTATCTGAAGCTACATAATCATTGTAAAGTTGTCCTGTCGAATTTATGGTGTTTGCCACACCTTGAAGCGTTCTATCCGCTGGGCTTTCTATCCAAGCTGCAAAATCCTTCCCTCTCTGTGTCAGGCCTTCATTGAAACCTCCTGTAATGTCATAGTAAGATCTAGCAGCTATATCAGCGATATTTATTTTACCAGAACCACCAAAAAGTTTCCCGATATTACTTAAATAGTCATGTGAAGCCGAATTCGTCCCAACCCAAGTAAAGCCATCAATACTTGCGCTTGTATTGTGCCATTCCAATTCACCTGTTGTGTCGTTGATATACCAGTCTTCACCACCATCAGGATCCACCCGAGAAAGGGGGTTATTGCCCATTCCTAGATATGGGGAAGCATACTGCCCAGCAGGATCCGTAGTTAGCCATCTTCCTATCCTGCCATCCCACAATCTAAGCTCAAAGGCCTCCTTCCCGGTCTCCGGATCCTTTTCCTGGCCCTGGAAAGCATAGCGGTAGGTATTGGCATCGATACTATTGCGGTTGGGCATGGGCATCCCAAAGGGATAGTAATCGTTGTAACTTTGGTTGCTGGTACTGCTCCCGTTTTTTTGGAAGACCGCCCTAACATTGCCCAAATGGTCCGTAAGTTGATAGACATTGACACCCCCGCTCCGCAGGTGTATCCCAAGCCTATTGGTCCCATAAATGAGCTGTTCCTGTAGGGTGCTACCATTATAAACCGACATAATACTGCCTGCCGCATCCCTAACGTAATAAGTGGTGCCGGTTAAGGTACCACTGCCGTTATAGCTTTGTTTCTTGACCCTGTGGTTCCGATCGTTGTAAAAGAACTTGACTAAAGATACGTTGTTTTTCTTTACCTCGGTGACCAGTCCGCTGGCATTGTAAAAATAGGTCAAGCTCTCGCCGGTGTTGGTAATCAATTGCCCAATCTTGTTATAGACATAGTTGTTACCGCTCTGATCTCCGATGTCATCGGCACCTGAGACGTCACCGGCCGCATCATCTACCCGCAACAACTGGTTGGGGCCGTCCTGAGGTGTGGTCTTGTAGGTGTAGGTAAGATCGTCCATGGCATTGCCGCCACTGGCATCCTTGTTCCGCTTTAAGTTCTGGATGTTGCCATTGGCATCATAGGAAATACCGGTAACATCATAGTCGCCAGCGCCCAATTCTTCCAACTGTCCCACAATTTTTGTCGCAAAGGTACTCCCTCCCTGCGCATGGAAGCCCGGTAGTAGCGTAATGCTGTTCCCTGCCTCCAATGTCGTATTGCTGCCATTGGCATAAACCAAAGTGCTGGTCAGGTCCTCCTGTGCCGGTTCGTCCCCGTTGGCCACCCGACCAAAATTGGCCTGGGCAAGCCAATTGTTCCTGTCATAAGCAAAGGCATAGGTGCTCTGTTTACCGCTCACGGCATATAACGGGCTGTTCCATCGAATGCCCTTGATATTGCCGTTTAACTGATCGGTCCCATATCCCGGGGTCGTGATATTATCCGTGCTCTTTCGGGCATAGTCGCTCTGGTTATAGTCCAGTTGCATCCCAAACAGATCATTGCTATCCCCTCCAGGGTCGTCAGCCGCACTTAAGCTGGGGTGGTTAATACTCTTTAGCTGCCCGGCCAGGTTATAGACATAGTCCACCCCTTGGGCTCCCCCGGCCATTTCGGTCCGTTTTAAAGCTCCTGTTTCATAATACTCGTATTCGGCATGGGTGGTATAGCTGCTCCCATTGATGGAGGTTTCTACCTTGGTCAATTGATCGGCCGTATTATAAGTATAGCGGTGAATAAATTGCTCGTTGGAAACGCCCTGCTGGTAAATGACCTTAGTAACGAGACCGGTGATGGGATCGTACTCATAGTCTACCGTTTTGGTGCCCAACCCCTGTATTTCCTGCACCAGCCATTCTACACGACCGTAAATGTCGTAGCTGTACCAGGTTTCGCTCTGGTCATTGGCGGTATAGGCCACATTTCCGGCTGAAAAGTCGAGCGCGGGATAGGACGATTGGCGAGATCCCAAATTATAGGTCTGTGCGGTTTCATCGTATTCCGTATGATGCAACTCGCTCCGGGTACCCGAGACCATACCGCTATCCGGGTCGGCCGAACTAAAGCCGCTATTCTGCACCACCCCACTTTCTATAGGGCGACCAAAACTGTCGTAATTGGTATAGGAGAATCGTCCGGCATCCTTTTGCACGCTGTTCTGGGAATAACGGATTTGCCCATCATTTCTGTACTTAAACCAGGCCTCTCCCTCATCCGGACTCTTGGTATAGGTCAACTGCCCCAGGGTATTGTACTGATATTCCGTCTTGGGCTTGGTGGCCTTGGTGGTGCCAAGGGGCTGGTAGCTTGCTATAAGCCTTCCGGACCGATCATATTCGTTGAGGCTATAGTCATAGTAGTTTTCCTTATAATTAACGGTCACCGGATTGGCCGTATCGTAATTGTCCGGATCATTTACCGCCACCCGGTAAAACCCATTGGGCAAGCCCGTGGAAGGGCTCACCGTAGACTCCGTTATCAAATTGTATGTGGTTATGGTGTTGCCGTTGGTGGTCACCGTAAAGCCCATACTGCTACCCTGGGGCACATGGATGTCCACAAAGCCCTGTTCGTAGATATCAATGCTCATACTCCTGGCCGTGGTGCCTCCGCTACGTGCGGAGGCCAAGGGGCGCCCATCGCTATCGGCAAACACCACATTTTCATTGCCATGGGCATCCCTGCTAACGGTCTTATGTATTCTATAATCCGCTGCGGCGTACTTGCTTTCCCCAAATGCCACTGTTTGGGCCAACTCCTGGCCTGCACGCATGGTAAAGGCGTAGGCCTGCGGCCATTGTCCGTTTACTTTGTTCCCACCAATCGTTTTCAATGGCGTTCCCGGGTTTAATGAACTAAATATAGTACGGGAAAAGGGGTAGGAGGTGATATCCATATAACTGTTGCCCGGGTGGTCATTGTTGTCATTGGACGTACTGTAGTAGTTTCCCAGGGTATTGGAAGCCGTGCCCACCGTGCTTGGGTTATCTGGGTTCGCTTCAAAATCGGCCACCGAATAGGTGCTATTTCCCGCATCCCGTATAAAACTGCTCCGGTATCCAAAGGTAGTTCCCACCGGGGCACCCAAAGTGGAAAGTGCTGCCCTCCCTTGATAATCATACAGGGTTTGGGAGGCCCATATCTTGTTCGTCAAAATATCCTTGGTCTGCACCTGTTGTACCTTCCCCAATTCATCGAAGAAAGAGACACTTCTGCTTTTTACTGTGCCGTTCACATCAAAACTTTCCAAACTGCTCCAGTTGCTTGTAGAGGGAAGTGCATCAAAGGCATCCTGGGCATAGGTCGATAGGCCGCAAAACGCAATCAGCAAGCCCGTGGTCAAAATTTGTAATCCGAAGTTTTTTAGCTGTTTTTTCATGGTTGTATTTTTAGAATGAGCTTACACTTACTGATGTAGAAACGGTACCGCAATTTCCAGGTTTCTGAATACTTAAACTTGTGGAGCCCGAACCACCAGCGGCGGAATTTACGCTCAAGGTACAGCTCACCGAGCCCGAGCCCGGGAAAACCCCGGCATTTACATTGGATACGCTGCTTCCGTTATTAGGGAGAGTTGAACTTACCCCATTTACCGATACGGATCCGTTGAATCCTGCGTTGGACCCTCCTGTGGAAGCCGAGTAAATAATGGGATCCCCTGGGGTTCCATTGAGGGTGACCGTCTTGACCCCAGCTCCATTGTCCGACGCATTGGTAAAGGTATAGGAGGTTGATACCGAAACATTGGTAGTAAAGGATTGGGAACTATTTAGGGTCAATGTAATGGTCTTATTGCCAGCGCTGCTGTACGAATGCGACAGCGTAGATGGCGGATTGTTGCTTCCACTCTGCGAATTGCCATCCCCAAAGTTCACATTCCAGCTTGTTACCCCTCCATATCCGGTAATATCAAAATTGATGGTACATGCCGTGGTCGCCGTGGTCCTATCGGGAGTTATGCTACCCGAGAGGTTGCTACAGGTGCCCGTACTTCCATTTTTGTACTGGAGTTTGTTGCTTGTAACGATTTTAAATCCACCGGTAATACCGGTCTGATCTACCACCTCTATATAAGTACTGCACAATTGCCCCCCTTCATTGTAGATGTATTGCGTTGCCAGATTATTGGCCCCAAGGATATGGGTAAGTTCGTCCCATTCGTTGTACACATAGGAACTCATGGAAGATTGCACCGGATGGATCCTAAAATCATCGTAGTAAAGGGTGCCCGAGTTGGCCCTTACGTAGATGGTCTTATTTGAGGAACTTAAATCCACATAGTGGTTCAACAGCACCCAATCCCCTGCGATGATTTTTTCACCGTTAAAGGATTTTAGGCTGTTTCCGTCGTAGACCCTTGCGTTGGTATGGTTATCCTTGGAGGCCCAGACAGAAATCTTGTATTTTCCTGTTCGATGCCCGGACATGGTGGTCTTAAACCCTTGGTCACTGGTGACCTTAATCGCGTACTGGCCCGTATGCGCCCGATCCGTAGTTCGTCCTACATCATCTATACCGCCATCGAAGGTGGTCCCATCCAAATGTTCCGCACCGCTATAGTGCATTTCCGAGAGGGGGGCATTGGCAGCGGCAATAATCTTGGTATGTGCATCGCCCATACGGGTAGCCGCCTTGTTTCCGTTGATATCTTCCACCTCCAAAATCATGGAATAGCGATCATACGCATTGATTTGTGAAACCAGTTTCCAATCGGTCGGTTGGGAGCTTGCCGTGGTACTCCAGTTAAATCCATCATAGTCCCCTGAAAAACTGGTATAGAAACCATTGCTATCACTGGTACCGTCCCAAGTATACGTTTTGTGTTTTCGCCATACCTTGGTGGTACTTCCTCCATTACTAGGGTTATAGGTCCAAGGGTTCCAGGTATTGATTCCGGCACCCATTAACTTATAGGTACCGTTATCCTTGATATAGGTTTTGTTCATTGCGTCTTGCGTCAACATATTTTTATAAGTGCTATTGGTAATCTTACTGCCCATCTCGGCGTAGCGCGTGTAAGCGGGGATGGTCTCCGTCCTAAATTCAGTACCATCGCTCTGCAATGTGGTAGTTTGAAGTAGCTGACCCGAATAGGAATCATGTTCGTCAAAATAAGTGGTGCTGGTAAAACCTCCCTGTATTACCGTGGTGCTCAATAAGGCACTGGAATATATGGTTCGTGAGGAACTGTTCACATACCATTTATCGGTTATGGAACCACTGGCATAATCCAATATCTTATACTGTTGAAACGATTCCCGAACGACCCCGTGGGGGGCATTGTCCGGCAAGGCATAATTGTTAATGGTCTTGCTCAGCAATTGACCATAACTATTATAGCTGGCTGTTGATAAAAGTTGTCCCAAACATGCCGTATTGTCCTTTATGTTTATTTCGCTTACCGAGACAGAGGCATTGGCCCCGGGATTGCTAAATATATCGTCGTCCTTATCAATCTGCAGGATGTCCCCAAAAGCAACGGTTCCGCTTTTTTCCGGAAGTGTTTTAAATACGTACTGCGTATAGCCCAAAGAGGTGTTGTTTGTCCCAAAAGCTGTGGTCCTCACGTGGGAATACATGGGAATGGGTGCCGGAAGCTCCATCCCATAGGGCACTTCATTGTCGGCATAGGGTCCGAAAGGGATGAAGGATACGATACCCGATGTGGTACTGGTGCCTGGAACATTGTAATCGTATTCCGTTTTGTACGAATTGACACCATCCGTGGTGGTCAGGGATTTTACCCGTGTACCGGTGGAAAAGGTATCCCCGGACATGCTGACCCTGGTATAGGTATTGTTAAAGGTAATAGAGGAACAATCCGTACCATAGGATACGGAACTTATAGAGGTGGGATTTCCATTCAATTGCAATTTTATTTTCTGCGGATTGATGACCTGTATTACTTTGGCCGTACCGTCATATACATCCATGGAGTAGGGGTCGGGATCCGAGGGGGTTGCCCCGTCACTGCAACTGGTCACCTTTCTATGTGTTACCGGAAGATTATCGTTAAGTCCAATACCGAAATTGGAAAAATCCACATTTGCGGTAACTTCAAAGGTGTTGTTGGCATCCAAACTTCGTGTGGTCGAAAAACTAATGTTTTGTGATATAGCGGACGAAAAGGTATCTTCCTCGTAATCCACCGTAATTTTACCTCCAGTAGGCATGGTAATCTCATTGAGGCTCCATTGATCTGGATCAAATTTGTCATAGCCCCATTCGTCCTTATCGGCCAGGGTGTACGGTTTGTTGATATAGGCAAAGGTGTACGGGGGCATCAGTTGATTGTCTCCCTTGCCTTTAAAGGCCACATTTTTTAAGGTCAGCCGTCCCGAAGCCGAGGTGTAAGGCGCTCCTGAAGCCAGGCTATAATCGTAGGCAAATGAAACAACTTTAACAGCTTTGCTTTTTAAGATACCCCAATCGTTTCCATCCTTAGCATCCAGGACATTATCTTGCCTACTACACTTTACGTATTTAAAACCGCCACCATCCGAAACTTGGTCAAACCAATCAATGGAATAGGTGGTGTTTGCAGTTGGTGTTGAACTTAAATTCGTGGTATTGGTCCTGGAGATCGTTCCCAGGTCCGTATTCTTGAGTAGAAGGATCTCTTTAAGCCGCAACAGGCTTTGCTCTTTGAGGTTGAAGGTCCGTAAGGCCGTATTTTTATCTTTCCTGTGCCTATAGGTCAATTGTTTTCCTCTACTATCCAATCGCTCCTCTTTTACAAAAAGCGCCGTATGCGTCCGGGTAAATACCTTATCCAGATAGTACACTTCCTTTCGTCCCCAGGAATAGTTTTTTATCTCGTCATTTAGACCGCTCTCTTCAAACTCTTCGCCATGTGGATTGTACCAGATATAACCATCGGTCCATTGTCCGTAGTCAAAGGCCACCCAATACCCATAGTCCGAATCATCTGGTTTTTGATTGTTGTTCATATCCACAAAATCCGGACCTGTAACCGCAGTGAGTAACCAGTGCGTGGCATATTTTTTTAGCTGGCGCTTTTCATAAAAAGCATCATCCTCATTGGTGTATTGGGAATCCATCCCGTACTGTCTTGCCACAATCTCGTGGTTATGTACCGGTATGGTATAATGATAGGTCTTTCCATCCGGGGCCACCACCTTAAAAGCGCCAATTCCGTCAGGTTCGTACACAGTGCTACTGTAAACCGGTATATTGGAAACGGTCTTTAAAAGACCCTGATTAAACGGTGTGCCCGCAGCAAGCTCCGCGTTGGTATAATACTCCACATACCTTCCGGTTGTCCTACGGGATAGGGAAGCACTTGCCGTAGACGTCAGGTAATTGAAGATAAGGGAACTGTTCGCAGAACTGCCGTGAAAATCCTTTTGGGTCTGTAACCAGGTGGAAGTGTAGTCATTATCAAACTGAAAATCGGGCAACAAAGTGAACTCCGTTGCGGTAGCATAGGAGGTGCCAGCGCTGGGCAGTTCGTGTCTCAGCTCATAGTCCACCGTAGGAAAACTGTTCTCCACTTTTTTGTTGAGCCCAATTAATGCTCCGTTTTTTTGATGCCGGGGGGTTATGGAACCTCCGATACCCTGGCCCGTAACCCGGTAGCCATCGTAATTGGGATATACCGCATTGCTGCTATTGCTATTATAGGTGGTAGAGGTACCTACCCCATAGATATCCGAAGTAGCATGAACACTGGAACTATTTTGATTTAAGGCCGTTCTGTTATTCTTAAAATACAGGGTGCCGTTAACAATGTTATGCTCCAAATTATCCAAAGATACCGTGGTCTTTTGCTTTCCGAAACTAAATGACAAAATACCTCCAGGCAAGGGAATAAAAACGGGAATGTTATAACCGCTTTGTTTTACATTATAATCATTTGATGATACCGAATGTGAAAATGAAGATACGTTTGCTCCAGTTCCTAGGCCTTTGACCTTTCCCGAGACACCAACACCGTTCGAGGAAAAATTTACACCAACGCTGCTCTTTTTACCCCTCTCTCCAACAGAATATGCCGCATTTGCGGAAACATCACCACTCCAGCTCGAACTTACTGTTAAATCAACAGATTGGTTAGGAATCAAGCTGCCAAACCCATAGCCACCTCCCAATCCGATCCCATTGGTGCCAACACTGCCTCCCAAAGAAAAGCCACTTTTTCCCAAACCTACATTTGCACTTAATGAAGCGCCCGTTGTCCCAAGGTTTACTCCAACATTTCCTCCTTCAAAACCGGCGCCCAGACTTACCGAACCTCCAAAAGCGCGAGTGTCCCCCCAAGCTAGGTTAAGTCCAACGGATGCTCCCCCGGTGGAAGTAAAACTAATGCTCGCGGAGTAGTCGGTATAAGTAGTCCCCTTATTATAAAAATACTCTCTAAAAGTGCCCTGGTCCCAATCATCAGGGTAGCCATTTACAGAACGGGTAATGGCCCCAGGGTTCACGTTCCAGCCCAAACCGGTCCAGGACGCCTCCTGATCTATGGCAATCCCAGCGTGGTACGCCAGGGACAAGGGATAACCACCTTCCGGAGAGGGTACATTCATTAGGGGCAATACATAACTCAAATCGCCCGTGGCCAGGTTGACCATATCCGTGGCATCCACAGGCTCAAAACTTGACGCTTCGGGCGCCGTGGGGCCATTGTTAGATGCATAAAGCATGTTAACGGGCAATAAACTGGGTAAAAAGGCCAGGGTAAGGCACACGGCCATTACTTTGTGGGAGAACTTGGTTTTTGTCTTGTGCGATTTCATATGTCGGTTCTTTTAATCGTTGTTTTATTCAAATTTCAGTTTAGGTTCCGTTCGTATGGGATCGGTGGGGATCTTAAACCCTACTTCCCCGGTAGCAAAACCGATGTCATCTATGGTAAAATGGAAGAAATCGTTGCTCAGGAGGCGTCCGTCCCTGGGGTAGACCAGGAGAAGTTGGGTACTTTGTCCCATACCATACATTCGCGGATAGATGTAGTCAGCCATGGGAATCGTATCCCGGGTCTTGCTTATTAAATGTACCTTTTCGGACATACCAAAGGCCAACTGGTTTACCATGGCCCCAAATTCGTTCCGGTTACCCGCTTTTGCGCTCAACAGTTCCTGATTGTCAATGCCCAGGGAAAGGTTAAAATAGAGGTAATCCCCGTACTTGTTCCTCAGGCTATCCACCTTTTCTTTATTAATATCTTCTCCCAGGGCCTGATTGATCAAAACATCGGTGGGCCTATAGCTTAGGGTATAATCCACACCTTTCACCTTCTTATGTTGTGTATATCCATTTTCCGTATCCCTAACATGTGCCCAGAGTTCCTTTTCGGTATCGAAGGTTTTTTGCCCACACGAAAACAGGGCAACCATGCCCATAACACCTAAAAAAAGACGGGTATATGAAAATATTGGTTCCATGCTATTTTCCATTAAATTCTGCGTTAAGTCCTTCCAATACGTCTTGGGTGAGATCCGAAACGTCCTGGGCATACATAATGTTGCCACTGCCCTCGGCCCCAAAAATGATGCGGTATCCCTTGCGTTTACCGTATTCCTTGACATAGGTATTGATATCATTGACGACGGTTTGCGTCATTTTTTGATCTTCTTCCTGTATCTGCTTCTGAATGGCCTGCTGGTAATTGTTCAATTGCTGTTGTTTGTTCTGTAGGAGTTGTTGTTTGAGTTCCAGTTCTTTTTGGGTCATGGTACTCCGCTCCTTTTCGTAGGCTTTGAGCTCATCTTGCCAATTCACTAAAAGGCTGTCTACATTCGCTTTTAGCGTACTGGCTTTTTTATTAAAGGCTTCGCGCTCCACTTCGGTGCGGGCATAGCCGTCCACTAACTTTTTGATATCTACATAAACCAGGTCCGACTCAGAACTCGTGTAAAAAATAGCGGCAATACTTGCTACCAAAGCGATAATTGAAAGTAGAAGTGTTAATTTATTCATAGGATTCTTCTTGGTTTTTATTGTTTATTCTTCAGTTGGCTTTGTTTCATAATTTGTGATTAGCTGTTCCAACTTTAACAGTCTAGCTTCCAAATTTTGGTTGATCTTCTTTTGCTGTACAAGTTTAGCTTCCTGGTGTATGGTGTAGAGCATAAGCTCCTCAATTTTCTCCAGCAGCTTCATATTCATAAGCCCTAGTTTTAATCCATCCCTCTCCATTTCCTCAGCAGAAGGGATATTCGGCAGATGGCCATATTCCTTGATGTATTGTTGGGTTTCCTCCAGCGTACGGAGGTCGTAATCTTCCTTAAAGACATAGTCTGGTGCTGGTACGGAAAGGTCTACCTTGACCTCCTCGGCATGGATTTTGCCTTTTACCGTGAGTTTGGCGTCTGGAGCCGTGGTGCCGACGCCCACGTTTCCAGTTGAGGTAATCCGCATTCGCTCGCTTGAACCTGTTCCAAAAACCAACTTGCCCTGGGCATTGCCTGCTATTATATTTAAGCCACCAAGATCATTCCCGGTTAACAAGGTTGAATTCGGTAAACTATAATTTCCCCATGTGGGTGCATAGCCACCGGCATAATGAGCCAAATAGCCATAATCGCCTCCTGTGAAATCTCCTCCCAGTAAAATGACAGTACGGGAGTTGGAACCGGTATTTGGATTAATCAGATATGCCCCTGTCGTACCATTGACATCTTTATTTATTTCAAGGGCAACGGCAGGCTGGGTGGTTCCTATACCGACATTGCCATTTTGTAGAATTCTCATTTTTTCTGTTGGTAATCCATCATCGCCGGTCCCTTTTGTCTTGAAAACCATATCTGCTTTCCCATAGGAACCTACATTGTCAATCGTGATTTCCGCATTTATCCTGGTTCCGGTTCCTGTAGAACTGCTAAAACCGTCCAATCCGGACCATTTAATCGAAGATTGCCATCCACTGCCGTTGGACCCATCTCCAAAAAGGACTAGATTTCCCTTACCATCACCGGTAGAACCGGAAACGAAGGGTCCGTAGTTGACATAAAGGTCATTTTCGATACTCGCCGTTGTATGGGTTTGCGCTTGCAACCCTAAGGTGCACATCACAACTATTTGAATCATGAACATTATTTTTTTCATTTTCTTTGGTTTTTGATTTCTTGTAATTCTTTTTTAATTGCTTTTATCTGTTGTTCATTGCTTGCTTTCAAATCAATGATATAGAGTGTCAACTCCTCGATCTTCTCCAAGAGTTTCATGTTCATCACACCGAGTTCCACCCCATTTTCTTCCATTTCTTTGGCAGAAGGGATGTTCGGCAGGTGGCCATGTTCCTTGATGTATTGTTGAACCTCTGCTAAGGTGCGCAGCTCGTAATCGTCCTTGAATACGTAGTCCGGGCCGGGCACGGAAAGGTCTACCTTAACCTCCTCTGCGTGGATATTCCCTTTTACGGTGAGTTTGGCATCCGGGATTTTGGTCCCGATCCCTACATTATCCGTTTGGGTGTTGATGACGAACGTATTCCATTTCTCTGTGCCCGAATACAAGGTTCCGATTCCAAAAATATTATGGCCCAAAGTATTGGAGTCAAACCCCATGTTGACGCCCACAAGGGACCCGTCCTGTCTCAATTGGATCATGGGATTGTCATATTCGTCATTATTGTCGGTATCCGCTTCCAATCGCAGAACAGCGTCCCCAGATGTGCCCGTGGAAATATGCAATCTACCTTGCGGAGCGGTCGTTCCAATTCCCACGTCGCCATCTTTATTGATTACCATATCACTGCTATGGTTATTTACCCTGAAATGCATGATATCATACAGATGATAATACTGTATTCCTGCAACAAAATCGTCTTCGGAATCAGCAAAGCCGTAATAGCCATTTACCGTGTTTGGGGTAAGTATGGAAATCATCGCATTACCGCTATTCTCTGATGTTACGCCTGAAAAACCATGTGGTGTCCCCCCGGAGGATCCATTATAAATATGAAGCGTGGATGCTGGACTCGTTGTGCCCACACCTGCGTTCCCTGTAGTTGGAAAAGTATTGGTCTGTGCCCAACACAGTACAGGGAAGCACGCCAATAGAAATACTAATTTTTTCATTTTTTGTTGTTTTTTAGTTCGTCGATTTCTTTTTTTAACGCAATCATGTGCAAGGTTAATTCTTCAATCTTCTCCAACAACCTCATGTTCATCACGCCCAGTTCCACCCCATTTTTCTCCATTTCCTTAGCGGAAGGGATGTTGGGCAGATGGCCATGTTCTTTGATGTATTGCTGGGTTTCTTCCAGGGTACGGAGGTCATAGCCTTCTTTAAAAACATAGTCCGGGCCGGGTACGGAAAGATCTACCTTGACCTCCTCCGCATGGATCTTGCCTTTTACGGTGAGTTTGGCATCTGGGGAAGTGGTGCCGATACCTATCTGCCCATTTTTGTGAAAGGTGAACATGGAAGCATTGTCCGTATGACCAATGAACAGACGGTTCGCATTAGCTTCCAGATCAAAACGCCATACTTTTCCTCCCCGCTCCAGTCCTATGGCCGCACCCCCGGCAGGGTCCTTAATATGTAATTTGTACAAAGGGCTTCCATCCCCCAGCATAAGCTCTCCATTTTTCAGAATGAAATCGCCCCCTGTCTTGAACAAATAGTTAATATTCCCGTCCTGTTTGATTTTAAGGCCATCACTCTCAATTTGCAGATGGTAAATCTGATCTGGACTGTAATGCGTATCCTTAAGGGTAAGCAGATTAGACCTCCAAGTGCTGGTTTCTATGGTAAGGCTTGCGTCAGAAATGGAAGCGTCGCCTGTTGTGGGGAAGTTGTTCTGTGCATAGGCCCCAACACTACACAAACCTAATGCGATTCCTAAAAGATATTGTTTTGGTACCATTGTAATTGGTTTTTATTTGTTTTCGTTTTGGAGTTCCTCGATACTTCTGGCCTGATGGGCCAATTGTTTTCTTTGTTCTTCTGTCTGCTCGCTCAATTGCTTTATGATTTTGTCTTGCTGCAACAAATACAGTGTAAGCTCCTCTATCTTTTCCAACAGTTTCATGTTCATCAGCCCCAGTTCCATGCCGTTTTCTTCCATTTCTTCCGCGGAGGGTATGTTGGGCAAATGGCCATGTTCTTTGATGTATTGCTGGGTTTCTTCCAGGGTACGGAGGTCGTAATCGTCCTTGAACACGTAGTCCGGTCCCGGTACGGAAAGGTCTACCTTTACCTCCTCTGCATGGATCTTGCCCTTGACTGTGAGTTTGGAATCTGGGGCGGAGGTCCCGATTCCAATTCTACCATTTGTCTTCAATGAAAGCACTGGACTGGACCAGGAAGTCCCGTTTAGGGAAGGATAAAAACTAAGTGCGTAATTTTCCGATGAGCCTCGTGTAGAAGCCACCCACGAGAGTCTATTGTTATTTTTAAGAACAAAATCTGTTGGCTGGTCCAAAAGGGATTCTAGTATTAGAGTCCCTCTATTGGTCATATCCTTGACATATAGAGATGCATTGGACGTATAGTGAGCCCCTGTAGATCGAATCTCCAGTTTGGAGGTAGGATTACTTGCACTGATACCAACATTTCCATTGTCCTGATTAAACCACATAACCGGTGAGTAGACCCCTTGGTAAAATCGCCATAGGGCAAGGTCATATTGTTCGCTCGCATTTCGGGTACCCAGCTCCCATTTTACCACGCCGTTAGACCGGAATTCCATGGGGACTTTGTTGGCGGTATTTGCATCATTTAGAATAAGTTTTGGCCCGTATAAGCTTGGCTCAATGGTTACTGTCTCTGAGTGGGTTATTTGGCCATGGGTGTTCATAGCCCATAAAAAACACGTAAACAATACCATTATGGTTACTTTCCACTTTTTCATTCTTTGTTGTTTTTTTATTAATCGAGTCCTTTTATACAAAACCAAAGAGTCAACTAGACTGTTCGTTCTATTTTTAACCATAGGAACACCTTGGTGCCAATCGCCAAGCTCCATCCATCTTAAAACCAATAGCCATTAAACAATACCATTACCGCAATGCCAACGTCCACCGCCGGAAATATTGGTCAGGTCGTAATCGAAAAATTGAAATCGCATTAACGCCAGGTTCGCGCCAATTCCTAGGGAGGTAAAATCCGATCCGGAATGGACCGAAAAATGCAAAAAAAGGAAAACCTAAGCAATGTGTTCTCAAATTGGATCGGTTTGGGGCCTAAAACAAAAATCTGGTATTAAGGTAGAAAATTATTTTGTTTAATAAAACTTTTCTTACATTTTTTTGTATGAATACTATTTTAATCACATTAGGAATATATATTGTTAAAATATTATGGCTTCCTACTCATAAAGTATTAAATTTCGTGTGCAAACCGCGAAACTTTTTATATATTTCGGTAAAAACCCGGCTACACCTCCCAAGAAGGATCGGGTCCCCAAACCAAAGATGATGCACATGAACACAATGAAAAGAATCCCCGCTATTAACCTACAGGAAACCCTGATCGTACTGGCCATAATAGGCATTTTGCTCCTTCTGGCCTTGCCCAATCTAATGCCCCTGATCACCAAGGCCAAGAGCATAGAGGCCCAGACCCAGCTAAAGGCCATTTACAACGCCCAGACCACCTATAGGTACATGTACAGTAAATTCAGTCCGGATTTCAACGAGCTCGATTTTGAGGCGCCCAGGACCGTAAAGGAGAACGGGACCGCCAACTATCAGTATCAGATTATCAGTGCGGACAATGCCACCTTTAAGGCCAGGGCCGAGGCCATTACAGATTTCGACGGGGACGGGGTGTTTAATGTATGGGAGGTTGATGAAAACGGAAACCCAAAACAAATTGTAAAGGATTGATCCCCTTCCTAAAGCTTGGCGCTATGATCTGTTGTGGACTTATCACCTATCAGGACTTTACCCAAAGACGGGTACTCTGGATCTTGTTTCCCTTGCTCGGGCTATTGCTGGGTACGGTACATTTTCTGCACAGTTCCCCTTCCCTTTTCTTGGGCTATGCTTTGTTGAATGGGTTACTGGTTTCTGCGGTAATCCTCATTCTGTATCTCTACACCAAAGGTCTCCGTAAAAAGGCCTTCCTCAATGCCAGCCTAGGCCTGGGCGATATCTTGTTCTTTTACGTCTTGGGTCTCGCCTTCCCCACCCTCACCTTTATAACCCTTTTTGCCTGCTCCCTAATCTTTTCCCTGATTGCCTTTTTGCTCCTTAAGAAAGGTTTGCAATGGTCTACGGTGCCTTTGGCCGGACTCATGTCCATTTTTCTGACCCTGATAATTGCGTACAGCCTCTTTTTTAACTCCCCTAACCTATACCTACTCTAACCATGCAGCATACCGATTACCAGATACAGACCCAACTACAACAACGGATAACCGCCGAACAGGCCTTTCATTACAGGATTGTCCCGGTAGCGGAGCAGGATGGGGTGGTGGTGTTCAATACGGACAGTACGGCCTTGGATAGCTTGTTGTCCGAGTTAAAGATTATTTTGGACATCCCGCTGAGCCTACAGGCTTGCGAAAGCGAACTCTTGCAAAATTACCTTACCGCCAATTACCGCGAACGACAAGATAGCACTACGACTGAGCTTCGGTATACCCCGGATTTTTTGGAGAAAATATTGCTGACCGCCAAGGAGATCAACAGTAGCGATATTCATTTTGAGCCCTATGAGACACATTGCAGGGTCCGCTTTAGATTGGACGGGAAATTGGTGGAACAATTTAGGATTCCCATAGGGGAATATCCCACCATCATCAACAAGATCAAAATCAGGGCCAATCTGGACATTGCAGAAAAACGCCTTCCCCAGGATGGGAGGATAACGGTAAAATCTACCCTGGATGAGTTTGACATCCGGGTGTCGTCCCTGCCCACCCTCTTTGGGGAAAAAATCGTGCTGCGAATCCTCAGTAAGGACGCCAGCGCCATTGATATTAACGATTTGGGCTTTACGGAAAGTGAACTTCGGACCTATTCCCAAGGCATCAAAAAACCCAATGGCATGGTATTGATCTCCGGACCTACCGGATCGGGAAAGACCACCACGCTCTACGCCACCCTAAAACTCCTCAACAATAGCGAGACCAATATCCTTACCATAGAGGATCCCATAGAATACACCTTGGAAGGCATTAACCAGGTACAGCTCAAAGAGGGCATAGGGCTGGATTTTGCCAGTGCCATGCGGACCTTCCTACGGCAGGACCCGGATATTATCATGGTAGGAGAGATCCGGGACGTAAAAACGGCCAATATGGCCATTAGAGCTTCGCTTACAGGACATCTGGTGCTCTCTACCATACACACCAACTCGGCCTGGGCCACGATCTCGCGCCTGATCGATATGGGCATTCCCTCCTTTTTGATCGCCAGCACCCTGAACCTAAGTGTAGCACAACGATTGGTGCGCAAATTGTGCACGCAGTGCAAGCAAAAGGAAAAAATAGCGGACCATCTTTTTCCCGACGGTTTTCTGCCCAGCCAGGAATTAACACATCATTATGCCCCCAAGGGCTGCACCCAATGCCACCATACGGGTTATAGGGGAAGAAAGGCCATCTATGAAATCATCCCGATTACCAAGGATCTGGTGGCCCATATCAAAAACAATGTCTTGGAAATTGAGGACTATCTGTATAAAAACAAAATTATCACCTTACGTCAGAACGCCATACAAATGATACGCGAGGGCATTACCTCCATTGATGAGGTGTATGCCTTGCTAACCAATTAACCCCATGAAAAAAAACCTGCTCGTTATACTATTCCTTTGTGCCTTTCATCTGCATGGCCAGGAAAATCCACGGATACAGAACATACAAAACAATCTGGAGTCGCTTGCCGTGGACAATGCGGGACTCACGGAAAACCTGAAACTGGACATCAACGTAACCAATGTGACCCTGCCCAATTTCCTCATTGCCGTCTCCAAAGTGCATCGGGTAAATATCAATGTGGATCCCAGCCTACAAGGCATTACCATTGTAAACAACTTCTCCAACGTCACAGTAGCCGATCTTTTGGTGTTTCTCTGTAAGGAATATCAATTGGATATCAATTTCACCGGCAATATTCTGTCCATTAAAAAATACGTCCCGCCACCGGAAAGGGTGGTGGAAAAAGAGGTCGTTGCCAACTTTGATGCCCTGAACAATCGTATTTCCCTAGATCTGAACAATGATACATTGGAGAAGGTCTTTCGAAAAATCATTGATATATCGGGTCAAAACCTGCTCTACAACAGTGGCATGGAGGCCCTTCCCCTAACACTCTACCTCAACAACGTGCCTTTTGATGCGGCTATGGCCAAGCTGGCGGAGACCAACAATCTGTCTTTTTCCAAATCGAGGGACGGTTTTTACTTGTTTAACCGAACGGATACCCCACAGAACAGTCCGACGGATACCCGCCAAAACCTTCCACCAAGGCCCCAGCGCAGCCCTAGGGGGAGCAATTTTTATTATCAGGTGCTCGATACGGTGAACCGACTGCTCAGTGTGGATTTTGAAAATGTCCCCATTGCACAGATCATCAATGAAATCAGTTATGACCTAAAGCTCGATGTCTATACCGCCACCCCCTTGGAGGAAGCAGGGAACGTTACCTTTAAGGCAAAACAGATTTATTACGACCGCCTGTTGGAACGTATCTTTGAAAGCAAGGCCAATGGCGCTATCGGGGCCAATCCGCCGCAAAATCAAAACACTAATCCGGCACAGAACAGGGCACAAAGCAATCCAGCCCGGGGTGGTCTGCCCACCAATTTTACCTATAAAAAGGAAGATGGTATTTATTTCTTCGGCACGGCCGATCAGCTCAGTGTCCGCCGAATAGAGGTCATCCAGATGATGCACCGATCGGTGGAATTGTTGGGAGACCCTGCACCCTATGCTGGAGGTGGCCGATCCGCCGGCAGGACCATAGGGGGAAACATCAATTACCTGGGTGGCGGTTTTCAAAACAATCAGGGCTTTGGCAATACCCAGGGTCTTGCTGGCAACCAGGGCTTCAACAATTCAAGAAGGATCAACACCCAGGCCAATAATACCTTTGGCAACTATAACAATACCGCGGAAGCCTTGGTCAATATTTTGCCCGATGACGTTTTGGTAGATCTGGACGTAAAAATAGATTTTGAATTGAACAGTTTTTTGGTCAGTGGCCCCGCGGCCAACATCAACCGTTTCCGAAAATTTATCAAGGAAATAGACAAGCCCGTTCCCGTGGTGCTCATAGAAGTAATGATCATAGAGGTGCGAAAGTCTGCTACCGTGGAAACTGGGATCAGCTGGGGCATTGGGGAAGAACCGGTAAAGACCCAGGGGCGTATTTTTCCCGAAACGGACCTTACCTTGGGCGCTAACACGGTAAACAAAATTATCGGCGGTTTTGACGGTTTTGGTTCCTTTAACATCGGGCAAGTGGTGCCCGAGTTCTTTGCTACGATCAAGGCCATGGAGGCCAATGGCAACCTAAAGATCCGTTCCACGCCAAAACTATCTACCCTAAACGGGCATAGGGCCAATCTATCCATCGGAGAGACTACCTATTATGTGGTGACCAACCAGAATTTCTTTGGCTCCCAAATTCCAACCACCTCCGAGGTACGGAATTTTCAGCCCATTGACGCCGAACTGGCCGTAAGCATAAAACCTCTGGTCTCTGGAAATGGCCAGGTAACCCTGGACATCAATGTGATCCAGTCCGATTTTAGTGGCGAGCGTATAGAGGATGAGGCCCCACCAGGACTTACCTCGCGTGAATTCAGTTCTATCATTCGCATGCAAAACCAAGATCTTGCCATTCTCGGCGGACTTGAGGAAAAGATCAAGAACGACTCTGGAAGCGGGGTGCCCTTTTTGGCCAGAATTCCTATAATCAAATGGCTTTTTAGCAAAAGGGTGCGCGAGGATACCAAACAAAAATTGACCATACTCATTAAACCTACGGTAATTTATTAGTGCTTAGTCCCTTAAAAACATACCTGAACGAAGGAAGCGTATACTACGGCCTAGAAGTGTACAAACTGGGTAAAAATGTCCTTTTTAACCTCTTGGAGCTTAGGAGAAAAAAACAAGAACTCTTCATTGGGGGGCAACACGCTTTTTCAACTATGGAGGAGGTCTCGAAGCATGTAAAAAAAGATGCACCCCTATTTGTGGTATTCGCCACCCAAAGCGTGCTAACCAAGGTAGTAGCGACCAACCCCAGCCAGGAGCATGAAGCTACCGTACATCGGTCCTTTCCCAACCTGGATTTTTCCACCTTCTATTATCAATTGGTGCCGATGGAAGAAACGACGGTCGTTAACATCTGCAAAAAGGAACATCTAGATCTATACCTCAACCGTTTAATAGAGTTGAAACTTCCAGTGACCGGTTTTGCACTGGGGATCTCCCCTTTTGTTGCACTATTGGATTTTTTGACGGAAGACAGCGTGCCTACCTCCACCTACCGCGTGCAACTTCAAAACCGTTCCATCCAGGAAGTACGGCCAATCGAAGGTATTGAACCTGCTCAAAAGACGCATTATGACATCAACGGTCTATCCCTTCCCCATACACATTTGCTAGTGTTTGCAAGTATCTTGGGCATGCTCTCAAAAGGGGTTGACGGTTTTAATAATTTTGGGGAGGAACTGCAAGGGCTTCAAAAAGAATTTAGGAACAAACGCCATTTTGGGCTGCTGTTAAAATCTTCCCTCATCTTTGTTTTATCCCTTCTGCTGCTCAATTTTCTCGTATTCACCTACTATTTTCAAAAGGTGGAAACCCTTCAGAACACTTCGGCGCTCAATCGGGACAGCAAAAGTAAGCTGGTAGCGTTGAAACGTGCATTGGAGAGCAAGGAAGAACGGGTAAACACCTTGCTCGCCACAACAAATTCCAAGGCCACCCTATACGTGGACCAAATGGCCATGAGTCTTCCTGTTTCCATGTTGTTTACAGAAATACAGTACCAACCCCTGGAAAAACCCATGCGGCCCAAAAAACCGATCCAACTCCTTGTAGGCACCATTACGGTACGGGGTACCGCCAGCAACGGGAACGATTTTTCTTCCTGGGTGGAAACCTTGGAAAGCTTTGCTTGGACAAAATCCGTCGAGACGCAGGACTACGATTACGGCAACAGGGGCCTGTCTAATTTTACCCTAAAAATAGAGATCCATGACGAGTAGCACGAGAAACAATATAAGCTTGGTAGGAATTGTCTTGGTGCTCTTCCTATGTTACAAGTTCGCCATTGCCGAAACCATCGCCCTGGGGAGGGAGTACAACAATCTAAAAAATGAGGAGGTCCTCTTTAAGGATATTCCCGTGCAACTTTCGGTCTTGAAAAGCAAGGAACAACATTACGATTCCGTCCTAAAGAAAATGAACCTGGGCAACACCTCTCTGGAGAATAACTTACTCCGTGCCTTAAATGGGCAGGTGGAGAAACACGGGCTTAAACTCCTCGATTTTAACGAGCCCCATGCCTTCCAGGACGGGGAAAACCAGTTGAACACCTTTCATTTTAGCCTAGAGGGAAATTTCACCGATATTTTGAGCACCGTGCATACGTTGGAACAAAAAGGAAACTTCGGTGCTCTGGTACATCTAGATTTTCAGACCAAAAGAAATTATAGGGCCAACAAAAACTATTTGGTGGCCACCGTGCTCATGCAATACGTTCAATAAAGCGTCAAGGGCTATAAAAGTTCCGTCACACCTGCCCCAACACTCTAGTTTTGGGCAAACTCATCGGGTTTCACCTCGTTCCAGACCTTGATTTTATGGTCTGGCTCCAGACCGGATTTCACCTCCACAAAAATACCATCGCTCAATCCCAACTCGATATCCCGGCGTTCAAATTGTTGCTCCCCGGTCTGTATCTCCACAAAAGGTTTCTTGGTCTTATCATCAAACTGCACCAGGGCTTCCTTTACGGCCAGAACGCTGTCTGCCCGGCCCAAAATAATGGACGCATTGGCACTGAGGCCGGCCCGTATAAAAATCGAATCCTGTTTTTTAAGTGTTCCCTTGATCTCGAACTGTATGGCCCCATTTTCCTCGTTGCCCTTAGGGGCGATATAATCCAGTACCGCATCAAAAACCTGATTTTCAATGGCCCCGACCGTAATCTCCAAGGGAAGGTCCTCTGTAATTTTTCCGACCTCGGACTCATCCACCTTGCCCTCAAAAATCATCTTTTCCACATCGGCTATGGCCGCTATGGTGGTTCCTTCATTGAAATTATTGCTCTCGATCACCTGGTTGCCCACCTCAACGGGCACCTCCAGGACCATCCCACTCACGGTAGCCCTGATCAACGTATTGGCCGCATTGCCGTATCCCTTGGCGGTACCGGTCTTTACAATATCGTAGCGCTTGTTGGCCGCGCCATAGGACTGTTTTGCCTGGTCAAAAGCGACCTCGGCCCTTTCCAAATCTACCTTGGAGATGACTCCCTTATCGAACAGGCTTTTTTGACGCTGCAAGTTCCTACGTTGGTCGTCCAAATCAATTTTGGCCTCATCAATGGCGTTTCGGGCATCGTTCAGGGCGTTCAAATTGGGAACTACCTTGATTCTTGCCAGCAGATCGCCCGATTTAACAAAATCGCCCCCTTCCACATATACTTCCTCTATTACTCCCGAGATGTTAGGCTTAATGAGCACCTCCTCCAAGGGAAGGATACTGCCCGTGGCCACGGTTTTCTTGATAATGGTCTGCTTTGAGGGTTCTTCCGTTTCATAGACCACTGGATCCTCCGCGTTTTTCTGGTACAAATAGTACATAGATGCTCCAAAAGTGATTACGATTAAGAGCAAAATGATAATAGTGATTGACTTTTTCATGGTTTGTGTACGTATATTACTGATTGATGATTCCCTATTTATAATGGCTCGATTTCCCTTCAAAGACCCCTAGTGCCCTGTAGACCATTTTCGCCCACTTCCTCCGAAATGGGCCCCTATTACTTATTCGTTCTGTGCGCTAATGCAATGTCTCAAATTTACATTATTCCGTTCGTAACGCATCTATCGGTCTCACTCGAATAGCGCTTTGTGCAGGGATAAAACCGGCCAAAAGGCCCGATATGATCAATATGACCAATGCCGAAACCACAACGCCCAGATTAACACTGGGGTTTACGAACATATCCACCGGTCCGTTGGCTTCCAAAAGGGCATTTATACCATAGATGAACAAGGCGCCTATGGTAATCCCTGCCATTCCGGAAATAATCGTTAAAAAGATGGATTCCATTAGTATCTGCATTTTAATGGACCATGGATGTTCGCCCAGTGCCCTTCGAATCCCAATTTCCTTGGTACGTTCCTTCACCACGATAAGCATAATATTACTTACACCGATAATGCCCGATAGCAGTACCATAATCCCAACAAAATAGGCAATTATGCGCATGGCCCCAAAAAGACTTTCCACCCTGTTGTACTGCTCGTAAAGGTCAAAATAGCCAACGGCCCTGCCGTCTTCCGGGTGTATTTTGTGTTTTTCCTTGATGTGGTCCACAATCCTCTCCTTGACACTGGTGATGGAAGTGCCATCATTGGCCGTAATGGCCATCCAACCTACATCATTTCCAGTATTAAAGGCTTGGGAAAAGGCGGAAAAGGGAACAAATATCTGATTTTGGGCCTCCTCCCCGTCCCCATCGGTGTTTTTCTTCTTGTAGGTCCCTACTACCATAAAATTTACGCCCTGGATTTTGATATACGTGCCGATGGCCGTCTCTTCCTTTTCGTACAACTCACTTTTGACACCCTCTCCGATAACCGCAATTTTCCGCTTCTCATTGATGTCCGAATGGTTGATAAAACGACCGGACGTGATGGTCATGGGTTCCTGTTTGATAATTTCAGGGTAATCGCCATATACGTTGAACGCCCCGGTATTTAGTCCCCGTACCACATTGTTGGTTCCCCGGAACCCGCCAAGCTGATTTCGGGGAGAAATAAATCTAAGATTGGGTACATGGTCGTTGATGGTCTGTACATCTTCGAGTTTAAATTCATATTCCCTCCCTTTAGGCAATCCCTTATAGGGTTTGGTGGTATTGCGGGACCACATGAACATAGTGTTGGTAGCGGTATCTCCAAAATCCTGTTTTATACCATTTTCCAGTCCCTTGCCAGCGGCAAGCAGAATAATCAAGATCAGAATACCCCAAAACACACCAAAAGCGGTAAGGACGGTTCTGAACCAGTTACCGGTGAGCACCTCCAAAATTTCTTTCCAACGATCTCTATTGAACATACCTATTTGTTATTCGTCCCGTAAGGCCTCTATGACCTGTATCCTAGCCGCCCTCCAAGCCGGGAAAAAACCGGCAACGGTACCTGCAAAAATCAATACCAGTACGGTAGAAAGGGCTACGTTAAAATTTACCGAGGGATTAACAATATAATCTACCTCCACATGGGGACCCAACAGTTCCAACAGCCCCATACTAAAAATGAGTCCCGTAAAACCCGAAAGGGCCGTTACAAATATCGATTCGTGGAGTATCATCCCTACTATGGACCAAGGTTTGGCCCCCAAGGCCTTTCGAATCCCAATTTCCCGCGTTCTTTCCTTTACTACGATAAGCATGATATTACTCACGCCTACCACTCCGGCGATAATGGTACAAACCCCTACGAACCAAAAGAAAAACTTAATATTCCCCGTTAGCCCGTAATAGCGCTTTGCTTCCTCTAAGGTATTAAAGGCATTGATGGCGCTGGGATCATCAGGAGCCACGGTATGGGCCTCCTGAAGATAGGATTTAAGGCCGGCCGTGAATCTAACCGACTGCGCAACAGCCTCTTCAAAGCTTGCTGCGGGCTGCAGGGTATAGGACAGGTTGTTTACCTTGTCCGAACCATTGAAGACCCTTTGTGCAGTGGTAATGGGAACAAAAATCCGGTCCTCTTCACGTTCCCCTCCGGGGTCTCCATAAACGCCTACGATCCTAAATTTGATTCCAGAAATATCCAAGTACTCCTGTAGTGGGTCTTCCACATCTTTGAAAAACTCCCTTTTAATCTTATTGCCGATAATCGCCACCTTGGCCACACTTTCCTCGTCCTTTTGATTGATAAACCGGCCCTGGGAGATATACTCGTTTTCTATCTGCTGATATCCCGAGGAAACGCCCTGCACCGGATACCCAATGGTTTCATTCTTGTAGTTCACAAAAACGTCCCGTATTCTGAACACGGCCGATTTCTGGTCCAGTTGATCGGCAAAGCGATTGGTCACATATTCGTGGTTCTCGTTCCGCAACTGTATTCTTCGGCCCGGATTAAGCCCCTTATGCTCTTTCGTAGTTACCCGGGTCCATACCCAGACTCGGTTGCTGGCATCCGATGCAAATTCCTTGGCGATGCCGTTTTGCATTCCCTGGCCAAAACCCAATAAAATAACAAGGATAAATATGCCCGAAGCCACCGAAAGCCCTGTAAGGAAGGTCCGCAATTTGTTCTTCCGGATGGTATCAAAGATCTCCTGCCATCTTTCTATATCGAACATAGGATTGGTATTATGCTTAGTTGATTACCTGGGTGTGTTACAATAAGACTTGGGCCATAGCGTATTGTTACAGTTAAAGTGGAAAAAAAACGGAAAAAAATGTTAAAATTGAGGAACTGACTAGCCCTTCATTTTTTTGTAAATGAAGTAAAACAATCCCGCGATCAACACATAGGGTACGGCCATGAGGTAGACAATGCCATTGTTTACACCTTCCGCAGCCGACCTATTTTCCTCGCTTTCCAGCACCGCACGGCACATAGCGCATTGGGCTTCGGAATATTCCGGAAGTAAGAATACGATCGCACATAGGATAAAGAAACCGCTTTTTTTCATTGGACATTCCCCGTCTTTCCGGGAAGGATTATTGGATTAATGCGCATAATACGGCGAAATCATAAGGTAGACCACCACCCCTGTCACCGCTACGTAGAGCCAAAGGGGAAACGTGATCTTCGCCAGCTTTTTATGGCTCTCATATTTACCCAAATAGGCCCTTGCATAGGTTTTCAAGACCAAAGGTATGATAACAATGGATAAAATGATGTGCGTTATCAGTACAAAGTAATAAATATACCTAATCGGCCCCTCTCCTCCAAAGGCCGTAGATTCCGAGGTCATATGATAGGCGATATACATAATCAAAAACACCAGGGATAGCGCAATACACGTGGTCATAAGGTTTTGGTGCGTTTTTCTTTTACCATTTTTAATGGCCAAAACCGCTAAGACCAGTAAAACAGCCGTTACTCCATTGATGGTGGCATAGATGGGCGGTAAAAACCCGAGCGGTTCCATATTGGGTATCTTGACCCCGAAGAGGGCGGCTACCACTAATGGGATAACAATGGAAATTACCGTGATAAGCCTATTGAACTTTCTTTCCGCTATGGCCACACCGTCCGTTTTATTCATCCAACAATTTTTTTATGTCCTCCTTCAATATGCTGATCTGCTCTTTTTCACCCTCCGGGTTTTCACCTTGCGCCTCCGTTAAGGTACCCCTATAATAGATAATGGGATTGCCAAAACTATCGATTCTAGATCGGATATACCCCTTTTTGTCCACAAGGGCAAACATTCCAGAATGTTCAAAACCGCCCGGTGCATTGGGCACTTGGGCCGCAAAAATATTAAAACCATTGTTTGCCAGCTCATAAATGAGCGCTCTGTCCCCGGTAAGGAAATGCCAATCCAGGTTGGTAACCCCGTACTTCTCCGAGTACGCCTTTAACACGCTTGGGGTATCGTGTTCCGGATGTATGGTAAAGGAAGCCACACCAAAGTTCTCAAACTCCTTGAATGCATCCTGCAGTTCCACCAGGTTTTTGTTCATAATCGGACAAATGGTGGGACAAGTGGTAAAGAAAAATTCCACGATATATACCTTTCCCAAGTAATCTGTATCCGTAATCAACAAACTGTCCTGGTTGTGGAATGCAAAGGCAGGCACCTTTCTGTTTTCCCCGCCCAACGTTATATAGGCAAGTTTGTCCGTGTCATTTTTTATGCTCATACGGTCATTCTCCACAATGGCACCCCTTTTGACCCGGTCAACGATCCTGGGGATAAAGATGATTCCAAAGATCAAAATGATCAAAGAAATCCAAACGTAGGTATATTGGTTCTTTTTCATGCTTTATTTTTCCCGATCTGCATTGTTCTTTTTTAAGGCCATGCGGTATTCCGCCAGGATAATCTTTACATCATCCTCCATCTTATTGTTCAGTTCCGCAACGGAAATGGTGTTAAAACCATACTTGACACCCTCATCCTCATCATCGGTTCGTCCCCGTAGGTTTCTGGTCTTGTCCACAATAAAAACATAGGGTGTTCCCAAATTATCATCCAGGTCGATATTGGTTTTTAAGCCTCCGAAAAATGTGGTGATATCCGCATCGCTTCCAAAGACGAACTTCCATCCCTTGATATCGGCTAGGTCGCCCAGTTCTTTTTTCAAAATGGTTACTTTTTCTTCCATTCCCTTAGGCACCACCATAACGATTTGAAAATCCCTGAACTCATAAAAGCGCTTGTAGATCTTTTGGTTCAGGTTAAAGGCACTGCCTTTTTTTAGTTCAACGTCCTTTCCCAAAAAACCGAGGATGGAAATTTTGTTTTCCAAACTGATATCTGCCCCTAAGGTATTTAGATCAGGAACATTTTCGGTAAGCACGGGGAGTTTTCCAAAGTTGTTGACTCCGGAGGCAAAAAAGAGATAGGCCACCAGGGGCAATACAAAGAGTACGACTAAAACAAAGGTTTTTTTCATCGTTCGTGGAGGTCCAAATACCTATTGCAGCATATGACGGCGTAAAGCATATGCTTCCTTGGCTACAAAAATAAAAAAGACGGTTGTTATACCGTCTCTTTGTTCTGTTAATTATACGTTAGAAGTCCCACGCCACAAAGCCGTCCTTGTAGACATTATAGATGTAATCCGCTTCAAAAAGTAGGATGAACACCAAATAGGCCACCAAAAAAATCGGCGTCCAGACTACGGCTCTTCTCAGGGAACTCTTTTCATCGCGCAAATGCATAAAATCCCATGCAATGTAATATGCTTTTACCAGGGTAAGGATAATAAATATCCAGTTCAATAACTTCATCCCCAGGAAATAGGACTCGGTAAGTGCAGCGGGCTTGGTGATACCCAAACCTACTTCAACCGCGGTAACGATGGTAAGGAAAATGAGGACTCCCCATATTTTTTGTGTGTTCGACTTAAATTTTAAAAGTCCCCTAAAAATTTCCAATTTATGTTCGTGCGCCATTGTTGCTTTTGTTTTTGTTTATACCAAATAGAAGAACGTAAATACGAATACCCATACCAAATCCACAAAGTGCCAATACAGTCCCACTTTCTCTACCATTTCATAATGGCCCCTTCTTTCATACGTACCCAGGATAACATTAAAGAAAATGATGACGTTTATGACGACCCCTGAGAATACGTGAAATCCGTGAAAGCCTGTTATGAAGAAGAAAAAGTCTGCAAACAAGCGGCTTCCGTATTCATTGTGGATCAAATTAGCCCCTTCCACCACTTGGGTGGCAGCACTGAGTTTCTTTAAGGATTCCTCACGGTTCAGCAGTGTCTTTTCGCCTTCCTCATTTATGGTTTCGGTCCGGATGAGTATATTGGGATTGGCCTTAAAACCTTCGGTAACTTCCCTTAGGGAATAACTTGGCAAGCTTCCTTCTTCCGTGTACCAAATGCCATTTTTTCTCTCATGGGCCGTACGCTCTCCTGGAATGGTCTTTGCAAAATCGGCCAAGGCCGCCCGATCACCACTATCGGCTTTAACGAACTGCAATATACGTCCTCCCTTGGTCTCCAAGGCGCCATAATCGCCACTGATGAAGGTAGCCCACTCCCAGGCCTGGGAGCCTACGAATATGGCACCTCCGATGATGGTTGCAAACATATACCAGATTACCGCGTTCTTTTTCATACGGTGGCCCGCATCTACCGCCAGTACCATAGTGACCGAAGAAAGGATAAGGATAAACGTCATGAAGGCTACATAGTACATGGGGTAATTGCCATGAAAAAACGGGACGTGGGTAAACACCTCATCGGCTATGGGCCATGTTTCAATAAATTTAAATCTTGAAAACCCGTAGGAGGCCAAAAACCCAGAAAACGTCAACGCATCCGACACCAGAAAAAACCACATCATCAATTTTCCGTAGCTCGCATTAAGAGGTCTATTTCCGCCTCCCCAAACGTTTTCTTCCGTACCTGTAGTAGCCGTTGTATCCATATAAAAATTATCGTATTAACAAATTTTTTACAAATTTACATTTTTTTCCTCCACAGAAAAGCCTAAATCGCTTTCTATGACCACTTAATTCGCCAGATCATTTAACGAAATACATAAATACAATTAAATACAACCACAAAAGGTCTAAAAAATGCCAAAAGGAGGCCCCCAATTCCAGGCCCAAAAATTCTTTTGAGGAATATTTATGCGTTTGATGATTGAATAGCACCACCAATAAGGAAATGATCCCAGCTACTACATGGGCAATGTGGACCACAGCGATCAAAAACACATAGGACAGTTTTATATTGCTGGTAGGCCCCGTAAAATAGTAGCCCTGCGCTACCATTTGAGAAAATCCGTTAAATTGAAGCACAATAAAAACAATGCCCAAACCCAAGGTAAGTACAAGCCATTGGGTGCATTGTTTCCGATTGTCCTGCTGGATTGCCCTTTTTGCCAGAATATAGGTTAAACTGCTAAGGACAATGACTGCGGTACTGATAAAGAAGGAAGTGGGCAACTCCAGGTCCGCGATCCAATCCTCTCTGGAACTACTCACGATATAAGCACTTGTCCACCCTGCAAAGGCCATTAATAGGCTTACAATGCCAAACCAGAGCATCATTTTCTTTGCCCTATCATTTTTCTCCTTCGGAGTTCCTTGTGTTAAATCCATGCCTCTAGATAAATTTATCAATTACATATACCACCTGCATTAGGCTAATATAGCTTACACTGGCCAACATAAGATTTCTCGCGGATATGTTATCGCGCTTGGTATAAAGGCGCAGTCCAAAAACGAGCATGACCATACCCATCAGGAACACAAGTACAGCTGCGGGAAGGGACAAATGCAATTGGCCCGTAATCCCAAAGACAGGGATGATGGAGATGACCATCATCCAAATGGTGTACATGATAATTTGCAAAGCGGTTCCCTTGTCCTTCTTTCCGGTGGGCAACATTTTAAATCCTCCTTTTTTATAATCCGCATCGAGCATCCATCCCAAGGCCCAAAAATGGGGAAACTGCCAAAAGAACTGGATCATGAACAAGGTGCCGGGTTCTATACCAAAATCGTTCGTAGCGGCTACCCATCCCAACATAAAGGGAATGGCCCCTGGAAAGGCCCCAACAAACACCGCTAGCGGTGTTTTGGTTTTTAGAGGCGTATAGACACTGGTGTACAAAAAAATGGAAATGGCCCCGAACATGGCCGTTTTTGGGTTTAAAATATAAAGGGATATTACCCCAAGGATGGTCAATACCACCGCTATGGTCAAAGCCTTGTTCACCGTCATCCTCCCCGAGGGAATCGGCCGATTCTTGGTGCGATCCATAAGCGCATCGAGGTCCTTTTCTATAATCTGGTTATAGGCATTGGACGCTCCCACCATACAATATCCGCCAAAGGCCAACAAAAAAAGAGGAAAAAAAGTAATTTCAGAAGCACCAAGAAAATAGCCGGCTATAGACGAAAAAACAACACTTACTGCTAGCTTAGCCTTGGTAATCTCCTTAAAATCAGCAAAAACCAAGGACCAGGAGGCGCTTTTTGCCGTGCTTATAGCAGTCTTCATTCGCTTCTAATAATAGGTCCGCAAAGATAGGGCCCGGCCGCTATTTTTGCAACGAAATAGCACGATTTATGTTATTTTTGAAGCGGTACCCCGTCCAATCAGCTAAAACTATCCCTCATGAAAAATAAACACCTTATTTCAGTAGTTGCATTCTCTATTTTTTCACTACTCTCCCTAAAGGCCCAAGAAGAAGAAGTTACCATTACCATTGACACCTTGTCCAATGACGTTTATATGTTGACAGGCCGGGGTGGAAATATTGGTATTTATGTGGGTGAGCACAACGTATTTATGATCGATGACCAATTTGCTTATCTAAGCGATAAGATAAAGGCAAGCATAAGTACAATCACCTCCAAACCTATTTCTTTTTTATTCAACACACATATGCACGGAGACCATTCCGGAGGGAATGCCAATTTCAATATGGAAGAGACCACCTTGGTTGCACATGATAACGTTCGAAAAAGAATTCAGACCAGGCAAAAACAAAACTTGGAGGCAGAAAAAATAAGCTTGGATTACTATACAAGGATGTTGCCGGAGGTAACCTTTTCAGACGATATCACCTTTTATGATGGGGAAGAGACCATAATGGCCTTTCATGTTCACAATGCACATACCGATGGGGATGCCATTATTTATTTTATGAACAACAATGTACTGCATATGGGCGATACCTATTTTGCGGGCAGATACCCATATATTGATCTAAAAAGTGGGGGTAGTGTCCAAGGCTACATCAACGCCCATAAAAAAGCCTTGATGGTCATTGATGGTGATACCAAAATCATTCCAGGCCATGGAAGACCGTCCAACAAGAAAGAACTGGAATCCTATGTAGCGCTTTTGGAGGATATCAAAGCCAAGGTACAGACAGAAATAGATGCCGGGAAGTCGCTCGAAGAGGTCAAGGCCAATAGCTCGCTGACCGGTTCCTACGACGCTACCCACGGCAATGGATACATTAAACCCGATGCAATACGGGAGACTTTTTATAAAAGCCTTAAAAAGTGATTGCCCTGAATGTGAAAATTTGATTTTCTACATCGGATAAACTATAGCTCTTATTGTATTTTTCTTATTTTTAGAAGGTTTTGCACCTCTTAAATCCAAGGTATGAACCTCTTGGATTGAGGCATTTATTCTATACATTGAAAAAAAACGGCATGGAAATTGTACTTCCCCGAGTGAGTACTATTTCCAACCAAAACAACACTTATGAGAACGCTTTACACCACCTTGTTTTTTTTGATCGCCCTTACATTCAATCAACTAAGCCAGGCACAATGTTCGGAAATTTACTTCTACAGGACCAACGGCTTTCAGAGCAAAAGAGCGGTGACCCTATATCACAACGGGAAAGAATTGGCTACCATCAATGCAGGTGAGCGGTACAAGGCTACGGTCTGCAACACCAATGCCCTGGAATTTGTGGTACGGACCAGTGAAAAGGACATGGTTCCCAGTAAGGTAGATCTTAAACCGAAAAACAATACCAATTACTACCTAAAGGTTTCCTGTGCGGCAGGCGTTGAGATAGCCTCCATTAAGATCCAGGAGTCTGCGAAGGGGAAAAAGGATGTAAACAACGGAAACAAGTTTATCTCCGAACTTAAAACCATAAGCATAGGGGAAAATGCCGTGGTCCAAGGTAGTGGTACCAGCCAGACTTCGTTTCAGGCCGGCGGTGGGGGACAGACTTTTGAACCCGTTCAGATCATTGACAACTTCAAGTTTGAGATTACCGAGATGGTAAAGGCAGGGGAGATGATGACCCTGTCCTATAAGATAACCAACTTGTCAGCGGAAGATCGGCGGCTCGAAACGTGCGCGAACATGATTTATTTCTATGATGACCTAGGTAATTTGAGCTTTGCGAAAAAGGTATGTTTGGCCAACTCCTGTTCTAACCCTCCCAGTTGGATGAAGACCTTAAGTGTCTCTTCAAAATACGCCTGCCATAGCAAGGTAAATTCCAATGCCATTATGCCCTCGGGAATACCGCTGAACGGTCAAATCACCATACAGAATATTAATAAGCGGGCCGCCAAATTTGTCCGGGGCACCGTTTGGTTCAAATCGGAGGTGGCCTACAAGATCGATTATTTCAATATGGAATTTCCCAAGGTGGTAGATGCCAACAACCCAAACAAAAGAAACTTTGGCACACAATCCATTGAACTTATGGAAGCCTCCCGGGACAGTATTAGCACTTATGTCCGCTTTAGACATACCAACTCAGGGCTGGAACCTTATCCCTCAAAAGTCAAGGCCGGCCTGGTATATGACGATCAGGGCAATCAACATACCTTGGACGGCATGTCCCTTATTTCCAAGGACAAGCGCGTGAACAACCGCCCTTATTTTAAGGGTTGGGACCTCGTGGTAAACCCAAATAGTGCTTCTGAGATGTATGCCATATTGGACAAGATTCCGGCAGCGGCTTCCGAAATTAGACGGATTACCTTAAGCTTCGAAGGTTTTAGCCTGTCCTGGGAGAACATCTCCATAGCGGGCGGTGCGGCCATAAAACAACCAGGGCCTGAATATATACCCTATACGGACTTTGAAAAAAAGGTGCGGGGCAATGAAAATGTACTCGGCACCAAGGTTATCCTGAAAAAAATCTATTTTTCCACGGGGAGCGATGTTATTTTAAAGAATTCCCACGGACAGTTGGATCAGTTGGGAGATCTATTGAACCTCAACAGCAGCCTCAAGGTAGAAGTATCTGGTCATACGGATGACGTTGGAGACGATCTGTCCAATATGCTGCTTTCACAAAAAAGGGCCGATGCCATCAAATATTATCTCATTGGAAAATCCGTACTGCCCAACAGGATCATCAGTATTGGCAAGGGGGAAAACGAGCCCATACAGGAAAACACCAGCGCTGCAGGCAGGCAGGAGAACAGGCGGGTAGAGCTTACCGTGGTGGAATAAAGCCCGTCCAAAACCCTTACTAAGGGACTGAACAGGCCCTTTACAGGTATGCGATCTCAGTTTTGTAAGCGGAAATTGATGGGAATATAGAAGGATACGTTTACCGCCTTGCCGTCCTTTTTTCCAGGCATCATTTTGGGGAGTTTACTTATAATGCGTTCCGCCTCCCTCTCCATGCTGCGCGTAGGGCCCCGCATTTCAATATGCCCAATGGAACCGTCCTTGCCTATTCTGAAAAGTACATGCACCTTCCCTTCGTTCCCCTGCATTCTATCCAGTTCTGGATAGTTAAATACCCGTTGCACATGCCTGGTCATTTTTCGTTGAAAACAACCTTTGCGTTCTTCCAAACTTACTTTCTCACAACCGGGAAAAACAGGCACTTCCCTCAACGCATCGATGGGAACTACAATGTCTTCCTCGGGAGGTATATAGGCAATGGAATCCAGCGGAATATGGTCCCCCTCACCATCAGTGGCGGGCTGTACAACATCGGGGCCTGGATCTAGTTCCCCACCTGTCTTGGATATAATAAGCTTCGTAGGGTTTGTGACCTTCTTGGGCACCACCACTTTCTCCTTTTCAATCTTGATCTTCTCCAGTTCCGGATAGTATTCCGGTGCAATCTCGGTCAACACATCGTTGGGTACCGTGGTAGTTTTTGTGGTTTCAAAAAACGCTTCCATCCCAAAATACACCATGATCAGTGCGAGTATGAGTCCGATCTGAAAATGGATAAAACCGTTTTTTCGTAAATTTACCTCCTGTTTGCCCAACTTGTTTTGGGCATACGAGGTTGCTTCGGTCTTGTTCCCATGGCCGTGGGAAGCAACACCAATTGTGTTCTTTTTTTTCATAATAATACGTTTTAGAAATTGTTATTATTATGTTAAAACACAAGAAGCGTACCAAAAAAAATCCCGGGCCTAGGCCCGGGATTTTTGATATATCGTAGTGAATTTTTACTGCAACTTAAAGGTAATCGGTATACTAAAGGGTACCCTTACCGCTCTGCCCCGTTGTTTTCCTGGGGTCATTTTGGGAAGCTTTCCAATAATCCTAGCGGCTTCCTTTTCCAAATTTTTATCCGGTCCACGCATTCTAACGTTACCGATACTGCCATCTTTTTGGATGGTAAATATAACGTTTACCCTGCCTTGAACACCCATTTCCTGAGCTATCTCAGGATAACGGAAGTTCTTACGGATGTGCTTTTGCATCATTTCGTTAAAACAGGCTCTTTTATCACTTTTCCTTTCACATCCGGGAAAAATGGGCACGTCTTCGATAACGGCAAAAGGTACGTCAACGTCCTCCTCTACTTCTTCCACTTCTACATCCTCTACTTCAATAATTTCCTCTTCCTGACTGGTCTCCGTAGATTCTATCACCGTTTCCTCTACCTCTTCCTCATCTTCAACAACTTCAATTACTTCGGGAGCTGCCGGTGGTGGAGGTGGTGGAGGTGTCTTTATCTGTTCTGTCATTGGAACTTCTTCATCCAATTCATCCTCTACATTCAAGGTGTAATCAAAATTACCATCATCCTCGTACGTCTTCCATTCCAAACCTCTCCATACTAAAAGCATGACCACTGCCAAGCCAATGACGAAATAGAGCCCACTATTTCTAGTTAAATCGGCTTTTGGATTCTTTTTTGGTTCCATAATAATACATTTTAATGTTTGCTAATTTAATTATTTATTTACTAAAAAAACAATTAATTCTTCCATTTTAACCGCCTTTTCCCCGAAAATATAAGTTTTATGGCAATGGCTCCCAGCAAAGCGCCCAGGGTATTTGCCAAAACATCATAAAAATCGCCTTCCCTGTGGGTGGTGAATTCACTTTGAATACCCTCAATAAGTATACCATAAAAAATGGCGAAGATCACGGCAACACCCAAGGCTTTGAACGAATCCACTTTTTCCCGGGCCATTTCCCATAAAGCAAGATAGCCCAATACGGTGGCCACAAAATAGAAGGTGAGGTGGGTAAGCTTGTCCATATGTGGAATTTCGATACCCAAGCTAAAATCATCATCCGGAAAGGAAACCAGGCTCAAGAGGGTAATGAACACCATCCAGCCGATAAAAAAAAACGTGCCTAAACGCGTTTTAAGCACCTATCAATTCCTTGTATTGTGCATCGGAGAGTAGGCCTTCTTTTTCCGCGGCGTCATTGATCTTTATTTTGATCATCCACCCCTCTCCATATGGGTCCGAATTTACCTTTTCCGGCTCTTCTTCCAAGGCCTCGTTAAATGCTATGATCTCTCCGCTCAAGGGCAAAAAAAGGTCGGAAACCGTTTTTACCGCTTCCACGGTTCCAAAGACCTCGTCCTTGTCCAGGGTTTCGTCCAGTGTTTCCACTTCCACATAAACAATATCGCCTAATTCCCCTTGTGCAAAATCGGTTATTCCTACAGTGGCAATATCCCCTTCGATGCTGACCCATTCATGGTCCTTGGTATACTTTAATTCGGATGGTATGTTCATTTATCTGTCTATTTGTTGAGGAAACAAATGTAACGGATTATCCCTAGGAATTCAAAAAAAAAGTGGTCGTGAAAGTTATCCGGACAAGCTCCTAAAAATTCTGGTCAAACCAGGTTGCGATGCCCGCGCCACTGGGCCTAGTTCCCAAAATTGTATCGAATGGTGAACCCTGTATTTATCGTTGTCTGCGGAAAGGCCGTGGAAACTGCAAACTGGGAAAAGGAATGGTCGTAGAAGAAGAGCGCGTTCAGGTTCTTATTGAGCGCATAATCTGCCGTAAATTTTATGGACAGGAGGTTCTGGCCAGAGGTAATCTGATTGTTGTCTATGTCCAAATTTCTAATGATGGTAATATTGTCCCTGAGGGTCACATCGGCCTTCAGGTTTAGATCGCCCTTTAGCCGCTGTTTTTCACCGCCGATATTGGTTACGATCTTCACGTCCTTGAACCGATAGCCCAATCCGACCGTATATTCCTTCCCATTGATTTCCGTCAAAAGGTTGTTGTCAAAGCTGAGTGAGAGCGCCCTATCGGTTCGGACTTCAGCGAGAACGCTCAAGGAATTTTTCATTTCAAAATCCACACGCATCAAGGGGTTAAACTGATCCGTAAGCACCACATTGTTTATAATGTTTTCCGGCAGGAAATTACCGGTTTCAGGGTCTATTGTGGTATTCTGCCGTTCCAGATTGGTTTGGAAGGAATTAATACTGTAGGAGGCCCTATACCCGTGACTTACGGAAAAACGTTTGAACTTCTTTTTGAACCACTTGTTCCGCATTAGTCCTGTATACTTAATGTTCCAGTTGGGAATGGGTATTTCCCTAAAGGCATCCAGGTTCACCCGATCCACATTTTGACCGGTATAGGCCGCAAAGAAAGCGGGCAGGAGCACATCCTGACTGGTCTTGCCATAACGCTCCGGAAAGCCATCGGCATCGACCACACCGGTGCCCTGGTTCCTATCGGCGATCAATCTGTTGGCAATGGTAATCCTGTTGCTCTTAAAAGTCTCAAAGGTTTCGGAATCGAATTCATCGCTTTTTCCAAAGGCCGTGCCGATCATCACCGTGGAGATACTGAAATTGCCAAAGGTATTCGGGGTCAGCGATATATATTCCCCGTTTTCTATATTGAAATTTTCCTGAAAGCTGCTCGAGGACTGTCGGTCTGCCACCAAATCTATAGTAAGGTCCGGAATGGGTTGGGCGGTGGCCGTTATATTCAATTGTCTGTTGGTCCGTTTTATAAACTGCTCGTTAAATTCGGGGAAGGTGGTCAACCATCCATTTCGGGCCGCCTCAAAACGCACATCGGCCTGGCTCCCGAAAATAAATCCGAAGGTGGGCCTTGTGGTCCCAATAAAACCGACGGACTGTGTGTATCCCGGTAGGACTGTCCCATTGCTTTCGTTATAGTTCACATTAACCCGTTTCACCATGGTCAACACATCCACTACGGTGTTAAAAAGACCGCTGGTCTTTCCTTTGGGTGCATTGCCTGCAGTCTGATCGGCCGGATTTCCGGCCTTGTCCCTTCGCACATTGGCGGTCGCCGCACCTTTACCGCTTCTTTTTTTCAATCCTATATAATCATAGAAACGTTGCATGCTAAGCGCTGCGGTCAGGTTATGCGTATTGGCATTCTGAACCGTACTGATGGAGACGTTTTCCTGTCCCGGGGTTTCCCGGATAACCTCGTTCAGGGCATCCCCTGCCCTTTGCCAATCAAAATTACTGGTATAGGTATACTGTGCATTGACAAAATCGAGGAAAGGTATTTTGTTCAATGGCAGTTCATAATTGATCTGCATCTGCTGTGAATGTCTGTTGGGTTCGCCTACGTCAAAGAAACCGTTCCAGATGTTAAGGCTGGGATCTATCAGGGAATTGGGGTTGCCCTCTTCCTCAAAATAGTTACGGACAATGTTGTTGTTGGATGCCGTTAGGTTTAGGCGCAGGGATCTCGTAATGCTATAATTCAACGCATATTGCCAATTAAAGAGGTAATTGCGCTGTTGTAGGAGCGGGAGCTCCAAGGCTTCCACGCCCGGCTCCAAAACATCCCTGAAACGCTGTTGATTGAAGGCGCGGTTAATATTTGAATTCACCGATACACTGGTGGGCAACAAATTAAAGTTCAACTCCTTGAGCCATTTCCAGTAGGCTCCCCTGAACAGGGAGTCTTTTTTGGCAAAGGGCTCCACTGAAACCGGCTTAAAATTGTGATTGTACACAAAACCGGTGACCACACTCTGGTCCCGTAAGCTCTCAATTTCAAAGTCGCGGTGATCGGTCTCGTTGTAGGAGTAGTTAAAGGTAAAGTTCTCGATATCGTAAAAATTGGCATCTGCCTCATCCCCTCTATTTTTTCGCACCCCTATGAGGTTAATACTGGTACGCTTGGTATAATCCTCGGCCTGTTCCTTTATGGTTTCGGCCTCCTCTGGGGTCGTTGCTGCGGCGATACGGTCGTCCAATTTAAGGTCGTCATAGACGGGGTCGAACTCGGGAGTGATCAACTGCTCCGATATCCCGTAGTTAAAGGGTATCTGAAGGCCCCACTTTTTGGGGAACAGTTGGCCCACGTTTATATTCGTGACCACATCATAAGAGATGGCATCCTCCCGCAAACGTTCATTGGGCATTTGGTCCAATGCGCCAAAGCCAGAAGTACTCCTACTGCCGGTAGCGGTTACATTGGCAAAATCCGCCATGTTGGCGTCAAGGGCTGCAACGGCGGCCCATCCCCCATTGTTGTCCAGACCGGCCAAGCGCAGTTCATTGTACCATACCTCTCCCCTAGCGGGCAGGTTATCTATATTCTTTACCCCCACCATCATACCGCGTATGCTTCCTAGCGAAGGATTACCCTGTATCCCGATACGTATTCTGCCCAAGGTCCTTGGGGCAAACTCATCTACCGGCACCACGGCTCCATCGATTACCTCGTAAAAATTAAGGTTGCTCAGATTCTGATTGGCTATGCCTTCGGTCTTTACCTTTCTCAGGTCTTCCAAGGAAATATCCAATTCGTTTACCTCGGGCCACACATCATCCGGGGAAGCGGCCCCAAACTGCGTAAACTGCAGGGGTAGTTCTATCTGATAGAAATTTTCGGAGAAATCCGTTCCGATCCGCAAAAAGCCGACCAGGGGGGTCTCATCGTCCACATAATCGCCTTCACTGATCTCCTCGGCGTGCATGAACATTTTCAGTTTTTCGTATTGGCGCACGTCTATATTGACATTCTTGAAAACCCCTCGGGAATCCTCAGGTTCCAAATTTTCGACCTTAACGGATAGCGACTGTTCGTTCTGCCGGATAATGGTATTGTTGTTGTTCAGCTGTTCCCGTACCACTCCGGGAGGAAGTACGTAGGGAATAGGTATCCGCGCATTGTTTTCTTCCACGTTCACTGCGTTTACGTCTACCACCGTGCCATCATCGGCTGGATCGTCCTCGTTGTTTTGTAGGGTCCTGGTATAGGTTCTCCAATCGCCCCGCACCAAATCCAAGGTAGCAAACCGCAGGACCACATCATCGTTGAAGCCTGTGAGGTACATCCGCATAAAGCTTATGGATCGGAAATCGGTAATGCCACCAATAGCATCGGTAAAATCGTTCAATGGAATCTTGTATTGGATCCAGCGTCGGTTTAACTGCGTTCCATTCTGCAAGGTGGGGGTGACCCCTTCCCTGATATCGGTCACGTATTGGTCGTCTATAGTGGTATTCGGACCTATGGGTATGCGATATTCGTAATAGCTGTTCACGGTATTCATGGTAAGGTCGCGGTCCACATCCTCTACATCGGGCAAGGTTGTTGAGCCCCTATCCGTATTGCTCACCGCTACCGGTGAATTTCCGTCGGTATTGTTAAAATCAAAGTAGCGTTCCAAAATACCACCTTCGCGGTTAAGATAGTATTGATAGTTGTCCAAAGCGGGATCCGGACCACCATTATTGGTATATATGGCCGCCTCATCCGCATCGTTCAAACCATCGAATCCAATATCCTGGAGGCCCCTATTGGTCTCATCCGCATCAAAGGCATAGACCAGGGATTGTGTAGACGGTACCCGTCCCCAAACCGTGGGCGCGGTGAGGTCGTTGCTGTTTACCCCGGGTAGACCGTTTTCGTACTGTTTTCTGCCATCCTGTAGGATATCCTCGGAAATATTCCCCAAATTGATAACCAGTTCACCCGTTGCGGTCGTTGTCCCGTCCACATAGGGGTCCAACACCCAAAACTGCACAAACTCCACGTTGGACTGCTCAAAATTGGTACTGCTCAGCGATCGCATGATACCTGCCCATTTTTCGTTGGGCTGTTCGCCGGGAAAGTTAGGGTTATCGTTGTATGGGCCCTTTTGATTGGGATAATAGGCAAGGTCCAAGGTATTCTGCACCGTGGTCTGCCCTTGGGCAATATCTACCTGGGGGAAAACCTCATCTATAAATATGCGTCGCGTCTCGTTTGTGGAAACATCGTTGTCACTTACTCCTGCGGGCCGTTGGTTCGTATAAAAAATTGGGTCTATGGTATACCATGCCATTTTGGCCCGTTCATATCCGGTTTCGAGGTCCGATTCCCCTTCGTCCAAAAATTCCAGAGGCGGACTGGCCAGTGCCCAGCCCAGGGAGGACCGTATGTCTATCAACGCTTGGGCGCCTTCAAAATCATCGATATAGGTGGTGGTCTCCCCTTGAAAATCCGCATTTTTGGGCGAATTGGGCTTTAAAAAAGCCACTTCTCCCCGTACCGACAAATTGGAGGGCACATCCGTATCTATATTGGGCAGTTTGTTTACCAGGCGTGTCAGAAAGGGAATCTCCGTTGAAAAATTTCCGTTTAGACCAAATATGGTGTTGTTCACCGGTTCTACCCCAAAGTTAGACTTTTGGGTAAGGGGTCTTTCATTGAGGTTTAAAAGTGTTCCGCCCAGGACAAAATTCTTATTGAATTGGTGTTCCACATTGATTCCTGTAAATCTCCGGGTCTGTTGCCCAAAAACGGCGTTGTTTTCCACGGAGATATTGATGGGGGTATTGGAGGCTTCCAAACTTGGGTCCAGGATCTGCACCGTACCCGCCTGATAATTTACCGTATAATCTATGCCCTCCTGCAGTTGTCGCCCCCCGGCGGTAACCCGTACCGAACCCCGTGGCACGTTGAACGCCCCTATGGGAATACCACTGCTGCCCTGGGATTTGTAACGCCCCTTGAGCAAAAATCTATTTTTCTCGGCATCCTGCAGAGACGCCGCTTTGGTCAAGGCATACAGGTTTCTGAAAACATATCGCTGCTGATTCTGGTTGTAGCCCTGATCGTTGTCCACGTCATAGATACCCCCGCCCAATAAATCGAACAGGAATTCCCCGAAGGGTTCCACTTTAGTAAATATGATGTTCCCCGATTGGGTATCAATGGTGATTCCAGGCACAAAGTCAAAAAAGCCATCACCTCCGGGTTGCACGTCATTGTAGACGTTTAAACGGTCCAAATTGAATACATCCAACAAAATACGATCTTCCAGGGGTACCGGACCGGTTACCGGAAACGGCTCCACAGGGGTAATATAATTTCTAGGTGTGGGATCTGAATAGAGGATATTCATTTTAAAATCTTCCTGGCTCAATTGAAAAGCACCAGTAGAGTATATGTTCTTCATCATCAGATCCCAAATGGGATCGCTGACATTGGTGATATTACTCTTGAGCAATTTCAGTACCAGGGTGTTGTTATTGATGATGGGATTTACCCCTGGTGCAACGGTGGTGGCATCTATGCTTCCGTTCGCGAATTCACCCACTTGGTACACTTCCCCATTAAAGGTGTATTGGTAGGCCACTGCAAGCACCTCATCATTGCTCAAACGCTGGTTTAGCGAAAGGTAGCCCAATTGGGTGTTGAACTGATAGTCCCTGCCCTGTTCCAACTTTCTGGCATTTTCCAGAATGGCGTAATCAAAGCCTTGGTTGGCCACGTATCCCGTGGATATATTAAATCCGTTGTCTACCGTGGCAATATCCCGGATGGCCTCGGTCAAAGCCCCTTCGGCAGAACCAATAAGTACCGGATCGTAGTCGTTGGCATTGTTACGGGGCAGGTTAAGGGTGCCGTTGAAAAAGCCCGCAGGATCTCCATTTTGCTGTCCTATCCTTGTTTGGGCGCTATTGGTTTCCCCCAAATCCTGAAGGGCGACCACATTTCGTACGTTCAGGGTCTGCTGGCTTCGGTTGGTGACCCATACCTCCAAGCGTGTAATCTGCACTTGGCTTCTAATGTAGGGATAGTTTTCCAGGGCCCCATCATATTGGTCCCTAAAGAACTGGGACAGGAAAAAGTGCCTGTCCTCATCATAGTCCAGGGCAGTAAGTTCAAAATCATTTATGGTACCGCCCCCCTGTGCCACAACCGTGTTGTTTTGTGAGCGTTGCTCAGAAAACACAGCGGTTACCGTAGTCTTTCCAAATTGCAACTGGGTCTTCACCCCAAAAAGGCTTTGGGCACCGGTGATCAAAGAACTGTTGAGCGGCATATTTACATTACCTACTTCTATCTTCCTAATGATATCATCTTCCGTTGGGGTATAATCCAGTTTTACCAGATTCTGGAAATCAAAGGTGGCCTCGGTATCGTAGTTCGCGGTGACCTGTAAGCGTTCCCCGATCTTTCCCAGCATGCTCAAGCTGATACGCTGATCAAAATCAAAGGACAAATTGGTACGGTTTCTTGGGGAAAGTGCAGGATTGTCGTTTTTCTGCCAAATAACCCCTAGATCCATGGCCACGGAACCCTGGGGAATGACTTCGATCGTGTTTCCCCCAAAAACGGATTCAAAAAAATTGTTGTTGACGTAAAAATTGGGCAATAGATTTTTCCTGGCCTCCTCACTTCCTGCCTTTTTACCGGCAAAAGCATCAATCTTTTCCTTGAAATAGGATTTCATGTCCTCCTTTCGCACCAGCTCCCTATACTGCTGAGGGGTAAGGATGATCGGGTAGCTTATATTGAAATCACCAACGCTTTCCGAATAGATATAGCGATCCAATTTGGGGTCATAGGTGTACTTGGAAACAATGCTGTTGGGGTTTTGTATAGCAATCCGGCCCAGGGCAAATCCTGTTTTCACGGAATCCGTTTCCTGTTCATTGGTTTCTTGGGCCAACGAAATCCGTGTTGTACCAAAAAAAATAATGGATAGGAAAAACAGCTTAAATAAAGATGATTTAAGAAATAATCTTGCCCCTGTTTTCAAACTTATTTACAAATTTTTAAGCGTGTATTTTATAATGTCCTCTACGCTTAGTGAAGTATCTTGGCTTAAAACCTTGTCAACAGCCTTTTCTGCTTGCTTTCTGGCAAATCCAAGAACCTCTAAAGCAGATAACGCTTCTTCTTTATTTGTATTGTTCGAAATGGTGGAAACTTCATCAATATCATAGATTTTTAAAACCTTGTCCTTAAGATCCAAAATTACCCTTTGCGCCGTTTTGGCACCGATACCCTTGATGGCCTGTATTGAGGGCACATCCCCGGAGGCGATCGCGTCCCTTATTTGGATGGGCGATAACGAGGAAAGCATGGTCCTGGCCGTGCTGGATCCTATGCCCGAAACGGAAAGCAATAACCTAAAAATCTCCCGTTCCGACCTTTCCGAAAAACCGAACAGGGTATGGGAATCTTCCTTGACCTGCAGGTGGGTAAACAACTGTATGTTTTCTACATCCTCCAATTTTGAGAACGTATGGAGGGAGATATTCACAAAATACCCTACTCCGCCGCATTCAATGATGACATAGGTTGGATTTTTTTCGACTAGTTTTCCCTTTAAATGGGTAATCATATGGTTGATGGTTTAAGGTTGATGGTTCAAGGTTCAAGGTTTAAGGTTTAAGAGTGAATCACTTTTTATTGTTTATTGTTCACTGCCAAATATAATGCATCGTGATATACGCTAAGCGCCAAGCACATTGCCCATTCATAATTCATAATTCAACATTCAACACCTAACACTGCCTACTGTTTCCGGTTCAAGGTTCAAGGTTTCAGGTTTCAGGTTTCAGGTTTCAGGTTTCAGAGTGAATCACTTTTTATTGTTCACTGCCCACTGTTTACTGCTTACTGCCAACTGTTCACTGCCTACTGCCTACTGCCTACTGCCTACTGCCCACTGATACTCATTCAAAATTCAAGATTGGCATTGTTTATTGATAATTGTTAATTGTTAATTGTCCATTGTATCATTTATACCCCAGTTTGGCCTTTTTACGCTTTTCCCGTTCTTGGGAATCGATTACGGCAACAGCGGTCATATTCACCATTTCGTCCACGCTGGCGCCCAGTTGAAGGATATGGACCGATTTTCTGAGCCCTACCATAATGGGCCCTATGGAATCGGCCTTGTTCAATTCCTTGAGCAGTTTATAGGTGATATTGGCAGATTCAAGATTGGGAAAAATCAATGTATTCACTTTCTTGCCCGCCAATTTGGAAAAAGGGAATTGTCCTTGATGGAGTTCCTTGTTCAGGGCAAAATCGGTCTGTATCTCGCCGTCCACCACAATGTTGGGGCAATGCTCGTGCAAAATCTTTGCCGCTTCCCGAACTTTTCTTGCGTGTGGATGGGATGAGGAGCCAAAGTTGGCATACGACAGTAGGGCCATTACCGGCTTAAAACCAAAGGTGGTCGCTACATTGGCCGTCATTTGCGCAATTTCTGCGATCTCTTCCCCATTGGGGTCAATATTAATGGAGGTATCTGCCAAAAACAAGGGTCCCCTATTGGTGATCATGATATTGACCGTGGCCACTTTTTTCACCCGTGAGGCGCGTCCTATAACCTCCAAAATAGGTTTTACTACAGTTGGATAGGCCCTGGAGTACCCGGAGATCATGCCGTCCGCATCACCTTCGGAAACCATCATGGCGCCAAAATAGTTTCGCTCGTGCATTTTTATTCGGGCACCGTACAAGGTAACTCCGCTTCTTCTCCTGTTCTTCCAATACTTTTTGGCGTATTGCTGTCTCTTTTCCCTAGCCTCTTCTGCATTGGGATCTATTATCGGGATATCGGCATCGAACTCCAGTTCCTTCTTAAGTTCCTGAATAACCTCCTTGTTCCCCAATAAAATGGGATTTGCAATTCCTTCCTCGTGTGCAATTTGGGCCGCTTTGAGCACGTCTAGCTGATCTGCCTCGGCAAAGACTATCTTTTTTATGCCCATTTTGGCCCTGTTGTGGAGCAGGCGAACAATCTTGTTATCGCTCCCCAAGCGTTGTAGAAGCGCTTCCTTATACCCATCCCAATCCTCGATAGGTTCTTTGGCCAACCCGCTCTCCATGGCCGCCCTTGCTACCGCTGGAGGAATTTCCGCTATGAGTCGCGGATCAAAGGGTTTGGGTATAATATAGTCCTTGCCAAAGGTAAGTCTGGTCTCCCCATAGGCAATATTTACCTGTTCCGGCACGGGTTCCTTGGCCAGGGCGGCCAGGGCCTTTACGGCCGCCATTTTCATCGCTTCGTTTATTTTGGTGGACTTTACGTCCAAAGCACCCCTAAAAATGAAGGGGAATCCCAAAACGTTGTTTACTTGGTTGGGGTGATCGGAACGTCCTGTGGCCATAATGATATCCTTCCTCGTATTACAGGCCAGGCCATAGGCAATCTCCGGATCCGGATTTGCCATGGCAAAAACAATGGGGTCATCGGCCATGGCGGTCAGCATATCGGGCGTAACAATATCGGCCCTGGATAGTCCTATGAACACATCGGCATCCTTCATGGCCTGATCTAGGCTGTCAATTTTTCTAGTGGTCGCAAACTCCAACTTTTCCTTGCTCAGTTGTGGCCTGTCCTTGCGAATGACTCCTTTGCTATCCAGCATGACAATATTGCTGCCCTTGGCCCCGAAAGCTTTGTACAAGCGCGTACACGAAATCGCAGCGGCTCCGGCACCACTGACCACGATACGTACTTTTTCTATCTGTTTTCCCGCAATTTCAAGGGCGTTAAGCAAAGCTGCGGCAGAAATAATAGCGGTGCCGTGCTGATCGTCGTGCATGACGGGAATATCCAATTCCTCCACCAATCTTCGTTCTATTTCAAAAGCTTCTGGTGCCTTGATATCCTCTAGGTTAATGCCTCCAAAAGTTGGCGCTATGATCTTTACCGTTTCCACAAATTTATCTACGTCCTTGGTATCCAATTCTATATCAATCCCATCGATATCCGCAAAGATCTTGAACAAAAGGCTCTTCCCTTCCATTACCGGCTTGGCCGCTTCCGGGCCAATATCTCCTAAGCCCAAAACAGCGGTACCATTGGAGATTATGGCTACAATATTTCCCTTGGCGGTATATTTATAAACATTGCGCGGGTCCTTTGCTATTTCCAGGCAGGGTTCTGCCACCCCAGGAGAGTAGGCAAGTGCCAGATCGCGCTGTGTGGCATAGGGTTTGGTAGGCACGATCTTGATTTTTCCGGGTTGAGGCTTGCTGTGATAATCCAAAGCCTCCCTCGTGTTTTTTTGTTTGCTCATTACCGCTGGGTTTAAGTGACAAATTTAAATTTATTATTGGTATTACCTTAAAACTATTCCAGTATTAGGTCGTTAAATATAAGTAACCCCTTATCCTGCCATGAAAAAAAGCACCGGCCGGGCCGATGCTTTTTCGATACATTTTTTTATTCTGTTATACTACAAGAAAGATCCCACAACAATAGCGGTCACTAAGAGCAATATAATGGCCAAATACCGATAGTTTTTGTACCAGGGTACCGCCTTGAGCTCTTCCGTTTCCTGTGTAAACAGTTCTTTCTTATAAGTGTACTCCGCAACCTTGTCTTCCGGGGGCGGAGCGGTAGCCAAGCTTACCACAACATGTATGACCACGGTGGTCAAAAAGAGGAGATTGGCTTTCCCTAAAAAGTGGATCTCATTGATATAGGGCGATATATCAAAAACCGCCGATAAGATCATAAATATGGCAAGGACACCTCCGCAAAGCAAGCTTACAATAGCTCCGGTACCGTTGGCCCGTTTCCAAAAAAGTCCCAGTACAAATGCGGTTACCACAGGCGGACTCGTGAAGGCGATGACCAACTGCAGGTAGGTCCATAAGGAATCGCTTACCCGTTCTATAAAAGGAACCCACGAGGAGGCCAAAATCACCAACACAATGGTGGCTATCTGTCCTACCCTCACCAATTGCTTGCTGGTGAGTTCCGGTTTTAATTTTTTTACAAAATCCATCGTAATCAGCGTTGAAGCCGAATTAAAGGTCGCCGATACGGAAGACATCATGGCCGCGAGAAGACCTGCCACCACCAGTCCCAAGATCCCTGTAGGCAATAATTGAAACAACAGTACCGGATAGGTAAGGTTGGGACAATCGGAGATGTTCTCACAGATTTCGCCTCCTGGTAGCGGATAATTCAAGGAAGAGATATCCAAGGTATTAAACAGCAACAGGGCCAGGACACCGGGAACTATCATGATAAAAATCACGGGAAGCTTTAGGAGTCCGGCGAACAAGGCGCCCCATCTTCCGTGGTCCAAGTCCTTTGCGCCCAAAACACGCTGCACCATAAATTGGTTGGTTACCCAAAAATAGAAGGCCAGTAAGGGTACCCCGGTGAGCAGGCCCCACCAAGGCATAAATTCGTCATTATCTGGCCGGACCAGACTGAATACCTCGCCCGAATTGGCCGGGATAAATTTTCCTTCGGCCGCCCTATCCCCAAAATTGACATCTCCGGAGGCCAACAAGGCGTCCAATTTGGTCATCATGCCGTTCCATCCACCACCCAATTCTTCAAAAGCGAAATAGGTGAGCAAACAAGAACCAATGATTAACAGTACCGCTTGGATTACCTCGGTCTGTATTACCGAATTCAGTCCCCCGGGAATGGTATAGGCCGCGGCGGCCACTGCCAATAGAATGATAATGGTGGTGCTGCTGATCTCCGGGAAAAGCAGTTTCAAAACAATACTACCTACATAAAGCGCGGCAGCCGTATCTACCAATACATTGGCGACAATGGTAACAAAGGAAAAGTAATAGCGTGATCTATGGTCATATCGTCTTTCCAAGAATTCCGGCATGGTATACACCCCCGATCGCAGATAAAAGGGCAGGAAGAAAATAGCGAAGAAAATAAGGATAACAACGGCAAACCATTCGTAGTTGTACACGTTGATATTGGTCTGAAAGGCATCCGAGGCCAACCCTACCAGCGTGGAGCTGGAGATGTTCGCCGAAAAAAGCGCGATACCCACAATGGGCCAGGTCATTGTTCTACCCCCTAAAAAATAATCCTCGGAACTGCTTCTTTTGGATTTTGAAATTCCGTAGATAACGATACCTACCAGATACACAAGAATGACAACGAGGTCCAAGGTTTCCAATCCGCCCATGATTCAATAAAGTTTAGTTAGTTTAGTTTTTTGTAAAATTTTGTTTCCTTTCCAATTCCTGACCCAATTGTTTGTCATTATACAAACTTTTATGGGCTGTTTTTGAGGAATTCACAAAACCGTACAGCTCACCAATATAGTGTATTTAATTTTTTCTTAAAAAAAACTTAACATGAAAATACCCTTGGGGATAAACGAAATCGATGTAGTAGTGGAAGGGCTTACTTTAGAAAGTGGATATTGCGCTTTAAACCTTGGTATTTGGTGCGTTTTACGGCCGATTTTTGAAACACTTTTTTAAAGACCTCCTCTGTAATCTCTTCCCAATCGGCCTTGGTCATGGACAACAGTTCGGGCTGTGGATTAAAAAGCGGTTCGTTGTGGGGCTTGGAAAAACGGTTCCATGGACAGACGTCCTGACACACATCACAACCAAACATCCAGTCGTCAAAACTTCCCTTCATCGTGTTGGGAATTTCATCCTTGAGCTCAATGGTAAAATAGGAAATGCACTTGCTCCCGTCCACCACATAGGGCTCCACAATGGCCTGTGTGGGACAGGCATCCAAACATGCGGTACAGGTACCGCAATGGTCCGTAACCGGCGTATCGTATTCCAATTCCAGGTCTATGATCAGTTCGGCAATAAAATAAAAGGAGCCCACTTGTTGGGTAAGCAGATTGCTGTGTTTTCCCATCCATCCCAGACCGCTCTTGGCCGCCCAGGCCTTATCGAGCACTGGCGCCGAATCCACAAAGGCCCTGCCCTGTACCTCCCCGATCTCTTCCGATATAAATTCCTGAAGTGCCTGTAATTTTGATTTTATGACGTGATGGTAATCTTGGCCGTATGCATATTTGGAAATTTTATAGGCGTCTTCCGTTTGGGCTTGGCCAGGATAGTAGTTCAGGAGCAACGAAACCACCGATTTGGCACCATCTACCAGCAATCTGGGATCCAAGCGTTTGTCGAAATGGTTTTCCATATAGCCCATCTCGCCATGCATCCCTTGTTGTAACCATTGCTCCAAACGCGGGGCCTCCTCCTCCAAAAAATTGGCCTCGGAAACACCACACGACAAAAAACCGAGGCGTTTTGCTTCGGTTTTTATCAGCTTGGTATGTTTTGCCTTTACCTCCAACACCTTGACCCTGGCAATACTTTAATCACAGACCACGGACCCATGGCGAAGGTACAAATCTAATGCGACACTGGGCCAAGCGGCTCCCCAACCGATCAATTTCCGGTCTCGGGACCGATCTTGGTGGCCATCTCGCTTATGGCATTGGCCGGAAAACCCCCTTTCTTTGCATGTTCCAGGATGGCTTCCTTGTTCTTGGCCCTGTACACACAATATACCTTATCATCGGTAACATAGCTGTGCATCCATTGGATACCAGGACCCATCTGGGCGAGCACTTCGTTGGACTTCTGAGAGATTCCCTTGAGCTCCTCTTCCGATAAATTGCCCGCATTTGGAATTTCACGTTCAATTACAAAGGTCTTCATAGGCTGCTTCGATTGCTGTTCCTGGGCAAAAGTGCCCTGTGCACTGAACAGCACCAACACGCATACGAGTTGGCATAAATTGATTGTTTTCATCATCCTTGCTTTTAGATATTTGACTCCTCCAAAACTAGAGCGTTCCGGTTAGGAATACTGTAACGAATGGTTCCGATTCTAAGAGAAACCGTGCAGCCTTAGGTGAAATGTTTACGATAGGCCATGGGTTGTAGGCCAAATCGCTCTTGAAAGCATTTGGTGAAATAGGACGGACTGCTAAAGCCGGAATCAAAAGTAGTTTGTGCAATATTTCGATCGGTCCGCATCAGGGCCAGGGATTTTTGTAGCCTGTATTCCCTTAGCAGTTCATTCGGAGACTTTCCGGTAAGTTCGGTGCTCTTGCGATATAATTTGGACTTGCTCATGGACATTTGTTCGCAAAACTCCCCAACACCGAATTGCGGATCGCTCCAATTTTTGAAAAGTGTTTCCATAAGCAACTGCAAGAAGTTTTCATCGCTAGGGCCGATACACTTAAGTTGTTGATGTTGTGATATCCCTTGGGGACCATCGTCCTTGTAGATTTCCCGAATAATGGAAGCCATCACAATTTGGTTTTCGCCCCCCAGCTTACAGAGGTATCTGGCCATATTTACCGTATCCCCAAAAAGTTCCGGGCTTTTGGATACGGGCATTCCGGCGTTCAGTCCCATGCGCAGGCCTATGAGTTCTCCGGCCACATGCAAGCCCTTCATCACGGCCACGGCACAGGAAACGGCCTGGGTTACGGACACGAAGGAAGCAATAAATCCCTGTCCCTTTAATTCCACTTCCCTGCCCTCGTATTGGTGCAGTTGCGCACGCATAATTTCGTGGTACAGGGCGGTCAGATGTTGCGCCTTTTCCTTGCCCATTTTATGGCTTAACAGTCCCATATCCATCGTCTCCGTAACAAGAATGATACGGAAAGCGGGGTCGTTAAAAACTTTTAGATCGGGATCCTCCGGACTGTAATACGCTTCGGGGTCTTGGATCCTGCCCAAAAAGGCTTCGACCACATTGCTGTTCACTTGTAGAATTTCGTGCGGTATCAATCCGTGGGCACTGTTGTGCATTTTTTCAACAGCTTCCTTGTTGGGCGCATCGATCAGGCAAAAAGCATTGCCTCTTTCCTCATCTACCCAGTAGGTCATACAGCGGCAACCAAATTTATCCTGCACCCTTAGGTCTTCCCTATGGGCTTCTGCGGCATTCTTGGCTTCTATACCAGGAACAATATGTCTGTCCATAAAGATGGGCATGCTTGGTACGCTTTAGTTGCAATTTTGGTTCATTGCGCCTGCAATTCTTATAAAATTACGCATCTCAATAGAAGAAAATGGCATTTTTGGATCAAAGAATGTCAAAAACCGTTCAAAAAAGGTTGTGGATGAGAGCAATACAGTGGCAAGATCTGCTCAAAAAAGCCCTTCTTGCTTCCCACCTAAGAGTTTGCCAAGATGTTTATAGGCCAGTTCGGTAACTTCCCTGCCCCGCGGCGTGCGCATGATAAAACCTTGCTGGATCAAAAAGGGCTCGTAGACCTCCTCTATGGTCTCGGCACTTTCAGAAACGGCCGTGGCCAGGGTGGTGATTCCTACGGGACCGCCTTTGAATTTGTCGATGATGGTGCTCAGGATCTTATTGTCCATTTCATCCAGGCCATGGGCATCTACGTTCAGCGCATTGAGCCCAAATTTGGAGATTTTCATATCAATATTTCCGTTGCCCTTGATCTGGGCAAAATCCCGAACCCGTCTTAGAAGCGCATTACATATTCTGGGGGTACCCCTGCTCCGTCCGGCAATTTCAATAGCAGCGTCATCGGTAATGGGTACTTTTAGAATGTCGGCACTGCGCAGTACGATGGTAGATAACAGTTCGGTGGAATAATATTGCAATCGACTTTGTATCCCAAACCTTGCCCTCATGGGCGCGGTTAAAAGACCCGATCGCGTGGTGGCCCCGATCAGGGTAAAGGGGTTCAGATTAATCTGTACCGATCGGGCATTCGGGCCCGTCTCGATCATGATATCGATCTTATAGTCCTCCATGGCCGAATACAGGTACTCTTCCACAATGGGACTAAGCCGATGAATCTCATCTATGAACAGCACATCCCGTTCCTGTAGGTTGGTCAACAAGCCTGCAAGGTCGCCCGGTTTATCCAAGACTGGTCCCGAGGTAATCTTGATTCCTACGCCAAGTTCATTGGCCAAAATATGGGCCAGGGTGGTTTTACCCAAACCTGGGGGGCCATGGAACAGCGTATGATCTAGGGCTTCATCCCGTAAATTGGCCGCCTGTACAAAGACCTTTAAATTTTCCAACACTTGTTCCTGTCCGGTAAAGTCATCAAAGGAAATAGGCCGCAGGGCCCTTTCCATATCGAGCTCTTCGGAAGAAAAATTGTCGGAAGTGGGATCAAGGTTCTCGTTCATACTACGACAAAGATAACTGAAAAAGCGTCTCTTTGTAACTGACTTTGGATATTCCCGTTCGGGTTCGCTTCCGATTGTGTTCCTTTTAAGGGAAACGCATTTTTTTCACTTAAAAATTTGTACTTTTTACCTATGCTAAAGACTACCTATTCCCCAGGGACACTACAGTATATTCCGTTCTATTATGTCATCTGGTCGGACAACCTGCTTTCGGCCTCGGAGATCGCTGTTGTAAAAAAGACCGTGGAGGAGGATGCGGCACTTACCGAAACGGACAAAGCCACGCTGACCTCCTGGTTGGACAAAAAAAATCCGCCACCGAACGGCGAACTCAAACGTTGGAAGCAGACCATCTCCCGGGCCGGGGTAAAATTGGTGGAAAGCGACACCTATCCTTTGGCCACCTTCAGCCAAAAAATGGTCTGCAACTACCAGACTGAATGCCCTTTTAACAACCACCTGAAACATATTGAGGTAAACCTGGGCATACAACCCAATCACTACAACCACCTGTTCGATGTGGAGGTCGTTCATGAAAAGACATCACGCTACTACAGTGCCAGCACCCTGGATGCCATTTTAAAGGGCGATAATGCCAACGCCATAGACTCTTTCAGAAAGGCCATGGTCCATCCGCTGTTTCAGTGGGAAATTAAACGGGACAAAGAAGCGTTCCGGCAAAAAACCCTGGAACAAGTACAGCATTTGGCCGCTCAGGGATACGGTGCCATGGCCTACCCGGAAGCCTATGGCGGAAGTGGAAACATGGACGCATACGCCGCTGTTTTCGAAAACCTAATGTATGTTGATGGCAGTCTTACGGTAAAATTTGGCGTACAATTCGGGTTGTTTGGGGGAAGCATCCAGAAATTGGGCACTAAAAAACACCACGACCGCTACCTTACAGCAACGGGACAGGCCAAACTATTGGGTTGCTTTGCCATGACGGAAACCGGACATGGCTCCAATGTCAGGGGTATCAAAACAACGGCCACCTACGTAAAGGACACCGACAGTTTGGTCATCCAAACACCGGGCAGCAACGATAACAAAGAATACATTGGCAATGCCCTGCACGCTACCATGGCCTCTGTCTTTGCACAATTGATCGTAAACGGAAAAAATGAAGGCGTCCACGCCCTATTGGTGCCCATACGCAATGAAGCAGGGGAACTTATGGAAGGCGTTACCATTGAGGACAATGGATATAAACTGGGACTGAACGGGGTGGATAACGGAAAGATCTGGTTTAAGCAAGTACGCGTACCCCGTGAAAATTTATTGAACAAATACGGCGAGATTGGCGATGACGGCAACTATCGGTCCGACATCAAAAATCCGAACAAGCGCTTTTTTACCATGCTGGGCACTTTGGTAGGCGGTAGGATCTGTGTGGCCAAGGGCTCGCTTAGCGGAGCTAAAATGGCGCTTGCCATTGCGGTAAGGCATGCCTTGCAGCGCAGACAGTTCAATGATAGCATTAAGGTGCAGGAAGATCTGATCATGGATTACCCCACCCACCAACTTCGACTTACCCCAGGGGTAGCAAAGTCCTATGTGTATCATGTTACCTTGAATCATATGATGCAGGTATACAGCGATGACAGCAATACCGACAAACGTAAGGTTGAGACCCAGGCGGCCGGTCTAAAGGCTATTATCACCTGGTTTGCCAATGAAACCATCCAAGAATGTAGGGAAGCCTGTGGCGGAAAGGGTTATTTGTTGGAGAACCGCATTGCCGATCTTAAGAACGATGTGGACATTTTCACCACCTTCGAAGGGGACAATACCGTGCTGCTGCAGTTGGCGGCCAAGGGTGTACTGTCCGATTTTAAGGCCGAATTCAACAGTGCCGGTTTTTCAGCGGTGCTCAAGCTATTGGGTACGCGATTGAGTGATAGAATAGCGACCATCAACCCAGTGTATTCCAACAAGGTGGACAAGGAACATCTCTACAACCCTAAATTCCACCAACACGCCTTCAACTTTAGAACCCGAAGGCTCACCTATACCCTGGCCATGCGTATCCGCGATTATATCAAAAAAGGGGTGCCCTCGTATCAGGCCTTCCTTAAGGTGCAGACCCATTTGCTAGCGTTAGGCAAAGCCTACAGCTGTGAATTGGCCTATAACACCTATATGGATTTTTCCCATACCATTGATGACGAAAAGCACCGACTCTTGTTCCAGAAAATGGGGACACTTTATGCTTTGGATGAAATCAAACAGGACGCCACCTGGTTTTTGGAGCGTGGTTATTTGGGCGGCACCAAATCCAAGGCCATTCAGCAACGGGTAGAGCGCTTGTGCACCGAACTGCGGCCGCATATCGAAGTGTTGGTGGAGGGTTTTGGCATACCGGAGTCTTGCCTTACGGCTCCCATTGCCCAATAGTCTACTTTCCTTTCAATGCGTCTGTAGGTTTGGGCACGTAATGTCCCTTGCCACCGGCCCGATCATCGTTGAAACTTGTAGGAATATCATCGGCCTGGGTACGCTCGTCCCAAGTGATATGCTGGGTGCCATCGTCGCGTTGCACCATGGTGATGCACTCTTCCACCGGACAAACCAAAGCGCATAGGTTACAACCCACGCAGTTTTCCTCAATAATTGACGGGATCCGAACGGTCCGATCCTCGGATAAGGCGATGGCCTGATGCGCTCCATCATCGCAAGCAATATAGCAGAGCTCGCAACCCACGCATTTATCCGAATTGATCTCGGCAACCACCTTGTGTTTTAGGTTCAGATGTTTCCACTCCGTCACATTGGGCAAGGCCTTACCGGCAAAATCGTATATCGTGTTATATCCTTTATCATCCATAAACTGGCGTAAACCCGCCTCCATTTCGCGAACAATACCGAACCCATAGTGCATCACGGCCGTACAGACCTGTACCGAAGTGGCTCCCAACAAAATGAACTCTACCACATCCCGCCAGGTTTCTACACCACCAATGCCCGAAATAGGGACTTTTGAAATTTCCGGATGCTGGGCCAATTCCCGAATCATGTGCATGGCAATGGGCTTGACCGCTGGGCCGCAATAGCCTCCGTTGGTGCCTTTACCATCAACCACGGGAAGAGGGGCGTAGGTATCCAGATCAATGCCCACAATGCTCTTTATGGTATTGATCAGGGAAATGGCATCGGTGCCACCCTGATAGGCCGCCAATCCCGGATCTGTAATTTCAGAGATATTCGGGGTAAGTTTTGTAATCACCGGGATATTGGCCGCTTCGGTTACCCAACCCACTATGGTCTTCAACACTTCGGGCTCTTGCCCTACGGCCGAACCCATGCCCCGTTCGCACATACCGTGGGGGCAACCAAAATTCAGTTCAATGCCGTCGGCCCCAGCATTTTCCACATCTTTTATGATCTGCTCCCATTCGGTCTTGCTTTCTACCATGAGGGAGGCAATTACGGCGTGGTCCGGGAAGTATTTCTTCACTTCTTCAATTTCGAGAAGGTTATCCACCAAGGGCCTGTCCGTAATCAGTTCTATATTGTTAAAACCCATCATTCGGGTGTCCCGGTAATTTACGGATCCATAACGGCTAGATACGTTCACAACGGGCACGCCCAGTGTTTTCCATACCGCTCCACCCCATCCGGCATCAAAGGCCTTCATAATCTGATAGCCCGAATTGGTGGGCGGTGCCGAGGCCAACCAAAAGGGGTTCGGTGCTTTAATGCCTGCAAAATCTATTGATAAATCTGCCATGTCTTTGTTCTTAATTATGGGTTAACAGTTAAGAATTATGAATGTTGAATTATGAGTTACGAATGTTGAGTTATGAGTTATGGGTTCAGTGTTTAGCATTTTAAATTAAAAATTCTCAATTCTACATTCTCAATTCTACATTCTCAATTCAACATTCCCAATTCTACATTCCCTATTCTACATTCTCAATTCAACATTCTCAATTCAACATTCTCAATTCAACATTCTCAATTCAACATTCTCAATTCAACATTCTCAATTCAACATTCCCAATTCTACATTCCCAATTCTACATTCCCAATTCAACATTCTCAATTCAACATTCTCAATTCAACATTCTCAATTCAACATTCCCAATTCTACATTCCCAATTCTA
>NZ_JBNGOQ010000001.1:489548-856609 GCF_050589645.1 Eudoraea algarum | reverse complement strand
AACATTCTCAATTCCACATTCCCAATTCTTATTTGTCCTTTAACCAGGCTAGAATGCCCTGTGCGGCCATCTTGCCCTCGAAAGCGGCATTGACCACTTCCGCACCTCCGTTGACGGCATCGCCGCCAGCAAAATATTTAGGGTTGGAGGTTTGATAGCTTTCGTTCACTTTCACCCGCGTCCGTTGGTCAATATCCAAATGGTTCACCAGTTCGTAGAACTTTCCTTGTTTGGCCTGTCCTGTTGCTTTTATGACCATATCACAATCGACCGTAAACTCGCTCCCTTCCACTATCTTTAGTTCTCCATTGACGCTATGGGTCTTTGCGAACCGCACTCCGTTGACCTTTCCATCTCCCACAATTTGTAAGGGCGTGGCGTTAAAAAGGCTATCTACCCCGGCACTTATGGCCAGATCGTATTCAAATCCATAGGCGCCCATGGCGTTTTTGTCCCTCCGGTAGGCCAAGACCACCTTTTTGGCGCCCATCCTGGCCGCTTCGGAAGCGGCATCCATAGCCGTGTTTCCTCCTCCAATGACCACGACCGTATCCGCTACCTCTACCTTATGATGTTTCATCCGCAGTTCCTCTATGAACTCCACCGCTCCCTGCACACCGTCCAAATGCTCTCCCTCCAGATTTAGGGTCGCTGTTTTTCCCAATCCGACACCCAAGAAAATGGCATCATAATCGGCTTCCAAGGTCTTGAGTTGTTCCTTGCTGTTTATGGGTGAGTTGTAGTGGATTTTAATACCCAATTGTTCCTGCAGATAGGCCACTTCCTTAAGCACCTCCGCATTGGTAATCTTATAAGGAGCTATGCCGTATACGGTAAGGCCGGAGGGCTTGTCCTTTGCTTCAAAAATATCGACCTCCACACCCAGGGTCCGCAGTTCACAGGCACAGGCTATTCCCGCTGGTCCTGCCCCGACAACGGCTACTTTCTTGCCTATGGAAGGGCCGGGAGCATAGAGTTGTTTCCCAGTTTCCATTGTAGTATAAGTGGCGTAGTTCTGTAACCGACCTATTTGGATCGGGGGCACGTCCTGATGGTTGTAGACACAGGCACCTTCGCAGAGTACCCCGGTGGGACAAACCACACCACAGGCATTCCCCAACCAATTGGAATCGAAAATGGTCTTGGCCGCCCCGGTGGTATTTTGGGTCTGGATTTGTTTGATGAACAAGGGAATATCTATTCCGGTAGGACAGGCCTGGATACAGGGCGCATCATAACAAAACAAACAGCGGGAGCTTTCGTAATAAGCCTCTGTTGGATTCATCAAGGGTTTCTTCTGCTTAAAATTCGCCTGGAATTCCGCCTCCGATGTCGGTTTGTCGTATTCTGCCATTGTTTAGTATTTAATTGACCTTATCATTTGAGCTCTATAGGTATTCCTTTTTACTTGATTCATTCGAAAATATTTTTCTTTTAAACTGAGGTGATTTTCCAAAGTTCAAGAGCAATCCTACTTCTATTTCTGTTGCCTTTAAGTAATTTATCAATTGATATTCATATTCCGGACAAAGCGCTTGCGTGGCTTTTAGTTCAACTATGACGGCTTCGGAAACAATCAAATCAGCATAGTAATCCCCTACTTTATGTTTTTTATAGTACACCTTGATCGGTTTTTGCTTTTCCACGAACAATCCCGTTTCCCTTAGTTCCAAGAACATCGCATTTTCGTATACCTTTTCCAGAAAACCATAACCCAAGGTATTATAAACTTTGTAAAAACACTCGATAATCTTTGCCGTAATATCGGAATGTTTGTAATCCTGTTGCCGTCCCATTTGTTGTTTTTGAATGTTGATAACACTGATAGTACTCATTTTCAGTGATATCCCCGTGCTCGGCATTCAAATTTGGGTCATTTATGTTACTTTTTTCCACGTTGTTATAGAACGCTGATGACACTGATTGGGCAGATTTTCACTGATATATCTGCGCCCATCAGCTTGATCTGCGTCATCTGTGTTCTTTTTTTTAACCCAACCAAACTCGTTCAACCCGCAAAAACCAATTAAAGCTCGGTGAGCTTCCCATAGGTTTCCGGGCGACGGTCCCGATAAAACTGCCAGGTGGAACGGACCTCATCAATAAGATCTAGGTCAAATTCGGCCACCAAAAGTTCATCATCATCACGCGATGCCTCGGCAAATATCTGCCCCCTGGGGTCTACAAAATACGATTGCCCATAGAATTTGCCCAGATTCCAAGGTTTCTCCTCACCTACCCGATTGATGCATCCCATAAAATAGCCATTGGCCGCCGCATGGGCCGGTTGTTCCAACTTCCACAGATATTCACTCAATCCGGCCACCGTGGCAGACGGATTGTACACGATCTCGGCACCATTAAGCCCCAGGACCCGTGCACCATCGGGAAAATGCCGATCATAACAGATATAGACCCCTACCTTGGCGTATTTTGTTTGGAAGACAGGATAGCCCAGATTGCCGGGTTTAAAGAAAAACTTTTCCCAAAAGCCCGTGGTATGGGGAATATGGTTCTTTCTGTATTTTCCCAAATAAGTACCATCCGCATCGATGACCGCAGCCGTGTTGTACAAGATTCCGGCCTGTTCCTTTTCGTAAATAGGAACGATGATCACCATATCGTACTTTTTGGCATACACCTGCATTTTCTCTACCGTAGGTCCGGGGACCAATTCGGCCGAGGCATACCATTTGCTGTCCTGACCAGGGCAGAAGTAGGGCGTATTGAAAATTTCCTGCAAGCATAGGATCTGCACGCCCTGTTTTCCGGCATCTTCTATATAGGGGATATGCTTGTTGAGCATGGCATCCATGATCTCCTGTATGCTGCCCTCGCCCTCCGTCATGGGGAGGCTCATCTGTATCAATCCTGATTTTACTTTTCTAGGCATGTTTTTTATAGTTATGAGTGTTCAATTATTGAGTTATGAATTATGAATTAGGGGTCAAGTATTTTTGTTTGGTCGTGAGAATTATGCTGTTTAATATTTTGATTATTTCATCACAATCCTTATTCAATTTATGAAATACTCTATGGTCTATATATCCGCTATCCTTCAATAAATTCAACCAATAGGTGGTTTCTCTGGCTTCTTTTAGGGAAATCCCCAATTTATACACAAAGTCCCTTTTGGAGACGGCGGCTACGGATTCATTAACATTCGCCCCAATGGAAGTTCCTGACCGTAAGATTTGTTTCGAAAGCACAAATTCCTTTTCCTTTTTTAGTCCTTTATATACTTCAATGATACCTAAAGCAAAATCATACGCTTTGCTGACAATAATATTATTTTTCCCAGTTGTTTTATCCTTTTGATTTCCCAATTCTAAACTCATAATTCATAGATTCAAATCACTTTAGAGATAGTATCTCTGGGAATAAACTGCCCATGCCCGGCCCGTAGCTTACAGTTTTCATTTTCAATGGCCACCGATCCCCTTAAAATAACCGTTTCTACTTTGCCCACCACCTCTTGGCCCTCATAGGCCGAATAATCACAGTTCATATGATGGGTGTCTACCGATAGGGTATGCGCTTTCTTGGGATCAAAGACCACCAGATCGGCATCCGAGCCAATGGCTACGGTACCCTTTCGGGGATACATACCGAATATCTTCGCCGCATTGGTGGCGCTGACCTCCACGTATTTTGTAAGTGATATCTTCCCTTTGTGCACTCCTTCGGAATACAGCAGTTCCATGCGGTGCTCTATAGCTGGATGTCCATTGGGAATCTTGGAAAAATCGTCCTTGCCCATCTGTTTCTGTTCCCAAAGAAAGGGACAATGGTCCGTACCTACCACTTGCACCAAGCCCTGGTTGATGCCGGACCATAGCGCCTCCTGGTCCTTCTTCTGCCGCAAGGGCGGACTCATTACCCATTTGGCACCTTCAAAGTCCTTTTCGTACAGAGAGGCATCCAACACCAGGTATTGGGTGCAGGTCTCCACAAATACCTTTTGGTTCCTTTGCGTTGCCTTGCGAACGGCGTTCAACGCCCCCTCACAGGTCATGTGCACAATATAACCTGGACAATCGGTGTAATGGAGCATGTCGGTGAAACGTGCGGAGGCCTCTGCTTCGGTTACCTCGGGTTGGGATAAATAATGGTACAAGGGTGATAGGTTCCCCTGGGCCCTGTTCTTGGCGATCAAGGAATCGATCATATCCCCATTGGTCGCATGCACCGTGACCAGGCCACCGTGCTTCTGCACTACCTTCATCAACTGCACCATTTGTCCGTCGTCTATCATCAGGGCTCCCTTGTAGGCCATAAAGGTCTTAAAGGAAGTAATGCCCTCTTTCTCGATCATATGTACCACTTCCTTGGCAACGGCATCATTGAAATCGGTGACCGCCATATGATAGGAATAATCCCCTATGGCCTTCCCCTTGGATTTTTGTTGCCAGGTTTTTAACGCATTCGCCAAAGTATCGCCCTGGGTCTGCAGGATAAAATCGATGACCATGGTGGTGCCCCCGTGCAAGGCCGCTCGAGTGCCCGTTTCATAATCATCACTGGAATAGGTGCCCATAAAGGGCATGTCCAAGTGCACATGCGGGTCTATACCGCCCGGAAACACCAGTTTATCCGTAGCATCAATGACCTTATCCGCGTCATAGTTCAAGTTTTTGCCAATGGCCACTATGGTCTCGCCCTCGGTATATACATCCGCGATATAACTCTCCGAAGCCGTTACGACCCTACCGTTTTTAATCAATATGGACATCTCATCGTTTTTTTAGCATTAATACGTAGTACAGTACGGACGAAATAATAAAGCCCGTAAACCAAGATAAGGAATATAAAAAATTCAGTGCTGGGACCCAATAGCCCACCAGCGCCAAAAACACGCCCACCAGAAGGGCGATCATCGCCGCGCTATTGATGCCCGACCTTCCATAAGCATAGCTGCCGTTTTCCTTGTAGAGCTCGGCCAGGGCCATATTCTTCTTGCGGATCACAAAATAATCCACGATCAGGATGCCTAGAACGGGACCCAAGAGGCCGCTCACAAAAATGAGGAAACCCGAAATCTCGTTCAGGAGCCACCAGGGGGCTATCAAAATACCGATGATCCCGGTGATGACCCCTCCCATGCGAAAACTGATCCGCTTGGGCAAAAGGTTGGAAAAGGCATTGGCCGGTGCAATCACATTGGCCGCAATATTGGTACTCAGGGTGGCGATCAACAAAAAGATCTGCGCAATGATGACCACCGTCGGGTTCTTAAAATTAGCGATAAGGGAAACGGGATCCCAAGGCGCATCATCCGCAATAAGTATGTCCTTAAAGTTGATGACCGTGGCACAGGTAACAAAAATCCCTACAAAGGAATAGAGCATCATGGTGCCCGGCAGCCCGATGAACTGGCCGGCCACTTGATCTTTCTGCGTCTTGGCGTAGCGCGTGATATCCGCTATGCTGATCGACATGGTGGCCCAAAAGCCAACCATGGCCGTGAGCCATAACAAATACCCCCAGAGTTTGGAGCCCCCACCGGCCTGTGTATCCACAAGGGAGGCGGTTACCACGCTGGACAATACCGGGGTCTCGCCCTCCGAATTTCTAAACTGGACCTGTACCTCCCTTGCCTCGTTATAGTCAGGTAGCGTTATGGGTTCTGCGGTATACGATTTCCAGATGCCCGTAGTCTGTGATGAGAGCAGGCGATAATCGTTTGCTTTTAGCGTTCCGTCCTTGTTCTTAAGGGCATTCAGCTGTAAATAGGCGCCTTCATCCGTCCTGGATATGACGGCTGCAGGTTTTTCCAACTGCTCGCTCTGTTGCAGGACAACGGCAAAACCATCGGCCTTGCTATAGCCCCACCAGATCAACATCAATCCCATTACAATCAATATGGGCGCCGAATAGGCCTCCAACCATTTGATACTTTCCGTGCCCTTCCAAATAAAAAAGATATTGATCAACCAAAAAACGGCAAAGCCCACAAACTTGCCCAGCGAAAGGCCCAGTTCGCCCTGTGTACCTGTTAGGGCGTTAAAAATGGCATAAATGGCCAAACCACCGATCCAGGTCTGTACCCCGAACCAGCCACAGGCAATAATGCCCCGGGTCACCGAGGCCAGATGTACGCCTTTGATTCCAAAAACCGCCCGGCCGATCACCGGAAAGGGAATGCCGTACTTTACTCCTGCATGACCGTTCAATACCATGGGAACCGTAATGATCAGGTTGGCCAGGCCAATGATGATCAAGGCCTCGTACCAATTCAATCCGGTCTTTATCATATAGGATGCCAGCAGGTAGGTAGGGATGCAAACGGCCATCCCCACCCATATGGCGGCCAGGTGCCATTTGCTCCAGGTGCGTTGTGCAGGTGGAACGGGTGCCAGGTCTTCACTGTATAACGAAGAACCCGAAACATCTTCCTGTAATTCAACAATATCCTTGCTCATATCTAGTTGCAGTATTGATCGGCAATGGCCATGGCTTCGGAAACAATTCCAAGGCCCTCGTCCACTTCGTCCTTGCTCACGTTCAAGGGCGGGGCAATAAAGATCCAGTTCCACCTTACAAAGGTGAACATCCCCAGCTCCCGGATCTTGGCCGCCATTTTTAGGGTGGCCTCCATTTGATCGGGTTTGGCGTTCCAGGGCGTGGTGGGTTCCCTGGTCTCCCGGTTCTTTACCAGTTCTATACAGCCAAGCAGTCCCGTATTCCTGAAATCGCCCAGGGAAGGGTGCTTCTCCTTTAGTTTTTCCACTTCTGCCTCGATATAGCTTCCCATCTTGGCCGCTTTTGCCACCAGTCCCTCCTCCTCGAGGATCTTAATGTTCGCCACGGCCGCTGCACAGGAAACGGCATGGGCCGAATAGGTAAGCCCCAAAAGCATAGGGTGGTCGTTAAATTTTTGGGCGATGGTATCCGTGACCGTCATGGCCCCCAGGGGCAGATAGCCCGAGGTAAGCCCCTTGGCCATACACATGATATCCGGAGTTACCTCGTGATGGTCCACGCCGAACATTTTTCCCGTTCGGCCAAAACCGCTCATGGTCTCGTCAATAATTAAGAGGATACCATAGCGATCACAGATGTCCCGTACTTTTTTCAGGTACATGGGCGGATATTTAATACAGCCCGAGGAGCCGGACTCTCCTTCGAACAGGATCGCCGCAACGGCATCGGGGTTTTCAAACTGGACCACCCGCTCCAGGTGGGCCGCCGCCCGTTCCCCGCATTCCTCCATGGTTGCGGAATTCCAAGGGCATCTATAAAAGTATGGGTTTTCTACATGGACAAAGTTGTTTACGGACTGCGCATCCATAGCAAACTTTCTGGGATCGCCCCCGGCGGACATGGCCCCGTAGGTAGCACCGTGGTATGACCGGTAATGGCCTATTATCTTGTGCCTTTTGGAATAGATTCTAGCGAGCTTAATCGCATTTTCTACCGCTTCTGCGCCTCCCAAGGTAAAAAAGGTCTTGCTAAGGTTGCCCGGGGTAATCTCCGCAAGCTTTTTGCCCAGCTTGCCCCGTACCTCTGTGGCCATGCCCGGATATACATAACTCACTTCCTGCATCTGTTTTGCTACGGCTTCGGTAATGCGCTGATCGCCATGGCCAATGTTCACGTTCATCAACTGTGAGGAGAAGTCCAGGTATTTTTTTCCGTCCCTATCGTACACATAGGAGCCCTTGGCACGATGTGCATTTATGGGATTGAGTCCGCCTTGTTTGGCCCAGGAAAATAAGGTGTAGTCTAAATTGTTCTTTACAATCTGATCATTCATGTATTGGCATTTGTTATGGGAGGAAATGGGTCCGGCTTAGCTCATCCAATTGATCTGTGCTTCCGGATTCCATTTCGTGGTTGTCTTTTTATTTTGGGTCCAAAATTCTATGGAGCTTCTACCCGTAATATCCCCGACCCCGAATTTAGACTCGTTCCACCCGCCAAAGGAGAAAGGCTCCCGTGGTACGGGCACCCCAATGTTTACACCGATCATTCCGGCGCTGGCGCGTTCCATTACTTGTTTGGCCAGGCCGCCGCTTTGGGTAAACACCGCCGCGGCATTACCGTAATTAGATCCGTTCTCTATATCGATGGCCTCATCCAGGTTCTTGGCCCTGATGATGGAAATGACCGGCCCAAAGATCTCTTCGCGGGCCACGGACATGTCGGTAGTGACATAATCCAAAATGGTAGGGCCTACATAGAATCCGCCCTCCTTGCCGGGAACGGTGGCATTTCTGCCATCTACCAGCACTTTGGCCCCATTGTTCTCCGCCTCGGTAATATAACCTTCTATGCGTTCCTTGGCCGCAGCGCTGATTACGGAGCCCAGGTTTTCGCCCGGCACTATTTTTTTGGTCTCCTCTACCATACGGTCTATGATATGCTGCACCTTGTCTACCCCCACCATAACGGAGGCCGCCATACAGCGCTGGCCCGCACAACCAGACATGGAGGCCACCACGTTGGAAGCCGTCATTTCCGGATTGGCATCGGGCAGTACCAACAAATGGTTTTTGGCCCCGCCCAGGGCTACACAGCGTTTCAGAGAAGCGGTGGCACGCTTGTACACGATCTTGGCCACCTTGGTAGAACCTACAAAGGAGACGGCTTCGATCTTGGGGTGGTCGCAAATGGCCTCTACCACTTCCTTGCCGCCGTTCACGATATTGAAGACCCCCTTGGGGAGTCCGGCTTCCTGCAAGAGTTCCGCCATGCGCATGGTACTCAAGGGCACCAGTTCCGATGGTTTCATTACCATGGTGTTGCCCAGCACCAGGGCGTTGGGCATGGTCCAGTGCGGTACCATATTGGGAAAGTTAAAGGGGGTAATACAGGCCACCACGCCCAAAGGCTTTCTTTCTATCCTACATTCCACGCCCTTGCTCACCTCCTGGATCTCATTCACCACGATCTGTGGCATGGACACGGCAAACTCGCAGAGTTCCATACTTTTTTCCACTTCGGCCTTGGCCTCACCATAGGTTTTCCCGTTTTCCAGCTGCACCAAATTGGTGAGCTCCTCCATATGTTCCTCCAAGAGGGTCCTGTACTTAAAGAATATTTGAACGCGTTCCTTTAGGGTCTTTCCGGACCATTCCGGATAGGCTTTGTGCGCTACCTGTACCGCCTTGTCCACATCGTCATAGGTAGACAGGGGAAGGGAGGAAATAATACTACCGTCCAAGGGACTGATTACGTCCATGGGCGTGTGTCCGTTCCGTTCAAAACTTCCGTCTATAAAATTCTGTACCTGGGGTTGTTCCTTTATCCGTTGCATACTGTTCTCTTTTTCTATTTTGAAGGTGTAGGCCTTTATATAAAAATACAACAAATAATTAAAGCGTAGGTTTTTACGGGCAACCTACGTTTTCGGGGCGTGCCCGGTGGGATTTTTACTCTTCCCGCTTAAAAAGTGTGGAGGTACCCATAAACTCTGATACAGTAATCTTTGGGTTGCCGTACAGATAGGTCTTGGCCGTGCCGCTGGAGGAAAGTTCAAAATGTTTATAGGCAAAGAATCTGGCGTTGGCAGAGCCTTCCACCCCGGCGATTACCGTAGCGGCCTCCAGTTTCTCCGCTCTTGCATTGGTATTTCCAATGAGCTTTATCTGCAGGGTATCGGTAGTACCCTCCATCCTAAAGGAGGCGTTGTTCCGTGCCTCTACCGTATTCTTTTCGCTTACCGAATAGATCTCTGCCTTGATCTTGTCCTTGAGGGTGATGTTGAGCGAATCTATGTCCAGATTAAAATCGCCACTACTATTACCCTCCATATTCAAGTCCATAATGGAGGCATCGGCATTGAGCTGTAGTTTGGAAAAGCCAAAAGTATTGACGTACAATCGGTCCGTGTTGATGATGTCTACCATGCCTATCTGGCCCTCGCGCAAGGTAATGGACTCCAATTCGCGGTAGTTCACGGTAATGTCCAATTGCTTCTTGGCCGTTATGGTGTAGAAAGAACTGATGACCAGGGTGCTGTCCCTGACCTCGAATTTTAGGATATCGATCAGATTATCATCGGCATTGATCACATAACCCGGTGTCACGGATTTGCTCAGGGTAATGGCCAGGTCGTCATTGAGTTCCACGGCATTAAAGTCTGGCAGGTCCTGTATGACCTCTATGACGCTTCTGTTGCCTTTTATCTTTGGTTTTCGCTGCGCGTGAACGATACAATGGGTCAATACCAAAACTGCTAGCACTATTTTCTTCACCTGGACCGGATTTAAGTTTGTTTCTCCCCTGCGGATAACTAAATATATTACAAAAAAGCGATATAATGCAGGTAAGTAGGGAAGACTTAGCGCCTAACTTAAAAAAAGTATGCAGCTAACTCTTGGAGACTTAGCGCGTAACTTTTTTCGATTTAGTAGGCAACTCTAAAAAAACGCTCTGTTTATGAGGTTTACCGCAGGGGATTTCCGAGGCTGAAAGAAATTGTTTGGAACTGTCACATCGAGCGCCCGCCTGCCTGCCGGCAGGCAGGCCTCCCGAGGTCTCGTACGGAGGACAGGTAGTCGAGATGTAATGGAAACTAGAACCCTACAAGAGTTCTCGACTGCCCGACTGCCTCGGGCACGGCGCTCGAACTGACATTTTTTACTACTTCTTACCGAATCCATACTAGCGGCCGGAGATTCCGAGTGAAGCGGAGCGGAGCGAAGAATCTAAAACAATGCGCAGTTCTCAATGTTAGGTGTTGAGTGATGGGTAATCATTCCCCTCATCCCTGCCTCTTGGCAGACCTTCTCCCCAAGGAGAAGGAAATCTTTTATACAATATAGGTCTCCTCTCCTCGTGGGAGAGGACTAAGGTGAGGGCCTTTGGATAGCCAACAATCCTATTCTCGACTGCCTGCCTTTTGCATAGCGCTCGAACTGACATCCCAATGCACTTTGGGTAATTTCTTTACTACCCTTCCGCCCCCGACGCTCGCATTGCTCGGTCGTGGCCACCTTCCCTTAACAAAGGGAAGGAGCTACTTGGAACTACGAATAATGTATTTCGAATGACAAATGAGGGTGCAAGACCACCATCGACCATAAAAAAAGCCCATCCAAAGAAGGACGGGCTCATACATCGTATGTCTTTCACCTTAATGGTGCATTTCTTCCTCGTTTTCCTGTAAGGGGATGTTCTGTGGCACAAAATCCTGTCCGGAAATAATGTACTCCCCGTTCTCATAGGTCTTGCTATAATCATAGGCCCAACGGTGTACGTGGGGAATTTCGCCTTCCCAGTTTCCGTGGAAATGCTCAATGGGCGCTGTCCACTCCAACGTATTGGACTTCCATGGGTTCTGTACGGTCTTCTTGCCGTAGAAAATACTGACGATAAAGTTGTACAGGAATACCAACTGTGCCAGACCGGCGATCAAGGCAAAGACGGTGATCAGTACGTTCACATCGGTAAGTTCATCGAACATAGGGAATGCCGTGTTCTCATAGTAACGCCTTGGCACCCCTGCCATGCCCACAAAGTGCATGGGGAAGAATACGCCATAGGCACAGACCGCAGTGACCCAAAAGTGTACGTAGCCCAGGTTCTTGTTCATCATGCGTTTAAACATTTTGGGGAACCAATGGTATACCCCTGCGAACAGTCCGTAGAGGGCCGAAATACCCATCACCAAGTGGAAGTGTGCTACCACAAAGTAGGTATCGTGCACATTGATGTCCAGTGTACTGTCTCCCAGGATGATCCCGGTAAGTCCACCCGAAATAAAGGTAGATACCAGTCCGATGGAGAACAACATGCCCGGATTCAATTGCAGGTTACCTTTCCACAAAGTAGTAATATAGTTAAAGGCCTTTACTGCCGATGGAATTGCGATCAATAGCGTGGTGAAGGTAAACACAGAGCCCAAGAAAGGGTTCATACCCGATATGAACATGTGGTGTCCCCAAACTATGGTGGACAAAAATGCGATGGCCAGAATGGATGCCACCATGGCCCTATATCCGAAAATGGGTTTTCGTGCGTTGGTGGACATCACCTCCGAGGTAATCCCCAGTGCGGGCAATAGTACAATATATACCTCCGGGTGCCCCAGGAACCAGAACAGGTGTTCGTACAATACAGGCGATCCGCCCTGGTAATGCAGCACCTCGCCCTGTATAAAAATATCCGAAAGGAAAAAGGAGGTTCCGAAGCTTCTGTCCATAATCAGCAACAAGGCTGCGGATAACAGTACCGGGAAGGATATTACCCCGATGACGGCGGTTACGAAAAAAGCCCAGATGGTCAACGGAAGGCGTGTCATGGACATGCCCTTGGTCCTTAGGTTGATAACGGTTACAATATAGTTCAACGATCCCAAGAGCGAGGAGGCAATGAAGATGGCCATGGAGACCAACCACAGTGTCATTCCCATTCCCGATCCGGACTGTGCCATAGGCAACGCACTAAGGGGCGGATAGATGGTCCAACCCGCAGAGGCCGGTCCTGCTTCCACAAAAAGGGATAGCAACATGATGACACTGGAAGTAAAGAACAACCAGTAGGAGATCATGTTCAATAGGCCCGATGCCATATCCCTGGCCCCGATCTGCAGCGGGATCAACAAGTTACTAAAGGTACCACTAAGGCCTGCAGTTAGTACAAAGAATACCATTATAGTACCGTGTATGGTAATCAAGGCCAAATATACCTCGGCGTCCATGACCCCGTCAGGAGCCCATTTTCCGAGCAAGGCCTCAAAAATAGGGAAGGATTCCCCTGGCCATGCCAATTGCATCCTGAACAAAAGCGACATCGCAATACCAATGAAACCCATGATCAAACCAGTAATAAGGTACTGCTTTGCGATCATCTTGTGATCCTGACTAAATATATATTTAGTGATAAAGGTCTCCTTATGATGATGATGTCCGTGATCTTCTTCGTGTTCGTGTCCTGTTCCTGACATAACCCCGTATTTTATTTTTATGTTTAGTTTTCTTTTTTGGTCAAAATTACTGCATCGATGCCATGGTCTGTCCAAAAGTCTGCTGACTTTCCATCCATTTCTCGTATTCCTCCTGGGTCTCTACAATAATCTTCATTTGCATGTTGTAATGCGACTTTCCACAAATCTTGTTGCACAACAAGATATAATCGAACTCCCATGGATCTGAATTATCCTGGCCGTTCGCGGCCCTTTCGGCCCTTATCTTATTGGTTCGTTTTACCTTGTCCACTACGTCCGGGTTCAATCGCATCTCTGCCGTTGTGGTGATGGGGGTAAACGAGAATTCGGTTATCATTCCGGGAACACAGTTCATCTGTGCCCTAAAGTGTGGCATATAGGCCGAGTGCAGTACATCTTGTGAGCGCATCTTAAAGTTTACCTTTCTACCTACGGGCAGGTGCAGTTCCTTTACGATAACATCATCCGTGGCGTTGGGATCGGCCTCGTCCAAGCCCAGTACATTGGCCCTATCAATATCTATCATCCGTACACTGGCCTCTCCCAATACATTATCCTCGCCGCCATACCTCGCCGTCCAGTTAAACTGTTGGGCATAGAGCTCCACGATCAAGGGATCGTCCTCCTCGTTGATGTCCATAATATTGGTCCAGGTGTACAGGCCCCACAGGATCAATCCTGCCAGTACGATTACCGGAATAATGGTCCAGATGAACTCCAATCGGTCGTTATCGGCATAGAACAAGGCTTTCTTTCCTGTCTCTCCCCTATACTTGTACCCAAAGTAGTGCAACAAGGCCTGGGTAATGGTCTGTACAAAGAAAATGATGACGAAGGAAACCAACATCAGATAGTCATAATCCGCTCCATGCGCAGAAGAAGCTTCGGGCAAGAGGAATTTGGTGTACTTCCAGAAACTGAAGATGGTAATACCGTAGATAAATATCAAAAATGCAAATAGGAGATAACCGTTGTTTTTGTTATCCGCATCTGTTGCTACTTGGGAGTTATCTGCCCTAACCTGTGACAATTCAAATATTTTGGTCATCTGCCAGATGGCAATTGCCACTAAGACTAAAACAGTAATCGTTAATAATGCAGTCATTGTATGATCTCTATTATACTTTTAAACTAACTAGTAATGAAAATGCCTACTCTCTTCAATAAAAGGATTGCGTTTTGGTTGCAAGGGCGCAGTTGTAAGTGCCCTGAACACCCAGAATATGAACAATCCGGCAAAAAACAATATTCCCCCGATCTCAGGAATTCCTATGTACCACTGATCGCCTACCGTAGCCGGCATAATCATATTAAATATATCCATATAATGCCCGGCAAGAATTACAATACCGGTCATAATAACAAACCAATTGATCCTTTTGTAATCGCTGTTCATCAACAGTAGCACGGGAAAAACAAAATTCATGGCCACCATGCCGAAGAAGGGCAAATTGTAATCCTCTATACGGGTAACGAAATAGGTGACCTCTTCCGGAATATTGGCGTACCATATCAACATAAACTGGGAAAACCACAGATAGGTCCAAAAAATGCTGAAACCAAACATATATTTTGCCAAATCATGGATGTGGCTGTCATTTACATCTTCCAAATATCCCTTGGATTTTAAATAGATCGTTACCATGGCAATGACCGTGATCGCGGAAACGATCATACTGGCAAACAGGTACCAGCCAAAAAGGGTGCTGAACCAGTGTGGGTCTACGCTCATGATCCAATCCCATGACATCATAGATTCGGTAATGAGATAAAATACCAGGAAGGCTGCCGAAATTCTAAAGTTCTTTACAAAGTTAGAATTGTCACTGGCCTCGTCCTGTGCCAAGGAGAATTTTCTGGAATACTCGCGGTACAAGATCCATCCGCCCAAAAAGATGGCGGCCCTAACCAAAAAGAAGGTAGGGTCAAGAAAGCCCGCTTTCCCCTGTAACAATTTATCATGTGCCACCACGTCAGAATCCATCCACACGAACAAGTGGTTCATATGCAGTACGGATAATACCAAGATTACAAATACAATGATCCCACCGGGGACCAAATAAGCAGTTATTCCTTCCATGACCCGGAACAGCAAGGGTGACCAACCCGCCTGCGCTGCCCGTTGTATGGCATAAAAAGCCAGGGCGCCCAGGGCGATCATCATAAAAAAGAAGGCAGCCACATAAAGTGCAGACCAAGGCCTGTTCTGTAACTGGTGCAGTAGATGCTCGTCATGGGAGGCATCGTGACCCTCATCATGCGTTGCGGCCGCTCCGTGGTCATCAGCAACGCCATGGGTTTGATCTGCCGCGTGGGGGTCACCATGGCCATCATCATGACTGGCTACGATTGCCTTTGCTTCTTCAACGGTGCTCGGTGCGGAAACAAAGCCAACGCCAAGACACAAGAGGCCCACGGCCATTAGAATGAAGGAGCCAATTTTTAATCTATTTGAAAAAGTGTACATACTGCTTAAATCTATGTATTATTTTGTTAAGTCTTGTTTCAATTTCATAACGTACTCCGCAACTTGCCAACGCTCTTTGTGATTCAATTGGACCGCATAGGAACCCATGGAATTTAATCCGTAATAGATGGTATGATAGGTACCACCAACAGAAATGTTACGGGCAACATCGTCATAACTGGGCACGCCCAAGATCTTCTCACGGTCTACCAAGCGGCCTTTGCCGTCTCCGTTGTTTCCATGACATATGGCACAGTAAATATTGTAAAGCTCCTTGCCTTCGGCCAGATTCACCTCGGTTTGCAGGGAATCCAGGGGACTCAGATCCAATTTGGCCAGCTCCCTGCCTTCAGGGGTGTTATCAAAATCATAGGGCATCCAACCTCGTGGAATGGTATTTTCCGCGGGTAGACGGGCTTCCATATGTTCAGGAAGGAAGTCTACTTTTTGATATGTCTCGTACCCTACAGGCTCGTACATATTGGGCATGAACTGATAATTTGGGCTGTTCTTGTCCGCACAGGCGGCAACGCAAAGGATCAACCCCAACACAAGTCCTATTTTGCTAAAATTGTTCATATTCAATGACTGCTTTTTTCTGAAATATTTATTTCCACGGCACCGGTATCCTGCAACAGTTCCTTTAGGGCCGCCTCATTGCCGTGCACTTCGATTTCCATGATAAAATGATCGTCAGTGGTTCTTACATCCGGATTTTCGGCTTTCTTAAAAGGCCACAGTTTGCTTCTCAAGTAAAAGGTGATTACCATTAAGTGGGCCGCGAAGAACACCGTTAGCTCAAACATGATCGGAACAAATGCCGGCATATTCTGCAAATACGTAAAGCTTGGTTTTCCGCCGATATCCTGGGGCCAATCGCTGATCATGATATAATTCATCATCACGATGGCCACGATAAGTCCCAAACACCCATACATGAAGGAAGTGATGGCGATCCTGGTAGGAGCCAACCCCATGGCCTTGTCCAGACCGTGTACCGGAAAGGGACAGTAGACCTCTTCAATATGGTGCTTGGCCGCCTTCACCTTCTTGACCGCATGCATCAGCACATCATCATCATTATAAAATGCCTGTATTACTTTAGATGCCATATTATTCGTTATTATTTAATGTCCTAGCTTGCCCTGCCCAATCGTCACGCTGCGCCCTTCCCGGGAAGGAGCCCGTAATAGAATCCAACAGATCGTATTCCTTGGCGGTCATACGACCCACTTGGGCAAAGGTAAATATGCCTATACCGTTCAATGTTTTTTCCATCAAGGGGCCTATGCCCTTTACTCTCTTAAGATCATCTGCCGTATCCGTACCGGGGTCAAAGGTGCCCAGGGTATCCAGCAAAGTGGAAACCTGTGCGTCCGTATCGGCCGATGGTGCCGGAGCATCCTCTACAACCGTGTTCACCGGCGCTGTGGTCTTGTTGATCTGATACAAGGGTTTACCCGCTTCCCTTAATTTCTTATAGCGTTCCCCGGAAGACTTTAAAATGGACTTCACTTCTGCCTGGGCAATGATCGGGAAGGTCCTTGCGTAAAGCAAAAAGAGGGTAAAGAAGAATCCTATGGTACCGATAAATATCCCGATATCCACAAAGGTGGGCGAGAACATGGTCCAGGAAGAAGGAAGGTAATCGCGGTGCAAGGAGGTTACGATGATCACAAAACGCTCGAACCACATTCCTATGTTCACCACAATGGAGATCAAGAAAGAGAACACGATACTGGTCCTTAGTTTCTTGAACCACATAAACTGTGGGGAGAACACATTACAGGTCATCATGGCCCAGTAGGCCCACCAGTAAGGTCCCGTTGCCCTGTTCAGGAAGGCGTACTGTTCGTACTCCACTCCTGAGTACCAAGCCATAAATAGCTCGGTGATATAGGCACAGCCCACAATGGAACCGGTGATCATAATCACGATGTTCATGAGCTCTATATGCTGTACGGTAATGTAGGCCTCCAAATGGCATACCTTTCTCGCAATGATCAAGAGGGTATTTACCATGGCAAACCCTGAAAAGATGGCCCCCGCAACAAAGTACGGTGGGAAGATGGTGGTGTGCCATCCTGGGATTACCGAGGTGGCAAAGTCAAAGGATACAATGGTATGTACGGAAAGTACCAGTGGTGTTGCCAATCCGGCCAATACCAATGAAACTTCCTCAAACCGCTGCCAGTCCTTGGCACGGCCACTCCATCCAAAACTTACCAAACTATAAATTTTCTTTTGGAAGGGTTTTACGGCACGGTCCCTGATCATGGCAAAATCGGGCAACAGCCCTGTCCACCAGAAAACCAAGGATACCGATAGATAGGTCGATATCGCAAATACGTCCCAAAGCAGGGGCGAGTTAAAGTTTACCCATAAAGAACCAAATTGGTTTGGGATGGGCAGTACCCAATACCCCAACCATGGACGTCCCATGTGAATGATCGGAAATAATCCGGCCTGTATTACAGAGAAGATGGTCATGGCCTCCGCAGAGCGGTTAATGGCCATTCTCCATTTCTGTCTGAACAATAAGAGTACCGCCGAAATCAAGGTTCCCGCATGACCAATACCTACCCACCAAACAAAGTTGGTGATGTCCCAGGCCCAGCCTACAGTTTTGTTCAATCCCCAGGTACCGATACCGGTGGAAATGGTATAGATGATACAACCAACACCCCAAAGGAATGCAACAAACGCAATGGTGAACACGATCCACCATTGTTTATTGGCCCGCCCTTCGACCGGAGCTGCAATATCCACGGTTACATCGTGGTAGCCTTTGTCTCCAAGTACTAGTGGTTTTCGTATAGGTGCTTCGTAATGCGACGCCATAGATTTCTATTATGATTTACTTTAACTATTGATTATGCTTCGTCCGTATTTCTCACTTTTACATGGTAGAACACGTTTGGTCTTGTTCCTACGCTCTCCAATAAATGGTACATACGGTCATTTTCTTTTAAATGGGCAACCTCGCTTTCGTGGTCATTTACATCTCCGAATACAATGGCCCCGGTACCACAGGCACTGGAACAGGCCGTTTGGAATTCACCGTCCTTGATGGTGCGCCCTTCCCTTTTGGCATCCAAAATGGTCTTTTGCGTTTTTTGAATACACATAGAACATTTTTCCATGACCCCCCTGGAGCGTACGTTTACATCTGGATTGATGACCATTTTGCCCAAGTTGTTGTTCATATTGTAATCGAACTCGTCATTGTCGCTGTACAGGAACCAATTGAAACGACGTACTTTGTACGGACAGTTGTTGGCACAATATCTGGTACCCACACATCTGTTGTACGCCATCTGGTTCTGGCCCTGGCGTCCATGCGATGTAGCCGCAACCGGACAAACCGTTTCACAGGGTGCATGGTTACAGTGCTGGCACATTACCGGCTGGAAGGCCACCTGCGGATTTAGCGCGGGATCTTCCAACTGTCCAAAACCGCCCAGGGAACCTTTATCCCCTGAAAGGCCGTCAAATGCATCTTTTTTGGCATTATCGCTCTCAAAAGTATCTTCCGAGGAATAGTACCTATCTATACGTAACCAGTGCATATCCCTAGATCGTCTTACCTCTTCCTTGCCAACAACAGGAACGTTGTTCTCCGCATGACATGCAATGACACAGGCCCCACAACCGGTACAGGCATTAAGGTCGATGGACATATTAAAGTGATGCCCTATAGAGCGATCAAAGCTGTCCCAAAGGTCTACGGAGGTAGCCGGTACTTCCTGGTGGTTCAGCGAAACTTCCGGAACCTTGTTCCAGTCGTGTGCATCTTTGGTGTTGAAGATCTCCAAGGTGGTCTCCTTGATGATATCGCCCCTTCCCATTAGGGTCTTGTGCAACTGTACGCAGGCAAACTCGTGCATACCGGACGATTGCTCAAGGCTTACCGACTGTATATTGGAGAAGTTTTGGTACAATGCAAAGGCGTTAACACCGGTTTGCATTTCCTGCTTCATCCCTACTTTTTTGCCATATCCAAAGGAAAGTCCCACGGTACCCGGCGCTTGTCCGGGCTGTATGATAACGGGAACTTTGTCCACGCTAACCCCGTTTACGGTCAGTTTTACGTAGCTGCCATCCAATCCGCCATTGGCCACATTCTCATTGACAAGGTTAAGTGTTGCGGCATCAGCCTTGGACACTGTAACGTAGTTGTCCCAGGACACCCGGGTAATGGGATCGGGGAATTCCTGGAGCCAAGGGTTGCTAGCCTGCTGGCCATCGCCCATGCCCACTTTGGAATACAGGACAAGCTCCATTCCGCCACTACTGGCATTTGCCAAACTGTTAATGGCAGAAGCTATGGGCGCTATAGTTGCCTCGGTCCCTTCGCCTGCATCATCAGCATCTGCCGTCTGGGCAGGCACTTCAGATTCCTCGGCGACGGCAGCACTGAACACCCCGTCGTGCAAGGCTTGGTTCCAGTCGGCCCCATTGAGTACGAAGGTATTCCAAGTTTCCTGTATATAATCGTAATACGTCTTATCGTTCCCCATCCACTTCAACAGGGCGCTTTGGAACTGTCTGGTATCGACCAATTCCTTGATGGTGGGTTGCGTTAGGCTATAGTGGCCCTTTTTAATCTGGGCATCACCCCAAGATTCCAAATAATGTGAGGAGGCCGCCGCAAATTGGGCAAGCTCCGAAGTTTCGTTGGTGTTGAAGGTAAAGGCTACGGATAGGTCCACTTTACCGATTCCCTCTGCAAAGTCTGCCGCATTCGGAAGGGTATACGCGGGGTTTACCCCGTCCATGATCAGCGCTCCTACCCGACCGGCCTTCATATCGGCGATCAATTGGTTCACTGCCTTGGTATCTCCCGCTCTTGTATATCTGGGTGCTTCCACATCCATGGCCAAACTGCCCAAGAGTTCATTAATGGCGAGTACAGCGGTCTGTGCGTTTTCATCGTCCAAGCCTGTAAGTACTACTGCTTTGTTGCCCGCTTTACGGATTTCGGCCGCAGCACTTTCCAAGGCCATTTCCACATTTTCGGGCAAATCACCGCTTACATTACTGTTGTTCAACTTGCCATAGAGTTTGGCAAGTGCTATTTTTTGCTGTGTTGGTGTCAAGGGCACCCGTTTATCCGCATTGGCCCCGGTGAGGGACATATTGGATTCGAACTGAATGTGCCTGGACATTTTTCCCTCGTGGGGCACCCGTCCTTTGGCATATCCTTTGTCATATCCGCCCCCTTGCCAATCGGCCAGGAAGTCGGCACTAAAGGAAACGATTACCTCAGCTTTCTCCAGATGGTAATCGGCCAGGGCCCTTTCGTTGTATTTTGCCTCAAAAGCATTGAGGGCTGCATCTTCGGAAATGGCATCGTAGGTAACGTGGTTCACGTTCCCGTACGCCTCCTTGAACTCGGCGATCAACCGTGAGGTAGACGGACTTGCATAGGTCTGGGTCAATAGGGCAATCTGTTTTCCAGACCCCTTGAGGAGGTTCAACCTTCCTTGTACCGCATTGTCCAAAGCGTCCCACTCTACAGCTTCCCCATTCAACAAGGGACCTTGTAACCTGGTACTATCATATAAGGAAAGAACGGAGGCCTGTACCCTTGCATTGGCACTGCCACCCACTTTTGCATCCGTATTGTTTTCGATCTTAATGGGTCTACCTTCGCGGGTCTTTACCAGGATACTGGCAAAATCGAAGCCATTGGCTATGGTGGTAGCGTAGTAATTGGCCACCCCGGGAACGATACGCTCTGGCTGAACCACATAGGGAATGGACTTTTTCACCGGCCCCTCGCAGGCAGCCAAAGAGGCGGCAGCCGTACTGAATCCAACGTACTTTAGAAAATCCCTTCGGTTGGTGGAGGTTGCGGATAAGGTATCCTTATTGCCCAGGAATTCGTCTACCGGAATCTCCTCGACAAACTCATTTTGTCTTAGCGTCTCAACAATGGAATCGTTAGGGTTTAACTCCGCTTCACTCTTCCAATATTTTTTGTTTGATGCCATACGATATATCTGTAATTAGCTTCTAATAATTTTATTAATAGTGACACTTGCCACATTCCAATCCGCCCATCTGCGCCGCCGTGAGTTGGTCTACTCCGTACTTCTTGGAAAGTTCCTCGTGTATTTTTGCGTAGTACTCGTTTCCGGCCACGTCCACATTGGTTTCCCTGTGGCAATTTACACACCAACCCATGGTCAAAGGTGCATATTGGTACATAATTTCCATTTCCTCTACCGGCCCGTGACAGGTCTGGCACTCGATTCCAGCTACCGTAACATGCTGTGAATGGTTAAAGTAGGCAAAATCAGGTAGATTATGGATACGCACCCATTCAACAGGTTGGGTATCACCGGTATACTTTTGGTTCTCCTCATCCCAGCCTACAGCCTGATATAATTTTTTGATTTCGCCCGTATAGAACTCATTGGTATATCCATTGGCCAGGTCCTCCGGACTGGGTCCTTCGGCGTTTCCGGTATATTCGTAAATGGACTTGTGACAGTTCATACAGACGTTCAGGGAAGGTATGCCCGAATGTTTGGATACCCGTGCCGAAGAGTGGCAATATTTACATTCTATCTGGTTGTCGCCAGCGTGTATTTTATGGGAATAGTGGATGGGCTGAATAGGAGCATATCCCTGATCAATACCGAGTTGCATCATCCATCCGTAAGCAAAGTAGCCACTGGCCAATAAAAGAAAGATCGCCGTTACCAAAACCAGGAATTGGTTCTTGGCAAAAGCCTTCCATATCGGGAGCCCTTTTTCCGCTTTGTCCTTTTCCAACAGCACCCCGTTGGCCTCTGCAATCCTGCGCAAGGTCCTGTTCACCAAAATCAGCATCATGACCAGAAGCATAAAGACAAGTGCCAAGGCGCCAAGAATGATCTCATTGGAAATGCCCGAGACCCCTCCGCCTCCGGCAGCATCCGTTGCAGCCGTGGCCGTAGCAGCCACAGGCACAGGTGGTGGTGCGGCGGTATAGGCCAAAATATCATCAATGTCCGTATTGCTCAAGGTAGGGAAAGCGGTCATGGCCGCTTGGTTGTATTCCGCATAAATCTTGACGGCATAGGCATCGCCCGCTTTGATCATTCCCGGACTGTTCTTTATCCAGGTATACAGCCATTCGCGATCCAATCCCTCATCTGCAGCAAGCCTAGATTCCACATTGGCAAGCGCTGGCCCCGTCATTTTACGGTTTAGTGAATGACAGGCCGCACAATTCTGATTAAACAGGGATTTTCCCTTAGCGACATCCCCGCCGGAAGCCTCAGCGGTTTCCGCAGTTGCAGTACCCGTTTCCTGGGCGGCTGCATCATCCTGTGCATGAAGAAAAGTTGAAAAGAGTAGAAAAGCTAGTACGCTGGTACCTAAAATTTTAGAAATTCGATTGCGGTATGGAACCTGTTTCATATTTAAAATATTTCTATCGAAATCTTGGCACGATATTTACTGTATTAAGGGTGGTAAAGCTTAAAATATCGCCGCTCAAATTGAAGGCAAAAATACGACATAGACTTTATTTTGGAAATGTTAAGGGATTTATAATTTATAATTTATACTAATTCTAAATAATGAAAAAATCTTTGGCGTGAAGCTTAAAAATTTACCTTTGTTACAAGCGCTAAGATCAAAATTATAAAGCATATGAAACGAGCTGTCACTTTACTCTTTTTTATAGGTTTATCTTCTTTTGCCCTGGCCCAGGAAGGTTCTATAACCATTGAGCAAGATGAGAAAATTACGGATTTGTTAAGACTTTATAAGTCGGCCAACAAAAGTTCGGATTTTTATCAGATACAAGTTTTTTTTGGCGCCTATGACGAGGCCCAAAATATAAAATCGAAAGTGGAGACCGACTTCCCCGGATGGTACTCCCAAATTAAATTTGAGTCGCCCAGTTATCGGGTACGTGTAGGACGATTTACTACCAAACTGGAGGGCGAACGCAAGCTTATAGAAGTGCGGCAAAAATATCCCAGTGCCATGCTCCTAAAACCTGAAAAAAAGACCAAAAAAACAAAAAAGACCAAATAGGTCTTTTTTGTTTTTTCGTTTTGTTTTACGGGACAAAAAATATCCCCGTCCTTGCATTAAAGTTTCTTCTTAACGGCAATTTCCTGGAAGGCCTCTACAATATCACCTTCTTTGATATCATTGTAGTTTTTGATCTGCAGACCACAATCATACCCTTTGGCAACTTCCTTAACATCATCCTTGAAACGTTTTAAGGACGATAGTTCGCCGGTATTGATGACCACGCCGTCCCTAATGAGCCTGATGCCAGAATTTCTGAATATCTTGCCACTGGTTACCATACATCCGGCGATCGTACCCACTTTTGAAATCTTAAAGGTCTCACGTATTTCTGCCGTTCCGGTAATTTCTTCCTTCATTTCAGGAGACAACATACCTTCCATGGCATCTTTAAGGTCATTGATCGCGTCGTAAATGATGGAATACATACGTACATCGATTTCCTCTTTTTCCGCAATGGCTCGGGCATTGCCCATGGGCCTTACATTAAATCCGATAATGATGGCGTCCGAAGCCGAGGCCAATAAGACATCCGATTCCGTAATGGCGCCTACCGCCTTGTGTATGATGTTCACTTGGATCTCATCGGTAGACAGCTTTTGGAAGGAATCCGTCAAGGCTTCAACAGATCCGTCAACATCACCCTTCAAGATAATGTTCAGTTCCTTGAAATCTCCCAGGGCAATTCGCCTGCCAATTTCATCAAGGGTAATATGGCGCTGCGTCCTTACGGTCTGCTCGCGCTGCAATTGCCCTCGTTTGGCAGCAATTTGTTTTGCTTCCCTTTCGTCTTCCAGTATGTTGAACTTATCTCCCGCTTGCGGGGCACCGTCCAATCCCAAAATGGAAATAGGTGTTGAGGGTCCAACGGATTCTACATTTTTTCCACGTTCATCCTGCATGGCTTTCACCTTACCACTACAGGTACCTGCCAGCACGTAATCCCCGATCCCGAGTGTTCCTGCCTGTACCAAGATGGTAGACACATAGCCCCTTCCCTTGTCCAGGAACGCTTCAACCACGGTTCCGGAGGCCAATTTATCCGGATTTGCCTTTAACTCCAGCAGTTCGGCCTCCAATAACACTTTTTCTAGGAGTTCATTGATACCGTCCCCGGTTTTGGCAGAGATGTCGTGCGATTGTATTTTACCGCCCCAGTCCTCTACCAAAAGGTTCATGGCCGCCAGGCCTTCCTTAATCTTATCCGGATTGGCCGTGGGCCTATCTATTTTGTTGATGGCAAAGACAATGGGCACACCCGCTGCCTGCGCATGGCTAATAGCCTCCTTGGTCTGGGGCATAATATCATCATCGGCCGCGACCACGATTATGGCAATATCGGTTACCTGGGCTCCCCGTGCACGCATGGCCGTAAAGGCTTCGTGACCAGGGGTGTCCAAAAAGGTAATCTTTTGTCCGCCTTCCAGGCTTACGCCATAGGCCCCTATATGTTGGGTTATTCCACCGCTCTCCCCTGCTATTACGTTCTCCTTTCGGATATAATCGAGCAGGGAGGTTTTTCCGTGGTCTACGTGTCCCATTACAGTTACGATGGGTGCTCTTGGTTTCAGGTCTTCGGGTGCATCCTCCTCTTCGAGAATGGATTCTTCGATATCCGCGGTCACGAATTCTACTTCATAGCCAAACTCATCGGCCACGATGGAAAGCGTCTCCGCATCCAAACGTTGGTTCATGGTCATCATGATGCCCAACGACATACAGGCCGAAATAATCTCGGTCGTGGAAACATCCATCATGGTTGCCACCTCGTTTACCGTCACAAATTCGGTCACCTTAAGGATTTTGCTGTCCAACTCTTGTTGTTCCAGATCCTTTTCGGTCTGTTGCCTATGCTGGTCTCTTTTATCCCGTCGGTATTTGGCTCCTTTGCCTTTTTTGGATTTCCCCTGTAGTTTCTCCAGGGTCTCCCGTACCTGCTTTTGTACTTCTTCCTCGGTAGGTTCTACCTTGGAAACAGAAGCAAAACGTTGTCCGGCCCCTTTCCTGGCGCCATCTTTACCCCTGGCACCGCCATTTGGACCGTTGCCATTTCCTTTGCTGATAATTCGCTTTCTTCGTTTCCGTCTGTCGGAAGAAGCATCCTCCTTAGGGGTTTCCTTTGCGGGTTCTTTCTTTTTCTTGGGCTTTTCGAACTTGGTAAGGTCGATTTTATCACCCATTATTTTTGGCCCAGAAAGTTTTTTGTACTGTGTCGTGATCGACTCGGGTTTTGCCTCTTCTGTTGCTGCTGGTTTCGTTTCCGCTGCCGGTTTTTCTTCAGTTTTCGGTGTTTCCTTTGTTGTTTTGGGCTCAGGGGCTTTTACCTCCTCAACTGCGGGCTTCTCCACTTTGGCGGGTGCCTTCTTTTTGGTATCCAGCTCTATCTTGCCAACGGTCTTGGGCCCGGAAAGCTCCACTTTGGCCTTAACGACCTGCTCGGAGGCCGAGCGTTTCTCCCTGGCCAGCCTTTTCTCTTCTTGCTCCTGCTCCAGTTGTAATCGTATGGCTTCCTTCTCCTTGCGCTTTTCTTCCCCTACTTCCTTGGATGCAACTTTCTTGCTCATATCCGTCTGGAACTCATCCAAAAGCACCTGATATACTTCATTGGAAATTTTCGTGGTAGGTCTGGCCTCCACGTCATGTCCTTTGGACGAGAGGAAATCCACCGCTCGATCCAATGAAATATTCAGTTCCCTTAGAACTTTGTTAAGCCTTATCGTTGCACTTTCTGCCATAAATAATTATTCCTATTCTTATAATTTGTCGCTAATATATAGCTTAATCTTCAAACTCTTCTTTTAGTATACGCACAACTTCCAAAATTGTCTCCTCTTCCAAATCGGTACGTTTTACCAAATCATTCACATCTTGTTCCAGGACACTTCGTGCAGTATCCATGCCTATTTTCTTAAGTTCATCAATGATCCAACCTTCGATTTCATCAGAAAACTCCGTCAGTTCCACATCTTCTTCAACGCCTTCTCGGAACACATCGATCTCATAACCGGTTAGTTGTCCTGCCAATCGGATATTATGACCGCCCCTACCAATGGCCTTGGATACTTCCTCTGGTCTAAGGTACACCTGGGCCGTCATCTTCTCATCGTTCAATTTTACCGTGGATACCCTGGCCGGACTTAAGGCACGGGTAACCAACAACTGTGGGTTGTTGGTCCAGTTGATCACGTCTATATTTTCATTGCCCAGTTCCCTAACGATACCGTGGATACGCGATCCCTTCATCCCTACACAAGCACCTACGGGATCTATCCTGTCATCATAGGAGTCCACGGCCACCTTGGCCTTCTCCCCGGGAATGCGTACCGCTTTTTTAATGGTGATAAGTCCATCGAACACCTCGGGGATTTCCTGGAAGAACAATTGTTCCAAGAAGGTCGGAGAGGTTCTAGACATAATGATGGTAGGTTTGTTCCCCTTGAGTTCCACGCTTTCAACGATACCCCGAACATTGTCTCCTTTTCGAAAGAAATCCGAGGGAATCTGCTTGTCCTTGGGCAAGATGATCTCGTTGCCCTCATCATCCAATAAGATAATGGCCTTGTGACGTATGTGGTGTACCTCTGCCGTATAAATCTCTCCTTCCAGATCCTTGAACTGTTTGTAAATGGTAGTATTGTCGTGCTCGTGTATTTTCGAAATCAGGTTTTGGCGAAGCGCCAGGATGGCCCTTCTTCCCAAATCGATAAGCTTCACCTCTTCGGAAACGTCCTCTCCTACTTCAAAATCGGGTTCGATCTTGCGCGCCTCGGAGAGCGAAATCTCTTCCAGGGGATCTTCCACTTCCCCATCTTCCACAACGACCCGGTTCCTCCATATCTCCAAATCGCCTTTGTCCGGGTTGATGATAATATCAAAGTTATCGTCCGAACCGAATTTCTTCTTTAGGGCGTTCCTAAACACATCTTCCAAAATCGCCATAAGCGTTACCCTATCTATGAATTTATCATCCTTAAATTCCGAGAAGGACTCGATTAACGCAATATTTTCCATTTTTGATCTACAATTAAAATTTTAATACAACTTTTGCTTCTTGAATATCGGAAAGTGCAATTTCCTGCTTTTTCCGTACGGTTACCTTGCCCTTACCGATGGGTTTGGGCTCCCTGGCCTTCCATTCCAGGGTAATGCTATCGTCTTCGGCTGCTGTTAATTCGCCCTCAATACTTTCGCTCAAGGTCCGTACCTCCAATTTCCTGCCGATATTCTTTCTATACTGCCGTGCCATGGTCAAGGGCGTTGTGGCTCCTGCGGATGCCACTTCCAAGGCAAAATCCTCTTCCTCCCGGTCCAAATTATGTTCTATGGCCCTACTGATATCCATACAATCCTGCAGACTTACGCCCTCATCACCATCCAAGGTAATTTTGATCTTATTGTCTGGCGAAATGGAAAAATCGATCAGAAAAAGTGTCTCGTTTTTCCCAAGGGCCTCCTCTAAAAGTGTGGTTACCTTCTCCTGCAACATCATTTGTAAGTAATAAAAGAGGGGACTAAATTGTCCCCTCATGAATACGTATATCCTTTCAGTGCTGCAAATATACAACTTTTTTGGTTTTCCCAATAATCATTACAAGATGTTTAAATCATTGTTGACTATTACAACCGACGCCTTGACGAAAGTCCGTGATTTAACCGTATTTTTAATCCGAGCGAACAATAACCGTTTATAACCAAACCCATGGAAATCTTCTCATCCTATAACCTCATTATCGAGGCTTCCGTAATCCTTATATTGTCCTTCCTTTTCAACGGTATCTCCAAAAGGACCAATATTCCGTCGGTACTGTTACTTATTATTTTGGGGGTAATCCTGCAATTTTTTCTAAAGTACTTTACCTCAGAGCAGGTAAACTTCTTTCCCGCCTTGGAAGTCCTGGGCATTGTGGGATTGATAATGATTGTGCTGGAAGCTGCGCTGGAACTGGAATTGAAGCGCGAAAAAATGGTGCCCATCCTAAAATCCATGGCCATAGCGCTCATTGGACTATTGGCCTCTGCCTGGGTGGCGGCCTTGGTCCTATACCAATTCATCCCCGATATGAGCATGCACTCGGCCTGGTTATATGCCACGCCCTTATCCATTCTTTCCAGCGCCATCATTATTCCGAGCGTAAGCGGATTGGCAGACCACAAAAAGGAATTTCACATCTATGAAAGCACCTTCTCGGATATCATGGGCATTATGATGTTTTATTTCCTGGTGGGGAGACTAAATCCGTCAGAAAGTGGGGGCATCGGGATTTTTGCCGGGAACATTTTGCTCACCATTGTGATATCGCTGATCGCCAGTTATGCCATAATCCTCATTTTTCAGAAAATCAAGAGTCAGGCCAAGCTGTTTCTATTGATCGCCGTACTCCTTTTGCTCTACGCCATAGGTAAACAACTGCATCTCTCCTCCCTACTGATCATCCTTATTTTCGGATTGGTCATCGCCAACATGAAATTGTTTTTTGCCGGAAAGTTGTCCGTTTTTCTCGATACCAAAAAGGCCGAACAAATTTATCACGAGCTTCACATTGTAACTTTGGAAACCGCTTTTGTGGTACGGACCTTTTTCTTTGTGATTTTTGGGCTGACCATTGCCATTGCCTCCCTATGGAGCATTAGTGTGGCCTTGATAAGTCTGTTGATCATCCTTTCGATCTATGCCATACGCTTCGCAGTGCTGCGGACGTTTATCGGCAGTGACATCTTTCCCCAATTGTTCATAGCACCCAGGGGCCTTATCACCGTTCTTTTGTTCTATGCCATTCCCCAAGAGGCCCAGGTAGCTACTTTTGAACCAGGCATATTGCTTTTTGTGATTATCGCCACCAGTCTTATCATGACCTGGGGCATGATCCGGGACAAAAAGAAAATGAAAACCTTGTTGGACGAGGTGGACGAAGAATTTGATGCACTGCACAAAGCCTATGAGCCAGAGATCTCGGAACCCATTCCCTTGGATTTGGAAGAAAAGCAGGGACCTGATGAATTGGGGACAGACGAACCAGGCGAGCGGGAATAAAAAATCCCGGCCCCTTGAAGGAACCGGGATTAAAACTTAAACTTTTTTGTTGGCCTACTAGGACTCGAACCTAGAACGACTGGACCAAAACCAGCTGTGTTGCCAATTACACCATAGGCCAATACCGCTTAAGAGCCTGCAAATTTATAATAAAGTTTTGTTTGCACCAATACTTAATCTAAATATTTTAAACCTAAAGGTTTTGCCAAAAGAGCATTCCCATTCTATTTTAATTAGTAAATTCGCCCATCGGATAAACTACAGACCGCATGTTTTCAAAGAACTTCGAGAAATGGAACACCATGCTGGGGTGGGCCGTTTTTTTAATCGCCCTTATCACTTACGGAATTACGGTTGAACCTACAAGTAGTTTCTGGGATGCAGGGGAATACATTACCACGGCAGCAAAATTACAGGTAGGGCATCCTCCCGGAGCACCACTATTACAAATGATCGGGGCTTTCTTCTCCATGTTTGCCCTGGATGACCAACAGGTGGCCCTTATGGTGAACTATGTATCGGGCGTATCCAGTGCCTTTACCGTTCTCTTTATGTTCTGGACCATCACCAATCTGGTCAGAAAATTGATCCAAAAAGGGCATGCCTTTACCAATAGTAGGGCCATTGCTGTTTTGGGAAGTGGCCTTGTAGGAAGTTTGGCCTTTGCGTATTCCGATAGTTTTTGGTTCAACGCGGTAGAAACCGAAGTATATGCCATGGCCAGTTTTATTATGGCGCTGTTGCTTTGGTTGGGACTTAAATGGACCGATGATTTGGATGACCCAAGGGGCAACCGCTGGTTGGTGCTGATTTCCTTTGTGGTGGGGCTCACCTTTGGAATACAGTTTATGGGCTTTTTGGCCATTCCGTCCATAGGGCTTCTGTACTACTTTAAAAAATACCGGACCACCACCGTTAAGAACTTCTTGCTCGCCAACATTATCGTGGTCGTCATTTTAATGGTGGTCTATAAATTTTCGCTTACCTATGTCTTGAAGTTGTTCGGATGGAGCGAAGTCTTTTTTATTAATAGCATAGGATTGCCCTTTAATTCCGGGACCCTTATCATGGGACTCCTTTTTGCAGGAGCCTTCTATTACGGCCTGCGTTATACCCGCAAAAACAACTATAGGAAGGCCAACACCATTGTGCTGTGCACCATGTTCCTGTTTCTTGGATTTTCATCTTGGTTAATGCTCCCCATACGTGCCAATGCCAATGTGGTGATCAATGAGAACAACCCCTCGGACGCACGATCCCTTTTGGCGTATTACAATAGGGAACAGTATCCCGGAGTGGACAGCCCTATTTACGGGGCCTATTACTCCGATCTCTTTGCCCCGGCCGGCGATGAGATCGATGAAAAACCCAAATACGAGAAAGACAGGGCCCTAGGGAAATACATTATTGTAAACGACTATGAGGATGCACTCCAAGGACCCAATAAAAAACATGTGGGCCTATTGCCCCGTATGTGGAGCGATCAGAATGCCGAAAATTATATGCGCTACTTTGGTCCCTTGGATTTTAAGATGCGTGAATCCAATGCGGAACTCAGAAAGGCGGTGAACCAACTAAAAACGGGATACGCCAATGGCGAAATAGACGAGGAACAGTACATTGGCTTTCTGCGACAGTTCAACGAATATATAGAGGTACAGCCCCCATCGGTTTGGGACAACGTTAAATACATGTTCGAATTTCAATTCGGCTATATGTACTGGCGATATTTTATGTGGAACTTTGTCGGGAAACAAAATGATCTGCAGGGCCGCTATGACAACAACGGAAATTGGCTCAGCGGAATCAATTTTGTGGATAGTCAGCGTTTGGGCAGCCAAGACAACCTCCCCAGCGATGATTTGAACAACAAAGGACGGAACACGTATTTCTTTTTACCGCTCCTGCTGGGTATTATAGGGCTGGTCTTTCAGATCAGTAAGAACCCCAAGCAATTTTGGGTATTGTTCGTGTTCTTTATGTTCACCGGACTGGCCATTCAGTTCTATACCAACCCCTCCATTTTTCAGCCTAGGGAACGGGACTATTCCCTGGTAGGATCCTTCTATATATTTGCCCTATGGATCGGTTTGGGCGTTTATGCGCTATTCGATGAATTCCGTAAACTGATGAATCCGAAAGTATTGGCACCACTGGTCACCCTCCTCTGCCTGTTTACGGTCCCAGGGGTCATGGCCTATCAGAACTGGGACGACCACGACCGATCTAATCGCTTCACGGCACGGTCCACGGCCAAGGCCTATCTGGATTCCTGTCAGGAAGATGCCGGGGCCATCATCTTTACCATTGGGGACAATGACACCTTTCCGCTATGGTACGCCCAGGAAATAGAAGGGTACCGCACCGATGTACGGGTGGTCAACACCAGCCTTTTTGCAACGGATTGGTATATTGATCAAATGAAGCGGCAGGCATACGAGAGTCCTCCCATACCCTCGCAACTGACCCATGAGGCATATCGTTGGGGATCTCGCGATGTGATCTACCACCAAGGTATAACCGATAGTCGATGGAACATCAAGGATTTCATGAATTGGGTGGGCAGCGATAAGCCCCAGACCAAGTTTAAGTACCTGTTGCAAAAACAAGGGGCCGATTTAAGTGAATATTCCGATAGTAACCTGAACATTGTCTTCTATCCTACCCATAAGATCCGTATTCCGGTAAACAAAAAGAATGTCCTGGAAAGCGGGCTTGTCAAGGAAAAGGACAGTGCCTTGATCCTGGATTACATTGACCTGGACCTACCACAAAGTGTGTTGACCAAGAACAGGATTCTTATGCTGGACATTATTGCCAATAACGATTGGAAACGCCCTATTTATTTTTCTGGCGGCAGTTTTGACAACGCGGAATACATTTGGATGAAGGATTACCTGCAATTGGATGGGCTGGCCTATAAACTGGTGCCCATAAAGACCAAGAACAGAAGTGCCTTTGAAATGGGCCGTATTGATGCAGACCTGATGTACGATATTGTAAAGAACTGGGATTGGGGCAATTCGGGTAGTACTGAAATCTATCACGACCCGCAAACGCGTTCCCAGGGACTTTCCTTTAGGGGAAATCTGGCCCGCTTGGTGGAAACCCTGATCAATGAGGAAAAAATTGATAAAGCCAGGGATATTATCGATATCGCCATGGAGCAGATGCCTTTGGACTATTTTGGTTTCTACACTTTTGTGGAACCCTTCTTGGACGGCTACTATAAGGTGGGGGAAACCAACAAGGCCCGAGACTTGTTTCAACGCCTGAAAAAGAAATATCAGGAGCGTTTGGAATACTATGCGGGGATTCCCCTGGACGAGCAATATGAACATATTGACAATATCATTGCCGATATGGAGGGATATCGCCGGAACATTGATACGCTGATCGAAAACGATACCCAGGAGATGGCGGAAAAAGAGACCCTGATCTTTAATGAGTATATCGACAAATTCGACCATTTTGTAGGCGGCGGTTCCGATTTTCTGCAGGAAGTCCCCGCTCCCGAAGATCCAGACCTTTTGGATTCGGTAGAGATCGACACAACAAGCTCAGGTACAAGCACGGACAGTACCGTTAATTAACAGCAAAAAAAAAGCCGGACAAAATGCCCGGCTTTTTTTGTACTAGCTCAATCGCTAAACGTATTCGTTGAGTATTCCTATAAGGGTATTGGCGTCCTGTTCCCCGCTCTGCCGCCATACCATTTCTCCTTTTTTATAAATCATAAGGGTAGGAAGCCCCTTGATTCTTAGTGCTTGGGACAGCTCCTTGTTCTTGTCCACATCAATTTTAATGACCTTGCCCTTATCTCCCAAAGCGGCCGCCACATCCCTAAGTACCGGATGCATGGAGGTGGACTGTTCATTCCACTCCGCGTAAAAGTCCAATAGCACAGGAATCTTTAAATCTATAAGTTCACCGAATTTAGACATATGTAAAACATTGGGTTATTGCCCAAAAGTAAGAAAAATTGTTAAAATACTACGAATAGCCCCCGTTTTGTGGTCTTTCTTAAGGTTAAATTCACGTTAAGGATTTCTTTTTTAGGGTAATTACGGTAATCTCTGGCCAAATACCTACCCTGCCCGGATAACCGATAAAACCAAAGCCGCGGTTTACGTTGATGTATTGGCCTAATTCCTTATAAATTCCGGCCCAGTACTTATAGCGCCATTTTACCGGACTCCACTTTATCAAGCCCGGGATTTCTATTCCGAACTGCATGCCGTGGGTATGACCGCTCAACGTTAAATGATAATGGTATTCATCTTGGATGACCTCTTCCTCCCAATGTGAGGGGTCATGGCTTAGCAATATTTTAAAATCGTCCTTGGAAATAGCGGAGGATGCTTTCCTGAGATCTCCTGCTTTCTTAAAACCGCCCTTGCCCCAATTTTCCACCCCAATTAGGGCCAGCCGGTCCTCACCGCGCTCTAGGTAGCGACTCTCGTTCAAAAGCAGATCAAACCCAATTTCTTTCTGCAAAGCTTTGAGGTCCTCCAAATTCTGTCGCTTAAGCGCCTCGGTCTCCCATTGCACATAATCGCCATAATCATGATTGCCCAAAATGGAATATTTGCCGTCCTTGGCCTCTAGCTTGGAAAAAATACCCTTCCAAGGGTGCATCTCCTCTGTCTTGTTGTTCACCATATCCCCAGTAAAGAAGATAACATCGCTTTGCTGTTCGTTCACCAAATCTATGGCGTATTCGATCTTGGCCCTATTGTCAAAGCTACCGCTGTGCACATCGGAAATTTGGGTAATCTGATACCCATCAAAGGCATCGGGCAGGTCATCAAACTCCAGCTGGTACTTTAATACCTTAAAATTGTATTTTCCCTTGTACATCCCATATAACAGTGCACTAAATGGCAGGGCCGCAATTCCCAGGGCCACCACGCTCAGAAAACGACGACGTGTAGGAATCGTAAATTCCTGGGTGGTTCCAAAAAACTTCTGATAGACACCGGTGACCAATCTAAAAATATCCTCGGAAAAGAGAAATATAATGGTGATGATCTTAAACACCAGCATGGCCATTAAAAAACCAAAGGCATAGCTTTTGGGGCGACTCAACACCCTTCCGGCCTCCGCTCCCCAGGTGAACTGATAGATAAAGTTCCCCAATACCAGCAAGGACACGACCATATAGAGATAATACACCCAGGGGTATCTGGATGCCGTTTTAAGTGCTTGCAGGGAGTAGAACCCCAATACCAGATAAAAAATAATAAATACGATCCAACGCAACATAGTAGCTTTTTTACAAATATATTTCTTTAGGCAGGGCTGTCATTTCCTTTACCTTTTATTTAACTAGGTCTACGATATGACGAACGGTTTCCATTTTCGTTACGGCCACGGCATCTTCCCGCAAAAAAGATGGGGAATTCATGGAAATTTTGGGAGGTTGCTCCAGTTTTGTATGGAAGGCGGTAGCGGATAAATGAATGGCTTTAAATCCCTTTTCCTTAAAACGGAGTACGTTGTTTTCGCGTACCCCACCACCCGGCATCACTATGGTTTTTTTGGCAGTGCCCTGCAACTTTGACAAGAGCGAAATACCTTCCAGGGCCGTTTTCTCCTGACCCGAACTTAGCACGCAATTAACTCCCAGGTCTTCCAGTTCCCCGAGTGTGCCCAGTGGGTCCGGAACCCAATCAAAGGCCCGGTGAAAGGTAAACTCCAAGGGTGCGGATAGTTCGATAAGTGCCTGCGTTCTTTCCGTGTCCAGGCTAAGGTCCTTGCGCAACATCCCTGAAACGATGCCACTAAGGTCCAAAGTCTTGCAGAAGGCAATATCCTTTTTCATAATCTCGAACTCCTGTGCGGAATAGGTAAAGTCTCCGCTCCTGGGCCTGATCAACACCCGTACAGGAATGGAAAGCTGTTCCCTGACACTCTGCAGCAATCCAAGGGAAGGGGTAATGCCTCCTACTCCCAACTCCGTGCAAAGTTCCAATCTATCTGCCCCAGCCCTTTCCGCGTTCAAGGCAGACTCTAGAGAATTGGCGCATACTTCTACTAGCATTTCAGTGGTCTTTGAAGGCTAAAATTAAGCATCCCAAACCTGCGAAACGAGGAAAATCAACTAAAAATGGGACTTGGGCCGTTCGGAATTGATTTCCATACGTTTCTTGCACCCTCCTGAATCTTTTATTAGCGCGCAATTTCTTTAGAAAAGAAGATAATCTTTGTAGCTTTGAAATTCAACCACAAAAGTGAAACATGGCAGATCAAAAAAGACTTTTTTTGTTAGATGCATACGCATTGATTTTCCGTGGCTACTACGCCCTGATCAAAAACCCCAGGATCAACTCCAAGGGTATGGATACCTCGGCCATCATGGGTTTTGTAAATTCCCTCTTCGATGTCATCAAAAGGGAAAAACCGGACCATTTGGCCGTTTGTTTTGACAAGGGCGGCAGTGTAGAGCGTACCGAAATGTTTGCCGACTATAAGGCGAACCGCGATGAGACCCCCGATGCCATACGGATTGCCGTGCCCTACATACAGGATATCCTTAAGGCCATGCATATCCCCGTTGTGGAGCTAGAAGGATGGGAGGCCGATGATATTATAGGGACCCTCGCGAAACAGGCAGAAAAAGAAGATTACAAGGTGTTCATGGTAACGCCAGACAAGGATTTTGGGCAATTGGTCTCCGAGAACATTTTTATGTACCGCCCTGCCAGATTGGGCAACGGTATAGAGATCTGGGGAATCCCGGAGGTCCAACAACGTTTTGGCGTGGAACGGCCGGAACAGGTCATTGATTATTTGGGCATGATGGGCGATGCTAGTGATAATATTCCCGGTCTGCCAGGGGTAGGTGATAAAACGGCCAAAAAGTTCCTGGAAGAATTTGGCTCCATGGAGGCCCTGCTGGCCAATACGGATAAGCTGAAGGGCAAGATGAAGGAAAAAGTGGAGGAAAATGCGGAACTGGGGCTATTGTCCAAAAAACTGGCGACCATCTGCATTGATTGTGACGTGACCTTTAATGCCAAGGACTACGAGCTTTCTATGCCCGATGGCGAAAAAGTACAGCACATTTTTGAGGAGTTGGAATTTAGAAGGCTCAGGGAACAGTTCATAAAAATTTTCTCGGGCGAAAACGGGGAGACCCAACCGCAGGAGGCAAGTCCCCAAAAACAGCCAGCAAAGGAAGCCGGGGGCGGACAGTTTTCGCTCTTTGGCAATGAGGGCACAAGCGCCGCCACCATAACCGAGGTCTCCAGTAGGAAGACCATAAAGACCCAAGCCCATGCCTATCAGAGTGTGGCTCCCGGTATGGCCATGAAGTTGTTTGTGCAGAACCTGATGAAACAAAGTTCGGTCTGTTTTGACACTGAAACAACGGGCATCAATCCACTTACCGCGGAACTGGTGGGCATTGCCTTTAGCTGGGAGGCCGGTAAGGGGTTTTATGTCCCCGTTCCTGAGGACAGGGACGAGGCACAGAAAATTATTGAGGTCTTACGGCCCTTCTTTGAAGCGGAACATATCGAAAAAATTGGGCAGAACCTGAAGTACGATATCAAGGTGCTCCACAAATACAAGGTAAAGGTAAAGGGTAAGTTTTTTGATACCATGTTGGCCCACTACCTCATCAATCCCGATATGCGACATAACATGGACGTGCTGTCCGAGACCTATTTGAACTACACCCCGGTATCTATAACGGAACTCATCGGAAAAAAGGGAAAGAACCAGCTTTCTATGCGGGAAGTCCCCCTGGAACAGCAAACGGAATATGCGGTGGAGGACGCTGACATCACCCTGCAACTTGCCGAACACTTTAGACCGGAATTGGCCTCCGCCAACACGGAAAAGCTATTCCAAGAAATTGAAATTCCCCTGTTACATGTGCTTGCCGACATGGAATTGGAAGGCATTCGCCTGGATAAGGACTTCCTGCTCGGACTCTCCAAGCAGTTGGATGACGACATTAAAGATTTGGAGGCCAAAATTTATGAGGAAGCCGGGGAACAATTCAATATTGCCTCCCCAAAACAATTGGGAGAGATCCTTTTTGACAAGTTAAAGTTGGTGGACAAACCCAAGAAAACAAAGACCGGCCAGTATTCCACTGCAGAGGATGTACTTTCCTATTTGGCCAAAGAACATATGATCATTCAAAACGTATTGGATTACCGCGGATTGTCCAAATTGAAGAGCACCTATGTGGACGCGCTGCCCGAACAGGTAGAGCCAAGTACGGGAAGGGTGCACACGGACTATATGCAGACCGTGGCGGCTACAGGCCGATTGAGCAGTAACAACCCCAACTTGCAGAATATCCCCATACGGACCGAAAGGGGCCGCCAAGTGCGCAAGGCCTTTGTGCCCAGGGACGGGGACCACGTTCTCCTGGCTGCGGATTACTCGCAGATAGAACTGCGCATTATTGCCGCCCTAAGTGAGGAGACCACGATGATCGAGGCTTTTAAGAACGGAGAGGACATTCATGCCTCTACGGCCTCCAAGGTCTTTAACGTTCCTTTGAACGAGGTGACCCGAGAACAACGGGGCAATGCCAAGACAGTGAACTTTGGCATCATTTACGGGGTATCGGCCTTTGGCCTGAGCAACCAGACAGACCTGAGCCGTTCGGAGGCCAAGGAATTGATCGAGACTTATTATAAGACCTATCCCAAATTGCGGAATTATATGGGGGAACAAATCGATTTTGCCCGGGACCATGGGTATGTACAGACCGTTTTGGGCAGACGGCGCTACCTTAAGGACATTAACGCGGGCAATGCCGTAGTGCGCGGGGCGGCGGAACGCAACGCGGTAAATGCACCCATTCAGGGAAGTGCCGCCGATATCATTAAAATTGCGATGATCAATATCCATAAGAAACTTGGCGAAGGTGATTACAGGACCAAAATGCTGCTACAGGTACATGATGAACTGGTCTTTGACGTGTACAAACCGGAATTGGAAAAGGTCAAGCAAATAATCAAGTCCGAAATGGAAAACGCCTATGCGCTTGCCGTACCCCTGGATGTGGAACTGGGCCTTGGAAATGACTGGCTGGAAGCCCATTGATCATTGAAAGGTGAAATTATAGGTGAGGGCAAACAAGGGACTGTTCAATAGTGATATCTCATAGGCCCCCAGTGGGCTGTCCAGAAAGATGTCGGAGTTCTCCGGGCCGTTTCTTTGATCGAAAAAAATGTTGATTGGGTTTTTGCGTCCGTATACGTTGTACACGGTAAAGGTCCAATCGCCCACCCAACGTTTGTTCGCTTTTTTGGCGTACCTGACTTTCCAAGAAAAGTCCAAACGGTGGTATACCGGAAGACGTGCATTGTTCCGTTCCAAAAAAATGGGGACATCGAGGTTCTCAAATTCAAAAACACCATTGGCTACCGTAAAGGGCCGGCCCGACTGTCCGGTGAAGTTCAAGCTCCAAACGTTATAGGCATCCCCTTCAAAGTTAATAGTGGCGTTGAGCACATGCGGGCGGTCAAAGTCCGAATTGAACCACTGGTTATTATTGATCCGATCCAGTGGGTTTTCATTGGTAGTGCGCAATATGCTCCTGGACCAGGTATAATTGAGCCATCCGTTTACCTTCCCCTTAGGTCTTCTAAGGCTGAACTCCACGCCGTAGTTCCTTCCCTGGCCCTGTAAAACCGAGGTCTGGAGGAACTCCTCCAAAAAGAAATCGGCCCCCGGTCTATAGGTGAGGACATTTTCGGTATCCCGATAATATCCTTCCAAGCTCATTTCAATAGCCCCATTTTTTGAGGTGTGATAAACCCCCAGGCTGTACGAATTGCCCCGTTGGGGCCTAATATCGGCATCTGCGGTCTTCCATCTCGATGTGGGCAGGGGGGTGGTGCTATTATACACGTTCTGTAGGTACTGATTGAGGCTGGCGTAACTGGCCTTGATCGTATTGTGATCATTAATTTTGATGACCGCACCCAACCTGGGTTCAATGTCGTCATAGGACTGTACCTCCTCCCCTTTGTCAAAAAGCTGCGTATCGATCACCGCATCACCGGTGGCATTAAAAATGGGCTGGGCAAAGGGGCCCCGTAGGGTATAGTAATTATAACGCAGGCCTGTGGAAAGCGAAAGAAAATCGGTAAGCTCCCAATTGGTATTCAAAAATCCGGAAATTTCATAACTGGTCTCCCTTTCCAAAGAGACGGGAAGCACACTAGGCGAGGTACCCGGATCCAAATTTCCCGGGCTTATCCGATACCTGTTCGCCTGTATGCCAAGGTAATATCGGAACCGCTCGGACGGTTCCTTGGAAAATTCTGTATTAAAACTTAGGTATTTGATCTTGGACTCGAACTCGATCTCATTGGAATTGTCCAATTCCGGAAAAATAATCTTGGGCAAATAATCACTGGACACCAGTACGGTCCTTAAATTGGTCTGGCCATCAAAGGAGTGCAACCAATTCAGGGTACCGTTCAGCGTTCTAAAATCGTATTGATTGCTCTCTGCGCTTATGTTCTCTACCTGGGAAATAAGATCCAATTGATAAAAGTCCTTGGCATAAAAGCCTGTAAATGCAATTTGATCCTTGCTTGTTGGAAGGTACAGCAGCTTTAGGGTGGCATCGTAAAATCGCGCTTTGGTATTATCGAGGCGTTCGGAAAATAAGGGCAGCAGAAAGTCGGTAAAACCGGCCCTTCCCCCTGCGCCCAAAAGCAGTTTATCCTTGATCAATGGGGTTTCCAGGGAAAATCTACTGGACACCAACCCTATCCCGCCCTTTAATTTTAGTTTGTCCACATAGGGGTTCTTCGTTTTGATGTCCAGTACGGAAGTTACCCTGCCGCCAAAGCGTGCAGGAATATTGGCGCGATACAGATCCACCGAGGACAGTACATCCGGAGTGAATACAGAAAAAAGCCCAAAGAGGTGGGTCGGGTTGAAAACCGGGGCATAATCGTACAATACCAGATTTTGGTCTAGAGATCCCCCACGGACCGAGAGACCATTGCTCACCTCTCCTGCACTGTTTACACCGGCCAACAAGGTCATTCCCCGCAACACATCAAATTCCCCAACGGCTGCGGGTACCTTGCTTAGGTCCTGGGTCTCCAAGCGTAGAACGCCCATTTCGGGCGTTAGCAAATGATCCGTGATTTTTTTTGCTTGTACGACCACCTCGGACAACTGCTCTTCCTGTACATAAAGCACTAGCTGTAAAAAAGTATCCTTGTCCAAAACAATGTTCCGTACTGCGTCCTTAAAACCGATAAAGGAAACCGTAACCCTGTAATTGGTGGATGGCAAGCTTATGGCAAAACGTCCCTGCACATCGGAGACCCCACCACAGTCACAAGGTTGAATACTGATATCGGCGTCGTTCATGGGGAAACCGGTGTCCCCGTTAAGGACTTGGACGGAAAGCTCATAGGTCCGTTGCCTCTCTTGGGCGTCAAGGAGGGGAAACCCAAATACAAAAAGCATCAAAAAAAATATAGTTCTCATCGGTTTGGTTTGGTCCCATTAATCTATCCACCCGGGGGGACGAACGCCCGTACGTGTGGTTGTTTCTTCACATGGGGCGGTGAAAATTTCTGGCGGAGGTACCTCACCCATTTCCTCAAATAGGGCAGGACGCCTTTCTTCAATCTGCGATTCGGGGATAGCCGTACGATCAATAAATAAATGGCTTACGCTTGCAGCAGCGGCGGTGAACCTGCCCAGGACAAATTCCTCGGTGTTATCCACAGCGAACATATTGCCTACCAATGCGGCCGGTGGTGGCGCATTGAAGCCCCCGTTATTGTCCAGGATATCCCTCAAGACCCTAAAATATCGGTGGGCCGAAGGAGATAAGGAGAATTGTTGTAGCTCAATAAGGACGTCCTCTTTGGAATACAGGAGGGCATTTCCCACGGGCAAGGCTTCGACAAAGGAGCCGTTTACAAATTCATCGGAGAGTATCTCTACCGTTTCGCTAAAACGTATCCGCCAACATCTTGAATCACAGGCATAGGTATAGTACGGTTTTCTGATCAGGCCCTCAGCAGAAGAATTTGTTTCGCAACGGCCATTTCTAAAGATGCTTTCCACACAGGTTTGGCAAAACGGCAATTGTTCAAAAGACCTAAAACGCCAATAGTAATAATTGTCCTCGCCCGGAGGGTCATTAAAACTTGCCAAAACGGAATGCCCGGGCACAAAGGTATCCGAAGCGTCCCTAAAAACCAGTTCGGGATCGTAGTTAGCGCCCATCCCAACAATGGGAACCGCTGTTGTCATTTCTTCTGGAAGGGAACGGAAGGTTCTGCCATCGGGCAGGATAATCTGTAGTTCAAAGGTATCCCCTGGATCGGCGGTGAAATCGGTCGGAGGGAGATAGCGATCTCCTGTCTCTACGAGTACGGTAGTGGCATCGGTATTGACATTCCTGATCAAAACACTGGCACCGAATATAAATTCGTTCGTATACCTATTGCCATCAAGGCTCGATTCACTGACTTTCACAAAAGTGAGGTCTGGCCGGTCCGATACCAGGCCATCTATAAAGATCAGTCCATCCTTGAACTCAAATTCCGGGGGTACCGGATCTACACATGCACTAAAAGAAAACAAAAGCGCTCCGAGGAGGTTTTTTAAGAACAGGTACTTAGACCGCATGGATCAGGTGGTTTGGATATCCGTTAAATATACTCAATTATCAACAGAAGATGCTTCGCTCTCATGTTAAACATTAGCCTGGAATGCTTTGATTTCGGAAGCTTGCATGCTTTTGCGACACCTAAGTTGCAGTCTTGGATATGGATCAAATGACAGGCTATCCTAAAAAAAGGTTAACATACCGAACACGTACAACAATTAAAAAGAAAAAGCGTTGCGTATATAAACCGCGGCGATAAGATTCCAAATAGCGTTGCCACGTACTAACTCAAATTCTTTACCATGTACCAATTGTCCAAACCCAATTGTACACTAAAAAAAATACTTGCTTTTTCGGTGCTGTTCCTGGCCTTGGCCTTCTGCGCTCAGGCACAGCAAGCACAAAGCCCCAGAGAAAGGGAAACCGCGGTAAAGGTGTTCCCTAACCCGGCAACCAATGTGGTCAATATTCTTGGCCTGATCAACAGTCAAAAGGCCCATATTACTATTTCGGATATGTACGGAAACCTTGCGTTGGAGCATCGTTGGGAAATCAGGGACAATTCGTTGAGCATCCCTATCGCTTCATTGAATCCAGGCATCTATGTTGTTTCCATAGTTTCAGAGGGCGAACGGGTACAAACCAAATTTTACAAGAAATAAAAAAGCCCTTTGTGCAGACAAAGGGCTTTTAGTATCAATCACTTTTTTTATCGTTTCTCAAAAACCGCTTCGGCACCGGCAAGGTTATCTTCATCCACGAACTCGGCCCCAACGGTCAGCGTATTGCCGCTTAATTGAATGGTCACGGTCTCCTGGGTCTGGTCCTCAAAGGTAATCGTCAGTTGATCTCCGTCAAGGCTCCAGTTTACCGTATCGGTCTCCTGGGTTTCCGGACAAGCAATGGACAGGCCATCACCGCCACTGTTTACATCTATACTCACCCCGCTAAAGTCGCGCTCAACAATGGTAAGGGTACCATCGGCCGCAAAGGTAAGCGTCAACAAATCACAATCCTGGGCCACCAAAGCTTCTACGATACCCTTGGCAAATTCCAGGTCGTCATTGGTTACTGAATCATCAATTTCAATTGTCGTGAGATCCCATGTCCCTACAAGGGCATCTTCGGTGGGTGTCTCGTTCCCGTTGTCGTCTTCGCTGTCCGAAGAACAAGAAAAGGTGAGGGCTGCTGCCAAAAAAAGCAGTATTAGCTTGTGTTTCATCTTACTTTAGAAGTTATAGTTAATCTAATCCAAACGCCAAAAATACGGATATATTACCTTTTACAAAGCTATTTCTTTAGAAGACAAAGCGGTAGGTTGCCTTTAACAGGAAGATGTTCTGTGGTTTTTCGCCCCCCAGGATGTTGTCCTCGAGACTTTCAAAAAGGCCGGCCTGTGGATTCCCATCTTGCGAAATATCCTGCGACCATACCAAAAAAATCTCCGATCCGGGGATATACTCCCATCGCAGTACCAAATTGGACCGGAACTGCACAAAAGAGAAATCCGGATTGTCAAAACTTAGGTCGGTAGTCCCGTCAAGATCCTCATCTATCTCATAGACATCATCTATCAAAGCGACCTGATTGTCCGTGTACAGGGTAAAGCGATCATCAAAATTTGAGGCCATGGCATTGGACACATGTTTAAAATTGGAATACCTGCCCCTGGAGATAAAGGGCTGCCCCCAGTATTGAATGGTGAGGTTGGGATTAATGGTATAGTTTAGACGGAAGGACATGCTCAAGGTACGTTGTTCTATTTCCCCGTTGAGGTATCGGGGATCACCATTGATATCCAAGTTGTCTATAAACTGTAGTTTATCGTTGTTTATACCGTATTCAGGAAATGCCGATATCCGCAGCGCATCAAAGGGCTGATAGGTAAATCCAAATTCGATATTGTATGATTGGTAGGAGTTGTCCACCCCTTTTCGCCCATTGTGAAAAACACTGAACCGTAATTTTTTCCGGTTATCCGTGTTGATACTGTTCCAAAAGCCTATTTCCTGTGATTGCCTTAAACGGGGTCCGCCCCGGAGGGCAAAATTGGAATATTGAATGGGCTCGTAGTTAAAGCCAAAGTTAGAAAACCAATTGTTGCTCCAGTTCTGCCAGCTATTGGTATTGAACCGCAGGCTATTATGGTTTCCGGCAAAATCCCAAACGCTCCAGTGATTGTAGTTGATTCCCACCCTTCTAAAAGTGCTATCTGGCTTTAGGGTACGGTAGCCCACCCAGGTATAGTGGCGCACATCGTCTGCCTGCCTTTGAAATCCAATATCGTTCAATTCCAGCTCCGGTGACCGCCAAGTGCCTCCTGTTTCGAACATCCAATGTCCGTTGCCTACCTTTCCGATTTGCACGTTGCCGCCCGTCCCTGTTAGGGATGTTCTGGTGGAATCCAGTGCTACATGGCTGGCCCCTGCCCTTTGGAACAGATGCGTAATGGATTCCTGGGTCTCCTGAATGGCATCGGCGCTCCCCTTCACGTGGCTCCAGACAATATCGCCCCCGATGTACCAGTCCCGATCGTTCCATTGGTGTTTAAAATCGAACCCTCCACTATAGGCCGAAGTGTGTAAAAAATCAAGTTCGGGGGTCAGGTTGGCCCTATTAGTGGCCGTAAAGATTCCCCCTACGAAGGTGTTGTTTTCATTAAAATCCTTCTGTATGCGTGCCACACCGTAATTCGTGAGTGGTTCTACCACTTCCCTTCTGCGTTCCCCATTGCTATCTATGGTGGCGTACTTCTTGGCGGTTAAACTTTCCAGGACACCAATGGACCAGCCGTCATCGGTTTTTCCACTGAACTTGGCCGCGCCCAAAATCTGGGTATTATCAGGTTGGTCCACAAATTCATCGTCCTCGGTATCCGGAGATCCCTGCGGACTGCGACCGATACGCCTGGAGTAGAATACATTGTCGAACCCAAAGGTATTCCCGGCCTGGGACTGGGATACCCTATAATCAAAGATATTTTTGTTCTCTACAAAGAAAGGGCGTTGCTCCCTAAAGAAAATCTGAAACCCATCCAAGGCTATGGCCGATGGGTCTGCCTCTACCTGTCCAAAATCTGGATTAATAGTAAGGTCTACCGTAAGGTCGTTCGTGATCCCTATTTTGGCATCGAGCCCCACGGTAAGATCGTTATCGCTCCCATCCTGAAATGGATTACCTTCTTCCGCTTCAAAGGTTTCCACATTGGTGACCGTATAGGGTTGTATTTCCAATTGTTTTTGCGGTTCCAGGTTTACCAATCCATGCAATTCACCAAATTCGCTCACCCAGCCTGGGGTATCCAAAGGTTTCCTTTGCCACAGGGATCGCTCCTCGGCCCTGAAAAAACGACGTGTAGACTGTAGTCCCCATACTTGTTCCTTGTTGTTGCCAAATTTCAGCTGGCTTAAGGGAATTTTCAGTTCGGCTGTCCATCCCTCTTCGTCCACATTGGTCTTTGTATACCAAATAGGGTTCCAACTGCCATCCCAATTGTTGCCATTATTGGAGATAAATTCATCCCCTTTTACACCTGCCGCCGTTACCGTGAAGGAAAAGGCCGTACGCTTATCGTGATAGCTGTCTATGTTGAACTCTATCCAATCGCCCTCAAAACCGTCACGCCGGGACAGGCGTTTCACGATTTCCCCAGGCTCCGCGTCGTAGCAGCGTACACCTATATAGAGGTACTTACTGTCATAGACAATCTTAAATTTGGTCTGATAAGTGGGCGGGGTATTCTCATCTGGCTGGTTTTCCACGTAATCCCCTGTCCATTCCACAATGTTCCATGCAGTATCGTTCAAAAAGCCATCCACGCTTGGAGGTTCCTGAGCTTGCAGGGACTTGGTCATGTACGTCCGTTTAGGCACAACATCGGATGCCTCCACAGCTGTGGTCTCTGCTGTTTCGGTCTGGGCCATCAATGCCATTTGGGATATCAAAAATGCGCAAATGGCTAGAAGGTTGGTTCTCATGATGTTGCTTTGAATTGATGTGACTTAAAGACTCGGCATCCCAATATCAGTTACACTTTTTAACCAATTTTAGTTTTTTTTTAACATTACAGGAAGGTGCCTTTTTGGCCGCTCGTAAAAATCAAAAAATATTCGGAAATAAGGATTTGTAATTCAAGTTAATAGTTGTACATTTGCACCCCGTTTATAGGGATTGAAGTGTTTAATCAATAAAAATATTAGTGTGGACACATTAAGCTACAAGACTATTTCGGCCAATAAGGCCACCGTTGACAAGCAGTGGTTGTTAGTTGATGCTGAAGGGGAAACATTGGGTCGTCTTGCTTCTAAAGTAGCCAAGTTACTGAGAGGAAAGCACAAACCAAATTTCACTCCCCATGTGGATTGTGGGGATAATGTCATCGTTATCAACGCAGAGAAAATCAACTTATCCGGAAACAAATGGGAGTCTAAAACATACACCCGCTACACCGGTTACCCGGGAGGTCAAAGATCACAGACTGCCAAGGAATTATTTGATAAGAACCCAGGCGCTATCGTGGAAAGGGCTGTAAAAGGAATGTTGCCCAAAAACAGGTTGGGAGCTGATCTCTTCAGAAACCTAAAAGTATATGTAGGTGCTGAGCACAACCAGGAGGCACAAAAACCAACCGCAATTAACTTAAATGATCTTAAGTAATGGACGTAATTCATAAAATTGGTAGAAGAAAAACAGCTGTTGCCCGGGTTTATGTTTCCGAGGGAAAAGGAAACATTACGATAAATAAAAAAGACCTTAATGATTATTTCACCACGGCCACGCTGCAGTACAAAGTAAAGCAACCTTTTGCCCTTACCGAGAACGAAGGCAACTATGATGTAAAGGTAAATGTCTATGGCGGTGGCATCACCGGACAGGCAGAAGCCGTGCGTTTGGCTTTGTCCAGGGCCATGTGCGAGATCGATCCCGAACACCGTGGCGTCCTTAAGCCCGAAGGCTTGTTGACCAGAGACCCAAGAATGGTAGAACGTAAGAAATTCGGTCAGAAGAAAGCACGTAAGAAATTCCAGTTCTCCAAGCGTTAATGGCGAACCGGTCTTGGTATCTTTTGAAAAGATGCCACCCCTATATTTAACAATAAACAAAAGTCCGAAACGAATTCGGAAATTAACAAGTTCATTGAAATACCCTTGTCATAGGGTAAATTAAAATCCAGGACGGAAAATCGGAATGCTTTTCGCATTGCAGTACAGGTCCGGGATACATTAGTTTAGCATCTAAATAACGGAGGCCCGTACCATTGCGGCCACTTCGTTATTGCTAATTCAACAGAACGTAAACTAAAGTAAAAATGGCAAACAAAATTGAAGTAAAAGAATTATTGGAGGCAGGCGTACACTTTGGCCACCTCACCAGAAAATGGAATCCCAACATGGCTCCCTATATCTACATGGAGCGCAACGGGATCCACGTTATCAACTTGTACAAGACGGTTGCAAAATTGGAGGAGGCCAATGAGGCCCTCAAAAAAATTGCTGCCTCGGGAAGAAAAATCCTTTTCGTAGCGACCAAAAAACAAGCTAAGGACATCGTAGCCGATAAAGTGGCCAACGTAAACATGCCCTATATCACGGAAAGATGGCCCGGCGGTATGCTCACCAATTTCGTTACTATCAGGAAAGCTGTGAAGAAAATGGCATCCATTGATAGAATGAAAAAGGACGGGACCTTTAATACCCTTTCCAAAAAGGAACGTTTGCAGGTAGATCGTTTGCGTGCAAAATTGGAGAAAAACTTGGGTTCCATTTCCGAAATGACCCGTTTACCCGGTGCCTTATTTGTAGTAGATACCATGCGCGAACACATCGCTGTTAGGGAAGCCCAAAAGTTGAATATCCCAATTTTTGCCATGGTGGATACCAATTCTGACCCAAGGGCCGTTGATTTTGTTATTCCCTCCAACGACGATGCCTCCAAATCCATTGAAGTGATCATGGCCCAAGTGACCAGTGCAGTGGCCGAGGGATTGGCAGAACGCAAATCGGACAAGGACGGTAAGGAAGAGGCAGCTGACAAAGCGCCAAAAGCCGCTGCCGAAACCCCAGCTGCTCCGGAGAAGGCTGCAGAACCCGCGGTAGAGAAAGCCGCTGTTGTAGAGGAGGCTCCCGTGGTGGAGGAAGCTCCGGCTGTAGAAGAAACCCCAGCCGTTGAAAAGGCCCCTGCTGTAAAAGAGACTGCCAAGGCAACAGAAGCGGACGATCTTACCAAGATCGAGGGCATTGGTCCCAAAATATCCGAAATTTTTCAGAACTCGGGAATAGCAACCTACGCTGATTTGGCTGGCAAGTCGGAAGAAGAGTTAAAAACGGTCCTTACCGAGGCCGGGCCAAGATATGCATCCAAAAACCCGTCTTCATGGGCAAAACAGGCCAAATTGGCCTCCGATGGAAAATGGGACGAGCTTAAGGAATGGCAAGAGAGTGTCAAAGGTGGTGTGGAATAACACCGATTGGCAGATAATAAATTGAATATTAATTTAACATTGCCCTAGCGAAGGAACATGATCATTGTCTCCTGAGCAAGGCCGATATTAAAACTCAAATAAAATGGTAAAAATTACCGCCGCAGAAGTAAATAAACTTAGAAAGACCACAGGTGCAGGTATGATGGACTGCAAGAAGGCTCTTGTTGAAGCCGAGGGAGATTTTGAAAAAGCAATCGAGATTCTTCGCAAGCAGGGCCAAAAAGTGGCCGCCAAAAGAGCTGACAGGGATTCTTCAGAGGGTGCCGCTATCGCCAAGGTAAACGCTGAAAACACCAGTGGGGTAATCATTTCGCTAAACTGTGAGACCGATTTTGTCGCCAAAAATGATAGTTTCGTCAACCTGGCCAACGAATTGGCAGAACTGGCCTTGGGTTATGATAGCAAGGAGGATTTTCTTGCTGCTGATTACAACGGACTTTCCGTTCAGGACAAGCTTACCGAACAAATTGGTGTTATCGGTGAGAAAATAGAGATCGGTGGTTTTAGCAGGCTCAATGCCCCTTATGTTGGTTCCTATATTCATGCAGGAAACAAAATTGCCACATTGGTAGGACTTTCCGCTGCAGTTGATGGCTCTGATGTAGCCGCCAAGGATGTGGCCATGCAGGCCGCCGCCATGAACCCTGTCGCCTTGAATGAGGCCGGAGTGGACCAGTCTATTATCGATAAGGAAATTGAAATTGCCAAGGATCAATTACGCCAAGAGGGTAAACCTGAGGCCATGTTGGACAATATTGCCAAAGGAAAATTGAAGCGTTTCTTTAAGGACAATACCTTGGTAAACCAGGCCTTTATAAAAGATAGCAAGCAAAGTGTTGCCCAATATGTAAAATCCGTAGCCGCCAATTTGGAGGTGACCGGTTTTGAAAGAGTGGCCCTGGGTTAAGATACCTATAGCGCGAAAAAAATAAGGACCGCCATTCCGTTTGGAATGGCGGTCCTTATATTATAACCTATCCCCTATTTTGCCCGGATTACAATATCTCCGTTATACGTCTTAAAAAGCATTTCGGCCCCTCCGCCATTAATGGTGCCATTTACCCATTGCTCTATCTGAACTTTATAGGTACTCGAGGAAGTGTCCCGATTTACAACGGGTTTTTGCTTTTCCACTGCCATTTCGAAATCGGTGTAGATCTCGCCCATATCGGACTTGGCCTTTACATTGGCCTTTAAGGTGGTAGGAAAGCTCACGTCCACATCACCATTGAAACTACTAAAGGCCATATTGGCATCAGCGGTTATCTTGTTGAAAACCACTTTTATATCCCCGTTCGTCGTATCGGCCGCGGCCGACCCACCTGCATCCAAGACGGTGATGTCTCCATTGACATTGCTTATTTCCATTTCCCCGTTTATCCCTTGCACGGTAATATCCCCATTGTTTATGGTACGTAGTTTCAGTGAAAAATTAACGGGTACCTTAATGGACAGGTTGGTTTCCCTGTTGTGTTGTTCATTGATAATCTGTACCACATTGTTTTTCTCTTCGGCCCGTATGTCCAATGAGGCATTAGTAATGCGCTTCAATCCATTTTTGGTAGTCTTGCCCTTATTCTTATGCCCATGCGCGTACCGCTCGCCAAAAGAGGCCTTGACTATGATTTCATTGCCACTATACCCTGTGACCTCAATAGAGCCCGAAATTTGATTTACAATCAGTTTTCCAGTTTTGGTCGGCTGGCTCAAAGGCACGGTGAACAGGTCTAGTTCAGTCTCCTGTGCCGTAAGCAGTGAAACGGAAAACATTAAAAAACTTGTGACTAAAATTTTGATATTTCTCATGGCACTGTATTTTATATTTTTTTAATAATTACATTTCCGTTCAGGGTTTCAAAATCATGTGCCAACTCGCCCTTGCCAATTTGCACGATGGGTCTTGATTCAAACTTGTATTTGGGCCTGTCTCCTTTGGCGGATTCCGTCTTGCTGGTCCTGGCATACTGCTTGGCAATATCGAAATCCGTAAACAATTCCCCGTTCATACTCTTAAAGGCAATGGCCGCCGACAGGTTCCTCTGATAGGTAATCGTAATGTCCCCGTTCAGCGAATAATAGGTAGAGGGGCCGGTAGGATTGGCGGCATATGAAATGTTCACCTCTCCGTTGATGGCATTTACCTCGGTCTGCCCGGTAACATTCTCCAGATCAATCCCGCCGTTGATATTTCCTGCTTTAATGAAGCTGCCCTTGGTATTCCTTATCTGCACTTCCCCATCGTTAATGGTATTTACACTAAGATTGGTACTATAGGGGATTTTGACCTTAAAATTAAAGGTGAAGTCATAGCCGAACTCCCGATCGCAGTTACAATTTTGAAAGCGAAATCCCTCATGTCCACCCCAATTGATACAGGGGCCTTTAACCCGGGCCACAATTTCATCTCCTTCCACAAGGGTTTCCAGTGTGATCTCCGATTTTCCAAGTGCTAGCTGTTTGGAGCTCCTTGCACGAATGATCCGTTCCACTTCCAGCATTACGGTGGTACCCTCATACCCTTCTACCGAAATGGAACCGTTAATGTTCCGTACCACCAGTGTACGATCGGTTGCATCTCCGCTAAAGGACAGTTCCTTTTTAATATTTTCCTTAAATTCTTCCTTCTGCGCCTTTGCGCATTGCGTTCCCAGAAATCCTAGGAAAACGGCAATTACCATTAGATGTTTCATGTTACATAAATTTGACTGTTCGTTAATTGATTGATGAATTCTCTTTTAAATAATGGACTCAATGGAGCTTTTTAGTTTCTGCTTCACTTTGCCATCCACTTCTTTGGTCCGTATTAATTTTTTAAAGGGCTCTATGGACTTTTTTTCCTGTAGGGCAACCATAAGATTGGCCAACGTTACCTGCATAATGGCGGATTCCTGCTGTACAATGGACTGCACCAATCCTTCCCTCACCACTGGATTGTCCACATATTGCGTCAAGGCTTCCACGGCGGCCAAGCGAACATTTACATTGGGGTCGTTGTTCAATGTCTGTAACAGCGCCTCAATAATCTTTTCGTCTACCTTCCCAAATTTATTGGCCTCGCTAACCCCTTGCAAGCGCTGGTTGGCGGAAGGTTGTTCCAGTAAGGTCAGTACCAATTTTTCCCGGACCTCCTCGGTTTCCGCACTTTGGACCACTTGTGCGCCGTCGGTTTCCTGTGTTTTACCAGGGTTCAGATAGTATCCCAAACCCAGTCCTAGGACCAGGAGCAACATACCGTATGCCAGCTGTGGGCGCATTACGGGCCTTAGCATGGACGTAAAACTGGCCAACATCGCCTGTAAGCCCGATTTCCTGGCGTTCTTTTCCCGCTCTTGGGAGAGCATTTTATAAAATCTATTATCCATTCCCTTCGAAGGTTCGGGTGTTGTTATCTGGTCCATTTGGTTCCAGGTATAACTGAGTTCTTGAAACTGCTCCTGAAATTGTGGATGATCTTCCAGAAACTTTTCAAAAGCCAAACGTTCCTTTCCTTGCAGTTCTCCCGATAAATATGTTATGGCCTGTATTTCAAAATTCTCCATGTCCTCAACTGTTTTCCATTTGTAAAAAAATTGTCCTAAGGTCTTTGATGGCCCGGTGGGCCTTCACTTTTGCAGCACCTTCGCTACACCCCAACACCGAACCTATTTCACTGTATTTCATTGCTTTGTACTTGCTAAGTATCAAGACTTCACGTTTCTCCGGACTAAGACGTTGCAACGCCCTATTCACCAAGGAAACCGTATCGTCATAATCCATCACGGAACCTGCGTCCGCATCCTGAAGTCTGTACTCCAAGGTCGAAATTTCCGTAGGACGACCTTCTTTGCTATGCTTTCTAAAGTGATCGTAGTTTACATTTCTGGCCGTCCGAAACATCCAAGCACTAAAGGACCCCTGTCCAGTGAACGTATGTTTGTACTTTAAAATCCGGACAAAAACGTTCTGTACCAAATCCTCACTTAGGGAGGCATTGCCGTTCATATGGTAGAAAAAGCCGAACAAGCGTTTCTTATGGCGTTCGTAGAGCAGTCCCATTTTATCCATATCCCCGGATTTTACTTTTAGCATCAATGCATTGTCGGTCAGTGCTTGCATTAGTGTTTTTAGGTTTACAAAAGGGAAAACTCTGGTTTTATAAAAAGGTTACAAAAAATAATACTTTTTTTAGAATGGGTGTCAAATAAAAAAGGCGGTACCCTAATCGGTACCGCCTTTTTGAGCTATGCATGTAGCTAATTTATCCCTTGAGCCAAGCTTCCTGAAGCTCGCCTTGTTGCTCATCTACCTCCTCAACGGGCACAATGGTTTCCACATTTAATGTGGGTGTCCCTACCTTGCCCTCCAGGGTTACTTCCTCTTCGCCCCTTTTTAACACCATGGTGATTTCGGTATCCGGGGTCCATCCAAAACTCTGTCCTATGATGGGACGGATGGTTTCCAGGGTAATCTCTGTTCCGTTAATTTGTTTTATGACATCACCTCCTTTGGCCCCAAACGTGGTCAAGAAACTATTCAGTTCAATACCGTTTCTTATAAAAATCGCGTTTCCGGCCGTCTGATCTACATCAATAAAAGGCACATCCCCGTCCAAAAAATAACTGCTCCGTTCTTCCTTAATGGTCGTGGTCAGTCCCGCTTTGGACAAAAAGGTACCGTAATCGATCGGGGTATTTCCAATTACATGGGTGTCAAAAAAGGTCCGTACCTCAGGATAGGTCATGGCAACAATCTCATCGATCAGTGTGCTATCATCAAAGGGTGTTCCCTTTCCGTATTTTTTGGACAGCTCTTTCATTAGCCAGAGCACACCCTTTTCGCCATGGCTAAGCTCCCTAAGGGTAATGTCCAGGGCCATATTGATCAAGGCCCCTTTTTCATACACATTGGCATAATTTGCCTTATAGGGTTCAACCAGGATGTTCCTGCTCATTTCCGTAAAAGAAAGTGAGTCATTATACCCCCTAGCATTGTTGATCTTGGCCATAAGCCGTTCGTAGAATTCGGTTTTATTGATCAGGCCCTGCTGGATTTGAAAGAGGTTGGCAAAATATTCCGTAGTACCCTCGTACATCCAGAGATGTTGCGACATCTTGGGGTCGTTGAAATCGAAATACTGGATTTCTTCCGAATGTACGTTCAAGGGGGTAACGATGTGGAAGAACTCGTGTGACACTACATCGATCATGGCCTCTTCCAAAGCTTCCCTGGGCAGTTGTTCGGGCAATACCACTACAGTGGATGTATGGTGTTCCAGCGCTCCAAATCCGGTAGCATCGGTCCCGTCGAGCGTGGAAAGGTACAGTAGGATGTTATATTCCTTTGTACCATCGATTTCTCCTAGAAAAGCTTTCTGCGCTCCCATCATCTTTTCCATGGAAGCTTTTAAACTCTCGGCGGTGTACACCCCATTGGGTGAATATACGCTGAGGTTCACCACAATATCATTGACCTTAAAGGAAGCGATTTCGGACTTGGTATAGAGGATCGGGTTGTCTATGATATCAAAATAACGATCCGCCAGGAAGACATCGGTCGTGTTATCATCGTCGTCCGGTTTTTGAATCAGCGAAGTGGTTGCCTTCAATTCGGCAGGTGCACTGATGGTCAGTTCATAGGGCACTTCCTTTAGTCCCTTGAAATAGCCGACAAAACCGTGAAGGTTCAGCATAAAATTTTCGTCCTTGGCAATATTGGTGCCAGCGGGTGAAAATACCGCCTCCTCCACTTCTGTCTCTGTATCATAGGTATCGTTGACGTAGTAGGCAATTTTGTTCAAATTTTTTCCCTGGGATATACTCCAGGTATTCTCATCGGTCTTGGACACCGGAAGCAGCTTTCCCTCGTAATCGTAAGCCTTGAAATCTTCTATATATTTACCATAATTATCGGTACTATAGGTGCCTGGAACGGTCTTTGGAATATAGAACAATACCTCATCCACCGTGAAAGCGCCCGGATCCATACTTACCAGTACCTTGTCTTCCTCTACATGAATAAGGTCTATAGCGGCAAGAATAGGAGTATTCCCCGCAGTCGTAAGCGTTTTGGCAGCTCCACAACCGCTCAATAAAATTCCCATAAGGATTGCAAACGTTGATCTTTTCATAGGATTAAAATTTAAAACTTATATAGATAATATCTTACAAGAATATAAAATATTATCTAGCCGGGGATTACTATTAGGAAATAATTAAAGGAATACGCTGCTTTTTACCCCCCTTTCCGTAAATTATTTTGATTATTTTTGCTTCAATTTAATTGGAAACGCAACATGCAGTACAAACGAATACTTTTAAAGCTTAGCGGCGAGGCCTTGATGGGAGAACGACAATACGGGATAGACCCTCAGCGGCTGGCAGAGTATGCCAAGGAGATTAAGCAGGTTGTGGATAAAGGTATAGAGGTGGCCATTGTCATAGGAGGCGGAAATATCTTTAGGGGACTGGCCGGTGCAAGTAATGGAATGGACCGCGTTCAGGGTGATCATATGGGTATGTTGGCCACGGTCATCAACGGCCTTGCCCTGCAGAGTGCCTTGGAAGACAATGGCGTACAGACCCGATTACAATCTGCCATCAAAATCAATGAAGTAGCCGAGCCTTTTATACGAAGACGCGCCATGCGCCATTTGGAGAAAGGGAGAGTGGTTATTTTTGGGGGAGGTACAGGGAATCCGTATTTTACAACGGATTCGGCTGCCGTGCTGCGCGCCATCGAAATAGAGGCCGATGTGATTTTAAAGGGTACACGCGTGGATGGCATTTACACCTCGGACCCGGAAAAGGACAAAACGGCCACCAAATTTGATACGATCTCCTTTGCCGAAGTGCTTACAAAAGGATTAAAGGTTATGGATACCACCGCCTTTACGCTAAGTCAAGAAAACGAGTTGCCGATTGTGGTCTTTGATATGAACAAAAAAGGAAATCTCATGAAATTGGTCTCGGGCGAGAATGTTGGCACAGTGGTTGATCTTTAGTTTTACAATACGTTGTTCGCACTTTTAAATTTTAGCATATGAACGAAGAAATACAGTTTATTCTTGATGCCGCCAAAGAAAGTATGGAGGGTGCCATGTCTCACCTGGAAAAGGCATTCATAAAAATAAGGGCCGGTAAAGCCTCCCCTGTCATGCTTTCCGGCGTTATGGTAGATTACTACGGGTCTCCCACACCCTTGTCCCAGGTTTCAAACGTGAATACCCCTGATGCCCGCACCATATCGGTGCAACCCTGGGAAAAAAGCTTGCTCCAGGAAATTGAGACCGCGATTACGAACGCCAATCTGGGCTTCAATCCAATGAACAACGGTGAAATGATCATCATCAATGTACCTCCCCTAACCGAGGAAAGAAGGATTCAATTGGTAAAGCAGGCCAAAGCCGAAGCGGAAGATGCCAAAGTGAGTATTCGCAGTGCCAGGCAAGACGCTAACAAAGAACTGCGTGCACTAGAGGTTTCCGAAGACCGTCTAAAGAACTCGGAATTGGATGTGCAGGACCTCACCGACATCTTTAGCAAAAAAGTAGATGATATCCTCCATGCAAAAGAGGGTGAAATCATGAAAGTATAAAATCATTTTCTACCTTTGACCCCTATAAAAAATAACCATGGTAGCTAAGCTTACGCAGGGGTTCTGGGCCATAACGGCAAGGATCATTCTTAGAAATAGAATTCTGATCCTCTTAGGCATAGCAGCAGCAACCCTGTACTTGGCCTTCCAATGGGAAAACATGCGGTTCTCCACCTCCGAGGCGAACCTTCTACCGGACCAACACCCTATCAATTTAGCGTACAACTCCTTCTTGGAACGTTTTGGCGAAGAAGGAAATGTGGTGGTCTTGGGCGTACGGGACAGCAGCTTGTATTCCCCCGCTAAATTCAACCGTTGGAACAAGTTCAGTAAACAGCTCGAAGCCTTTCCCGAAGTGGATTTCGTGCTCTCTACAGACAACTTGCAGGAATTGGTAAAGGATAACGAAAAGCAGGAATTTGTACTGCAGCCCTTTCTGCAATCCGACCCAAAAACCAAAGGGGATGTTGATGCGCTCACCACCCATCTTTTTACTGAACTCCCCTTTTATGAAAATCTGATTTACAATAAGGAAAGTCGTACCATACGTACCATAATGTACTTGGACAAAGACCTTGTGAACACCGGGGTTAGAAAGGATTTTATCCTAAAGGACCTTACCGATCTTGTGGATAATTTTGAAGCTGAGACCGGTTTGGATGTCAGGATTTCCGGTATGCCCTATATCAGAACGCTCAACTCACAGAACATCATTGATGAGATAGGAAAATTTATTTTCGCTGCCTTGGCGGTAACTTCGCTCATTTTCTTTTTTTTCTTTCGAAGTTTTAGGGCCACCCTCATCTCCATGTGTGTAGTAATCATAGGGGTCATGTGGGCCTTTGGCATTTTAGGTCTACTGCAATACGAAATTACGGTACTTACGGCATTGATTCCCCCATTGATCATTGTTATCGGAATTCCGAACTGCATTTTTCTGATCAACAAATACCAGCAAGAGGTAAAAAAACATGGCAACCAGGCACTCTCCCTGCAACGGGTCATTTCAAAAATTGGGAACGCCACACTTATGACCAACGTAACCACCGCCTCCGGTTTTGCCACCTTTATTATTACGGACAGCAAACTTTTGACCGAATTTGGGATCGTGGCCTCCATTAATATCCTAGGAATTTTTATTCTCTCCCTTTTGATCATCCCGATTGTCTATAGCTTTATGTCGCTTCCCAAGACCAAGCATCTAAAGCACTTGAATAAAAAGTGGATCGATACCTTTGTCAATTGGATGGAAAAAATGGTCCGCGAGAAACGCATCTCGGTCTATGTGGTCTCCGTTTTGCTATTGGTAACGAGCATTATTGGTATCTACCAAATTGATATTTCGGGCAGCCCCATAGAGGATATGCCCAAGAAAGCTGAATTTTTTAAGGATATCCGTTTTTTTGAGCAGGAATTTGACGGTATCATGCCCATAGAAATTGTGGTGGACACCAAACGCAAAAAGGGAGTCCTAAAGCCCGCAACTCTCAAAAGAATGGATCAACTCGGGAGCATCATCGATGAAATACCTGAACTTTCCAGGCCCGTTTCGGTGGTAGATCTAGTAAAATATTCCAAACAGGCCTTTTACGGCGGTATTCCAAAATATTATCAGCTCCCTACCTCTCAGGAGAACAGTTTCATTATGGACGTGGCGCGCAAGTCCTCGGACAACAGCAACCTCCTGGAAAGTTTTGTGGACACCACCGGGCAGGTGGCCCGGATCACGACCTACATGAGGGACGTGAAGACAGATCGTATGGAGGAAATAGAGGAAGATCTTCAGAAAAATATAGAGAAATTGTTTCCATCGGAACGTTATGATGTGTTTATGACCGGAAAGGCCCTGCTTTTCTTAAAAGGGACCAAATACCTCGTAAAAAACCTGGTATTGTCCTTGGCGTTGGCTATAGGGCTGATCGCTCTTTTTATGGCCTACTTGTTCCGTTCCTTTAGAATGATCATTATTTCTTTGATCCCCAATTTGTTGCCCTTGGTCGTTACCGCTGGGGTCATGGGTTTTGTAGGGGTTCCCATAAAACCCTCCACTATTTTGGTCTTTAGCATCGCCTTTGGTATCTCGGTAGACGACACCATACATTTCTTGGCCAAATACAGGCAAGAACTGGTGGCCAACCAATGGCGGATAAAAACATCGGTCTATAAGGCACTGCGCGAGACCGGCGTAAGTATGTTCTATACCTCCATCGTGCTCTTTTTTGGGTTTTCGGTTTTTATCATCTCCAACTTTGGGGGTACCGTAGCCTTGGGCGCCTTGGTTTCTGCAACCTTGCTTTTTGCCATGTTGGCCAATCTTATCTTATTGCCTTCGCTGCTGCTCTCCTTGGAAAGAAGTATTGCCAACCAGGAGGTATTGAAAAAACCGCAGATCGACATCCTTCCAAAAGAAGAGGTGGGTATAAACGATTCCAACGCCTAGATTCCTTTCCCGACCGCTATTTAACCCCTGATAAGTCGGTTCTTTTTGGGCAAAAGGCTATCTTTGCGGTTTTAATTTTGAAGTAATTTAGCATGAAGCCATCCAGTGTAAAAGAACTACTCTCTACCACACCGAGCCATCAAGAAGTTTTGGTCAACGGATGGGTAAAGACCTTTAGAAGTAACAGGTTTATTGCCTTGAACGACGGGTCTTGCCTAAACAATATTCAGTGTGTTGTGGACTTTGAGGCATTTGACGAAGCGCTGTTGAAAGAGATTGCCACCGGTACGGCCCTACAGATCGAGGGCATCCTTGTGGCCAGTCAGGGCAAGGGGCAGAGTGTGGAAATTCAGGTGACAACATTACGGGTCCACGGTAGTGCCGACCCCGAGACCTATCCCATACAGCCCAAAAAACATTCGTTGGAGTTCCTTAGGGAAAAAGCACATTTACGGGTGCGCACCAACACCTTTGCCGCGGTAATGCGTGTACGTTCGGCCCTGTCCTTTGCCATACATAAATACTTCCGTGACAACGGCTTTTATTACTTCCACGCCCCTATCATCACAGGTTCGGACGCTGAAGGAGCCGGGGAAATGTTCCGGGTAACCACTTTAGACCCGAAGGCCCCACCACTGGCGGAGGATGGTGAAATAGACTATAAGGAAGATTTTTTTGGGAAGGAGACCAATCTTACCGTATCCGGACAGTTGGAAGCGGAGGCCTACGCCATGGGCTTGGGGAAGGTGTATACCTTTGGTCCTACCTTTAGGGCCGAAAATTCCAATACTTCCAGACATTTGGCCGAGTTTTGGATGATTGAACCGGAAATGGCCTTTTACGACTTGGATGCCAACATGGATCTGGCCGAAGATTTTATCAAGGAGGTGCTATCCTACATACTGGAGAACTGCGAGGAAGATCTACAGTTTCTCGAAAAAAGGCTTTTGGACGAAGAAAAATCCAAGCCCCAGGCAGAACGCAGCGAAATGGCGCTTATTGAAAAGTTGAAATTTATCGTGGAGAACAACTTTAAACGAGTCACCTATACGGAGGCCATAGATATTCTAAGAAATAGCAAGCCCAACAAAAAGAAAAAATTTGAATACCCCATAGAGGCATGGGGGGCCGACCTGCAGAGCGAACACGAGCGTTATCTAGTGGAAAAACACTTTAAATGCCCTGTGATCCTTTTTGACTATCCGGCCAAAATCAAAGCGTTCTACATGCGGTTGAACGAAGATGGAAAAACCGTGAGGGCCATGGACATCCTTTTCCCGGGAATCGGGGAAATCGTTGGGGGCTCGCAACGCGAAGAACGTTTGGAGGTGCTAAAGGAAAAAATGAATACACTGGGCATAGACGAAAAGGAGCTTTGGTGGTATTTGGATCTTCGGAGGTTTGGCACCGCTGTTCACAGTGGATTTGGACTCGGATTTGAGCGCTTGGTTCAATTTTCTACGGGCATGGGCAACATCCGTGATGTGATACCTTTTCCGAGGACGCCCCAGAATGCTGAGTTTTAAACTGAATTCTTTAACTTTATAGGTAAGATTAGACCCCATGCTCAAACAGCACTTACAGTTTAAGTTATCTCAAAAACTATCGCCACAGCAGATACAGCTGATGAAGCTGATACAGTTGCCTACACAGGCCTTTGAGCAGCGTTTGAAACAAGAGCTGGAAGAGAATCCTGCATTGGAAAGTGGAAAAGAGGAAAGCGAGCTGGCCGAAGACGACTTTGAGGAAACCTATGACGAAAGGACAGATTCAGAGGACATTAACACGGAAGACATCAACATTGATGACTATTTAAGTGATGATGAGGTACCGGATTACCGTACACAAACCAGTAATTACAGCGCGGATGATGATGAAAAAAGCATCCCGTATGCCGCCGGGACTTCCTTTAACCAATATCTTCTGAACCAATTGAATACGGTTTATCTCAATGAACAGGAATGGGCCATTGCCGAATTTTTGGTGGGCAGTGTAGATGAAAGTGGGTATATCAGAAGGCCACTGACCGACATTATGGATGATCTGGCCTTTACCCAAAATATTTATACGGAGGAAGCCACTATAGAAAGCGTGCTGAAAATTGTTCAGGAACTGGACCCCCCCGGGGTAGCTGCACGATCTCTGGAAGAATGCCTGATTATACAGCTCAAGCGCAAAGAGGTTTCCCCACCTATTGAATTGGCCATAGCCATTTTGGAAAAGTCCTTTGAACAGTTTACCAAAAAACACTATAAAAAGCTGATCCAAAAACACGGGATTACGGAAGATGAACTGAAAGAGGCCATATCCGAAATCGAAAAATTGAATCCAAAGCCTGGAGGGTCGTATTCGGGAAATACCCGGATGATCGAACATGTGGTCCCCGATTTCTCCATCCGCATAGTGGAAGGGGAATTGGAACTCGCGCTTAATGGCCGTAACGCCCCAGAACTGCATGTCTCCCGCGAATACAGTAATATGCTGGAGGGTTATAAAAACGCCAAGGACAGGACGAAATCCCAAAAGGATACGGTCTTGTTCATCAAACAGAAGTTAGACGCCGCCAAATGGTTTATAGATGCCATACGGCAACGCCAACAGACGCTCTTTATCACCATGAACGCCATTATGCAATATCAAAAAGAATATTTCCTCAGTGGGGACGAACGCAAATTACGTCCCATGATACTCAAGGACATTGCAGATACCATTGACATGGATGTTTCTACCGTCTCCCGAGTGGCCAATAGCAAATATGTGGATACACCCTACGGCACCAAATTGATCAAGGAATATTTCTCCGAATCCATGAAAAATGAGCAAGGAGAGGACGTTTCCACACGTGAGATCAAGAAAATTTTGGAAACGGTCATCGGGGAAGAAATAAAGAAAAAACCGCTTACCGACGATAAACTGGCGGCAATCCTAAAAGAAAAAGGATATCCCATAGCCAGAAGAACGGTGGCCAAATACCGTGAACAATTGGGCATTCCGGTAGCTAGGCTCAGAAAACAGATATGATGAGGCTCTTTCTAAAAGTAATCTCCTATCTTTTTCACCCCTTGTTCGTTCCCTTTGCAGGTACCATTATCTATTTCCTGGTTACTCCAAAATACAGTCCGCTGGAACTTCAAAGTGGGAATATCCTGCCCATCTTTATCCTAACCATCATTATCCCCATTATCAGCTTTCTAATTCTAAGGAACCTGGGCATCGTAAAATCTGTATTTATTCCCAGCATTGAGGAACGCAAATACCCTCTTTACATAAGTATTGCCCTCCTTTTTATGGTGCTCCTAAAAGTAATCCCCAACAATTACACGGCCGAACTCTATTACTTTTTTCTCGGATTGATCGCCGCCTCTGGGGCATCTTTGTTACTGCTCTTTCTACAATTCAAGAGCAGCATGCACATGATGGGCATCGGGAGTTTGTTGGTCTTCCTGATTTCCCTCAGTATTCACTTTGAGATCAACATCACCTTGGCCATTAGCTGCCTCACCCTGATTGCCGGTTTGATCGCCTCCTCAAGACTGTACCTAAAGGCCCATAACAAGGCAGAAGTAATTATTGGTTTTTTGCTAGGTTCGCTTTCCCAATTGCTTACCATAAAATTTTGGCTTTAACAGCCATCCGAACAAACCCATTTTCTTGTTTATTCCAAATTCGCATAGGCGTCACCCTCATAGGTCGTATAGTTGATCTTAAGAGCATTTATTTTTCTAAGCTCCTGCCTCACATCCAAAATAATGCCCATTCCAGCATGTTTATCTACCTTGAGCGCAATGGTCATGAAGGGACGTATAGCCTCTGGTTTGTCGGCGATCTGACCCAGAACATAGGGACCCACATCGGAAAGATCCACAAACTTATCATTAATTTGTATCCTGGGCCCGCTTCCCAAAATTGTGGCATATTCAAGGGTCGGTTTTCCAATATGGATATAAATCACCCGATCAGGTTTCTCCAGTTTCTTCACCTCACTGGCGTTGGGCAAAACATAGTTTACCTTTAATTTCTCGCTTTTCATCACTGTTACGGTCATGAAAAAAAAGAGGAGCATAAATACAATGTCGGGCAGGGATGCGGTGGAAATTTCCGGCACATCCGTTTCCTTTTCCCGTTTGAATCTTATCATAGTGCCATGTTTTATTTGATTTCAGCTTCTGAAAGGTTCAGCGGAAACAATCCCTGAATCTCCCTTATTTTTTCTCTTAACGAAGCCCTGATGTATTCTGGGGTTTCCGGATTTAGGTATACGGCCTGCATCTCCGTAAAGTCCTCTCCAAACCTACGTTGTGCCTCCCTATTCCTAAGATGGTTATAAGCAGCGACCAGTTCATTTTGAACCGTAATATAACCTCCGTACGATGTGGCCCGCACAGTGGTAACCAACACAACGGCCTCGAGCGGATTGTCCGACGATTCTTGCTTTCTTAACCCCTCACAATAGTTACAATGGCCCTTGTTCCCGGGAGGTGCGCCGCCATTATCCAAAAAGGCGATGGCAATATCTCTAAGCTCCCCCATATCAACCCGCTCTTCCTCAACGAGCAACTCATCGGAATCATTTATGGAAATACGCAATATATTTCGCTCGTTGATAATCAAGGGAGGAGGCGTTTCCATTCGTGGTAACATGCGGTCCAGGCCCGCATCCGTTTCTATGCTGGTGGTTACCAGAAAAAAGATTAATAATAAAAAGGCAATGTCCGCCATGGAACCGGCGTGTACCCCAGGTGATAATCTTTTAGCCATTTTACTCATTTTATGTTATACAATCCTTGAATGCTGAACGGATAGGGGGCGGAGATTCGTGTTGGCTGGCCCACAACCAACTTGCTAATACGGGCTTGGAGCGTGTCCTTTAACTAAATATTAATTATCAAGATTCGTGCCATGCAGCGGAACTGCATTGCTTTCCAAACCCGGAAAGGGTAGCTTTAAAGAATGTAGAAAATGATGCCGATACGCAAGGGGCGTACTTCAATCGCGGTTCCGTCGGTAATTTGCACGTCATCCTCAAACAGCTTGTTCAACGCGTAGTACGCATGTACATTGAAGGTATTGTAACCGAAGTTTAAGGTGAGACCATAATGGAACTTTCTAAGATCTGTATTAAAGAAGGAAGTGTTTTGTAGCTCGGATACAAATTTGGACCTTCCGCCAACTACATAAGCCAGTTTTACGCCTGTATACACGCGCCAGAACTTATAATCCAAGGGTGTAGAGGTCCGCCAGCGAAACTCCAGGGGCATTTCAACCAAATGGGTCTCTACCTTGTTCCGATTAAAATCGGCACCGCTTTCAAGTATGGTATACACAAAACCATCTCCCGATTCCGTTGCCAATAAATTGGTGTAGTATGAGTTTACTGCATAGCCCAGTCCCAGTCCCAGGGCAATATTGCGTCGTGTATTTATGGGCATGTCCTTAATAAACCCAAGTTGCAGTCCATAGGACAGGTTACGTTCAGAAACATTGTCGGGTTTGTTGGACAGGAAATTATAGGTTAGTCCAATGTAGAACTGATCCTCCAGATACGAAGTGTCCACTAGGCCAGTCTGCTCGTTCTCCTGGGCGTTTGAGCAAAGTATTGAACCAACTAACAGTACCAAAAACATGCGTTGTCCAAGCATAGATAAATACATAGATGGTGGGAAGTTATAAAAAAACGCTTCAAACAAGCATTTGAAGCGTTTATATTTTAAGCGGCAAAACTTTCCCGCCTACTGCAAATTTCTAAATGCATCACCTTCGTAGGTGGTGTAGTTCACCTTTAGCGCATTCACCTTGCGTAGTTCCTGCTTTATATCCGAAATGATTCCCATATTGGCGTTCTTGTCTACCTTAAGTGCGGTAGTAAGAACGTTCTGAAGTTCCTGTGCCTTTTTGGCACGTTCCTGCAAAATATAAGATCCCACATCGGAAACATCAGCAAACTTATCGTTCAACTGAATTTTGGATTCCGTACCGAAAACCTTCTGGTACTCTCTAGTGGGTTTCCCTACATAGAGATAAATAATCCTGTCCTTTTTTTCGAGCTTTTTAACCTCGCTGGCATTGGGCAGGGTATTCTCCACTTTTAGCGTGCTATCCTTCATTACGGTAACCGTCATAAAGAAGAACAAAAGCATAAACACAATATCGGGCAAGGATGCCGTTGACACTGCGGGAAGGTCTCCATCTTTTTTCTTATTAAATTTTGACATAGTCTTTAAATTTTAAGGGTATCGCTAATTTGTGGATGTTTCCGCTTCGGACAACTTCTGTGGGAACAGGTCCTTTATTTGCTGTACCTTCTCCTTGAGTTCGTCCCTAACACTCTGAGGTGTTTCGGGGTTTAGGAAAGCCGCTTCCATTTCGGTAAAATCCCGTCTGAATAAACGTTGGGCCTCCCTATTACGCAAATCGTTATAGGCACCTACCAATTCGTTCTGTACGGTAATATAGGTTCCGTACGGCGTCTCGCGATCGTTCTTTAATGAAATGATGGCTTTTGATGGATTGTCCGATGATTCCGGATTCCTTTTCCCCTTACAGAAACTACAATAGTCCGGGGTGCCAGAGGCAGCACCTCCATTATCCAAGAAAGCGATGGCCTTTGTCCTTAGGTCCTTAAGGTCCGTAAGCTCTTCTTCGGCCAATAGTTGCCCATTCTTATTGATATTAACAGTAAAAATATTTTTCTGTTTGATCACTACGTCTTCATCTGGCGGCTCCATGGGAGGCAACATACGATCTAGTCCTGCATCCGTTTCGATAGTGGTAGTCACTAGGAAAAAGATAAGCAACAAGAACGCTATGTCCGCCATAGAACCAGCATTTACTTCCGGTGCTCCTTTTCTTCTAGGCATAATTTTTTGTATTTAATTATTTACTGAACAACTTCTTTACTCCGGGCAATACCATTGCGCCAATAGCAATAATGGTCAAAATGAAAAACACATTTAGTCCCATACCAATTTTCTTGACCGTGCTTTCAGAAGTTTCTATGCCGCGATCAGCCATTTGGGCGATATCGATATCCGTTCCACTAGATAGGCCATAAGAGATAGCGACCACCAATAGAAAGCCTGCAATCACAAATAGGGTCTTCTTAAGGCTGCTTGGGCTGGAAAACAAGTTTTTAAGCGCAAATATCAAACTTGCGGCTACGGCTATGGCCAGCAGCAAGTAAGTAATAATGAACATAAAGTTCATTGAAGAACTTTCAATTGCCTCCGATACCGGAGCATCCTTTTCAGGAAGTTGGGTCCATAGGATAAATCCCAGTAAGCCCAAGACAACCAATACGATTTTTAATATTTTATGCATGATGTTTCTCTATTAGGTACGACTTATTTTTTGTGATCTACCAACATATCGATCAAGGTGATCGAAGAATCTTCCATATCATTTACAATACTATCAATTTTTGCAATGATGTAGTTATAGAAGATTTGAAGTATGATCGCTGTAATAAGACCAAATACCGTTGTTAACAGGGCCACCTGAATATCACCTGCAATAAGTGAGGCACTTAAGTTACCCACGGCTGCAATCTTCTGGAAGGCCTGAATCATACCGATTACCGTTCCCATGAACCCTAACATGGGAGCAATGGCAATGAACAGGGATAACCAAGAAACGTTTTTCTCCAATTGTCCCATTTGAACCCCTCCGTAGGCCACGACGGCTTTTTCGGCAGATTCCACGCTCTCTCCGGCCCTATCAAGTCCTTGATAGAATATTGAGGCAACGGGGCCCTTGGTATTTCTACAAACCTCTTTGGCCGCTTCAACGCCTCCGGATGACAATGCATCTTCAACTTGTTGCTTAAGTTTACCGGTGTTGGTACTTGCCAGGTTTAAGAATATAATCCTTTCAATGGCAACTGCGAGACCAAGTATCAAACATAAAAGAACGATACCCATGAATCCGGCTCCTCCTTGGATAAATTGTTCTTTTAGAACCTGAGTGAATCCTTTTTGTGCCTCTTCTGCAGCTCCATCTTGAAGCATAACTGCTGTAGTGGCTACTGTCGCAGATAGATTTGAAACTATTGCTTTTGCGCTTACCGTATTTGTGCTTAGGACAAATAGCCCAGCCATTGCCAGGATTGAGAATAACTTTTTCATTTCGTTCAAACTTAAATTTAGTTAGTTAATAGGGTTAAAGATAAAAAAAAATTGTAATTAAAAAATTAAAACTTCGAAGCAGAGAGGAAGGGATTCGAACCCTCGATACACTTTTGGTGTATACACACTTTCCAGGCGTGCGCCTTCGACCACTCGGCCACCTCTCTGTAAATCCCTTAGGTAGGGTGGGCCAAATAACAAAAAAAATATTAGTTAATAAAATTTCGCCTGCTTTATTTTATCCCATTTCACCGCGCAAGGAGGTTTCGAATATGGTTTTGAACCTTTGGTGCGAAACATCACTTCCCAAAAGGAACATCAACTTGGTGATGGCGGCTTCCGTGGTAATGTCCTTACCATTAATGACTTGCAATTTCTGTAGCTGTTGGCTGGTTTCATATTGCCCCATAAGTACGCTCCCTCCAGAGCACTGGGTTACATTCACAATATGCAGCCCTTGGGCAATGGCTTCTTTTAGGTCATTGATGAGCCAATCCTCGGTCGGGGCATTTCCAGCCCCATAAGTTTCCAGTACCAGGGCCTTGAGGCTTGGAGTGTTCAAAACACTTTGCAATACCGCTTGGTTAAGGCCAGGGAAAAGCTTTAGGATAGCCACATTGTTGTCCATCCTTTTATGTACCTTCAGTTTTTCACTCTTTTTCTTCCTGAACAGAAATGCATGGTTCACATTTAAGTGGACCCCTGATGTTACCAGTGATGGGTAGTTTAGGGATGCAAAGGCCTCAAAATGCTCCGCATTTATCTTGGTGGTCCTATTGGCCCTGTACAGCTTGTACTCAAAATAAAGACATACCTCTTGAATGACCGCTTCATTGTTTTCCCGCAATGCCGCCAGTTGTATGGAGGTGATCAGGTTCTCCTTGGCATCGGTACGCAAGTCTCCAATAGGTAGTTGGGAACCGGTGAAAATAACAGGTTTGGACAAGTGCTCCAACATATAGCTGAGTGCAGACCCAGTATAACTCATGGTATCGCTCCCATGGAGCACCACAAATCCATGGTACTCGTTATAATGCCTCTCAATAAGCGTGGCCATGGATACCCAATGGGAGGTGTCCATGTTGGAAGAGTCTATGGGTGCTTCAAAGGAAACGCTGGTAACACTACAATCCAATTGGTTGAGCTCCGGAATATTTTCCATGAGCTTCTCAAAGTTAAAAGCCTTAAGGGCACCGGACTGGTAGTCCTTTACCATCCCAATGGTTCCGCCCGTGTAGATGAGCAGGATATTCGTCTTTTTTTCCATCAATGCAATTTAAATACCAAAAACGTCTTTGGAGTTTTTTGTTGTAATGGCCGCTATTTCTTTCATGTCCTTCCCGTATATCTGTACAAGTTTTTTCAAAACATGCTTTAAATAAGTGCTTTCGTTTCGCTTTCCGCGATAGGGCACCGGTGCCAGGTATGGCGAATCCGTTTCCAAAACAATGTGGGTCAGGGCTATCCTTTCCAAAAACTGATCTATTTTCCCATTTTTAAAGGTGACCACACCTCCAATGCCCAATTTCATATTATAGGATATGGCTTTCCTGGCTTGTTCCTCAGTACCCGTAAAACAGTGGAAGATACCGTACAGATCTTCATCCTTCTCTTCCTCCAATACTTCAAAAATTGGATCAAAGGCCTCCCTGCAATGGATGACGATCGGCAGGCCAAATTTTTTAGCCCATCGGATTTGCCGTTTGAACGCGTCCTGTTGCTGGGTCAGAAAGGTCTTGTCCCAGTACAGATCTATCCCAATTTCGCCAACAGCATAGAATTTATGCCTTTCCAGCATATGAGCTACATGCTCCAATTCCTCTTGATAGTTCTCCCGCACATGGGTGGGATGAAGGCCCATCATTAAAAACATATGATCCGGGTAGGCCGCCTCCAACGCCAACATGGCATCGGTATAGGTAGAGTCAATGGCAGGAATAAAGAAACGTTCTATGCCTTGCTCCAAGGCCGATTTGATTACCTGATCCCTGTCGGCATCAAAGGCTTCACTGTATAAATGGGTATGCGTATCCGTAAGTAACATGCAACAAAAATAGCCTTATCTTTGGGAAAAAATTAGATGTCCAGCCTCAAAAAATTTTTAGACCGTAAAAACTACCTTAGGGTCCCGCTTTCCCTTACGGCCACCAACCATTTTGAGATTATAGCAAAACTAAATGGGGTTACCGGCCGTTTCATTTTGGACACCGGTGCCTCCAATACCTGTGTGGGTCTGGATAAAATCGAATTCTTTAAACTCGTCTCCAAGGATTCCGAAATAAAGGCCGCAGGTGCGGGAGCCACCAATATGGAAACCCAGATTTCGACGAAAAACAAAATCGCCATTGGGGATTGGAAAAAGAAGAAATTGAAGATTGTTTTATTTGATCTGGTCCATGTGAACGAGGCGCTTACCGCACATAAGGCCCTCCCGGTTGATGGCATTATTGGCGCCGACATCCTGAAGCAGTCGAGCGCCATAATAGACTACAACAAAAGTTGCTTGTATTTGAAACGAAAAAAATGATTCCCTTGCGGTTCCCTCAAAAACGGTTATCAACGCCCGGTTCAGGGCAGCTCCCAATCGCCTAAAGACACGGGTAAATGCCTCCGCTTTTATTGGACAAGAAGGTATGCATTAAAGCTCCAAGGCCTTTTTGACCGCATTATCCATCAACAGTTCTGTGGGATTTTCCAAAGCTTCCTTTACCGCCACCAAAAAGCCTACGGATTCCTTACCATCAATAATTCTATGATCATAGGAAAGGGCTACGTACATGATCGGTGCAATAACAACTGCCCCCTCCTTGGCGATAGGCCTTTCCACAATATTGTGCATCCCGAGAATAGCACTTTGGGGCGGATTAATGATGGGCGTGGACAACATCGAACCAAAGACCCCACCATTGGTTATAGTAAAGGTGCCCCCGGTCATTTCGTCTACCGTAATCTCCCCCTCTCGGGCGCGGATCGCTAGGCGTTTTACCTCGGCTTCTATGCCTCTAAAGGTGAGGTTCTCCGCATTCCGAATTACGGGGACCATCAGGCCTTTTGGACCGGAAACCGCTATACTGATATCACAGAAATCATAACTTAGCATTTCCTTGCCATCGATCATGGAATTCACGGCTGGATACATCTCCAAAGCCCGAACCACCGCTTTGGTGAAAAAGGACATAAAGCCCAAGCCTACCCCATGTTTTTCCTTAAAGGTCTCCTTGTATTGCTTTCGAAGTTCAAAGATGGGAGACATGTCCACTTCGTTAAAAGTGGTAAGCATGGCGGTCTCATTTTTGGCGGCCACAAGGCGTTCGGCGACCTTACGGCGTAACATGGACAGCTTGGTGCGGGTTTCTCCCCTACTTCCTCCGGTGGGCGTGCCCATGGAGGGCACTGCATTTATGGCATCTTCCTTGGTAATACGTCCGTCCCTTCCCGTGCCATTTACCGAAGTCGGTGCGATATCTTTTTCATCCAATATTTTTTTAGCTGCAGGAGAAGGGCTTCCTGTGGCATACGACGCCACCTTCTCCGGTACCTGGGCCTTGGCCGCCTCTTTTTGCTCCTCTTTGGGAGCAGCTTTTTCAACGGTCTTTGCCGGTGCCCCACCTTCGGGTTTTTTGGCACTGGTATCAATAAGACACACAACGTCCCCTACGGCGACCGCATCGCCTTCCTCCGCCTTTAAGGTGATGGTACCACTTTCTTCCGCCGGCAGCTCCAAGGTGGCCTTATCCGAGTCGACCTCAGCGATTGCCTGATCCTTTTCCACATAATCCCCATCGCTCACCAACCATTCTGCAATTTCCACTTCGGTAATGGATTCCCCAGGGGAGGGAACTTTCATTTCTAAAATCATGCTGTATTAATTTGATTTATTATTTCGTGTTTTTCTTCTTGTGGTATTGTCCTTGGTCTTATCAAAGACGTAGTCAATGACCTGTTGATGCCTTTTTTTGGAACGTACGGAACTCCCCGCCGACGGTGATGCATAAAACCTTCTGGAAGCCACGCGGAATATATGGGCCTGGTCAAAATGCATGAGCATATGGCTCCAAGCACCCATATTTCTGGGTTCCTCCTGGGCCCAGACCACATCGTCGGCATTCTTGTATTTCTTGATAATCGCCTTCATTTGATCGGCAGGCAGGGGAAACAGTTGTTCTACCCGCACCAAGGCAACGTCATCCCTTTGCTGCTCTTCCTTAGCGGCCAACAGATCATAGTAGAACTTACCGGTACAAAAGACCAGGCTCTTAATATTTTTGACCAGCGCGCTGCTATCATCAATAACTTCCTGAAAGCTTCCCGTGGCCAGTTCATCCACGGAAGAAACCGCCCTTGGATGGCGCAACAAACTCTTTGGTGTGAAAATGATCAGGGGCTTTCTAAAGTTCGCCTTCATCTGTCTCCTGAAAACGTGGAACATTTGTGCAGGGGTACTGCAATCGGCGATGTACATATTGTCTCTGGCGCACAATTGCAGATAACGCTCCATCCGAGCGGACGAATGTTCCGCACCCTGACCTTCATAGCCGTGGGGCAAGAGCATTACCAGGCCATTTTGTAGTTTCCATTTGTCCTCCGCTGCTGAAATGTACTGATCCAACATAATTTGGGCACCGTTGCTGAAATCGCCAAACTGGGCCTCCCAAATGGTCAATGTATTGGGGCTTGCCATGGCATAGCCGTAATCGAAGCCCACTACCCCATACTCGGACAGGAGCGAATTGTATATTTGGAACTGCCCTTGTTTCTCGGACAATGCATTGAGCAAGAGTACCTCTTCCTCGCTTTCCTCTACCTTCATGACCGCATGCCTGTGCGAGAAGGTGCCGCGCTCCACATCCTGCCCGGACATACGCACGCCATACCCTTCCTCAAGCAACGACCCATAGGCCAAAAGTTCGCCCATGGCCCAATCCAAACGGTCCGTTTCAAAAAACATTTTCTTGCGGTCATTGACCAACCTTTCCACCTTTCTCAAAAACTTTTTATCGGCTGGTAACTCGGTAATGACCTTGGCAATCCGTGTCAATTTCTTTTTGTCATAAGTAGTATCCACAGGGTCCATCATCTCCCACTCCCGTACCGAGGTAAAACCGCTCCATTCGTCGGCCATAAAAGGGGTGATTATGGTCTTGTCCTCCTTTCGGGAATCCTCGAGTTCTTCTTCCAGGGAAGCTTTATATTCCATCTCCAATTCCTTTACAAACCCCTCCTGGATAACACCTTCCCCTAGTAAGCGATCGGCATAAATATCCCTTGGGTTTTTATGCTTGGCAATGGCCTTGTAGAGCTTTGGCTGTGTAAAACGGGGCTCATCTCCCTCATTATGGCCATATTTTCGATACCCCAAAAGGTCTATGAACACATCCCTATTGAAGCGCATGCGATATTCCAAGGCGAAGAGGGAAGCGTGCACCACGGCTTCGGCATCATCGGCATTAACATGTAATACCGGGCTAAGGGTTACTTTACCCACATCGGTACAATAGGTAGAGGATCGCGCATCCAGATAATTGGTGGTAAACCCTATTTGGTTGTTTACCACGATATGAATGGTACCGTTGGTCCTGTACCCATCCAATGTGGCCATTTGCACCACCTCATAGACAATGCCCTGACCCGCGATGGCCGCATCGCCATGCACCACTATGGGCAAAACCTTGGAAAAGTCGTCCGGATAATGTGCGTCCTGTTTGGCTCTGGTAATACCTTCCACAACGGCTCCCACGGTTTCCAAATGGGACGGGTTGGGCGCAATGTTCATTTTTATCTTATTTCCATTATCCGATTTTCGATCGGAGGTCCAGCCTAAATGATACTTTACATCGCCATCAAAGACTTCCTGTTCATAGTCTTTCCCATCAAATTCGCTAAAGATGTCCTTGGCCGATTTTCCAAAAATATTGGTAAGCACATTAAGCCTGCCTCGGTGTGCCATTCCCATGACAAACTGTTCAACGCCCAATTCAGCTGCCCTTTCCACCACGGCATCAAGCGCTGGGATCAAAGATTCGTTACCCTCTAGTGAAAAGCGTTTTTGGCCCACGTACTTGGTATGCAAAAAGCCTTCAAAAGCTACGGCCTGGTTGAGCTTTTTCAGAATATGTTTTTTTCTGTCCGCGTCAAAATTGGGATGGTTGTCGTTGATGTTGAGCCAATTTTGGATCCACTCCAAACGCTCGGGGTTTCGTATGTACATATACTCCACACCAATGGCATCACAATAGATCCGCTTTAAATGGGATATGATATTGCTCAAAGAGCTTACGCCTATGCCGATAATTTCCCCCGCGTTGAACATAGTACCCAGGTCGTCCTCGGAAAGGCCAAAATTCTCAATGTCCAAAGTGGGTGTGTACTTTCTACGGTCCCTGACCGGATTGGTTTTGGTAAACAAATGGCCCCGGCTCCTATAGCTATCAATAAGTTTAACGACCTGAAATTCCTTCTGCAGTGAGGTCGGGATGGCCACCTTATCGCCATTGGCTATAGTCATGGTCCCGTTTTGGGCAGAAAGGTCCACATCGTCCAAAGCGCTTTCCTGTCCAAAATCGAATCCCTGAAAAAAAGCGCGCCAACTCGGTTCAACGCTATCGGGATTGGTTAAATACTTATCGTAAAGCGCTTCAAAAAAAGAGGTATGCGCCGTATTTAAAAAGGAATACTTATCCATGGAAATATGCTGGGTCTTATGAACAAAATATTATCAAAAATACAACATTTAACATTTACTGTCTTATATTAGACGGGTTTATTGAAAAAATTAACGCTAATGAGAAAAACCGATTATTTCCCGGCCCCATTGCTCTTTTTGCTCTGTCTTTTTCTATTTTTGACCCCCTCGTGTTTCTCTCAAAACAGTGGTCCTGACAATTTCTGGAACAAGGTGCGTTTCGGTGGAGGTATTGGCCTGGGATTTGGAAATGGCAGTTTCAGCGGAGCCTTATCGCCCAGCGCACTCTACGAGTTTAACGACTACTTTGCCACAGGAGCAGGACTCACTATAAATTATTCCAAGTTTCGGGAATCCAAGCTATTGGCCTACGGTGGAAGTGTGCTCACCCTGTTCAACCCTATTCCAGCCGTACAGCTGTCGGCAGAATTTGAACAGTTGAGGGTAAACCGGGAGTTGGAGGTGTTCAACGGATCCAATGTGGTGGAAGACAACTATTGGTTGCCTGCATTGTACATGGGCATAGGTTTTGGCTCACGAAACGTAACCGTGGGAGTAAGATACGATGTGCTTTACGATACGGAAACCAGTTTGTACGCCGATCCCTGGGCACCCTTTGTACGTGTCTATTTTTAGGACGCGTACTTGGATTTGAACCATACTTTCTGCCACTCCCGTTTAAGGATCAAAAAAGAGACCTGCTCTGCTACCTCGACCACATCCACAGCACTGATTTCCTTAAAAGCATGTTCGGGGACATCTACCACGTACAGCAGGTTCAGGTAGTCCATAAAGCGTTCCAGGATAAGATAATACACCTTTTCGTGCAGGGTGGCTTTTAGATCGGCAATCTCTACGTCCAGGGAAAAATCGATGGGAACATTGGCCAAGTTAAAATCCTTCAACAATTGCTCTACCAAGCGTTCGTATAAGTCTTGGGCATGGGCGGTTTCTAAAAGTTCCTGGCTATTGGGGAAATTCACCTTCATATCTTATCTACGTGACCACCCCCTAAAATGGTTTATTCGTTTTTATAAATTATACCATCTTTCATTACAAACAGCACCAGTTCCATAGTGGCTATGTTCTGCTCCGGATTATCTGCAACCGCCACAATATCGGCAAGAAAGCCTGCTTTTAGCTGCCCTAAAGCGTCTCCCATACCCAACAAGTTTGCATTGGTTATAGTAGCAGAGGCCAAGGCCTCCACGGCCGGCATTCCTGCTTCCACCATATAACCGAATTCCTTGGCATTGAGTCCATGCGGAAACACCCCGGCATCGGTACCGAAAGCTATGGGCACCCCTCTTTTATAGGCCCTGCCAAAGGTATCTTGTATCAAAGGGCCTATTTCCCTGGCTTTTTGGGCAACTACCTCGGGAAAATATCCCGGCACCTCGGCCTTTTCCGTAACCTGTTTCCCGGCAGTAATGGTAGGTACGAGATAGCTATCGTATTGTTTCATCAAATCCATGGTGGCCTCGCTCATATAGCTCCCGTGCTCAATGGTCTTTATGCCTCCCTTTACCGCGCGCTGCATCCCCTCATCTCCATGGGCGTGGGCCGCAGTCAACATGCCATAATCCTTTGCCGTATCGGTAATGGCCTTAATTTCCTCAACGGTAAATTGCGGGTTTTTTCCACTTTTTGCTACGCTTAGCACGCCTCCCGTGGCCGTTATCTTGATGACATCGGACCCGTCCTTATATCGTTGTCGCACCGCTTTCTTGCCATCTTCTGGAGAGTTCACCACACCCTCCCTGGGGCCGGGATCTCCCATAAGACTTTTCTTCATCCCATTGGTGGGATCGGCATGGCCTCCTGTGGTGGCGATGGACTTTCCGGCCGTAAATATGCGGGGCCCTAGGACCGAGCCGTTGGTTATGGCCTTTCGCAGGGCGATGTTGACACCGGTTCCGCCAAGATCCCTTACCGTGGTGAAACCCGCCAGCAAGGTTCGCTTGGCATAGACCGTGGATTGGAAGGCGATATCCGCCTCGTTTTTCGTGAACCGGTCCATGTATGATTTTGGGCTGGATTCACTTTCTATGTGCACATGCAAATCTATAAGACCTGGCAGTACCGTCCTGTTCTTTAGGTCGATGACCTTGTCCGTTTCCGAACCTGTGGTATAGCCATTTTCAATACTTTTTATTCGATTCCCGGAAACCACTATGGTCTTCTCGGACATCATTTTCCCGGAAGCAACGTCAAGCACATTACCACAGTGCAGGTAAGTATCTTGAGCGTTTACCATATACACGACAAGCAAGCTCAGCACAAACATTATTTTTTTCATATCTTGATTTTTAGTCGATCAATTTCTAATATTTTGTTCCCAATCCCAAGCAGATTTCATGGCTTGGTCCAAGGACGATTCCGCCTTCCATCCCAACACTTTATTGGCCTTTGTCGTATCGGCATACGCAGAAACCACATCTCCGGCCCTCCGGTCTACGATCTTGTAATTCAGCTTGGTGCCGGATACCCGTTCAAAACTGGCAATGACCTCCAACACGGAACTGCCCTGCCCGGTGCCCACGTTAAAGACCTCATAATTCTCTTTGTTCTTTCTTTCCAGCAAACGCTGCAGTGCCACCACATGGGCCTTGGCCAAATCCACCACGTGGATATAGTCCCGGATGCAGGTGCCGTCAGCAGTAGGATAATCCCCTCCAAAAACGGAAAGTTGTTCCCGTATGCCGGCCGCAGTCTGGGTAATAAAAGGGACCAAGTTCTGTGGAATTCCAATGGGCAGTTCCCCTATTTTACCACTCGGGTGTGCGCCAATTGGGTTGAAATAGCGCAAGGAAATGGCCTGCAGATGGGGCAGTACCCTGCAACTGTCACGAATAATTTCCTCACCGATCTGCTTGGTATTCCCATAGGGCGATTCAGCGTGTTTCACTGGGGCATCCTCGGTAATGGGCATTTTATCGGCCTGTCCGTAAACCGTACAGGAAGAACTAAAAATAAAACTGGCCGCTTCCTTTTTGGATAGTTCCTGAAGCAGATAAACAAGGGTCCCCAGGTTGTTTTCATAGTAGAGCAACGGTTTCTCCACACTTTCCCCAACCGCCTTGGAGGCCGCAAAATGAATAGCACCTTCGATATCCTGATGCCTTTGGAAAAAATCCGTAACCTTGGATTTCTCCCTAAGGTCCAATTTTTCGAATATGGGGCTTTTCCCAGTAATGCTCTCAATGCCTTGGAGCACCTTTTCATCGGCATTGGACAGGTCATCTATCACCACTACCTCAAAACCTTCGTTTTGCAGTTCCACTACGGTATGGGACCCTATAAAGCCCAAGCCCCCGGTTACCAGTATTTTCATTAATATGCGTTTTTAATAAGTTCCAACTTGCGATTTATATTCTCGTTTTCCGGTGAATATTGAAGCCCTCTGTTCAACTGCCCAACGGCCTTTTTTCTGTCCAGAACGATAAAAGAAGGCCCCGGCCAAAGTGTAGGCTTCGCCCACGATCAAGCCCTTATAACCGTCCCAAAAACATAAAAGCGATATGATTTTATGCATCGGCAATAAATTCCTTCACCGCATCCGTAATAAAAGTAATCTGCTCATCGTCCAGTTCCGTATGCATGGGGAGGGAAATTACCTCCTCCACCAGTTGATTGGTTACCGGAAAATCTGCTTCGTTATATCGACTGTCCAGATAGGCCTTTTGCCTGTGCAGCGGTATGGGATAATACACCCCGCAAGGTATCCCCTTGCTGTTCAGGTGCTTTACCAAACCATCCCGATTCCCATTGAGGATGCGCAGCGTGTACTGATGAAAAACGTGGCAATCACAGTCGTCGCAGATACTGGAACATGCGTTTCCCATTTTGGGAACTGCCAGGTTCGTTAAGCCCTCCAAGGCCTGGGTATATTTCATGGCCGCCTTTCTTCGTTGTTCGTTGTAGGCATCCAGCTTTGGCAACTTGGCGCGTAGCACTGCCGCCTGCAGCGAGTCCAGTCTTGAGTTTACACCCACCACATCATGATGGTAACGCTCGTACATGCCGTGGTTTACGATGCCCCGAATGGTATGCGCCAAAGCGTCATCGTTCGTGAAAATAGCACCCCCGTCCCCGTAGCACCCAAGGTTTTTGGAAGGAAAAAAGGAGGTGGCCGATACATGTCCCATGGCTCCAGCCACATACTTATGGCCATCGGCCGAGCTATATTTTGCGCCTATGGCCTGGGCATTGTCCTCTATTACGTATAATCCGTGCTTTTCTGCCAGTGCCAATATGGCATCCATATTGGCACATTGTCCAAAAAGGTGAACCGGAACTATAGCTTTTGTCTTTGGGGTAATGGCTTTTTCAATGGCGGCAGGGTCAATGTTGAAAGTATCCAATTCCACATCTACCAAAACCGGTGTAAGCTGCAGCAGGGCTATGACCTCTACTGTAGCGGCAAAGGTAAAATCAGCAGTAATAACCTCATCTCCGGGCTGTAGGCCCAAACCCATCATCGTTATCTGCAATGCATCGGTACCGTTGGCACAGGGAATAACATGCTTTACGCCCAAATAAGATTCCAGTTCCTGTTGGAATGCATGTACCTCCGGGCCATTGATAAAGGCTGCTGAATCTAGAATACGGGAAATAGATGAATTTACTTGTTCTTTAATGGATTGGTATTGACCGTTAAGGTCTACCATTTGAATTTTCTTCATCTGTATATATTATCACGGACAATATTACAAAAATAAGGAACCGTAGCCAATGGAATTCTTGGAAAGAAGCTTATTTTAGCGATAAACTACGCCAAGGTGTTTGCCATATACAATACAGCTATTGCCATTGCCTCCCTTTTCCTTAAGCTTGTTGCTTTTCTCAGTCCTAAAATACGGCTGTTTGTGGATGGGAGAAAGGATACCTTTTCGGTGCTTGAAGCACACTTTTCCGATACCGATGACGTCCTTTGGGTACACACGGCCTCCCTGGGCGAATTTGAGCAAGGGCTTCCCCTGATAGAACGGTTAGGTGAGACTTATCCCTCCCATAAAATACTGGTCACCTTTTTTTCCCCATCCGGGTTTGAGGTCAAAAAAAACACCCCAGTGGCCAACTTGACCACCTACTTGCCCTTGGATACCAAAAAGAATGCGAGAAAGTTCATTGGGCTGGTAAAGCCAAAATTGGCCCTTTTTGTAAAATACGAGATCTGGCCCAATTACCTTAAGGTGTTGGAGCAACAAGAGGTCCCTACCCTTTTGGTCTCCGCCATTTTCAAAAAAGAGCAACCCTATTTTAAATGGTACGGTGGTTTTATGCGGAATGCCTTAAGGCGCTTTTCCCATATTTTTGTTCAGGACAAGAATTCCCAACAGTTGTTGAAAGCTATAGATCTGGACAAGGTTGCCGTGAGCGGGGATACCCGTTTTGATCGTGTATCCGAAATCCTGGACCGCACAAATTCCCTAGACTTTATGGAGCGTTTTAAAGGCGCCCATTTTTGTATGGTCGCCGGAAGTACGTGGCCCGAGGACGAAGCCATACTCACCGCATATATCAATGCTTCCGAACAGGATTTTAAGTACGTTTTGGCACCCCACGACATTAAACCGGACCATATTAAACGTTTGACCATGGCCCTTGACAAAAAGACGCTGCTCTACAGCGAGATGGACCGGTACGACCTTGCCAATTTTGAGGTGCTTGTTTTGGACACCATTGGCCTACTCACCAAGGTTTATAGTTATGCGGACCTTGCCTATGTGGGCGGTGCCTTTGCCACGGGACTGCACAATACCTTGGAACCTGCGGTTTTTGGAATTCCGGTAGTCATTGGTCCACAGTATCAAGGGTTCAGGGAAGCGGAAGATCTGGTGGCGAAAAAGGGCATTCATGTGATTAGGGACCTAGGGAAATTTAGTCGCCTTATGACCCAATTCATAGCACATCCCGAATTTCTGAAAAAGACCGGGGAAATCAATCGATCCTATGTAGCGGAAAACAGGGGGGCAAGCGTCCAAATCATAGGGCATATCCGTACATTACTATAAGTTTATCCCAATCCAACATGAAATTTCTTCCATTTTTAATGCTGCTGCTAGGCCTTACCTTATTTTCTTGTCAGGGAAAAAGGGAAGAACGGCAAAATTCAAATACCAAGGAAATGAGTGTTCCTGCCGAGTCCCCTAAAGAAGTTCCCAAGGCTGAACCAAAAGTGGCTCCTCCCAGCATGGATGCGCCAAATCTGGAAAGAGCAACGAAAAAGAAGAAAAAAACAACTCCCCAAGATACCCTTAGACCGATTAACGCCCGTTAGTTGGACTAAACCCAAATACTTGCCCTTTTTTTGTTAGTTTTACGAAAACCGACAAAACCAGGCAGATGAATTCCAAAATTGTAAAGATTTCCCTTATAGCGGCCTTGGCCGGCTTTTTATTTGGCTTTGATACCGTAGTAATAAGCGGCGCGGACAAAAAACTACAACTCTTATGGAGTTCCTCGGACGGATTTCACGGTGCCGTGGTTATGGGTATGGCTTTATGGGGAACCGTGGTCGGGGCCATTTTCGGAGGCATACCTACCAATACATTGGGACGTAAAAAAACCCTGATATGGATCGGTGCCTTGTATTCGGTATCGGCGATCGGCTCCGCTTTTGCCAATGACCCTATTACTTTTGCCGTGTTTCGATTTATCGGAGGTCTGGGTGTTGGTGCTTCCACCATAGCTGCCCCTGCCTATATTTCCGAGGTTGCCCCTGCCAAGAATAGGGGACGACTCGTAGGATTTTATCAGTTTATGCTTGTTTTTGGCATCATGGTCGCCTTTTTATCCAACTATCTCCTCAGTGGTCTCGGTGAAAATGATTGGAGATGGATGGTGGGGGTAGAGGCCTTCCCCGCAATTATCTACACCTTATTTGTGCTTACGGTTCCCAAAAGTCCCAGATGGCTTTTAACGCAAAATAGAACGGAAGAAGCCAGGAAAATTTTAGCATCCATCAGTCCTGATATCTCGGTGGAAGAACTTAAAGCCGATATGGATAGGGAGCAAAACGGCAATAGCTCATCGGAAACCATCTTTATAAAAAAGTATAGATTCCCCTTGATTCTAGCCTTTTTGGTGGCATTTTTCAATCAGCTTTCCGGAATCAACGCCTTCTTATATTACGCCCCAAGGATTTTTGAGGAAGCAGGATTGGGAGCAAGTACAGCACTGTTAAGCAGCATCGGAATAGGAGTTACCAATCTACTCTTTACCTTGTTGGGTATTTTCCTAATTGATCGTTTGGGGAGAAAGCAGTTAATGTACTTTGGGTCTGTAGGGTATATTGTTTCGCTCTCCTTGGTGGCCGCGGCCTTCTTCCTGGGTTGGACCGGCATGGTGGTCCCCATGTTCCTGTTTTTGTTTATTGCGTCTCATGCCATAGGGCAAGGGGCCATTATCTGGGTCTTTATTTCCGAAATATTTCCTAATCATTTAAGGAGTTCGGGGCAAGCTTTTGGGAGTTCCACGCATTGGGTACTGGCTGCCATCATACCGTCTCTAGTGCCCATACTTTTTACAAAGATCGGTCCCGGACCAGTCTTCGCCTTCTTTGCCTTTATGATGGTACTTCAGTTATTATTTGTCATATTCCTTATGCCGGAGACCAAAGGGATCTCTTTGGAGCAGCTCAGCAAAAAGCTGAGTGGGGACAACCCCCCCTCATAGTGGGCCAGCACACCGTTTATCGACAAAACAAACCGTATATCGAGACAACATCTTATTAACCAGTCATTTAGTCGAATTATGGGACCTGTCTGAAAACTATTCGGCATTTATGCTTACCTTGTAAGATAGAAAACTATACGATTATGGAAGAAATTGATTTTGGCACTCGGGTGCTGAACGGATTCCTCAGCATTATGATTGTGGTTCTGGTCGCTATCCTTGTCGCCGTTGTGGTTAGCCTCATTTTAGCAGCCTTGGGATTCTTTTAGACCGCATGGGTTCCCCTTCTTCTCCCAAGACGCAACTACCCGTATTTTAATTTCCTAAAATACCTACACTTCTTTTGCTATATTTTTCTGGACAAGATGACCCTCCATTTGGTATGGGCGGCACCTCTTTTTCGCTGTTTTATCGATGAACTGCATAAAAAATACGATTAAACCACAATTTTTGGCCTTTTCACAACATTTTTTAGCTGATGTACAATATGTCTTGCTAACTTAATGGGAGCGAAATATTGAAGTTGAACCCAAATGCAGATGTTATGAAAGAGCTATCATTTAATACCGGAATTCTCGATGCCGTACTATCTATCGTAGTTGTTGCATTGGACATTGTGCTAGCACTTGTTGTTGTTGGCAGCCTACTGGCCCTTGTTGGCCTGATGTAAATCTCCCTGAAATGAATTTATAAAAAACCTTCGTTTATTTGTTGAAAATCAAAATTGCCTTTAAAGCGCTTCCTTCGGGGAGCGTTTTTTTTACAGCAATGTCCAAGACAAGGGTTTGATCTTCTTTAATTTTTGGAAGGATATACCTCTTTCCTTTTGCTTTCTATCCGCACCATGGTTTCCTTGATCCGCTCAGGATTCTTCCAAAAATCTACAAATGCCCGGAGGGCTTCATTGGCTATTTTAGGATGCGTATTCATTTCAAAAAGCGGCACCAACTGATCTACCTTTTTGATATAATCATATTGTTCCCTTTGCAGAGTACTGAGTTGGTCAGCCGCCTTGATGTGGGCCGGTATCCTATACTGCAAGGTTTTGTGATTGGATCGCTGCACCTCCTCGCTTCCAAGGTATGTAAGAAATTCATGGGCCAGTTTCTGGTTTTTGGTAGACAGCGCATGGGCCCCGTACAAATGCAGGATCTCCACCTGCGGAATATTTTGCGTAATCGGTGGCATAGCAAAAAAGCCTATGTTCCCTTTCTGTTCCTGTATGGGGCCAAATTCCCAAAGCCACTCCCCTATGTTCCACATGACGGCTTTGCCTTCTGCCAGGTCCTTGACAGCAAATTGCCAATCCTGCTCTGCTGATTTTGAACTAAACGCATGGTTGTCGAACAGCGTTTTCCAATGAACAAAAACATTCCCTACCCGCTCGTCCAACCAACTGATCTTTCCGGCCATAAGGTCTTCATAGAAATCAGGACCGTACAGGCGTAAGGAGAGGATAGCAAACCATCTGGCCACAGGGGGTTCCCAGCCGTCCCCGGAAACGGTGAACGGGAGGTATCCGGCCTTGTGGAGTTTACGGCACAGCTCCAAAAGCTCGTCCCAGGTGCTGGGCGGCCGCACCCCTACCTTTTCAAAAATATCCTTGCGATACCAGATGGGGTTCCATTGAAAGCTCATGGGCACAAAATACGGGCTTCCCTCATAGGACACCGCCCTTTTTATAGCAGGAGGAAATGCCGAGTCCCAATTGTTTTGGTCCCATACCACAGATAGGTTCACAATGTCACCATTGGACACATGGTCTCTATAGACACCTTTAACAATGCCCGAAACTACATCGGGCCGTGGCTCTTGCTCAAATTTGTCAAGGATAAAATCCGGAACCGGGGCATTGTAAAAATTGTTGGCCTCATAGTTGATGGTTGGGTTTCCCCTCTCCGTTTGGAAATCGAGCAACATCCCGGCATCCCAGTTGCCTGCGGGTCCCCCACCGTGATTTGCCACATAGCTGAGATCGGGGCTGGTGGATCTATTGAAATTTGAAGCGATCCTTATTTGTATGCTTCCCAGTGAGTTGTAATGGTTGCGTTGGGCCTCGGTGAGATTTTGCAAAGTATCCGTTATTTTTAATCCAGTGGTATAGGCCGCTATGGCGGCTTCATTGGCCCCTGTTTTCAAGAGTCCGTGCCCATAACTGTAATAGGGGTTGATCATATGGGGAAAGGCCTTAAGATTGGCCTGGAAGATCTTAACGGCCGCTTCTTCCCTTTTCTCTGCGATAAGTTGATATCCTAGATTGTTCAACTGTGCAAAGGAAAAGTCGTACTTGTCCGCTTCCTGGGCTTTGAGCGCTTCATACGTTTTAAGTGCCTGGTCAACCCCTTCGGTTTTCACCAGCTCGTGCAGTAATTGGGTTATGGGTTCTTTGACGTTCTGGGCGCTGCAAATAATCGGAAGCAATATGAGGAGATAACGGTGTAATTGTTTTATCATGGCCCTTGGTTTTTCTAAAAATACCAATAATCCCCCTGCCAAAGTGTTAGCAAAAACTTAAGAAAAAGAGATTTCCCCTGAAACCATAAATGAAAATATCCAAATTTGTCAGGTGTGCCCCAGAAGTAAAATTGCTATGCCTTCACTGATCGTGGTATAGCGACCCTATGGTGTTGATTTGATCAATTATTTGTATTGTTGTCAAACAAAGACCATCACTTTAAATCAAAGGCTAAAAAGTTGTTTGGCTGGCATACTTTAAATACCTGTGGAAAATTGGAATACGATGCACCCGGATTTGTTGGACTATATCCAAAGATATGTGGACCTCTCAGAAGAGGAAATAGCGCTCTTTGTATCCTATTTGAAGCCCAGGAACCTGAAGAAAAAGGAGTTCCTTCTTGAAGCAGGGCAAGTGTGCCGATCAAGATACTTCATCATCAAAGGAGTAGTCAGGCAGTTTTATATTGACAAAAAAGGAAACGAACAGATCATTCATTTTGGGGTGGACAACTGGTGGATCACGGATTATGCGAGCGTCATTAACAAAACCGTTTCCCATTGCTATATCGAGGCCCTTGAGGACACACAAATGCTGGAACTTTCCGAGGAAGACCTTAACCGCCTGTGTGTTGAACTCCCTAAAGCCGATCAGCTTTTCAGAAAAATAATGGAGAAGACCTATATTGCCATACAGGCAAGATTGGAATTTATGATGAGCCTGTCCGGAGAGGAGCTGTTCCAAACCTTTATTTCCCACAATCCCGATTTTGTCCAAAGAGTCCCCCAATACATGATTGCCTCCTATTTGGGCATGTCGCCTGAGTTCGTTAGCAAGATTAGGAGCAGAAAAAAATAATCACATTTCTTAATCTAGATTAAGAATCCCCAACGGTGCCTCTAGTAATTTTGTCCAAAAACATATACAATGAAAAAAGCATTTTTATACTATTCGTTCATTCCACTGATCATAGGTTGTTCAGGGCAGTCTAAAAACAAGGATATGGCCACGGCAGCCCCAAAGGAAGAGGCATCTGTTCACATGAAAGCAAAAACCATCAACGAGGATCTGCCCACTATTGGGGTGCTCATTTTTGAAGGCGTTATTATGAACGAGGTGATAGCGCCGCTGGATGTCTTTTCGAACACCGATGCTAAGGGGAAAACACGCTTTAATGTGATCACGATCGCTACGGAAAACAAAACGTACCACAGTGCACATGGTTTGCAAATAACCCCTGATTACACGGTGGATGAAGTACCGGAATTAACCGTTTTGGTCGTGCCCAGTTCCTATAATCCTGCCGATCAGACATCGGACAGCAAATTGGTGGCATTTGTCAGGGAACAAAACAAGACTACGGATTATGTGGCCAGCCATTGCGCGGGCGCCTTCATCATTGGTGAGACAGGAATCGCCGATGGCAGGGAAATTGTGACCTATGTAACGGGCGGTAAGGCGCTGCAGGCTGATTACCCTGCCTTAAAAGTGGCCGATGACAGCAAGGTAGCCGTGGTGCAGGACGGAAAATTCATATCGTCCAATGGAAGTTTGGTAAGCTACATCGCTTCCTTTGACCTGCTGGAAAAGCTCACGGATACCAATCACAGAAAATTTGTGGAATCCGCCATATTGTTCGACCGATTAAAGATGTAGGGTCCGGCCTTTGGCAAGGCGTTAAAAAGTAGGAATCTGACCGGTCCCTGCTTTTTTGTTTCGGCCAAAAGGACACTTCGCCACATGGGTGGACGGCTTTTTCCTTGAAAATTATGTGGTCACGTTTTCTATCTCTAAATTGTCAATCAAAAACAAGAAGTAATCACATTAAAATGTACTAAACCTTAAATGACATGAGAAGGAGTCTCCCATTATGGTGCGCCAGTTTCCTGTTGGCGCTAACATCACTCAATGCCCAAGCCCTGCAGGATTCGTTGGCGGTTGAAAGGGCCGCCTTGGACTATATTGAGTCCCAACACCAACTTAAACCCGAACTCATGGAACGTGCCCTGCATCCAAGAATGGTAAAAAGAACCTTCTGGACCGACAAAAAAACTAAAAAACAGTATTTGCGGGAAACCTTTGCCGATGCCATGGTCCTCTTGGCGGAAACCTATAACATAGAAGGGGACAGGTTTCCAGAGCCCCCTAAAAAAGAGGTCGTTATTCTGGATATTACCGGAAATACGGCGTCGGTGAAACTCATCGCGGACGAATGGATCGATTTGATGCATATCATTAAACTCAATGGCACGTGGCAAATCGTGAACGTGCTTTGGCAGTTTCACGATAGCTCCAAACACTGAAGGGAGCTAAAACGAACTGACCGTGATTTGGCATAAAATCTTTGTGTACACTGGATTGATTTAAAAAACCTTTATACCATGGAAAATATCCCTAACTGGATCATACTTTTATTTGTTGCCACTACCCTACTCACTATTTTCCTGTTTTGGTTGGCCGCCAAAAAGAACAAAGGCGTCTTGTACGTCCTAGTCATCTGGCTTTTGATCCAAGCGGGCATTGGACTATCGGGCTTTTATCAAAATTTTGATGCCGTTCCGCCCAGGTTTATCTTTTTGTTGGCGCCTGGCTTTGTCGTTGCTGCACTGCTGTTCCTGACCAAAGGTGGTAAAACATTTATCCAGTCGTTGGATCTTAAATGGCTGACACTCCTGCATACGGTAAGGGTTCCTGTAGAGTTAGTGCTCTTTTACATATTTCTGGGCGGCCTTATACCGGAGGACATGACCTTTGAAGGTAAGAATTTCGATATCATTTCGGGATTAACCGCACTGCTTGTTTACATGGTCGCCTTTAGAGGAGGAGTTGTAAAGCGCAAGCTGTTGCTCTTCTGGAATGCCATCAGTTTAGGCTTGTTGATCAATATCCTGACCATCGCCGTGCTCAGTGCAAAAACCCCTTTCCAACAAATGGCCTTTGATCAACCCAACATCGGGGTGATGTACTTTCCTCTGGTTTGGCTGCCATCGGTCATCGTGCCCCTGGTCCTTATTTCGCAGCTGGCCGGTATTTCAAAACTGCTGGCTAAAGGCAAATGAATGGCGTCTTATGGCAAACCCATATAATTTTTCGAAGACCATGGGCCCATAACAAAAACAAAGAATGAAAAGGATGGATGAACCCATAGCAAAATACCGCAACATGTTGTTCCCCTATGCCTACAACATCATAGGGTCTGCAGATGACGCAAAAGACATTGTCCAAGATGTCCTAAGCAAACATTTTGTTTCAAAAAACGAAACTTCAAATGAAATAAGGAACGAAAAAAATTACCTCATAACCAGCGTAGTGAACCACGCGATCAACGTCAAAAACCGCACTAAAAAATTCGCTTCCCATTTGGAGCAACTCCCGGAACCTGTGGCCACTGAAGAATCGGACCTGGAATTGCATCTTAAGGACATTGTTTCCTACTCCTTGCTTGTTTTATTGGAACAATTAAACGTTAGGGAAAGGGCCGTATTCATTTTAAAAGAGGCCTTTAACTATTCGCACCAGGAAATTGCCGAGGTCATCTCGGGCACCGCCGAAAATTCCCGAAAACTCTTGAGCAGGGCCAAGGCCAAGATCAATCCAGCAAGAAAACCTTCGGCCAAAATAGCCAAGGGGGAGGCTACTGGGTACCTTAACAGATACGTCACCGCCATAAGCAACGGGAACGTTGAGGAATTGGAGGCCTTGTTTTCCGAAGATATCAAGGTCGTTGCCGATGGAGGCACAGATGTGAAGGTACTTCGCAATTTGACCTTGGGTAGAGAGAACTGCATTGTTCTTCTTCTGGAGGTATACAAAAAATTTCAGATAGGACAGACCATCCGATTTGTAGAAATAAATCACCAACCAGCCATTCTCTTCTATACGGGTGAGGAACTTAACACTTGTCAGGTATTTTCCATTGCTTCCAATGGGAAGGTATACGCGATCAACTCGGTAATAGATCCCAAAAAATTGAAAAACATAGCAACCCGATCAGCCATTTAAAATGGGAGTAACCGCAATATGAATCCGAGGTGAGTTGGCAGTCGCTTCACGTAGAAAGCGGGTTTCGATAGCAACACCGTCACGTTTTGCACCCCAATTTTGTCTATTTCCTATAGACAAAATTGCAACAAATGAAACGATTATTAAGAATTGACTCCAGTTCAAGAAAAGAAGGTTCCCATTCCAGGAAGCTTGCCGATTTGGTCGAGGAAAAGTGGAAAGCCTCACACCCCAAAGGCAAGGTAGTCTACCGCGATCTGGCAGATTTTAACGTGCCGCATATTCACAACAAAACCATCCAAGGTTTTTACACGCCCCATGACCAACGAGGTGCGTCTCTCAAAGCGGCCCTTGAAATCTCGGATGAATTGATCGCCGAATTAAGTAATGTCGATGATATACTGATCAGCAGTCCGCTCTACAATCTGAATGTTCCGTCCAACCTTAAGGCGTATTTTGATCAGGTAGTCCGTGTGGGAAAGACCTTTGGTATTGATGAAGACGGCAAGTATTTCGGCATGCTAAAAAACAAAGGAGCCTATCTGGCCCTTTGCAAAGGCGGGTCCTATTTGGGAACACCTATGGAACCTTATGATTTTCAGGAACCCTACCTAAAAACCATATTGGGACATATGGGCATCGAAACGAAAAGGGCGTTCTCTTTGGAAGGAACGGCGTACCCTGAACAATTGGACAAAAACATGATGAAAATTAAACAACAGATTCTAGAAACTTTTTAAACCCAAAACATATGAAAGTAGATTTTTTTAATGACCAGTTAGAGAATAGGGCCTCGGTAATTCCCGTTGAGGAAGGAGAAACATTTAAAATGAACGGCATCTCATTTACCTTCAAGGTCACTAGCGAACTGACCAATGACCAGTTAGGCGTGTATACGATAAAGTTGGCACCGAAAGCCATAGGGGCCAAGTTGCATTACCACCGATTTATGGATGAGACCTTTATTGTCCAGAAAGGGACCCTGACCATCTTTGCGGGCACCCCGGAAAAACGATATGATGCGGGTCCTGGTACGGTCGTCTATGCCCCTAGGATGACGCCGCATGGCTTTCAAAATGATACGGATGAGGAAGTAGCGCTTACGCTGCTTTTCAATCCATCGCAGAAACGGGAGGGGTTCTTTAGGGGGCTGAGCGAAACACTATGTGAACAGCCCATAGACCCAGGGAAATATCTCAAATTGTACAACAAATACGATAGCTTTCCGGTGGACACCTCCAATATGTTGCCGGTAAGGGAGTAAGCATTTTAAAATTGAACGCATAAAAAATTCGGCGCTGGTTGTACCTGAACAAAAAAATGCCTCACGAAAATGTGGGGCATTTGTGTTTTGTACCGACCCTGGGTTTCCACAATACTGTGTAATTGGAAACTCATTAAAATAAACCAGGGATAATCATTTCTAGGCTTATGAGCATGCAGCGTTAATGCTATTTTCTATTTTTTTTTGAATCTAAAGTCGCATTTGTCAGCGCCATTTGCTATTGTTCCCTTTCTGATAAGTTCGAGTCCGGCTAGACTTGAGGTAATTTTATCCACTTCGCATAAAATGGGAGTGTATTGTTGCGCATTATGTTTGTTGAACAATTTGCATATTCCGCACTCCAATATGTCAATGCCATAACCAAACCCAAAGGTTTCTTTTTTGTCGGTAATTATCTTTGCGAGGAATCCATCCTCATGTCCCTTCTTGCTCAATTTTTTGTCCATCACTTTTAGAACCAAGCTGGATAATTTAGTGTTGATAAGCTTGGGAGGAAGTTTTTTAAGACTTTTTTGAAATCTGTTCTTTGGTCTTACGTAATCCAAAGCTATTTCAATGCAAACCGTTTTTATTATCTGAAAATCAGTTTGTTTTTCCTCCAGTGTTTGGATGGTAGCCAAGAAATATGCCATTACCTCCAATCTTTTATCGAGTGGATTTGATGAACTTTTTGAAAATTTCGTGTCCTTGGAAACCTGCATGTATATCTTGTCCGCATCACGTATTATTGAATCATGTGATTCGGGAAATTGTTTGGCCAAAATTCGTTTGAAATGTTTCTTGTACCCCATATCGCTCTGATTCCGCAATCACCTTCCAAGGAGGAATAAAGATAAAATGTTCTCTACCCACAATATACGTAAAATAGCCTCGCAAATCCAGGGAGTACTAAATCTAGGTTTTGGTACCTGGCGCCTGAAAGCGTATGGGTTGATTAAACCCCGCGTCCTTGAACTTTTGAATCATTACCAAATTGCAGTTATCCCTTTAGGTACCTCCCCTTCGACCCCGCTCTAGATAAACCCCCGGACTCGTGTCCATTTCGTTCGGGACAAGCTTCTCGTCTCTCCCAAACCCTGTTCAATATTTGGAATAAAAAAGCCCCTCGTTTCCGAGAGGCTTTCGCTCTTTGTACTGGCCCTCGACCTAGCTCGTGATAAATTCCGAGACTCCCCGTGGCTTGTGTAGGGCGTAAACCCTGCCTGCCGGAAGGCAGGTTCTCGCTCCCCACTTCAAAAAAATGAAGCCCGTCCAAAAATGGACGGGCCTTTACTTTGTACAGGCGGAGAGACTCGAACTCTCACACCTTTCGGCACTAGATCCTAAGTCTAGCGTGTCTACCAATTCCACCACGCCTGCAAAAGGACTGCAAATATAAAGTAAAATTTCAATTTAAAAACACTACGTCTTTAAAAAATAGTGCTGCTTTTTGTACATTTAAGCTACCATCAAACTTTGGTATATGCAAAACATAGGTGAATACGTGGTCCAACACAGGGACCGATTTATCAAAGAGCTTGTCGAACTCCTAAAAATCCCTTCCGTCAGCGCCGATCCCGCCTTTTCTCAAGACGTGATGGATACCGCCCAAGCCGTGGCCCGATCCCTTGAACGGGCCGGTTGTACAGCGGTGGAAATTTGTGAGACCCAAGGGTACCCTATTGTATATGGAGAGCGAAAAGTGAGCGCCGATCTGCCCACGGTTCTGGTCTATGGCCATTACGATGTACAACCCCCAGATCCCATGGACCTATGGGATTCCCCGCCTTTTGAACCGGTCATCAAGGCCACGGAACTGCATCCAGAGGGCGCTATTTTTGCCCGGGGTGCCTGCGATGACAAAGGACAATTTTATATGCACGTGAAGGCCTTGGAGTTTATGGTGAAAACCGACCAGCTGCCCTGCAACGTAAAATTCATGATCGAAGGAGAGGAAGAAGTAGGCAGTAGAAGTCTGGCGGCTTTTGTAGAGGAAAACCAGGAGAAGCTGTCCAACGATATCATTTTAATTTCCGATACCGGCATGATCGCCAAGGAGGTACCCTCCATTACTACGGGCCTTAGGGGCCTTAGTTATGTGGAAGTGGAAGTTACCGGTCCCAACAGGGACCTGCACTCCGGGCTATACGGCGGAGCGGTGGCCAATCCCATCAATATCCTAGCGAAAATGATCGCGTCCCTTCATGATGAAAACAACCATATTACCATTCCAGGATTCTATGACAACGTAATAGAACTATCCCAGGAGGAGCGTGCAGAAATGGCCAAAGCCCCCTTTGAACTGGAAGCGTATAAAGACGAACTGGATATTGAAGCGGTGTATGGCGAAAAGGGTTATACCACCAACGAACGCAACTCCATACGGCCTACACTCGATGTCAATGGCATTTGGGGCGGCTATATCGGCGAAGGGGCCAAAACCGTTATCGCCAGCAAGGCCTATGCCAAAATCTCCATGCGACTGGTTCCCAACCAAGATTGGGAGGAGATTACCACACTTTTCAGTACGCACTTTAAAAACATCGCCCCAGAAGGGGTAAAGGTGAAGGTAACCCCGCACCATGGGGGGCAAGGGTATGTTACCCCTATTGATTATGTGGGCTATAGGGCAGCAGCCAAGGCCTACGAGACCACTTTTGGCAAGACCCCCATCCCGCAAAGGACCGGGGGCAGCATTCCCATCATCTCGCTCTTTGAAAAGGAACTGGGCAGCAAGACCATCTTGATGGGCTTTGGACTGGATACCGATGCCATCCATTCGCCCAACGAACACTTTGGGGTCTGGAACTACCTCAAGGGCATTGAGACCATTCCCTATTTTTACTCCAATTTTACAGAAATGAGCAAACAATAGGGTGCTTCCCCATGTTGGTCAAAACGGTATTCAGGGGAGTTGCGAATACCCGTTTCGCGTTTTCCAAAGAAAGTATTTTTCAAAGAGGACTTTGGAAAAATCGTAGAAGACGTTGGGTATCATAATGGCAAAATTTCTGGGTTTAAAAAGTCGGTCACTTATAATGATCACCTCCTTTTTTCCGGCATCCATCACACATATTCCAGGGATCCTGCCCCAGGCTTTTTTCTTTAATTTGTTTTTCCCTTTAGTGACCCTAATGATGTTTTCCGCTACTATTTTACCAGTTTCATCGGAAGGATATCCCGTTTTAGGGCCGGAAAAGGGCACTTTGCCAGGGGTAAAGGGCAACTTTACGTCTACCGCGATTCCGGCAGCCCAAACATTGGGAATCTTAATATGCCTATAGTCCTCTCCTACGGGTAAATAGCCGGTGGAGGTAGCCCCTAGTTGGGTGGAATTGCTCACAAAATCGACTCCTAGGAAGGGTGGCATCAACATGGTGAAACTACTAGGCAAAGCTTCCCCTGAAGTTAAGATTACCTTATCCTCCATAACTTCTTTGACACCCACCTCTGTCCGGTAATGGATACGGAACATTTTCATAAAGGACTTCAGCATGGTTTCCCCGCCGGTCATCCCATCAATACCGAAATGCCCCAAAAAGGTTTCTGGGGTAATCCAATAGAGGTCTACTTTTTTTCTGATTTTTTGTTCCCGGAGCCATTTTTCAATATTGAACAAAAACTCGTAGGCTGCACCCATGCAGCCTGCATTTTGTGTAGCCCCGATAACGATTGGTCCAGGATTCTTTTTGAATTCCTCCAATTTCTTCCTGATTTTCATTGCCCCTTCGGGTGTGCCCACGTAATAAGCATGTTCCTTAACGCCGGGGGCGACATCGTATTTCACCTTGGGACCTGTGGCGATTACCAAATGATCATAGGACACTTCTCCCTTTGTGGTAAAGACCAACTGTTTGTCCGTATCTACCCTTAAGGCCTCGGCATGTCTGTATTCCACACCTTTTTTTTCAAGGATTTTATCCTTTCTAAAGGAAATGTCCTTTACTTCCCTCCTTCCAAATGGAACCCAAATGAGCGAAGGGATAAACAAAAACAAGGGCGATTTATCTATCATAATTACCCTGTGATCCCCTTTTCCCTTACGCTTAATTTCAAGAGCTGCGGTCATCCCCGCAAAATTGCCGCCTACTACTACTGTTGTTGTCATGGCCTTGGATTTTATTGTATTAAAGTTAGTACATCCCAAGGAGAAAAAGTGTGACCTAAGTCACACAAGACTTCGCCCGGGCAGTTGGGAAAAAATGCCAGAAAAACAACTCTACATTTGTAGAATATAAAATTTTATTCTATGTTTGTAGAATACATTTGAATACTACGCACATGAAACTGTCAAAAACGGAAGAGGAGTTGATGAACCATCTGTGGAAAATGGAAAAAGCCTTTATGAAAGATCTCTTGGAGGCCTATCCGGACCCAAAACCTGCAACCACTACGGTGGCGACCTTGTTAAAGCGCATGACGGACAAAACCTTTATCGCCTATACCACCCATGGAAAATCCAGGGAGTATTACCCTTTGGTGAAAAAGAAGGACTATTTCTCTAAACATGTGAACGGACTTATCAAGAACTTCTTTAATGACAGCGCCTCCCAATTTGCCTCTTTCTTTACCAAGGAGACCAACCTCAGCAAGGAAGAGCTGGAGGACCTGAAGACCTTGATCGATAACGAACTCAAAAAGAAATAAGATGTTGGACTATTTGCTAAATTCGGGCGCATGCCTGGCCCTTTTCTTTTTGTTCTACAAACTATTGTTGGAACGGCAGCATATGAATGTCTTTAAAAGATATTACCTATTGGGGGCCCTGCTGGTATCCTTGGGCATTCCCCTCCTGACCTTTACCATTTATCTTGAACCTGCCTCCCAGTTGGCACCCGTGCTTCTGGAATCGGCGAATGGCACCGTTGAGCCCGTTCCAACGGATCTGGACACCCTTAATCTACCCTTGATTCTTTGGTCTATCTATGGCGTAGGAGTGGCATTGTTCAGTTTTAGATTTGTAAAGAACCTGCTGCAACTGCGCCGGCGGATAAAACACAATCCCAAACAAAAAGTGAACCGTATTACCCAGGTGTTGCATACCGAACCCCTGGTGCCCCATACCTTTTTCAACTATGTATTCTTGAACCGGGAAAAATTTGAAACTCGTCAGATTCCGCGGGAAGTGATGATGCATGAGGAGATCCACGCCCGGCAAAAGCATTCGTTGGACATTCTCTGTATCGAATTGGTACAGCTGCTGTTCTGGTTTAACCCCTTCATCTATCTACTAAAACGCGCCATAAAGCTGAACCATGAGTTTTTGGCCGATTCCGAAGTGGTCCAAAAAGGAATTGAGCCGGCCGTATACCAAAAAACCATATTATCATTTTCATCAAATACCTATCAGCCGGTATTGGCAAATGCCATCAATTATTCATCCATCAAAAAACGATTTACCGTCATGAAAACAAAAACATCAAAACGCGCCATCTGGATCAGAAGCTTTTTAACACTTCCCCTTTTAGCACTGTTGTTGTCCAGCTTCAGCCAAAAAAACTATGTGCAGGAGCCGTCCGCAGCGATCGCTACGCACAACCACCCCATACAAGAGGAAAAGGCCTCTACCCAAGTAGTGGCCGAGTACAATAGCCTGGCCAAGGCATACAATGTGGTTCCCCTGGATCCGAGAAAAGTGCGCTCCGAAGACCTTTTGCGCATGGGCCATATCTATGCGCTTATGACCCCGGTACAGCGCAAAACTGCCGAGCCCTTACCCACGCATGTGGCTCCTCCCGTTGTGCCACAGGAAAAAGCCACTCCAGCCATGGTGGCCGAGTACAATGCGTTGGCCAAAAAATACAATGCGATGCCCAAGGAGCATATGCGTATCCTAGGGAGCGAGGTAGAACGTATGCGCTACATTTATGACCTGATGACCGCTGCCCAGAGGCAGGATGCTGAGCCCTTCCCTGAGCTTCCCGAACCACCCCCTCCTCCAGCACCGCCGCTTGTGGACGAAGTTGTGGTTGAAGTGGCTCCCGTGATATCCCCGTCGGCGCAGGAAGTAGTGTACGTACGGCCTACTTTGGCCCCTGAACCAGAGGTGAACGTGGTGGCGCCAATTTCACCTAAATCTGTTAGGGTACTTGTAGATCCGTCTCCTCCGGCGCCAGCGAAATCACCAAAAGACTTTATCGAGGAAATGGCCGAGAAAAATGCGGAGTTCTACCACAATGGCAAAAAAATATCCGCGTCCAAAGCCCTCAAAATTTATCGGGAGGCCAAAGGCCTGCATTTAAGAGCTAGGCATACCGGTCTCAAAAGGCCCATAGTGGAGCTATCCAGCGAACCTTTTGACATTATCGAAGACTAATTTCAATAACCACGCTCTAAGTCAGCCGGCATCTTCCATAACCTTTTTTAGGTTATCGGTGCCATGGGCGTGGTGTTGACCAAACCTTAAATCGGCGGTCTGGGAAATGAGACCATCCCGCCCAACCACCATACCAATTTGAACCGTCATGAAAATATACCATTACATACTACCGCTCTTTATATTGATCTTTTTATCGGTCGGCGCTCAAGAATCTGTCTTGTCCATTTCCGAACCTTATGGGCCATATGCCATTGGATTTCGTGAATTTAACACCCTGGATAAATCGAGAAGCTTCTCCGTTGAATCGGATGCCTCCAAGGACAAGGGCAAAACCATTTCAAGGCCTATACAGGTTTGTGTTTGGTACCCGGCCGTTGCAACAGGGCAAACGCCCATCAAATACGAAGACTACTTTTTTCTCAAGGCCCATGAGGTCGGGAGAACGGTGTTAACCAAAGAGGGAAGGGAGCGTCTCATAGCAGAATTCATCGAAACCGACCCTGTCAATCTCGATGTATTGGACAGGGAATTGAACGCTCCGATGAAAGCGGTCAAAAATGCCCCGTTCGAAGAGAAAAAACGCTTTCCTGTACTCATATACGGACCTAGCTGGTGGTCTACCGCATTCGAAAACGCCCTCTTGTTCGAATTTCTGGCAAGTCATGGCTATGTGGTAGTCTCCAGTCCAAGTGTGGGTCCCGAAACACGTGAAATGCCTATCTCGCGCATCAGCGTGGAAACCCAGGCCCGGGACATGGAGTACCTGTTAAGTATTTTGGACAAATTCCCCAATGCAGATCCCCATAAAATCTCGTTGGGTGGATTTAGCCTTGGGGGCCTATCCAATGTACTTATGATGGCCCGTAATCGATCTGTGGATGCTTGGATCGGGTTGGATCCCAGTATCCACGAAGCCTATGACTTTTTCAAGGATTCTCCCTATGAGGACTACCGCAGGTTTACCAAACCCATGCTCTTTATCAATTCCCTGGGTTATATGAATGAACTTCCTTTCTACGACAAACTGGTTTACAGTGATGCCTATATGGTAAATCTTCCTCAATTAGATCATACCGATCTCGCTTCCAAGTTCATAAAGCTTTTTGGTTCTGGCGATGCCGCGGATAAAATTAGAGGTTACAACCTTATTGCCAAATATTCGCTGGCCTTTCTTGATGGTGTATACAAATATTCCTTTGATTATGGGAGCATGATGGCCCAAGTATTTGAGCAACCGTCGGACACAAGCTTCGTAAAAATAAAAAGCAAAAAAGGCATACCCACCGTTGCGAAACTCTTTGAACGCTACAAAAATCATAAAGGCGAAGGACTAACGGCTTTTTTGAATGACCGACTGACTTCGGACAAGGTGGTGAACTATCCCGAAGCCGATCTACAGGATTTGATCTTTAGGTGCACCAAAAGCGGTTTTACCGAAACCTCCGTGCGCTTGATGCAATGGTACCAAACGTCCTATACCAATACCTTTCATTCAAAGGTGTTGGAACACATCCCTTTTGATCGGATGTTGCAGATGTTCCAAATGGTCTACGCAAACAATGGCGGCTGCCATTTTGACTATGAGCAGTTAAACCATACCGGACATCTACTATCTATGGGTGAAAAGGGAAGGGAAGCGCTGGATTATTTTGTCCTAAATATCCAACTGAACCCAAAAAGCTATAAGGCCTTTTTCAATTTGGGAATCGGCTACTATCGACTCGAGGATTTTGACCGGGCAGCAATACATTTCAAAAAATGCCTGGAGCTAAATCCGGACGAGCGGTACAGGGATTTGGCTCAGGGCTTTTTAGCCAAAATTTGAGTATTAGCGACATCAAACGCCCAAAACCATCTAAAAGTGGCTATTTCCATGGCTTTTTTGTAACAAATTGTCAGGAATCACGTTCTAACATTCTATCAATCCATTTAGAACACTGTTATGATACAAAACTTTTTTATCCTCTGCTCCGGGGCGGATGCCTCTATTTTGGAAACCTGTTCCCCCGGCGAACGCAACAAATATGCTGGCATTGGCGCCACCGTTTTCTTCACGGCGGTCATGGCCTTTATCGCCTGCAGCTATGCCCTTTATACCGTTTTTGATAACGTATACACCGCCATTTTCTTTGGTCTTATATGGGGTCTGCTCATCTTTAACCTGGACCGTTTCATTGTTTCCACCATTAAAAAAAGGGACAGTTTTAGAAGTGAGTTGCTCCAGGCAGCTCCGCGAATCGTACTGGCGATTATTATTGCCGTGGTCATTTCCAAACCTCTGGAAATGAAGATCTTCCAAAAGGAAATAGATCAGGTGCTCCTGGAACAGAAAAACGAACTTACCCTTGCCAACAAGGAGCAGATCGCACAACAATACACACCGGTGGTCGCCGGCCTTAATCAAGAAATAGATGCCCTAAAGGGCGAGATAACCGCCAAGGAGGCCGAGACCAATGCGCTTTACGAAACCTATATTTCCGAGGCCGAGGGCAGGGCAGGGACCATGCTGCTGGGAAAAGGGCCTGTCTACAAGGAAAAAAGGGAAAAACACGACGCCTACCTTCAGGAGTTGCAACAACTTAAACAAACAAACAAACAGAAAATTGCGGATATCGAAGCGCAGATTGCCAATCTAAATACGGAGTATGCCGTCGCAGTAAATGACTCCCAACCCATTATTGATGGTTTTGACGGACTCATGGCACGGATCAATGCGCTGGGCGAACTCCCCTGGTTTCCATCCTTCTTTATCTTTTTACTTTTCCTGGCCATTGAAACGGCGCCCATTGTGGCCAAATTATTGGCGCCCAAAGGACCATACGACCTAAAACTGGAAGATGAGGAAACAGCCGTGGAGACCTGGGTGACCCAAAAGGTGCTACAGCGTCAAAAGATATTGGCCACGGACACTTCCCTGAACGAAAAAATCTACGGTGAGATTGCCGAGGAAGAGGCCGTGTATGCCTACAAAAAACAAAAAGCGGAGGAATTGTTGCGCCTCCAGGCAGATACCTTCCACGATCTGCAAATCAAAAGTCTTTGATATGGAGCGGAAAGGACCGGTGGTTCATCACCGGTTCCTTAGTCGCTTCATCCGCAATTACACCAATTGAAGTATGGTGGGTGCAACCACGCTCAATACAATTTCCTTTTGGTTGATGCTTATATCATAAATGGGATACACTTTGGTGGGACTGCCCGTTTTCAAAAAGCCCTTGTACCTACGCTTCTTTCCTGTCGTTTTCATAAGCTTGATTTTTGCATTATTCCTCAAAAATAGTTGTCTGTTTTCTTCGACTAGTGAGCGCAAAGTCCGAAACGCCATTGGTATCGGTAAACGACCCCCATCTATGGATGCATACTTTGACCTTTATAATGCACGGCTATTTTGACCAACTGTCCTAAGATCTTAACGGAATCCTTCATGGAGAGCTTGGATCCATCGGCATGGATCCATCGGTTCAAAGGTTTCTCGCAGATAAGGCCTACGGCCTTTTCCTTTCCATAAAACTTTCGCATTCGCATAAAAATTTCAACATCGAACAACCAACGCGTGATGAATCTTTTCCGGAACATATTTTCAGCGATCTCACGGTCCATGATCTTGGCACCACATTGGGTATCCTTAAAGGGCATGCCCAAAATTTTTCGGATAATCAGATTAATGGTAAGGCTAATGATCTTACGGGCAGATTCCTTGGTAATATCCGCACCCATGCGGTTTATTCGGGAGCCACTTACTATTTTATAGTCAGACGCCTCCAGCACATCCACCAATTGGTCAAAATCCCTGAGGTCGGTGGAGAGGTCGGCATCCAGATATCCGATACAATCCAATTGGGTATCCTTGGCCAAATGCAGTATCCCTTGCCTAACGGCCTCGGCCTTGCCCCCATTTTTCGCACAGTTATAAACACTAATGGTCCCTTCGTGCCCCTTGCGGAGTTCCTCCAACACCTGCAAGGTATTGTCCGTACTGCCGTCATTGACAAAACAGAGGTGATATCCTAGATGCTTCCGGACAAACTCCCTAAAAACTTCAGTAGAGAGCCGTTCCGCTTCATTGTAGCAGGGAATTACCACCCCTACACAGCGTTTCTGGAGCATACGGGCCTCCCCTTTGATCAAAGTGGGTTTGGTACTGGTCCCCAACATGCGTCTTACCCGGGCACCCAGTTCATTGAGACTCAGCGGCTTTTTGACATAGTCATCGATCCCGAGGTTAAAACCATTTATGATGACCTTTTCATCGGTATTCCCCGACATTACCATAATAGGGGTACTCGACTTTCTATCGATACGGATGTGTTTCACGACTTCCAGACCCGATATGTCGGGCATGTTAATATCCAGAATCACTAAATCGGGTTGAAAGGCATCAAAGGCCTGTATCCCGGCTGCACCGGTACCGGCAAGCATTACTTCATAGCCTTGGGCTATAAGCTGTTTTTCTAAGGACAGTAAAATTAACTGCTGGTCATCAATGGCTAAAATTTTCATAGGTTAAGTCTTTGTGGTTAAATTTTTTTGGTTCAGGATGGAAACCGCTCGGATGTTCGATCAATTTCCAGGACAAACATAGCCTCGTTCGACGCAATATTTGTGTAGGAAAAGTCGATTTACGGTTTACTGTAGATGAATGGAACCTTTGGTGCGGTGGGCGATAATGCCCGAATATCACAATATATCTATCTTTATCTTGTTATATTTTCCTACAAGATAACCATGGACCGAACCAATGTTTTACTGATCTTATCGCTGGTTATAGGCGTTGCCTTTCACGGGTCGGCCATGTTCTTCACCTTGGAATACACCTATGATGCCCTGATCCATCTTTTTTTCGCCGATCATTATGCCCAAAGTTGGTTTGAGCCCTGGGATTATCGGTGGTACACAGGTTTCACCGTACAAGCCTATCCGCCCCTGGTTCATCAGTCCATTGCCTTGCTCTCCTTTATTGGGGGATTGAAATTTGGATTGTTCGTGCTTGCTATCATGGCTATTTTGTTGTTTATCACCGGGGTCTATCGCTTTTCACTGGTGTTTCTTGGCAACCGAAAAATAGCTGGCTATGCCAGTCTTCTGGCCGTATTTTCTTCCACTTTTCTGGAAACCTTGCATCTTTTTGGGCAATTGCCAAGCCTTATTGGCTTATCCGTACTACTACATGCCCTACCGGAAATATACCTATGGCTTACTTCGGGGAAATACAAATACCTGTTGACCTCGCTTTCCCTTATCGCTGTAACGGTTACCTCGCACCATGTTACGCCTATATTCGGGATGGTTTTCTTTATTTTTCCCTTGATCGGAATGGCCTTGATAGACCAAGCAAAGGAACGGGCAGGCCATCTTGGCAAAGTTACTTTTAGGGTATTCATTGCTTCTTTTAGAGCCATGTTCTGGCGTGTTGCCGGTTTTGGAATGTCTTCACTGGTGTTGATTGTGGTCTGTATCCTGCCCTATTGGATCAACACGAAAAAAAATCCGATTACCCAGGTACCCATTCCTCATGGTTCGCGCGACAACTTTTTGGAGGTAACCTCCTCGGGGCTGGTCTTCTTTTTGATACCCTGGGGCATTCTTTTAGTGCTACTACCCTATCTGTTTTACCGATTTTACAGCAAACGTTACCTCTTTTTTGGCCTTTCCTTTTCAGCGCTTACCTTGTTGGGCACAGGGGGCACTACACCGCTTCCGAGGATGCTCCTTGGCGAAAATGCCTTTAACATCCTAACACTGGACCGGTTTACGCTTTGGGCCACCATAATGGCCCTTCCGCTGTTTGGGGAATTGGTGTATCGCTTAGCCGAAGGAGACCTGAAGGCGCTGATAAAGAAAAAGACGGGAGGCGTATACCACAAGTTTCTCAGTGGCCTTTTGGCAGCGGGGGTTTTGTTCATGGTCATTTTCACCATGAGCCTGGGTTACTTTAGGCCCGCACAGCCTCAAAAGATCAAGATGTTGCCCATAGTAAACTTCCTCAACCAAGATCAGCATGATCAATGGCGTTACCTTACCTTGGGATTCGGAGATCAGATGGCCTGGTTATCTGCCCAGACCAATACCCTGACGGTTGATGGTAACTACCATTCTGCCCGGCGCTTGCCAGAACTTACTACCCGGGCCATAGAACGCTTGGAAAATTCAAAATTTAAGGGAATAGAAGGTATTGGTTCCCTACAGCAGTTTTTGACAGTCCCGGAAAAATACCATTTAAAATACATCTTTTCGAACGACAAGTTCTACGACCCACTACTCTATTTCTGTGGTTGGCAACGGCTGCAACAATTGGAAAATGGTATTCAGGTGTGGGAGAAACTGAACGTGCCCCCGCTCCCGGCCCTACTTCCCAAGGAAGATGTGGCGGTCTCCTTAAAATTGCTGTGGGGCCTGGTCCCGATATGCACCTTGCTCATCGCTTTTATGCTGAACATTCAATCCCTATGGCTCCGTGCATTGAAATCAAAAAAGCGACACCCACCCATTTACATGGAATACGGAATTGCCTACAGTTCATTTCCCAATAAATTACTGGCGCTCAATCAGCTTTGGGCTGTTGGAGTGCTCCTGTGTGTTGCCTTAAGCCTCTATCAATTCTACTTGAACCACCATCCGCAGCGTGCGCCCGAGAATGTCCTCAAAGCCTATTACGATGCCGTGGATTTTAAGGAGTTTGAACGTGCCCATACCTATCTTGATCCTGCGAGTGAGATAAGCCTGGCCCAATATATGTTAGAGGTTTCGGTATCCGATGGGATTCTAAGTTCCCACGCCAAACTGGATGCCATCGCCGTGGACATTTTGGAGCAGACCGCTAATAAAGCCCGCGCCCAGGTCCGGACGGAATGGGTCACTCCCCTGGAAAAGATAAAGAAAACCTTTGTGCACGAATTGAACGCAAGGGACGGACGCTGGTACCTAAGGCCCCTTGCTTTTGACAACAACCTACCATCGGATCAGTTGTTTTCAGACAATACGACCTCCTTTTTCAATCAAGGTAGGCGTAGAATTACCACACAGGAAACCCATCATGAGGATATACTGCAACAACCAGTGCTGGAAGTGCTTTCTGCAAAATTGGTAAAATTCGGGTCGCAATACGCCATTGTTGGCGAACTGCAAAACGTGGATCACGTGCCTGCCGATGTGGTCATCAAGGCGAGTTTGTACAACAATGCAAATGTTGAACTGGCAAACTACAATGCCAAGTACCATATGAAACATAAATTGATGCCCAAGGAAATCACCCCTTTCCGCATAAACTTTGAGGGCGTCGCCTGGTCCAAAAACGGGGAACGGATTCCAGGCACCTTCAACCCGGAAGAATTTACGCCGATCCAACTCCGGGAGGCTCCTACCAAATTTGACCTTCAGTGCGCGGGCAACGTGGCACAGACCGATCTTTATAAACGCCTGGCCCTACAGGAGGTAAGTTTAAACAAGGGAGCCATGGATGGAACACTCTTCAATTGGGGTGTGCAGGAAGTGACCATCCCCCAGCTTCTTGTGTCCTATTACGGGAAAGATAGGGACTTGCTCTGGGTAGATCACCAATTCCTGAGCGAAGGTGTGCGCGTACAACGCAAACAGTCCTTTACGTATGTTCCCAGAGATATGAGTGCCCTAAAGGTGATTAGCAGTGGCCTCGAAAATTGCTTTGTCAATGGGCTACCCAATGCGGAAGTAGGTGAAAAACGCTTCCCCGAAAGGGAACAGTTGCATGCCATGCAACAAATGCAACCCTACAACGGGCCTGGGTTTAGTTTTTTAAAATTTGAACTGAATGCCTATGTCGGAAATCCAAAATAAGCTACGTTCCCCTGTTTCCCTTCTACCACTGTTCTGGCTGCTCTGGGGCTGCACCCCGGAAGTGACCGTAGGGGACACAAGGGAGGCACAGCTAACGCTTAAGCCACCTTTGGACACCTACACGGCAGGGGACGACATCATCCTGGAGTTTCAACCTGAAGGCGTTGCCCTGCCCAAGCTTTTGATCCAAAATGTGTGGGGAACTTCCGTCCTATCCCCGATAAAAAAAGATAATCGATTAGTCTATATCTTTCCCAGAATGTATTCGAGAAAGGCCGGTAACTGTCATTGGCAATTGCTCCTCAAAGGAAAGATGGTACAAAACGGCTCGCTCCAAATAAGGCCCAATGAGGACCGTTCAGTTCATCTGGAAACCTATATGGGGCCTAGGAGTATGATGGCCGGCCACTTGGACCACACTATGCTGGTCGCAGTGGCCACGGATCTATATGACAATCCGGTACCACAAGGCAGGCCGGTCAACATACAATATCAATCCAATACAACTAAGATCACCGATAGTGTCCTCACCCAAGGCCTGGTTGCCTGGAAACGCATTCCTACCCGTCCGAAAGCCGGAAGGATATTGGTGAGTGCGGCCTATCAACAAACCCGCTCCAAGGAACTAACAGCCAATGTCTTCCCTGCCTTGGCAGAAGACTTTAGCATTGAGGCGGAGCGTACCCATCCCTATGCGGACGGTCATCAATCGGTTAGCTTGGTCACCTCCATTATCGAGGACAGCTATGGAAATACGGTCAGTGACGGCACCTTGGTCCGCTTTGTGGCCGAGACTGGTACCGGGGCCTTGTTGCACAGTTTGGGGACTACTATCAACGGCCGTGCGCAGGCCAAATTGCTGCATCCCCAAGAAGCCGATAGTTGGACGGTAAAGGCCTATATAACAGGGGCGGCGGAAAGCAATCCAATTTCGCTCTATTTTGATCGGGCCGTCCAGGATCTCGCCCTAAGTTCTTCCGAAGATCAGCGAAAACTCACCGTAGGGCCCCTACGCAGCTTTATGGGCCAACTGATACCCGACGGGATGCAAATTAGTGTCCATGTTCATGACCCAGCTGGGCGACTACTGGAACGAAAAACCACCACCACCCGAAAAGGTTTGGGTATATTTCAGTTTCCAAAGGCCTATTTTGGACCAGGCACCTATTTGTTGGAGGTACGCGCTGGTGGTATGGTACAAAAACAAACCGTAACATGGTATGAATAGCCGCTGGAACAAACATATGTACCGAGCACTCCTGTTGCTGTCGTTTCTGGGAATAAATGCCCTGGTCCTCATCGGAATTGGATCCACTTTCTCCTATCTTAACTCGGGCGCCGATCGCGCTTCCATGCTGCATCTGGCCCACGAAACCGAAACAACCTATTTGCCCAAGGTACATTGGAGCACTTTGAAAAACAAGGGCCGGGATATGGAAGCCCAGACCCTAAGGGACATTGAACGGGACTATCTGCGCGCCTGGCACTTGAGACATCAGGCGTACCGGTACTCGGATGCTTCCCTGTCCAAGGACCACTACACTGATAGCGCCCAGACAAAATTAAAGGCGATCATAGATTTCAACAAGAAACGAAAAATCAGTATCCAGGGCACTACCCTATCCCACCATCCCAGCTTGGAATTCTACAGTGCCGATGGAAAGTTGGTCGTCTTTACGGATTCCAACGTTAGAATCCATGAGGCAATCTACCAGAACGGGGAGCTGCTCCGACAACAAACACAGCCCCATGGTTATCAGGTAATGATGCTATTGGAAGATGGTTTTTGGCGCATACGGCATATGACCGCATTGGAGGGCGTCCAATCGACCCAACCCCCTGACGGGAAAGCAGCTATTCCGGAGCTGAAAGTAAATACGATCAAAGGACTCAACTACTATCCCCGAGATACCCCCTGGGAGCTCTTTGGTCCGTTGTTTTCGACCAAAATTACGGAGCGCGACTTTGAGCGTATCCGTAAAATGGGCTTAAATACGGTCCGGGTATTTGTCCCCTATGACGGTTTTGGTCCAGACCAATTGACAAAATTGGAAAACCTAATGGATATAGCGGAGGAAAAAAACCTTAAGGTGATGCTGACCCTCTTTGATTTTTATGGCGATTACGATATCTCCGATTGGAGTCGCACCCATCGGTACGCCGAGATAATCGTTCAAGGGCTTAAAGACCACCAAGCCTTATTGGCCTGGGATGTAAAAAACGAACCTGATCTGGATTTTGTTTCCCGGGGCGAGTCCAATGTAAAGGCTTGGTTACAGGAACTAGTCTTTCAAATCAAAAACTGGGATCCCACACATCCGGTTACCATTGGTTGGTCCCATCCAGAAAAGGGATCATTATTGGCCGATCAGGTAGATTTTGTTTCCTTTCATTATTATTTGGAGCCGTCAGACTTTCCGCAGGCGGTTGCGAAGCTTCGGGAAACCGTGCCGCACAAACCCCTGCTCCTTCAGGAATATGGGTATTCTACCTATAGTGGTTTCTGGAACTTGTTTAGTGGGTCCGAGCAGGAGCAGGCTAGGTACTACAAAGACATGCAGCAAGCCCTTGAAAAAGAGGAACTTCCCTACATGTTCTGGACCTTGTATGATTTTGAAGCGGTTCCCAAGAAAGTCGTGGGCGGCTTGCCTTGGAGGAGAAGCCCCCAACAGTATTTTGGCTGCTTTGATAGAGTCGGAAGACCAAAAGCCTCCTATAAATACCTAATTTCAACGGCGCAAGACCAGTAGTTGTTTCATGCATCTTGGTACGTTTCAGGAAATAGGAAAAGGGAGCAGCTAACCACAACCACTCCCTTCTCAGCTTAACCTAACCAAAAAACTATTCGTTGGGTTCCAATTGATTTTGTAGTGCTGTGAACTCCTTGAAAGGTGTTTTTGATTTTTGATGCGCTATGGCCTCAAAATAATCCACATACGTCTTCGTAATGGCCGACATGGGCAAGGAACATGATGCCTTGTAATTGGTACGGGCCAGATGGACACGATAGGCATCCTGAATCAAAATGTTCTGAATGGCATCTGCCAGCGACACGCTGGATTCTGGGTCAAAAAACTCCCCCTGATATCCTTCTTCTTGCACCAGGACACTTAGGTCTCCCAAATCGGGCAACGCCACGGCCTTTCCATAACTTCCTGCTTGGTGCAATACGCCAGAACTTCCGGTGGTACTCGTGTATGGGAAGACCACCACGGCGCTTTCTCCAAAAATCGTAGGTACATCTTCCTCCGCCACATACCCGGTAAACCGCAGTTGGGGTACCGTTTTATACCGCTCTTGGACGGTTGCCAAATAACCCGGCGTGTTGGGACTATCGGTACCCGCAATCACAATTTCAATATTTTCTTGGGTCCGCTCTCTAATCTGCTCTACCGCATCAATTAGGATTTCCACCTTCTTATATGTCCCGAACTTTCCAAAGGCCATTACCTGTTTGGGTCCGTTTGGCAGGCTGTAATCCGGCTCCGGTGGGGTTTCAAAGGAACCGTGTGGTATCAGGGCCACATTTTTGGCCCGGTATTTCTTTTCCAAAATATCTACATACTTGCTGATGGTCACGGCCACCACATCTGACGCCAAAATCAATCGTGTAAGGCTTGTCCCGATATAGCTATAGAGCCGTTGCAAAAACTTGCTTTTGGTGATCCCCGCATTGTCAAGGTCTACCTGCTCCAGAATATTGTGTAGGAGGGAAATGGTGGGGATTCCCCTGAGTTTGCAAAAAAGTGGTAAAAACAATCCCAGTGCTGCGGGAATCTTTTTGTCCCCAAATTTTAGGAACTGCAGGTTGAACAAAACTGCATCGGGTTGCGTTTCCAAGAGGGTCCTGGCAATATTGGGAAAGTTGGTGTAGCTATTAAAGTTCCAGCACTCCTTCACCGTAATCTTGCAGCCTTCCTCTTCAAAGGAGAGATCTTTTTCTCCTTTAGTACGGTCGGTAATCAGGATAATCTCACCGACCTCCTGCTGTAATCTAAAATGTTTTACCAGATGATAGCCGTACTCCGTAAGTGTGACTTTACTGGGCGGGTAAGCTGTTACAATGGCCAACTTCATTTTTGTAGGTTTCATAGATTTGGAATTAGGTTAAACTTCTTGCACAAATATCTAGAGAAAACCCTATAAACATTAGCGTTTACAGATGGATGGACCGTTGCTGTAGACGAACGGAAGTTGAGTTTCGATAAGTCTTTTTTGGCCATATGGGTCAAAATATCCCGCAAAAAAACCTCCTTGCGAGGGAGGGGCGTCTTAACGGGAAGGCTGGTTTTTAGGGCAGGAGATACCCTAAACCTTTGGTAGGGTCATTTTTTGTGTGAAATACAAGAGTTGAGTGATAAGCAGGGCTACCATGGCCACGATTTGTACCTGTACTACAATTTCCAAAGTGGAGTGGAAAAAAATCACTAGCAAAATTTGGGAGAGGCCCAAGATTCCTGATAGGACAACGGGCATGTACTGATCCAAGGACAAGAAGTAATAGGCAAAAATATTGGAGATGGCAAAAAGGGAAGTCGCCAAGGCATATTGCCACAGGAGATCAGCCATAGCAATATATGCCTGCCCGAACATCAGCTCAATGATCAACTGTGGAAAAAGATAACAACCTATGACAATCCCCGTGGATAGGAGTCCTATATAACCCACGTATTTAAAAAGGACGGGGGTCGTTGGCTCGCCATCCTTTTGTTTTTGTACCACTGTAGGCAATAACAACATCACGAACATCCAGGCTACAAAATAGACCACCCGGCCAATCAATGCCAATGAGGCATAGAGTCCCGCATCCAGGGCATCAAAATAATGTTTCACCAGAAGCACATCGCTATTATTGATGATTATCTGGGTAAGTTCGTAACAGGCGGTCAGTACAATGAACTTGGCAACGCGTTTTACGTCTGTTGGAGCCAAGGAATGGTGTTTTCGCAAGGTGATTTTTCTTGTATCACAAGGAATCAGTCCAAAAAGAAAGGACAGCACAATGCCCCAAGCGACCAATAGCACCGGATGCATGGGTACCATGTACAACAAGCCAAACGTGAGCAGGAGTCGACTCCACATTTCGGTCTGATAGGTCAGTGATAGTTTGCCAAAATCTTGCCGCCCTTGAAAGCGCCCCCTATTAACGCTCATAACGAAGTAGATAGGGATTCCCAAGCCGAAGGCAGTGAACATCCATGAAGTTTGTGTATGAAACAGCAACTGCAATTCTTCGGCAAAATACATGAGCAAAAAACCTATCAGTAATCCAAAAAGAACAGCAGACCGGTAGATATACTGTTTAAAGCCCTCCCAGGCATTCCCGGAAAAGAGCAATGCAAACTTGGCCGTGGTCAGCTGAAAGGTCATCCCCATAAAGGACAGTACCAAAAGGAGGGTCACTAACAGTGCTGCATCGGCAAAGGCCTCTGGTCCCAGCAGTCGCCCGAGAAGTAAATTATAAAGATAGTTTCCCCCATTGACCAGTAATACACTGCCCATAAACAATTGCTCGGGGGAAATTTTTTTGACACTGATTTTGTATGTGGCCATGGCTAAGTTCTGTTTGATTTAGACACCAAATATCCGCGGATTCGCCTTGATAAATAAGCTGGTTTAGACGGATGACCGATTGCCGTAGACGAACGGACAAAAACGCACTTCCGGCCTGGTGGAAGCCTTCCTACCTTTATAAAACCAAAAAACAAATGGGCGAGAGCCGTGGTTGTACCTACGACCGAGCCCACGAAAAGCTTAACCTATGAAGACCAAATGTATATTCTTACTATTGCTTTTGATTGGCATACCTCTTTTGGCCCAACAGCCCATGGCGCAGGGCTTCCGACTTTTGGAAAGCGGACAGTTCAGTGCCGCAGAAACGTTCTTCGGGTCTTACCTGGAGTTGGAACCCGATAGCAAGACCGCCAAAATCTGTTATGGGCGTGCATTGGGACTGAACGGAGAAACCGAAAAAGCGACCCTTTTGTTTGCCAAGCTCCTTGAAACCTATCCCAAGGACTTGGAGATACAACTTAACTATAACGAATCCCTGCTTTGGGACCAGGACTACGAAAAGGCCCAGCCCTTATATAAATCTCTGGTAGCCGAGCATCCACAGAGTTTTGCCGCGATCTTGGGATATGCTAACACCTTGAGCAATCTCAAGGAATACAAGGCCGCCCTAGACTGGGCCAACCGGGCCCTGGCCCTTGAGCCAGGGAACAAAAACGCGTTAATCTCCAGGAAGTACATACGCCTGGGACTGGCCAATGCCCAAATCGCTCTACAAGACTACGAATCGGCCCAAAAGCTGCTAGAAAATATCTTTACGGATTTCCCTGAGGACAAAGAAACCCTTTTGAACCTCGCCAGCCTCCATTTAATCACAAAGCGAATAGATCACGCAAAACGCACCTATGCCCGTTACGCAACATCGCCCAAGGATTCTATCGTTGCCATTAATGGTATGGCCTTGGCCGAACATTTGGGAGGAAAGGAAAAAGAAGCCCTAAAGCTGGCCTCGGAGGCCATAAAAAGAATACAGACCCTGGATGATGATGAACTCCATGAGCGCACTCGGGAGCGCTATGTGCAGGCCTTGATCTGGAACCGAAAATTTGGCAAGGCCAGAACGCAAATCGACAGTCTGTCCGTAGCTCACGCGGATAAACCTTGGGTGTTGGCATTAAACGCTACCCTGGGCATGTATACGGGCGACTTTAAACTCAGTTTGCGCAAGTACGGGGCCCTTTTGCTCCAAAATCCTATTTCCTTTGACGGACTGTTGGGAAAGGCGAACACACTCTTTGCGCTGGATCAAACCCAAAAGGCCTATGAAGCGGTGGAGGATGTACTGCTGGCCTACCCCGGTCAAAAGGACGCTTTGGCCTTTAAAGAAAAATTGAAGGCACAGCAAAGACCATCGATGGAGGAACAGGGATCGTACAGTTTTGACAATGGGAATAATGTAGCCTATGCCTCCACGACTCGATTGCGCTTGCCTCTATCCGCCAAATGGAAGACTACCTTAAGCTATCAGCATCGAAGCACTGAAAATACTATGACCCTGGACAGGGCACAGTCGCATCAGTTGGTCGCCGGTTTGGAGTATCAACTGATGCCACTGGTACATGTGAAGACGATAGCGGGGCTCAACCATGCCCACTTTGCCACCCAAACCTATACACAGCCCATGTTGGATGCACGCCTACAACTGCGTCCCTATAAACTCCAAAACCTGGAGTTGGGATATCAACGGGAAGTGCAACAGTTCAATGCTGCCCTGATCGAGCGGGAGATAGCAATGCAGCACTACGGACTGAGCTATAATGTAGGCACTCCTTTTGATTTGGGTTGGTACACCCAACTGATGCATACCGAACAAAGTGATGCCAATACGCGGGAACTGCTGTTCACTTCGCTTTACTATACCGTATTGCACAAGCAGGCCCTGAAGTTTGGGATAAACTATCAGTATATCTCCTTTGCAACGCAAGTACCGGACATCTATTTCAGTCCCGAAAGCTATCATGCCGGAGAAGTATTCGCCGAGGCAAGTGGACGATTTTCCAAAAAGACACGGTACAGCGCCAAGATAGCCGGGGGGATCCAAAAAGTGGAAGCATCACCAAACACTCCGATTTTTAGGGCCGAGGTCAGTTTCGGACATCAACTGTCCAAACGCTTTCGAGGCGAGTTTTACGGCCGCTATAGCAATATCGCATCTGCAACGGCCACTGGTTTTGAATATACCGAAGTGGGCCTGAAATTACAGTTGGTGTTGCCACATCCGATAGTGAAAAACTGAACCTTGGACCAAGCACCTTTCAGTCGGCCAAGGTTTCGCATTGAAACCCGTAGATGTTCAACAAACGTATAATATCGCTTTCGTTGAGACTGTCGGCCGTTTCGATGCGCAACACATTGTCTATGTCTTCTATGTCCACGGACCAACGGTTTACGGGAGAGAGCTTGCTGAACAATGGTTCTACGGCCCGCACCTTTTTTTTGGTCTTGATGTCCGTTCTAAAAATCAATATTTTCATAAGGTTAAAATCCTTTAGGTGTTTGCTACCTCATCATTGGTTTCGTTGTCCAACCGTTGTAGGTACCGTTGATAGGCCGCATCGCCCTCCTCTTTCCAAAATTGGTCATAGTGCTTCCATTTAGAAAACTCTCCCTTGGGTTCTTTGTCGCAGGACGACTTGGAGCGTTTGGATGAACTGTGGCTTTTACCGCTGCCACCAAAACCTCCGAAGAGCAGTTTAAACAATAGCACCATGCCAACGGCCTGCCAAAAGGTAAGTGTAGGCAAACCAAAAATATCAGGAGCCAGCCAATTCCAAAGCCACATGACCACAAAGGCGAACAAAATGGCCAAGGCCGCAATTCCCAGAATCCCGAAAAGGACCCAACCTATAATCTCCCCTATAGATTTACTACGCATCTTATGTTTAAAAAAATTCGTCATTTTTATCTGTTTTAGTTTATACTTTTTTGGTTTCCAATTTTTTGTACAGCAGTGAAATAGCCCTATGACGGCGCGACATGAGCGTCCCTTCAGGTATTCCAGTTTCCATACTTATTTCCCTATAGGTGTACCCCTCAAAATCTATGGCCAGGATAATATCGCGATAATCCGGTTTTAGGCCCATGATGGCTCGCTTCAACGCAACCTTCATTTGTTCCGGGTAGCTGTTGTCCGGTTGGTCATAAAGGATTTCGGCAAATTCGATTAATTTGCTCTCCTTTTCGGTTTCCTTCATGTCCAGAGGTTTACTGGTACGCATCACATCGATAATTCTATTTTTAACAGAATGATATACAAAACTCGCCACGTTGTTAATCGGTGAATACCGGTCCGCTCCCGAAAACAATTTCAAGGCCACGTCCTGAATAATGTCCTCGGCATCGCGATTGGCATTACCCTTTATCTTTGAATTGACATAGGCTGTGAGCGACTGGTACTCAGCACCAAAGAACTCATCAAGCTTTTTACTGTTATCCATTTCCGAGGTCATGTAAACCTTTTTCTATTGGCCTTCAACTATAAAGACGAAGCTTTTTAAAACCATTGCATTTTTTTTGAAATTCTTTGTGACAAACACGAAAAAACATTGCTTTTGGATGGTTAGGGCTCACGCCTTGGTTTGGCGTTGGCCTAAAATAGTACATATCATCACACCAAAAAGGGATAAGTATACAATATGTAAACTTATCCCTAAAATGGTCAATATGGATTCCGCTCCTTCCCTGGAGGGTTTTCAGTAAATGCTTTAAGGGTTAAAGTGAAGATAACCCCTCTGCCCCGTCAGGGCGGGACACCTCCCTTTACCAAGGGGAGGACCCTTTTAAACTGTTCTTCAATCTCCTCCGATGGATCCCCTCCTTCCCAAGGAGGGGTGTGACGGAGTGACGGGGTGGTTGTGTGCCCTCCTAAGGGCATAAAGACTGCATGAAAAGCCAATGGGGTCAGTTCGAGCGCAGTTGAGAACTATACAGTACGGCGACTTACAAGACTTCTCGACTGCGCTCGATGTGACAACATTCCCTACCATTACTTTCAAATCTTGCTAATAGTGGGTTTGGGTAATGGCTGTTGGATTTGTCCTATGAAAAAAAGTGAGGTTCCCACAGCCACCAAGGACAAAACGCTCATCAACCCGATTATTCCAGAACCTTAAACCAGGTTTAAACGTCGCATCAGTTCCGGGCGGTTAGATCGGCTGATCGGAATCACCTGTTTCTCTATCAACACACTATTGTCCTCAATATCTATAATCTTGGTAAAGTTGATGATATAGGAGCGATGGATCTGCAAAAACATGGCTTCGGGTAATTTGGCCTTTATTTTCTTTAGTGTTGTATGCACTTTATAGCTTTCCTTTTCGGTCTTGATATCGATATAATCGCCCTGGGCCTCGATGACCAAAATCTCGTTATATTTGAGTTTGATCAAACGCCTATCGATGTTGATGTACAAATCTTCGCCCAAAACGGTATCGGCACCTTCATGGGGACTGAGCTTGGGTTGTAGCACTAAAGCGTTCTTCACTTTTTGAAGCGATTTCCCAAAACGCTCCAGGGTCAGGGGTTTCACCAGGTAATCCACAATGGCCTCATATTCATAGGCCTCTATGGCAAAGTCACGGTCCGAGGTGGTCAATACGATCTTGGGGGGATTTTTCAAGGTCTGTACAAAATCGAAACCGGTGAATCCCGGCATATGGATATCCAGAAAAACAACATCCACGGTGTGTTGGTTCAAAAACTTTATGGCCTCAATGGCACTGGAAAATTCATCAATGACATCCAGGTCCGGTACAGAAGCGCAAAGTTGCGACACAATGGCCCTAGCGGCCGCCTCATCGTCGATTATGATACAATTCATGATTAAATGTTTTTTACATAGTTTTCAATGATATCCAATATTTCCAAAAACTCCCATTGCAGGGAGGTATCTGCCATTCGCAAGCTTTCCTCATAGTCCACCGCGAAACGATAACTTTTTGTGAGGCCCAGCACATTAAATTTATGTTTCAATTTGTGCACGTTCAAGGCCGCTTCCCGGGGCAGGTTGTTCTTGATATTCCCCAAATACTCCGCTTTCTCCTGCGGAAACTCCTCCTTTAGTATGTTGATGAACTTCTTTTCAAAAGCGCTGTCATCACCCGCCAACTGTTTTATGTAATCCAGATTAGGTTTTTCCTTCATGCAAGTTGTTTTTTTAAACTAAAATGAAATGTACTGCCTTCCCCCTTCTCCGAATAGAGCCATACCTTTCCTTCATATAGGTCTACGATCTTCTTGACGATAGATAGGCCTATGCCTGTAGAACGCGCTTCTGCCCCGATGGACTGGAATATCTCAAATATCTTCCCATGGTATTCCTTGGGGATGCCGATACCGTTATCCTTGACACAGAATTCCCAATGGGTGTCCGTCTCCGAACTACTTACCTCCACCAGTCCCTCGGGTTTATCTATGTGCATTACCGCGTTGCCGATGAGATTTTGGAACAATTGCTGCATTTGGGTGGGATCGGCCTTAATGGTCGGTAAGGTATTCATGATCACGACGCTGACATGTTCGGGAATAAAAATAATTTCACGTATATGTTGTACAATCCGGTTGAGGTCCACACAACTGCTCTCCAAGGTCTCGCTCTTGATACTGGAGTATTTTAGAATGCCGTCTATAAGCTTGTCCATTCCTTCTATTTTTTCCTGCATCATTTGCAAGTTGTACAAGCCGTTATCATCCAACACTTCCTTATAATCCTCCTGCAACCAGGTGGCCAGGGCACTAACGCTCCGCAGCGGTGATTTCAGGTCGTGGGACACGATATGTGCATACTCTTGCAGTCCTTGGTTACTCGCTTCCAATTCCTTGAGCAACCTTTCCTTTTGCAGCTCCAAATTCCGTTGTTCGGTGATGTCTTCTATTAGGGCCACTTGGTACACCACTTCTCCTTCCATATTCTTAAAGGCATTCACCGAAGTCTTTGCCAAGAGCTGTGAGCCATCTTTTTTGATGTATTTCTTGATCAGGGAAAAATTGTCTATTTCACCTTTGTTCATCCGTTCCATCAATTCCTTGGAGGCTTGTACATCCTCTGGGGAGGAAATGTCCCTTACGTGGCATTGTTTCAATTCCGCTTCGGAATAGCCCAAGAGTTCAATGAAGGTACGGTTGGTCTTTATAATCTTGCCCTTATCGGTCAGGACAATGCCTAAAGGAGAGTTCTGTACGATAATATCCAGTTCCTTTCGTTGCTCGTTTAGCAATTGTTTTATTTCGGTTTCTTGGGTAATGTCCCGAATAATCCCTTGGGCGGCAATGGGTTTGCCACCCTTACCGTATATCAGGCTGCTGTTGATTTGAACATATTTGCGCGAACCGTCCTTGACCATAATTTTGGCGCGATAGTTTTTCAGTGTGCCCACCTCAAGCAGTGATTGCATGGATTCCTTAGTGTACTGCACATAATCCGGGTGCACCAAATTTGCCAGATTAACCGCCTCTACATTGTGATCGTACCCCAAAAACTCCTTGGCCGAGCTGTTCATATTGATCACATTGAACAGTAGGTCCATAACCACATAGGGATCTATAATGTTGATAAAGACCCCATCGAGTTCGGAGGTCTTTTCACTGAGCAAATTTTCCAACTTGCTGTTCGCCTCTTTTAGATGGCGGGTGGCATCATAGAGTTCCTTGGACTTGGCCTCCAATATTTTTTCGGCCTGGATCCGCGCCTGTTTTTGTCTTTCCAGCGCTTTCCTGAGCAATATGACCTCCTTGCTATCCATTTTGAACGATGTCAAATTTTACTTCCGTGCCATCTTCCTTTAGCAATTCGTATGCAATGGTGGCACTACCGTTAAAATGTTCAAAAGCTTTTTGCATAAGACCGTGTGCCAGCCGGTACAGGCCACGGGAAGAGGAATAAATCAGGGATATGGAACTATCTGTCTTTTCCAAAATCTTAAAGGTGGGCAATTCCGCATCCGGATAGAGTTTTTTTACATGTACATGGATATGGTCTTCTATGGAGTATAACAATCCCAAAGGCGAATTATAACTTTGGATGACTTCAGGATGCGCTTTTCCCAAACTGGTAAAAAGATAGAGTCCAAAGGTATAGATCAGTTCATCCACAGGAAGTTTTATCTCCTTGCTCAAATTGGTGATCAGGCTTAGCATTTCATTGAAATCATAGGTGCCTACTGAGGTATAGATACCCTGGGAGGGAAGGTCGGAAAGCTCAATAATGGTGTCTGCCGTCTCTAATCCAAATTTGGATTCGACCATTTCCATAAACTCCGTAAAAACAATTCCTTTCATAGTTGGGATTTGGGATGCAAAGTAGGAAAATTAGTACGTTATTGAAAACTATTGTTGTGAAAGCCCACTTTTTGTTAGGCTTTTACCAATTCGTTGATGTCCCAATACCCAAGAACCGTGCTGAGCTTCTCCTCATAATCCTCGTATTTGAGCGGTTTGATCACATAGCCCGCTATGCCAATACGATAGCATTCCAGCAGATCGGCCCTGTTCTCCGAGGTGGTCAGGATAATGGTCGGCAGGTATTTTAATGTTGCATCTTCCTTCAGGATTTTCAAAAATTCAATTCCACTCATTCTCGGCATGTTCAGGTCCAAGAGGATAATGTCTGGCAGAGCATTGGCAGAACGGAGTTTTTGCATGGCCTCCTCTCCATTTTTAGCCTCCGTGATATGGTGTTTCACGGAAAGTTTTCCCACGGTACGCTGCAATTTCATGGTCTCTATCGCATCGTCTTCTATAAACAGGATATTCATAACGGTTTTAGTTAGGGTAAGGGACAAAGTACCTCATTATCGCTGAAAATCATCGGGAAGTGTCGTTGAATGGAAAAAAAGTGTAGGCGAATGGAAGTTTTCTATCGTCCATGAAAAGGACTTTTGCCAAATATATCCTTCGATCCTTGACTTAAACCCCAGTTTGCAGGCCGTTTATATTACCGTTCCTGGATTTTCAGTTGCCCCATATCCGGTGCCAAAGTCCCCCTAGCAATCGCTGTGCATCGGTATCGTACTTTTCGGTCTCTTCTATTCGGATCCCTTCAGATTCGGGTATTACTTTATAGCTGAAAACAAATTGGGTCTCATCGGTATCCAAACTGAGTAATCCAAAACGAAGATCGTTAAAGTACAACTGGTTCTGCCTCTCGGAAATGGTAAACCACCCTTCCGCAATTCTGATCATGCGTTGGATCTTATCCTGTTTTTGCAATTCACCAAGGAGTTGGTGATTTTTAGGGTAGCTCCTAAACTGTATCGGTTGGGAATCGAACAGGGAATAATCCCCAATGAGATAAGCATCTTTCGTCTCAACATTAGCCGTCCACAAAAGCGAATTTAATGGCGTGGGCCTAGTGGCGATAGCGATGTACGGAATCTGCTGCGCCTCCAAACTTTCCGTGAATTTCATATAGGTAATGCCCTTTAGGATCAAGGTCAGCAACAAATAGGAGCTGCTTACCCAGAGCCCCATGGCATTCCATCTACTCCTTTTGGGGTCTGTGCGTTTCCTGCTCATGGCCAATAACAGAAACAGTAAAAACGGTACGGTATACAGCGGGTCGATTACAAAAATATTTTGAAAGGCCAGTCGCAGATCAAACGGCCAGAAGAGTTGGGTACCCCAGGTGGTAAATGTGTCCAGCAAGGGATGGGTAAACAGGCCCCAGAACATGAGTCGGGACCAATCTTGCCAACTCGCCTCAGATTTTCGCTCCACTTTCCATATCAGCCACCCCAGGATGGGTGCGGCCAATACGCTAAAAAGTATGGAATGACTGAACCCTCGGTGCAGTTCAATAGTGGTCACGGTATCCGCGACGTAGCGTACCAGTACGTCCAGGTCGGGAATGGTACCCGCCACTGCGCCATAAAGCATCGCTTTGTTTCCCACTTTCTTTCCCAGCACGGCTTCGCCCACGGCAGCGCCCAATACAATTTGTGTCAGTGAATCCATATCCTTCTTTTGGGTGAAAGATGCAACAGTCGGGTATCCCTTTTCTTTCCCTACTCCACGATTTCCATCTTCTTTAACAGAAAGGAAGCGTTCATATTTTTGCAAATTCCTTTTTTCAATGTGTAATCAAAATACAATTCGTTGTCCTTGATCTCCGCATCGAAATAATAATTTTCTACCTGTGGCATTTTTTCGGCCACCTCGCATAGGCTCAAATCATGTGTAGCAATAATTCCGGTGGATCGGGAAGCCACCAGTTTTTCGACAAACTTACGGGACCCGATGGCCTTGTCCGTACTGTTGGTGCCCTTCAAAATCTCATCCAAGACTATAAAATACCGGTCTTCTTTTATGTTGTCCACAATATACTTTAAGCGCTTCAGCTCCGAAAAGAAATAGGAGGTGTCATCGGTAAGGGAGTCCGATGTTCGCATGCTGGTAATCAGTTTAATCGGAGAATATTCCAGGGCCTTGGCGCAGACCGGCAGCCCCATATTGGCCATGACAATCTGCAAGGAAACCGTCCGTAAGAAGGTGCTTTTCCCTGCCATGTTGGCTCCGGTGACAATAAAGAACTGTTCGGCTTGTATTTCAAAATCACTTGCCACACTTTTGGAAGGATCCAATAAGGGATGGGTTGCCTTCTCGGCTTTTAAGACCGTATTGGTGGTTCTTATATTCGGATAGGTATAATCCGGATGGTTAAACCCAAAATTGCCTAAGCTACCATAGGCATCAAAGAAGGCCATGGTATGGAACCACTTTTCTACATTTGCCCCATACCGATCGATCCATTGTTCAATGCGATAGCAATGGTAAAGGCTCCTCAAAAAAAACCCATTGCCCAAAACAAGGTAAAAAATGTTGTTGTTTTGATCCAGGCCACCGAGCAGTCTTGAAAACTCATGAAGCACTGCCGAGGTCTCTTTACCCTGTGACATTACGTTTTCTTTTTCTTCCTGTAACCTGCTCGCCTTAAATTCGGTGTCCTCCACCAAACGTAATAGCTTCTTGTACTGAAGAAAAGTGCTTTGAATCTTGGACGTATGAGCCGTTAGCCTGCTAATCTTTTTGCTGTATATGCCTGTGATGATGAAACCTGCAACACCCCAATAGATGAGGACCGACTCGGGTACCACATCCAGAAAATACAAGGACACCACAGCTAGGGAGCCCAGGGAGAACAACGTTGGCAACCAACGCATCATTCTGGGCATAAAAGGTCTGTAATCCTTAATCCATTTAACAATGGACGTTGTAGGTGTTTCCACTTTGGCCAAGACCGCCGTGGCCAAGAAGTCCTGACGCCATTGCGGCATCCCGGCCAATTCCTTTATCGCTTCCTGTTTTTCGGGTATATGGTCTATGGTATTGGCCGTGAGCATTTGGGCCAGCAGTTGACTTCCTTCGCCTAAAGCAGTTCTATTGCAGTATTGATAGAACGAACCCTTCCCGAACAGGTCAATATCTTGACTGTAGGCATGCGAGGGATCCTGGAAACCAATCCCGTCGGGAAGATGATGGAAATTTCGATGCAGTACCTTTATCTCCTTTTGGTTAATATGGATCAGTTTCGCCAACTTATCCCGTTTGTACTGCAAATCGGTATGCCTGGAAACTAAAAAGATGAACAACACCAAAGTCAGTAGCAATACGGCCAAGGTGCCTTTGGCATTCCCATACAGCAGGTAAAGCCCAAAAACCGCCGCCAAAAAAATGGCTAGCCGCAGCATGCTGGAACCGTATAGCTGTCGCTTTACCCGGGACCACTCTTCCTGATGGGATTGTATTTGACGGTTATAAAACGATTTTAGTTCTTCCATTTGGGGACCTCCAAAGTGTAACGGCGGGCATAAAGATATGGAATCCGAACCTAGTCCAGCGCATCAAATTCCGCCTTTAATTTTTTTGTGAACTTGGCAACGATGAGGTCATAGGAATGATCGATCAGCTCTCGAATAAGCAGAGGCGGAAGGTTTTCCAAATACAAGGTATTCCAGTGCACTTTGCTCATATGATAGCCCGGGATAATAATCCCATCATGGATCTCCCGCAGTTCAATGGCCCGTTCGGGATCGCATTTCAGGTTCACTTGCGAAGGAATGCGTTCCAGGGGAGCCAGGGCAAACATCTTCCCCATTACCTTGAAGACCAAGGTCTGTGCATCAAAGGGGAATTCTTCGGTAACCCCCTTTTTAGCTATGCAATAAAGTCTGAATTCTTCTATGTTCATTCGCCAAAGCTAATTTTTGTCCTACAATCTGTCATGCTCTTACCGCTTGGGTAAACCTGCTATAAACCCTAAAGGCGGTCCCGACTAAGCGGTTCCTTTCCTATATTCCTTGTGAATCGTAGACGATTACCTTGGTCCATAGGTCCTTGCATTCTTCAATGAACCTGAGGTGTGCTTCCTCGTTTTGATACCCTTCCTGCGCCTGGGCAGAGGCAAAGGTGACGATCAGGGAATAGGTAAAGGATCCATCAACCACATCCCTACTTGCCTTGGGCGGGGTTCCAATGAAGTTGGTCTTGGCGTATTTTGAATTATCCAAAAAGCGTTGTAATGAAGCCTCGAATTTTTGTCGGTCGGCTTGGTTATCGGGCTGCTTCAACCAGAAATACACGGTATGGGCAAAGGCAGGATCAAAATCTTTCATCTTGTTTTCGGTTTGGCCATAACTGCATATGGCAAAGGTTAACATTAGGGTGATGCAAATTGCTCTTTTCATAGGGTATGGTTTATTTTTCCAATTGTTGTTTTTCCGTGATATTGATCTCCAAGGCGGTGTAGTCAAGCGTCCAACCAATGGTCTCCACGATATTCTCAATGAGCAGCACCGCTTCCAGCGCTTCCCGCTTGGCGGTATCCATAAGGCCGCTCTCTGGAATCTTCTCTTTTATGTGTTGTTTGGCCTCTACGTTCAAGGTGGTAAGATCCTCCGGTGAGAACGAATTAAAAAGGCCATTTTTGATATCATAAAACTGTAGGTCAGGTTCTATGGACAGGACCTCGGGTTGCGGAAAATTGGTCAGTACGATCGTTTTGTTGGCCTTATCGGCGTGCATTTGCACTTTTTTTAGGTCATAACCGATGTGCGCCTTGGCATTGATGATCATTAAGGCTTTCTTTTTACTGCTCACCAGGCTCATAAAGCGTTCCCGGGTATTTTCATAGTGGTAGATCTCGGCAAAATCACCCTCCACCGTTATAAGCTTGCAGACGCGCTTTATTTTGTCCAACAGCACCACGGACTGGTGCTGCGTTAGCTCTTTGTTCTTTTTTTGGCGCAACAATGAGAATATCCAGTACATGAGTATGGCGCCTAGGATAAGTCCCAAAAAGACCTCGATTACACTATCCATTGTTTCCTATTTCGCCCAAATGGGTGTACTTAAATCCGTGTTCATATTTTAAGCCGTAACCCAATGCCCTGTCTAGGGAGGCATGCGAAAAAAGTACAATTCCAATCAGCTGGCATAAAGGTAAGGAAAGATAGATTCCTCCCAAATAAATAAGTAAGGCCAGCCCCTTATGGTGGAAAAGATTGTAGGTAAACGCCCCGGCCCTACTCCCCCAAATATAACCCAACATGCCAAGGTCGGGGCTTAACAACAATACCAAAAACCACCACCAAGCATAGGGCAATAGGCTAAAAAGATAGATTCCCAAGGCGAACATAAGGAGTTCCTCCACTCTTAAAAGCGTATTCATTTTTCCAAAATTTTATATAGGACCGGTCTACTGGGGCTAGCATCGTTTTCAAAGGGTGCAACCTGTAGGTTTAAAAAATAGGTGCCGTCCGTAACCCTGTTGGGAACAAAAACGAACTCTGTAACGGTCGCCTCCGTCCTAGGCTTGCCTTCCATGTTCCAAAACGCCCTGTGCGCCAGCAAAGCCCCTTTATCTTGCTCCTTGTCTATGGAAGGAAGGTCTACCAAGAGGTGTTTTACCTCTCGATCGGCCAGAAATTGGGCCGTTTGTTCCAAGAGATAGGGTGGATTGGTATGCGAATATTGTTTGGACAACTTATCCCGTAGATTGGGCAAGGTACGTATTACCACGGCCTCCCGTTTCCTGTTCCCCAAAGCGTATTGCAGTTGTTTGCGCGATATCACAAAATCGTCCTGATACTTTTCGGGAGCTATGGTAATGACTTCGGCAAGAAAGAAAAACTGTTTTAGATACGAGTTTACGGAATGGAATTCCTTGGTAATATGCCCTAAGCATTCGGTATGCGTACCATGGGCATGTGGATTAAAAGCAATGGTATTGAAATTAGTGGACCCCCCTTCAGAAACCTTACCCACATAGCCTTCCCCGGTATGGGGCCGTATGGTGGGGTGGCCAATATACCAAGCATTTACGTTGGATGCGTCTCCCCGAATCGGGATGGAAATATCCAAGGGTTTGGACAGGTCTATCTGATGGTTTTTTAGTTTTGCAATCATGTATGCGGCACCGGTTTCAGTAGGGATTCCTTTTCACCTCTTAAATCTAACAATTCTTGGATTAATTTGTGAAACAAGTTTAGGACAAGTTAAGCATAAACAGGTCACTGGCAATTCCGTCGGATAAAAATTTGCCTTTTTTGGATACGCGCAGGCTATCACCTTCAAGCGATAATAGCTGTTCGCCCAAATGTTTGTCGGCCTGTTGTAAAAGATAGTGTTGGTAATCTTCGCCAAATTCCGTACGGATTCGTTGTAGGGAAACGCCCCAAACAGTCCTTAAACCGGTCATCACATATTCGTTGTATTTATCCGTACGGGAAAGTACCTCCACCTCCATGGGAAGTACATCATTGGCAAGGGCCTTTAGGTATTTTGGGTTATTGCCAATGTTCCAGCCCCTGCGCTTCCCGTCAAAAGAATGGGCAGAAGGGCCAATCCCCATATAGGATTTGCCCAGCCAATAGGCCGTATTGTTCTCTGAAAAATAACCCGGCCTGCCAAAGTTGGAAATCTCATAGGCAATATATCCATTGGCCTCCAGAATCGTTGTCAATTCCATAAAATGTTCTTGTGCCAGCGCGTCATCCACGGGCGGCACTACTCCTTTTTGTATGAAATGGGCCAAAGCGGTCTTGGGTTCCACGGTAAGCGCATAACTAGAAATATGGGGGATATCAAAATATAGGGTCTTGGCTATATTCTGTTTCCAGCGTGCCAGATCCATGCGGGGAATACCGTAAATAAGGTCAATAGAGATATTTTCAAAGTGTTTGGCAGCTTCCCTGATGCTTTCCTCGGCTTCCTCGGCCTTATGTGCCCTATTCATCAACCTAAGATCTTCATCAAAAAAGGACTGGATCCCAAGACTTAGACGGTTCACTGCAGAAGCGGCCAGGGCTTTTATTTTTTCTCTTGAAAGGTCGTCCGGATTGGCTTCCAAAGTTATCTCCGGGGTATTTCGGACCGTATAGTTGTCGTAGACCGTTTGTATAATTTGCTCTATTTCGCCCGTTTCCAATACTGAGGGCGTTCCCCCACCAAAATAAATGGTTGCTACTTCCCGATCTTTGAATTCATCCTTCCGCAATTCCAATTCCCGGAGCAAGGCGGCGACCATGGCCTCTTTCTTTCCCATATTGGTAGAGAAGTGAAAATCACAGTAGTGACAGGCCTGCTTGCAAAAGGGGATATGGATGTAGATACCACTCATTTCAATTGACAATGAACAATTAGCAATAAACAATGACCATATATATAATTTAAGTACTATTTATCTATTCTGGTAGTCTTTAGGATTGAAAACATAATCCTTGATAATTCATCCGCATCAAGAATCAATTTATCCGCTTTATTTGTTGCTATATAGCTTGAATCCTTTAGTAGGTTTAACCAGTATTTTGTTTCCAAGCTCTCCTTATAGGCAACAGAAATCTTTGAAGAAAAGTCTGCTTTTGAAATTGCCCCGTTCGCTTCGGACACATTGGCGCCAATAGATGTTCCGGAACGCAGTAGTTGCTTTGACAAGGTATACTCCTTCTCTTTTAGCATCAACTCCTTGTACAAGGCCACAATTTGTAATGCGAAAGCATATGATTTTTCATAAAGTGGATTATTCCCCATGCCATTCACAACAATGCTCCCGATCACACATTGTCAATTATTAATTACTACTGTTTATTGTTTATTGCTAATTGTTCATTGTTTATTGACCTTTCCTTCATTTTGTTTCACGAAAGCGGCCCAGCCCGAATACGATTTGCCCACCTCTATTCTGCCTTCATTATAAAAATGACACACCGCTGCGGCCAGTCCGTCCGTGCTGTCCAGGTTTTTCGGCAGTGTTTTTAGGCCCAGGGTGCTCTGCAACATCTTTGCTACCTGTTCCTTGCTGGCATTTCCGTTTCCGGTAATGGCCATTTTAATTTTTTTGGGCAGGTATTCGGTAATCGGAATCTGTCTGGAGAGTCCGGCGGCCATAGCGACCCCCTGTGCGCGACCCAGTTTTAGCATAGACTGCACGTTTTTACCATAAAAGGGAGCCTCGATAGCAATTTCATCGGGATGGTAAGTGTCTATCAGTTCCAAGGTACGTTCAAAAATAAGTTTCAGTTTGGTATAGGGGTCATTATATTTTTTCAGCAGCAGTTCGTTCATTTGGATAAACTGCATCTGTTTATGGACCACCTTGATGATTCCGAAGCCCATGATACTGGTTCCGGGATCTATCCCCAAAATGATTTTTTCGTTGGCCAAAAGGAATAATTTTTATTCGGTATTCAATACAATGGGTATCCTAAACTTGGCACTGACCGGGATACCCCTTTTTAGCGCGGGTGCTACCCGTGGCAAACTTTTAAGGCTCTGTGTAATAACCCCGTCAAACTCTGGCATTTCCGTCTCAATGGCATCGTCTTTTTCTATATCCAGCACGGATATCAGACCGTCCTGGTCCATCATAAAATCCACATAAACGGTATCGTTCACATTGGTGTCCAAAACAAAATCGAACTCCTGCAGAGTCATGGAAAAATGCATGAGCAAGGTGGCTTCGAAACAGTTTTTCTGATCCCCCTTGGAAGCCAGTTCGTCGCAGTCACTGAACAGTGGATATTGATCCACTTCATTCCAGTTAATGTTCTGCATTTCCTCCTCCACCATTTTTTGGGTTTTGGCCTCCTTGGAAGCAAACCAATCGCAAGCGGTGAGGAAACAGAGCAGTCCTAAAATGCACAGCTTCCGCATAAGGTTAAATTCTTTGCGGGAAATTACGATTTTTTAGGCAATTAGCGCAGGTAGAAATACAATTGAATACAAAAGAAAAACTGTAACAAATCTGCCGTATCTTCGTCAAACAGGAAATACAAAAATGGACATCACCTTACTTCTTCTCGGCTTTATTTTGATGCTTATTGGCATTCTGGGAAGTTTTCTACCCGTTTTACCTGGGCCTCCCGTAAGTTGGGTGGGCCTGCTGCTCCTGTATCTTACCAAAGCCGTTCCAGACGATTGGTGGGTTCTGGGCATCACCTTGGTCATAGCCCTGGCGGTCTTTGCCCTGGATTACATTATTCCGGCTGTGGGCACCAAAAAATTTGGAGGCAGCAGGGCGGGCATGATCGGGACCACGGTTGGGCTCTTGGTAGCCCTGCTTTTTCCCATCTTGGGCATTTTCGGAATCGTAGTATGGCCCTTTGTAGGTGCGCTAGTGGGGGAATTGATCAATAAGGCCGATAATGCCACGGCCCTAAAGGCGGCCTTTGGTTCCTTTATCGGTTTTCTTACTGGGACTTTTTTGAAATTTGTGGTCACTGTGGTCTATATGGGATTGTTCATCTCCACTGCTTGGGACTATAAAGGGGCTTTGTTTCCCTTTTTTGATTGATGCTTATGGCCTAAACAAATAATATGGGTAAACAAAGATTAATTAGAAGTGAGCTGCTGATTTACGGATTGCCCCTGTTTGTCATTCTGTCTTCTGTCTTTCTGGCCCTAAGTCCCTTAACACAAGCGCATCCAGACTTGGCCATTGCCGTACTGTACGATCTGACCTTGACCGCTCCGTTGGTTTATTTTCTTTTGATCCGCAAACGAAAAATTTCAAAGCTTACCGTGGTCCCCGTTTTTATATTGGGCGTTGTTATTGCCACTTTTCTGCTACCGGAAAACGTTCAGTTGCATTTAAGTTTTATAAAAGCCTATGTTGCCCCAATAGTGGAGTTAGTGGTGCTTTCCATTCTGATTCGTAAAATCTATACGGGTGTAAAAACCTTTAAATCCAACGCAAAACCCGCTTCCGATTTTTACATCACCAGTAGGGCAAGTGCTCAGGAATTGTTCGGAAAATCCAAACTTTCCGCCTTCCTTTCTTCAGAAATTGCGATGTTGTACTACGCACTATTCTCATGGAAAAAGAAAAAACGCCGGGCCAACGAGTTTACCAATTATAAGGACACCGGAAGCATTCCACTGGCAGGCGGGCTAATCATGGTGGCCTTAATAGAGACCTTTGCCTTGCACCTTCTCTTGATGAGATGGAGCACTATTGCGGCCTGGGTTTTAACAGGGATTAGTCTCTATTCCGTTTTGTTGATTTTTGGTCATATTAGAGCGTTGACCAAGAGGCTTTCTGTTTTGACCGATACCGAACTTATCCTAAAAAACGGACTCATTGCGGATATATGTATTCCTTTGGGTGAAATCAGTAAAGTGGAATTATGTGCGACGGAGGTGCAATCAAAACATTTAAAAATCGGTACGCTCGGACTGTCCAAAACGAGTAGGGACCACAATGTTGCCCTGCATTTTAAAACACCCCAGACCATTGAAAAATTCTATGGTTTTACTGAGGAATGCCATGTTTTGGTGCTACATATTGATGATAAGAACAATTTTGTAGATCGTATTGACCAAATCATTGATTGATTAATCCAACCACACTGTTTTTTCTGCAATGGACGTTCGATCCCCAGCCGGGATTTCCTCCTCGTAATGGCCCATATAGAAAAAGCCCAAACACCTTTCCCCGGCATGCAGGTCAAAGAACCCGTCCATATACACAATGAGTCCGGGCGAGCTCCAATAACACCCTATGCCCAGTTCGGTGCAGCATAGCCACATATTCTGCACCGCCATGGCCACCGCCGCAATCTCCTCCCATTCCGGTAGGCTTTCCATGGGGTCACGCTGCATGCAAATGGCAATGATCGCCCCCGCTCGCATTGGGTTTTCCTTTAATTTTTTGATTTTGAACGCCTTGGGACGGGCCTCCACCTCCTGATATTTTTCGGCCAAAAACAGTCCCAGTCTTTCCTTGGCACCGCCCTGAAGCACCTTAAAGCGCCAAGGTTCGGTTTTTTTATGGGTGGGGGCCCAATTGGCCGCCTCCAAAACCTGTTCTATATGCTCCTTCCGTACAGGTTTCCCATTGTATTGGGCCGGGAATACCGAACGCCTGTCTTTTATCAAATCGAAAACCATTCCTTGTAGCTTTTGATCTTCAAAGGTAGGCCATGAATCACTATTATGCCAGTCTAACCTATGTCCTTAACCGTTTAACAACAAATCGATCCCGTGCCGAAGGGCCGGGTTTCGATTGTCCTCCTTCCAGATAACGGATAAGATTGCTTTTTGTGGAACCTGTTTTATTTCGATAAATTTTACGTCCATTTGAAAACCGTATTGCAGGGATGTGGGTACAATGGCAATGCCCAGTTTGTTTTCCACCAGCTTAAAAATGGTCTGCGCATGAACCGATTTATGGGACACCTTTGGGCTAAATCCGGCATTTTCACAAATACTCATTATAGTATCAAAATACAGGGGACTGTAGTCCGGTGAAAACAGGATGAAATCTTCCTTGGCCAGCTGATGCATTCCCTTAAAATTTTTGGCATCCGTGGAATGTTCCTTGGGTAGGACCAAGGAAAAGCTATCCTCAAAAACCGGTTTTATATGAATGCCCTTGGGTGCCCTGGCCAAACGCACAAATCCCATATCAAGGCGGTCCTTTAAGATCGCTTGTATCTGCGCGTTGTTGGACAGCTCTTCCAAACTGGTTTTGATTGCGGGAAAACCCTTTTTCAGTTTTAGCAACAGTTCAGGGATTACGTTCTGCATGGCCGATCCCAAAAAACCGATGCGGATTTCCCCAAAATTCCCCTCGTGGATCCGCTTCAGCTGTTTCTTGGTAAGCTCCAGATGGTTCAAAAGAAATTCCATTTCCCCCTTGAGATAGCTTCCGGCCGCGGTTAATGCCACTTTCTTTTTGCTCCGGACAAACAGAGGAGCATCCAAAATTTCCTCCATTTGTTTTATTTGCCGGCTTAGGCCCGGTTGGGAGATGTACAAATTTTCCGCTGCTTTTCTAAAATGCAACTCCTCGGCCACCGCCAAAAAGTATTTAAAATGTCGTAACTCCAATTGATAACTCATAGTTATTGATTATTGCAATAATTGGTATTTTCAATTATCAAACATAATCAATAATTTTAGGGGATACAAATGGTTGGCCTATGATACATGTACCCAAGACGTTTTGCTATGGAGAGGATCATTTAACTGCAAGCATCGCCCTTGCACTCGCCCGTGGGCGAACTCAGGGCATCTTAAAGGAAGCTACCCGGAAGAAAGTAGCCGCTAACCGGAGGATCGTGGAAAAAATAGTGAGTGCCGGAGATGCGGTATACGGCATCAACACAGGTTTTGGACCGTTGTGCACCACAAAGATTTCCAAGGAGGAAACCAAGATATTGCAGACCAATATCCTGAAAAGTCACAGTGTGGGCGTTGGGGCCCCCATCGCTTCGGAAATTGCCAAATTGATGATGATCTTAAAGGTACATTCCTTGGCAAAAGCGCATTCCGGAATCGCGCTTTCCACCTTGGACCGTATTCTGTGGCATATTGAAAATAACGCCATTCCGGTGGTTCCGGCCCAAGGCTCGGTTGGTGCCTCGGGCGATTTAGCACCGCTCTCCCATTTATTTTTGCCCCTAATAGGTTTGGGAAAGGTGACTTATAAGGAAACAAACCTCAGCACCCAGGAACTGTTTAACAAAACAGGCCTGGGACCCTTGGAACTAGGTCCTAAGGAAGGTCTGGCCCTTATCAATGGAACCCAATTCATTGCGGCCCATGCAGTAAAAGTGGTAGAAAGCATGCACGCCTGTCTTTCCCAAGCCGACATTATCGGGGCTATGATGTTGGAAGGGTTACAGGGATCCATAAAACCCTTTTACAATGAACTTCATGCACTGCGCCCCTTTAAGGGAAATGTACATGTAGCATCCCGGATAAAGTCGCTCTTGAAAGGTTCGGAGATCATGGAAGACCATGTGGATTGTGAACGGGTACAAGATCCGTATTCGCTGCGCTGCATGCCACAGGTGCACGGAGCCTCACGAAATGCTTGGCTGCATTTAAAGGAACTTTTGGAAATTGAGCTGAATTCGGTTACGGACAATCCGGTAATCATCAACGAGGAATTGACGATCAGTGGAGGCAGTTTTCATGGACAACCCTTGGCTATGGCCCTGGATTATGCAGCTTTGGCCTCTTCCGAGATCGGGAATATTTCGGACCGAAGGATCTATTTGGCCTTGGAAGGCAACAGCCCTGGTGTCCCAAAACTGCTAATGCAGGATACGGGTATCAATTCGGGCTACATGATACTACAGTATACCACGGCCGCCTTGGCCAGCGAAAACAAAGGGCTGTGTTTTCCCTCAAGTGCGGATAGCATTCCCACTTCCCTGGGCCAGGAAGATCATGTTAGCATGGGGTCCATAGGGGGCAGAAAGGCCCTGCAGATCCTTGGAAACGTAGAGAAGATATTGGCCATAGAATTGTTGACCGCCGCCCAGGCGTTCGAGTATAGAAAACCGCTACGGTCGGGCCTCTTGCTCGATGAAATCCACAAGGAAATTCGCAGCAAAGTGCCTTTTGCGGAAAAGGATCGGGTTTTTTCGGATGATATTGAAATAGGAATCCATATGATACGAAACCAAAACCTCATACAGGTCATTGATCGGGTCATGGAAGGGACATCCCTATCGTTAAAGACACCCCATTCCGATGAATTTGAAGTATATTGATGCTATGAAAAGATACACACTTATAGGTCCCTTTACCCAACTATTGCCCATGACCGGGCTAGCCGTAAACGGCCCCATCCCGGACGCCGACCTTCCCCTTGTGGAAGATGCGGGCGTGCTGCTCGAAAATGGAATTATCCATTCCCTTGGGCGTTATACGGAAATGCTTTCTTTGGCAAACGACCTGAAGGCCGAAAAGATGGAATTGGAGGGAAACCACAGTTGTTTCCCCGGCTTTGTAGATGCCCACACCCATATTTGTTTTGCCGGTTCCAGGGCCCGGGATTACGCGCTGCGCAACGCGGGAAAATCGTATTTGGAGATTGCAAAAGCAGGTGGGGGCATATGGGATACGGTGACCCAAACCCGAAAGGCTTCCCGAGAAGATTTAGCAGCTGGGATTATCAAAAGAGCAAAACGGCACCTTAAAAATGGGGTCACTACGCTGGAAGTGAAGAGCGGATACGGTCTTTCCGTGGATGAGGAACTGAAAATGCTCCGGGCCATTGGCGATGCCAACAAAGAAACACCCTCCGACCTAATAGCTACTTGTTTGGCAGCCCATATGGTGCCCCGGGATTATGAAGGCACCCCATCGGCCTATTTGGAGGAGATGGCCCAAACGCTTTTTCCCGTACTAAAGGCGGAAGGGTTGACCAACCGTGTGGATGCCTTTATCGAGGAAGGCGCCTTTTCCCAAGCGGATATCGCCCCATATTTTGAGCAGGCAAAGGCTATGGGATTTGATATTACCGTCCATGCCGACCAGTTTTCCACAGGGGGTAGTGAAGTGGCCTTGGCCCATGGAGCGGTCAGTGCTGACCATCTGGAAGCAAGTACCAACAAAGAAATTCATTTGCTGGCCCAAAGCGAGGTCATAGCCACGGCCCTTCCAGGGGCATCCCTGGGCTTGGGCTGTAATTTTACCCCCGCACGTAAGATTTTGGATGCCGGAGGTGCCTTGGCCATTGCCAGTGACCATAATCCGGGTTCGGCCCCCATGGGCGATCTGTTGACTCAGGCTACCGTTTTGGGAGCCTTTGAAAAGCTGACCAATGCGGAGGTATTGGCCGGTATTACCTTTAGGGCTGCCGCGGCCTTAAAACTATCGGACAGGGGGAAGCTTGCAAAAGGCTTTTTGGCCGACTTCAGCGTTTTTCACACCAAGGATTACCGAGAGGTTTTGTATCACCAAGGCGCCTTTAAACCGTGTAGTGTTTGGAAGGCCGGAAAACTCATTTTTGATAAACACAAGGGATAGGGAAATGACAGCAACTAAAATTACTACAGATTTCAAAGCTCAAATCCTTCAAGGTATTCCCAAGGAATTACCACCAAAAAGGGCGTATGACCCAAAGGCCAACCATGCGCCCAAACGCATGGACATTCTGAGTCAGGAAGAAAAGAGATTGGCGGTCCGTAATGCGCTGCGCTATTTTCCGGAAGCATGGCACAGGGAACTCTCCAAAGAGTTTGCAAACGAATTGGAGACCTATGGTCGCATTTATATGTACCGTTTTAAACCAGGGTACGAACTCTACGCAAGACCCATAGACGCCTATCCGGCAAAAACGCCCCAAGCGGCTAGCCTAATGCTCATGATACAGAACAACCTGGATCCCGCCGTTGCGCAGCATCCCGAAGAATTGATTACCTATGGGGGCAATGGGGCGGTATTTCAGAACTGGGCGCAATACCTACTTTGCATGAAATACCTGGCCGAAATGACAGAGGAACAGACCCTCCATATCTATTCAGGGCACCCTATGGGCCTCTTTCCCTCCTCCCGGCAAGCACCAAGGGCCGTTGTAACCAATGGGATGATGATTCCTAACTATTCCAGGCCGGAGGATTGGGAAAAATACAATGCCCTGGGCGTTACCCAATACGGACAGATGACCGCTGGTTCCTATATGTATATTGGCCCTCAGGGTATTGTGCACGGCACTACGATCACCGTAATGAACGCCTTCCGAAAAGTCCTGAAACCCGAAGAACCGGTAAAGGGCAAACTGTTTTTGACCTCTGGACTGGGAGGTATGAGCGGGGCCCAGCCCAAGGCCGGGAACATTGCTGGCTGTATCACAATTTGTGCGGAGGTCAATCCGGCCGCTGCCAGGAAACGGCATGAACAGGCATGGGTGGACGAACTGCTTACAGATATGGACCTATTGGTAAAAAGATCCCGAAAAGCAATCGAACTCCAGGAGGTGGTTTCCCTGGCCTATGTGGGCAATATCGTGGAGGTCTGGGAGCGGTTCTACGAGGAAGGACTTTTTGTTCATTTGGGTTCGGACCAAACTTCGCTTCACAACCCTTGGAGCGGGGGCTATTACCCAGCAGGTCTAAGTTTTGAGGAAGCCAACGATATGATGCGCCAAGATCCGAAAACCTTTAAAAAATATGTACAGCAGTCCTTAAGAAGACAGGTGGAGGCCATTAACAAGCATGCAGAAAAGGGAACCTATTTCTTTGATTACGGCAATGCCTTTTTATTGGAGGCTTCCCGAGCTGGAGCAGCGGTTATGGCCGGGAACGGAATCGATTTTAAGTACCCTTCCTATGTACAGGACATTTTGGGACCCATGTGCTTCGATTATGGTTTTGGCCCGTTTAGATGGGTATGTACCTCGGGACTTCCCGAGGATCTTCAAAAGACGGACAACATTGCCCTACAGGCCATGGAACAGATAAAACGCGGGGCACCGGCAGAAATCCAGCAACAGCTACAGGATAACATAAGGTGGATCCGAGAAGCGGATACCAACAAGTTAGTGGTGGGTTCCCAGGCCCGTATCCTGTACGCCGATGCCGAAGGTAGGGCCAAAATAGCGGAGGCCTTTAACCGGGCCATTGAGAACAAGGAAATCTCGGCGCCCGTTGTCTTGGGGCGCGACCACCATGATGTAAGTGGAACAGATTCCCCCTTTAGGGAAACGAGCAACATCTACGACGGGAGTAAATTCACCGCTGATATGGCCATCCACAATGTGATAGGCGACAGTTTTAGAGGAGCTACCTGGGTCTCCATACACAACGGCGGCGGTGTAGGCTGGGGCGAGGTAATCAATGGCGGCTTTGGTATGGTACTGGACGGTTCTGAAGATGCTTCCAGAAAATTGAAAAGTATGTTGTTCTACGATGTAAACAACGGTATTGCGCGTAGAAGCTGGGCGCGGAACAAAGAAGCCATTTTTGCCCTAAAGCGGGAAATGGACCGAAGCCCGGAACTGAAGGTAAGCCTGCCCAACTTGGTGGCGGATGAACTGTTGGACGGATTGTTTAATTAAGATCATATCCTTAAATCCATTGTATGAAGCTCTTTAAAATCACAAGCCCCACAGTTGCCCAGGTTCCCATCATTATCAGTGTACCCCATGCCGGTACCCGACTTCCTTCGGAATTAAAAAAACATTACAAAAAAGGCATGCGCAGGCATCTGGACGACACGGATTGGTTTGTACATAGACTGTACGAATTCGCCCCTTCCCTGGGGATTACCCTAATCAAAGCCAATCTGAGCAGGTGGGTAATAGATCTTAACAGAAGCCCCGAAAGTATCCCCCTGTATTCCGATGACCGCCTCATTACCCCAAACACCCCTACCACGGATTTTTACGGCAATCCCCTCTATAAGTCCAAGGAATTGGAGCCAGACAAGGATGAAGTCGCAAGAAGATTGCAGGGGTATTATAGGCCGTACCACCAACAAGTTGCCCAACTGCTCGAGGAAAGAAAAAAAACCTTTGGCCAAGTACTGCTATGGGATGCGCATTCTATCCGTCACAGGGTCAGTACCATTCAAAAAGACCCGTTCCCGGACATGATCTTAGGGAACAATGATGAACGAACGGCACATCCAAAACTAATCCGGACGGCCTTGAAAGGGCTAAACTCCGGACGATTTGAAGTACATCACAACCATCCGTTCAAGGGCGGACACATTACCCGCTCCTTTGGAAAACCGGAGAACGGGGTGCATGCACTTCAATTGGAAATGAACAAAATCCTCTATATGGATGACAACGAGCTAACGTACAACGAGGACAGGGCCAGCAAGGTGCAAAAGGTATTGCGAACAACACTTGAAGGTTTAATAAAAACCATGGAACATTCGTTATGAAAACCTACTGCTTCAAAGCGATATTACAAAATACCGGCTGGTTGGAAAACACGGCAATTACCGTCAATGACGCAGGCCTAATTTCGGACATTTCGCTCTTTGACCCCTTGAAAACCCCCTCTGCTGTTATGGGCTATGCGCTTCCTGGTTTTCAGAACGCGCATTCCCATGCCTTTCAATACGCTATGGCCGGATTGGCCGAAAGGCATGAAAACGTAGCAGAGCGGGATGATTTTTGGGGCTGGCGGGAAAGCATGTACCAATTGGCGCTTACTATAGATCCCGATCAAATGGAAGCCATTGCCACCATGCTCTATGCCGAAATGGCGAGGCACGGTTATACCCATGTGGCCGAGTTCCATTACCTCCATCACGATAAAAAAGGGCAACCCTACGCCAATCTCGCAGAGATGGGTAGCCGATTGATAGCTGCGGCAAAAAAAGTGGGTATCGGAATTACGTTGGTTCCTATTTTTTACCAAAAAGGAGGGTTTGGAAAAGAACCCAACAACAGGCAAAGAAGATTTATCTCCCCAGATATTGACGCCTATCTAAAACTGTTGGATGCGAGCAAGGAAGCCTGCAAATACTATAAACACGCCAACATTGGTATAGGAATCCATTCCCTGAGGGGGGTGGAGCCATCGGCTGTTGCCGAAATAGCCAAATCGGGACCTCAGGATATCCCCTTTCACATACATGTTTCGGAACAAGTAAAAGAGGTACGGGATGCACTGCAGTATTTGGGAAAACGGCCTGTGGAATGGTTGTTGGACAATGTGGATCTGAACCAAAGGTTTCATTTGGTGCACGCCACGCATTTAACGGATGCCGAAATCACGGGCATTGCAAAAAGCAAGGCCAATGTTGTTCTTTGTCCCAGCACGGAAGGCAATCTGGGCGACGGTATTTTTCCACTTAGAAAGTACCAGGACCAGGGAGGCAGTTGGTGCATAGGAACCGATAGCCATATCGGTCTAAACCCGTTGGAAGAGTTGCGGCTCCTGGATTATGGCCAGCGATTGACTTCCCACAAAAGAAATACGTACTTTTCGCCCAAAGAAGGCGATAGCGGCTCATATGCGCTTAAAATGGCCACCTTGGCAGGAAGAAGGGCAATGGGCGATTTTACAACCGGTTTTTTTGCCCCTGGAAAAGCTTTGAACGCCAACGTCCTAGATTCTACAGCTCCGTTGCTGGCAAGCAGCTCCCTGCATAACCTGTCATCCACACTGGTGTATACCGCTGATACATACATGCAAACAGGGACAATAGCCCATGGGAAAACCATAATACGCGCAGGGCATCACGAAAAGAAGGAAGCTATAGCCAACGCGTTTTCCTCGGTCATTAAGGAGTTAAACAACCGCTAGTGCCTTTCCCTACTCCAACCAGGACTGGTAGTAAATACCATCGTCGATATCCAAAGCGGTCTGAGTTAACTGCAAAGGTTTAAAGGTGTCGATCATTACCGCGAGTTCCTCGGTCCCTGCCTTGCCAATACTGGCCTCATAGGTGCCTGGATGCGGTCCGTGTGGAATACCGGCGGGATGCAGGGAAATATAACCTTGGTCAATGTTCTTTCGGCTCATAAAATCACCATCCACATAGTACAGGACCTCATCCGAATCTATGTTGGAATGGTTATAGGGCGCGGGAATGGCCTGTGGATGGTAATCATAAAGACGCGGACAAAAAGAACAGACCACAAAGGCTCCCGTTTCAAAAGTCTGGTGCACCGGTGGCGGTTGGTGCACCCGGCCCGTTATAGGTTCAAAATTATGGATGGAAAAACCGTAGGGATAATTATAGCCGTCCCATCCCACCACATCAAAAGGGTGAGACGCGTAAATAAGGTGGTGTAATTGCCCCTGTTTTTTCACTTTTATCAAAAATTCGCCCATCTCATCGTATGTCTTCAGATTTTCGGGCAGTTTAAAGTCGCGCTCGCAAAAAGGCGAATGCTCCAAATGTTGCCCAAACCAGTTCCTGTACCGTTTAGGGGTATACAACGGATGGTAGGATTCCGTAACCAACAGGCGATTCTCGTCCGTATCAAATTGGATCTGGTAGATCATTCCCCTGGGAATCAGCAAATAATCCCCGTATTCAAAAGAAATATCGCCCAGCATGGTCTTTAAGGTACCACTGCCCTTATGCACGAACAACAGTTCGTCAGCATCGGCGTTCTTGTAGAAATAGTCGGTCATGGAACTTTTTGGGGCGGCAAGACCCACGTGCACATCGTGGTTAAAAAGGATAGTTTTCCTACTCTCCAGATAGTCGTCCTCCGGTCTTATTCCAAAACCCTTGAGCAAGCGCGACTTTATGTTGTATTCTACGGCGGCCCGTGGGCTTATATCCAATGTTTTGCCCACCTCCTTTACCATGGTAGGTCTGTACAGATGGTACATCAAAGAAGACATTCCATCAAAGCCTATGGTCCCAAACAATTGTTCGTAATGCAGGGTACCATCTTCCTTCTTGAATATGGTGTGCCTTTTCTGGGGCATGCTGCCCAATTTGTGGTATAATGGCATAATTCGTCGCTTTAAATGCTACCAAATAAAATTACGACAAATCAGGGTATTTTATAAGGTTCCCCAAAAAAATACGGTTTTCACAAGGATTTTACCGCTGCCATTCATATTTGTTCGAAGTACCACCGAAATTCTTGTTTTCTTGTTCGGAAATTCCACTTTTCCTTGAAGTAATGGCAACAAAAAAAGCCTTCCATAGGGAAAGCCTTTCATTGGTTAGCACCAAAATTTGCTCTGGTGGCTATACCTTGCATCGAGAGTATCGATGCACAACACAACGTTGCAAATATAGTAAAGCTTTTTAAACTGGACTATTCTTTTCCCTAAACTATGCTTTTGGGTTGTAGGACCTAATGATCAAACGGGCGGCCTTGTCGTAATTGATGTAGTTATATACCCAGTTAAAAAAGACGATAACCCGGTTTCGGAACCCTACCAAAAACCATAGGTGGATGAACATCCAAATGAACCAGGCCACAAAACCGCCAAAGCGGAACTTTTTCAAATCTACCACCGCTTTGTTCCTCCCAACCGTGGCCATGGTGCCTTTGTCAAAATATTTAAAGGGAATCATGGGCCTTCCCTGCATAAGGTGCCTAAAATTTCTGGCCAAATGTGCTCCCTGTTGTATGGCCGGTTGCGCCACTTGTGGATGCCCTTTGGGATAGGCCTCTGTCTCCATATAGGCAATGTCGCCCACCGCAAAAATGTTTTCGTAACCCGCCACCTGATTGAAGCTATTGACTTTGAACCGGTTGAGGTGTTCCACAAAATTATCGGTTTCAAAACCCGCTACCATAGCTCCGGTAACTCCGGCTGTCCAGATGAAGTTTTTGGTGTACATAGTGGTCCCGTTATCCATGGTGAGCACTTCCCCATTATAGTCCTTTACGATGGTATTTAAATGAATTTTCACCCCCAAACGCTCCAGAAAGTGCTGCGCCCTTTTGGATGCCTTGGGACTCATGGGGGCCAAAACCCGGTCCGAACCCTCAAACAGATGGATCTCCATCTCGTCAATATTGAGGTGCTGGTAATCCTTGGGAAACACGTTCCTTTTTAGTTCCGCGAAGGCCCCCGCCAGTTCAACACCTGTGGGTCCTGCTCCCACGATACAAAAGTTCAGCAGCGCCATCCGTTCCGACTCCTTGGGCGAATCATCTGCCTTTTCAAAATTTTGGAGCATCAGGCTCCGTATATTCAGTGCTTGGGGAACCGTCTTCATGGGCATGGCATGTTCTTGGATATCCGTGTTCCCGAAAAAATTGGTCCTGGTACCCGTGGCCATGACCAGATAATCATAGCGCACGCTGCCCATATCTGTGTGTACCTCCTGCCTGGCCGGATCTACACGGTCTACCTTGGCCCACCTAAAGTGAAAATCAGACAGTTTTCTGAGTACCTTACGGATGGGGTAGGCAATGGAATCGGGTTCCAGTCCACTGGTGGACACCTGATACAATAAGGGTTGAAAAGTGTGGTAGTTGCGCTTGTCTATCAAAACCACCTGCGCCGATACGTTTTTAAGCTTTTTTGCCAGGGATATGCCCGCAAAACCCCCACCAATAATAATGATTCTTTTCTTTTCCGTTTCGGGAAGATTCATGTACGAAGTTTATACAAAAATAAGCAATCCCCTCCCGTTATTCACAACTTTAAAGAAAGTATAACAATAGGTTGTAAGGGGGATAAAAAGCCCAAAAACGGGACAAGCCGCCGGCGAAAGGGCGGTGGTCGAAATTTGCTGCCACTAATCGTATTACACGAGCTTGCAAGTATTTGATATTTAACTTTATAATGTTATTTTAAAGCCCCTTTTAATAAAACCGTGTATGAGGATAAAGCTACTTTTTCTATTCTTTAGCGTTCTTTTTTTCCTTTCCTGCTCCCAGGAGGGAATAGAGGAAGTTGTAGCGCCTACCACCACTATGGAGGTGGTGGATGCCGAAATTCAGGGGCATAGGGAAGAAATATCTGAAGAACCCTCGCCGGTGGTGCTGAGAACCCAAAATTGGTTAGCGCAAATTCAGCAGCCCAACGGACTGCTGGAAAGTTCCGAAAACACCAACTTTGTTTCCCTGTACGACAACGCTTTGGCTGCCCTGATATTTACCTCCCAAGGAGATCTGGAAAGAGCAGAACGTATTTTTGATTTCTTTGACCTTCGGAGGGAGGCGGAACTTTTACAGGGGCATGGGGGGTTCTTTCAGTTTAGGGATGCCGCCGGGGAAAACGGGAATCGATCTTGGATGGGTGATAATGTATGGTTGCTCATTGCCCTGAACAATTATCACACGTATACGGGCAATCAAAGATATAGCCCACTCGCACAAGAATTGGAAACTTGGATAAGATCACTTCAGGATGAGGACGGCGGACTTTGGGGCGGATACAATGCTGATGGCACTCGGATTCCCAAGGTTACCGAAGGTATAATTACGGCTTTTAACGCGGTGGCAGGCTATGATGCCTTTCATAAAAACATTCTGGCCTATCTAAAACAACAACGTTGGGATATTGAAGCCAAAACCTTGATCGCCTCCCCGGAAACCCCAGCTTACAATTTTGCGCTGGATCTACATTCCCTGGGATACAGTATTCTAAAGGACTTCCCGGAAGATGTACTTCCTATGGCCGATCGATACCGGACCACGCAGACCGCAACGGTAACGGGAGAAGAGATTAGCGGTTATTGTTTTGATGAGGACAAGGACGTCATTTGGCTGGAGGGAACGGCTCAAATGGCCTTTGCCTTTCAGTTGGCCGGAATGCCATCGGTTTCGGATGAACTCCTGGCCGAAATTGAAAAAACCTTTATTACAAGTGCGTCCTTGGAGGCGTCCTCGGGCATTCCCTATACTACCAACCAAGGGACCACCTACGGGGCTACCCGCTTATGGGACCATGCCGATCTGACCCCCGCACTTTCGTCCAATGCCTGGTACCTATTCACCAAACTGAATTTTGACCCCTTTGAGTTGCAAAGGGAAAAGGAGATTCCCCCATCCGATAAATTCTGGTTGCTCGAGGCCACGGATTAAACCTTTCGCATGAAGAAATTCAAGTGTTTATCAACAGCTCGGGACACCATAACAGCCCTATATCCATGCTGACCATCGTCATAGTAAGCTCTGCAACTTAATTTGTAATTTACGAGGGTGTTTTAAGTTTGTTGAACTATGCTGTTTACGATACTGTTTATCCTGTACATCCTAGTTGCCATTACCATGGTGATAGGGTTACTGCTCAACGGCATGAGGCCTTCCAAAACGCTGGCATGGTTACTTGCCATTTTCACCATCCCCGTAGGGGGCATTCTACTGTATTTGATGTTGGGCAGAAACCGAAGAAAAAACAAACTTCTTAAGGGCACGAACAGAAAGCAGCTTGCCGAAGCCGGATCTCCTATCCGTTTTGACCCGTCGAAGAACAAGTACGACAAAATTAGCTCACTGATACATAAAAACTGCGGTTTTTTGCCCAGCGGAGACAATAGCCTATCGCTTTTAAAAGACGGGAAAACCACCTTTGAAGCCATTTTTAAGGCCATGGAAAATGCCCGATCCTACATTCATTTGCAATACTATATTTATGAAGAGGGCGAACTGGCCGATAGGCTCCTATCGCTGTTCGAGGAAAAAATTGCAAAAGGGGTGCGGATAAGGCTTATCTATGACGGCATCGGTAGTTTTTCCCTAAGCGCTTCCTATCTCAAAAGACTCAAAACGATGGGTGTGGAAGTACATTCCTTTTTGCCTTTTCGGTTTGGACGGTTTCTGGCTTCCGTAAACTACAGGAATCACAGAAAAATAATCGTGGTCGATGGTAAAACGGCCTTTACGGGCGGCATTAACATCTCCGACAAATATTTAAAAGGTGATTTGGTACTTGGCAAGTGGCACGATATGCATGTACAGATCACCGGTACGGCTGTACATTCCCTGGATACCGTCTTCGCGATGGATTGGGATTTGGTCTCCAATGAAAAATTGGACCTCCCTAAAGCATTCCCCGAACGCGAAGCAATCGGCCGCGGGGCTTGGGCGCAAATTGCAGCCAGCGGGCCCGATGACGATTTTCCGGGCATAGAGCAGCTTTACTTTTCAATGATCACCACAGCCAGGGAGTACCTCTATATAACCAACCCCTATATCATTCCGGGGCAGGCTATCCTGGGCGCCCTTGAAACCGCGGCCCTGAGCGGAGTAGATGTGCGCTTATTGATTTCTGCACAGGCCGACAGCAAATTGGTTAATTGGAGCGTACGCTCCTATTTCGAATCCCTGTTGAAGGCCGGGGTTAAAATTTATCTGTTCCCTGATGGGTTTTTGCACAGCAAAATAATCATCAGTGACGACGATATCAGCACTATAGGCACCGCCAATATAGATATTCGCAGTTTTGAGCAGAACTATGAGGTCAATGCGGTAATCTACAATCGTGATTTTACCGTACAGCTAAGGGAAGATTTTATTAAGGACAGTACCGAAAGCACTGAACTGAATTACGAGGCGTATAAAAAAAGGCCTTGGGCACATAAACTAAAGGAAGGTGCAGCAAAAATCTTTAGTCCTATCCTGTGATGATCGTTTCGTAGCCGAGCTCATTTTTGCAAACTGTCCCGGCCTCCCAGGCGGCCATGTTGTCAAAGGTGGAGATTGCGATGTTTCTCATGGCCTCTGTTGTCACAAAAGCTTGATGAGGTGTCATAAGAACATTGGGAAAGGACAACAGTTTTTTAAGTTGCTTATCCGTTATGCCAGTTTTTGAGTTGTCCCTGAAGAATATGCCTTTTTCCCTTTCGTAGACGTCTGCCCCATAAGCCCCTATTTCCTTATTTTCCAAGGCCTCCAGGAGCGCTTTGGTATGCACTATGGACCCTCTGGAGGTATTTATCAACAGGACGTCCCTTCGCATACGTTCCAATCTGGAGGCGTTGATAAGGTCGTAGTTTTCATAGGTTAGGGGCACGTGCAAGCTAATGACGTGCGATTGGGAGCACAGTTCATCAAGATCGGTATATTCCAACCCAAAGGCCTCTACAAGGGTGTGGTCTGGTTGCAAATCGCAGCCCAGGACCTTGCATCCAAAGCCGTGCATAATCTTTACCATTACCGAACCGATATTTCCGGTGCCTACGATTCCTACGGTCTTTCCGTGTAGATTGGTGCCCATAAGATTATCCAACATAAAATTATACGCATGTACTTGCCTATCTGCCAGAACAATTTTTCGGTTGAGTGCCATAAGCAGCGCCACCGCATGCTCGGCAATGGCATGGGGGGAGTAATCGGGGGCGTTGGCCACCCGTAGCCCATAGCGCTTGGCCGCCTTTATATGTACGTTGTTGTAACCAGCAGATCGCAGTAAAATGTACTTTACCCCAAGATCCCTAAGCTTTTCAAGGACCACCAGGCTGGCGTCGTCCCCAGAAAATATGGAAATGGCTTTGTAGCCCATGGCCTTTATTGCAGTACGGGAATCGAGGGCCTCTTTGATATACGTGACCCTATGGCGTTCTGCATTGGCCTTTTTTAAGAAAGGTACTTCAAAATCCTTTGCACTATAGACCAGTAATTTCATCCTTGCGCTCCTTTCTAAAAATAAGGTCCTGTTCCTCCATGGCCAAAACGACCAATTTTATATAATCATCAATGGTCTTTTCAATATTCACGGGATCGGTAATATCTATTCCGCCCCGCCAGATGAGTTCGCGTTCTTTCCCAACGCAGATACAATACAGCGAGGTTTCGGCATGGTATACCGTAAAATCATCGTAATAATCGGTCTCATAGTAAATATCCTGATGCCCCAAATAATCATCCCTGAATGTCCCGTAATAATTGTCGTCGAATTTGGAAATCCGTTTTCTAAAGGTCTGCCGGTCCTCTGAACCCACGATCTTGGTAAATAGTATGGCGTCAAAATCCTTATCGAGCAATTGCTGTTCTACCTCGGAAAGTTCTTCTTCCGATTTCTCGGAAGAGGTGAATTCTACATCAAAAAGATCTAGGCTGCGAACAGCCTCCACGTCTCTTTTTGAAAATTCCCTTTTTAGTTTGCGCTCAAAACTGGCCCGTGCGTCCTGATCTTGGGTCATGCCTACGATGAGTACCTTATACGCATCGAACAGGACAATATCTGGATTCTTCCAATTGCTCACCAATTGAGTAGACGAACAGGCACTTAAGGACAGTGCGAGCAAGATGATCAATTTTTTCATTTTAAATGTTTAGAAGTTTTCTGTTTTTGGGCGGATGTTGCCTGTTTCTTTAGCGCAACAATCGCTTCTGTTTCTCTTTCCGCATTACTTTGGACACCAAGGAGAAGAGGTTTTGCTTTATCTCCCGGTATGCTTCCATATACTGCTCCATATTGGTTATAAGATCCCTATGGGTGGCCGCATAGGCCCGCTCCATTCGAAGCTGGTCTACTTTATCTACCATGATCTCCAGTTGATTCTCGTGCAACTGTACCTGTTTCATCAGCGGAACAATTCTTTTTTCCATTTGTAACAGGGTATCGACCACGGTTTTGCTTTCTTCAAAAATCGCGGAATCCGTAAGTTGTAGGGTATAGGACTTTACCAAATCGTTAAGGAACCGCTGTTCATCCCTGGCAAATTTTAGTTGTGACATCCATAGAAGGGAAGCCCGGTGCATTTCTTCCGGACTGATCCATTCCACATACTGGTATTGTTTCTTGACCTCGCTCATCACCTTTTATCTAGGAACAACACGGTGAACGGAACGGTTCCGCTCACCGTACTGGGCAAATTAGTTTACCTCGATTATTTTTTTTGTCCCCTCCTTGGTAACCTCCTTCTTTTGAAGGCCCAAAGTTAGAATCCCGTTTTTGTAGGTGGCCCTAACGTCTTTGGATTCATCTATAGCATCGGGCAGGTGCATGGCTCTTTTAAAGGAGCTATAATTAAATTCCCTACGGGTATACTCCTTGTCTTCCTCTACCTCTTCCTTGCTTTTTTCGGCACAGACTTCCAACGTTCTGTCCTTCATGGTAATTTCGAAATCCTTCTTGCTAAAGCCAGGTGCCGCTAGTTCAATTTCAAAACCGTCTTCGAGTTCTTTCACGTTCATGGCAGGCCAATTGGCTTCTTGAACAAAGAAATCGTCGGAAAAGAAATTGTCCGTATCCAGGTGTCCTATGGTGTTCCAAGGAAACCGATTTCTGTTAAATTTGATTAATGACATGGTGATATGATTTTTGGATTCATAAATAATTTATATGTCCACTAAGGTAGAACGAACCCCCTTGGGACAAAATGATATTTATCAGTTTGATTCCTGATTTCAATAATTCAAGGAGTTATTTTCTTGGTTTTCGTCCTTTTAAAATCCCGCCGGCATAATTGAAGATTTCCGACTTTAAGTTTTGAAAATCCAGCAAACAATCGGCCGTTTCGTTGCTCAAGTGCTCATGTTTTTTATAGTACTCCAAACTACAGGCCCTATCTGTGCATTCCAATATGCCTCCCAAGTCATTCTCGTGCCTTGTTATATTTCCACGGACCACAATCCTTTGGTTATGTATTTGCTTTAGACGGTCTTGATATCCTTGTAGACGTTCAAACAGATTGGGTGTGTTGGGTTCGAACACATACGAATTCAACAAGCGTTTTATGAAAAGGAGTTCGTCTGCCATAAGACGTAACTGCGATTTCCATTGTTGTGAATCACTGTACAGTTCTGCAAGTTCCTTGTCCTGAACACCTCCAATATCATTGTTTTCCATTGCCTATGCCATTTGTCCCATAAAGTATTCCGAATTCTGGATCCAAACAATGATAAAAATCAGCGCTCCGACCTATTGGGCCGTGATTTCAAAATTGCCTGATCCGTTGGGTATGCCATAAACCGAGGACGAACGGACCCTATTATTTTTTAAAGAAGTCCCGGATTAGGGCCTTCACTTGGTTGAGGGTCATGCTATCCGCTTTGGCGACCAGTTTTATTTTAGCAGCGAGTTGTTTATGGTTTTCCTGTAGTTCCTTCCTGAATTTCTCATTGGTGTCCGCGGGCCCATAGATTGCAAGGGCATCCGCCTCTTTTAAGTGATCTGCCAGCTTGTTGAAGTATCCTCTCATTTGATGCTTTTCGCGCTCCAAATATTTGCTGTCTTGAACAACGTCCTGCGGTCCCCACTTTGCAGATTTTGTCCCGGAGCCTCCTTTGGGGTTAAAAAACTCCATCTCCGAAAAAATGGTCTTAAACGTCTCTCCTTCCCAGGTCAGGGTAAGGACATGGGCCTTTTCCTTATCGAGCCAGATTCCTATGTTTTTCATATGTGTGTTATCAATTAGCGTTCAATACTAGAATAGGGATGTTGGCACTGTATCCCAGTTCCTTTACAAGGGGTTTTGACAGCAGGGCATTGAAAAAACCGTGTTTCTCGTTTACAAAGGAAATCATATCGCTTTCCCTACTTTGCACAAAGGTATTGATGCCGGTGTGCACCTTAACATCGGTCAGCACATGGCTGCTATAGTCCGTTCCCTCAATGATCTCTTCCAAAAGCGCTTTGTTGTCCTGCTGTACCGGATCCAATTTGGATTCCCTTTCTACATGTAGTAACCGGATAGGCGCCTTGTGTATTCTGGAAATTTCCATCAAGTAATTTAGTTCCCTCCTTTTAAAGCCGGTCCTATAATCTGTTGGAAATACAATTTCATTGGGAGGCGAAAAGCGATAATTCTCCGGGATTGCCAATACCGGGCAGGCCGTAATGTTCTCCATCACATCAACGGCGTTGGTGCCAAAGATATTGGCAGAGGCACCTGTTGCTCCTTTGGTTCCCATTATGACGAGATCAATGTCCTTTTTTGCCACGGTGGTGGAAACAGCGTACAACAAGGAATTAAAGGTTGAAATCGTTTCAAAACTGTGTTTGGGGTTATCTCGCTGAAATTCCAGAACATCCATTAATTTGGACATCCTTTCCTCCGAAGCTTTTTTGGCGGCTTCGTACCTTTCTTCCCCAGGTTCCGGGACCATCATACTGTCTATGGAATACCCGTGCACCTGATAGGCGTTCAAAATATAAAAAGTACACTCCTGCTCCTGGTACAGGTCCAGGGCATAGCGAATGGCGTTGAGTGCATTTTTGGAAAAATCAGTAGGTAATAGTATCCTCTTGTCCATGGTAGCAGTTTTTAGATTACCCTATAAAAATATAGGGCTCGGACTACGATTCCCATGATAATTATCAGTCTTGGCAGGGAACGACCAAAAATGGGACTTCCAGATCAAAATTTACCCGTTTAATGACCGGCTCCCGTAAGAGTTTTTCCAAAAAACCATGTTGGTAGCTCAGCATAGCCAACATATCAACATCCAATTCCTTTACAAAAAGGCCAATGGCCTCTGCCTTGCTTCCAAAATAAGGCATCCAATGCATGGTACAATCAATTGCAGAGAGATATTTACAAAGGGTATCGCAATTGGATTCCTGGTACTTGTCCAATTTCTTCTCCTCATTGACGTGCATGATGCGAACACTACTCTTAAAAAGGTTGGCCAGGAACCGCAAGGGCTCCAGCTGTTCGGCACAAAAACTGTGTTTATAATCGGTGGCAAAGGCAATTTCCTTTGGGGAGACAAAATCCATTTCCTTGGGCACTGTTAGGATAGGACATGATCGCAAGCCATTGATGATTTTGGTGGTATTGCTGCCCCAAAAGGTGGCTTTGGCATTGGTCATTCCCTTGTTGCCCATAACCACAAGATCTATATCCATTTCTGCCACGGTTCTGGAGGCGGTTTCCACGAGGCCGCTATTTTTGGAAATTGTAAGGAAGTTGTGCCTTGGATTGTCATTGTCCAGAACAATTCTATGGCAACAATACTGAAGACCTTCTTGGGATTCATCGCCCAGTTGGGCAAGCAACGCCCTCCCTTCGCGTTTAGCTATGCGTTTGGTACGCAGCGGCGTGGTTTCGTTAAAGGTGTTCAATAGATAGAAGGTGCAGTCTTTTGACCTTAGCAGCTGTGTTGCATAGAACAGGGCACTGTAGGCGCTGTTCGAAAAATCGGTAAGGACGAGAATATTTTGCATCGTATTATTTTTTTAGTGTTGGTGGGATGACCATGAAAGGTATGGTGATATGAAAACCAATTTTTTTAATGACGGGTTCAATAAAAAGGCGCTCCAAAAAAGTATGTTTGTTCTGGATCATTACCAGTAAGTTTACCTTTTTTTTCATTTGAAAGTTATTTATTCCCGATATGACATCCTGATTGGGCATATCGTGGAACAAATGTGCAATACCATCCAAAATTTCCTCCAATTCGGCTTTGTTCCGAAGCTGTGCCTCACCAAGCTCATAGCCCGTTGAAATATGCACTACCTCAACCCTGGAAATATGCTCCCTTGCAAGATCCAGCAGTTGATCCAGTTGTACCGCCTTGTAGTCTACCTCATAGTCTGTTGGAAATAAGATTTCCTTGGGGGTTTCATAATCAAAGTGTGGAGGAATCGCAATTACCGGACAACCCGCTTTTTTTATGACATGGACCGTATGGGTGCCCAAAAATATCTCCTTGGCCCCTGTGGCGCCTTGCGTTCCCATAATAATCAGATCTATATGCTCCTTCTGTACCATGTCTACTATTTCATCGACCAAAAGGTTAAAGGCGGCATGCGGTACAAATAGGTGTTTCGGATTGTTAAAGTCCTCATGCAGTTGGTCCATCAACTTCTGCAGTTGTGAGAGTGCCCTGGTCTGGTGTACATCGCCCAGACCTACCTGTCCCGGACTATGAAGCACATACTCTGCTTGATAAATTGCCGGGGTATAGGTATGCACCAAATAAAAGGCACATTCCTCGTTCTTAAAAAGTTTGAGGGCATAACATATGGCGTTATAGGCGTTGTCCGAAAAGTCGGTGGGGAGCAAAATCTTTTTCATTTTTTAGCGTTTTTGGATTACCATTCAAAAATAGAATCGAGACGCCCCAAAAACCATGATATTCGTCAGTTGGCCTTAGGGGTATTTTCTTAAATTGCACGTATTAAATCCTAAGTGCATGCAAAGCAATTTCAAAACGGTCATTACCTCAGGTCCTTTGGTGCTCGTTGATTTTTATGCCGATTGGTGCGGCCCATGTAAGGTGTTGGCACCCATTTTAAAGGAAGTAAAGCAAGACTTGGGCGACATGATCAAAATTGTAAAGATCGATGTGGACAAAAACCAAAAAATCTCCAATAGGTACCAGATCCGGGGTGTACCCACCCTACTGTTGTTTCAAAACGGAACCTTGGTGTGGCGACAGTCCGGTATACTACAAAAGAACGATTTGATCAAAATCATACAATCATATACCCCCTGAAATCCGGATTCTTGGATTAACCTCGGCGATGCTACTCGTGAAGCACCAAGAAAGGGACATCCGTGTGGTAGCTAATTTCCTGGACCGCAGGTCTTAAAAGCACTCGCTGTAAAAAGTTCACGTTCTTGGCGACCATGGAGATCATGTCCAAATCCCTGCTTTCCACAAAACATTGTACCGCTGTTTCCAGTTTTTTACTGGTCACTCTATGAAAACTGTGTTCCAAGTCCTTAAAGTAGTCGTGGAGGAATGCCTTGTTCTTATGTTGTTCACTATCCAATTCCTCGCCTTTTCCGGAAATGTACAATACCCGTAGTGCAGCATGGTGCATTTGGACTATTTCTATCAAGGTGTCGAGCACTTTTATATCATAGCTCAAATTAAAATCCGTGGGAAATCCTATTTCCTTGGGTTTTTTGTATTCGGCATTTTCTGGAACCGCCAAAACGGGGCATTTCACTTTGGTTATGACATCGGCCGTATTGCTGCCCATGGTTACCTTTTTGAGGCCCGAAGCCCCTTTGGTTCCCATAACGATCAGGTCTATCTTCTTGTCGGCTATTTGTTTGCGAATGGCATCGACAAAGAAATCATATACCGTAAGGGTCTCAAAACGGTGTTCGGTATTCACAGGGAGTTGTTCAATACGTTTCAACACTTCGTCCAAACGTTCTTGGCTCTCCTGTAAAACGGCCTCTTCCAACACCTTGGAAGAGCCTACAATGGAAGTTTCGGCACCGGAATAGGGCGCAATGGCGTTGATATGGAACAGATAAAAAACGCAGGGTGTTCTTTGAAAGAGTTCCTTTGCATACTGTACCGCATTCCACGAATTATCGGAAAAATCAACGGGGATCAAAACATTTTTCATAACCACATTACTTATCGTTGTCACCGGTAAAAATACGATCGGCCCCCAGAAGCTAAAATGACAAAAATCATGTGAACTGACATTGGTCATTTCCACAAAGCCCCTATGGCCTTATATTCAATAACAAAAAAACGTATGAGAGCCTTGGCAAAAATTCAGCACCTCAGGTCCGACGCCTGCAAGCAAAAGATTATCAGAAACCTCAGTCGGCTCATGGATATCCGTATTATCGACATTGATGTGGACAATCAGATGATCTTCTTTCTCTTTGAGGGGCCATTGGCATTTCATAGGGTAAAGCAAGAACTCTGGCGGATCGGTTATCCCATAATAAAGTACAAATGCCAGAACGGGAAATCCTTCCTAAGCCGTAGTGAGATGTTTGATCAAGCCTTAGCCTAGTCCAACACTTTACAGCATATCCAAAAACCTGGCCCAGTCCTAAAGGGCCGCATTCTTCATTGTTCCATTATAGGATTATCTGGGTAGGTTCTGCATGACCAGAAAGGGAACGCTCACGGTAAGTCCAATTTGGTCCACAGTAGACCGGTACAACATATTCTCTAAAAGGGAATGGCGCGAATTTACCATGACCAGCATATCTATATAATCTTTGGCGATATGTTCCAAAATGATCTGCACCCTGTCCTCACCTTCGCATTGTTTAAAAAACAGAAACGCACTGGATAAGGTATTTTGCAGAAAGAGCTTGTTGTCTTCTTGACGGAACGACAATTTCTTCAGGGCGGAAATGTATAGACAATGTATTTCTGATTTGAAGGAGCCTGCCAGTTCGTTGAGCAATTTCAATTCCCTCCGTTTAAAGGGCAACATGTAGTCCGTGGGGAACAGTATTTTTTTGGGTGGCTGGTAGGCATACTCCTCAGGAATGGCCAGCACGGGGCATTTTACGTATTTTAACACTTGTACCGTATGACTGCCCAAGATGGTCCTTTTATCCGATGTAACCCCTTTTGTGCCCATTACGATTAAATCGATATCCACCTGATCCACGAAATCGTTTACCGCATCGACCAAGGATTCGAAGGCCGACACTACCTGATAGGAATGTTTCGGGTTTGGAAATTCTTCTTCCAATTCGGAAAGCAATTGGTCCAGCGATGTATCGGTCTTTTTGCGCACCTCCTTTCTTCGTTGTTTTAAACTATCCCGGGTCCCGGATTTGCTCAATTCGTATACTTCATCGGCATAAGCGTGCAAAAAGTAAAAGTTGGCCCTTTCCAACTTAAAGAGTTTTAGGGCATGGTGGATCGCATGCAGTGCATTGTCGGAAAAATCAGTAGGAATCAATATGATCTGCATTTGTACGGTCTTTTCTTTGACGGCCAAAGTTATGTGCTATGGGAGGTGAAAACTATGATATTTATCAGTACCATAGCTGATAGAAATTGTCGCTTAGCCGTGGATGACCAAAAAGGGCACCTGGGTATGGAAACTCACTTTTTCCACGGTGGAATCGAAAAGTAGCTGTTGTAAAAAATTGAGGTTCTTGGCCACCATAATGGTAAGATCACTCTGTTTTTCTGAGATGAATTCCTGTATTCCTTGAGTAATTTTTCGGTTATCAATGAGATAAAAACTGTGCTGTTTTGGAAATATCTCCTCCAGGTAATCCTGTAGATACGCTCTGTTGTTTTGCTGATCTTCGGATAGGTTTTCCGTGCTCCCCGCCACATGAAGGACTTTGAGGTGCGCTTTGTTGGCAACAACGAGCTCTGACAACGTCTCCAAAATGGCATGCGAATAGAAAATATTATAATCGGTCGGAAAGGTGATCGTCCGTGGTCTCCCATAAACTACATGTTCCGGGACTACTAGGGTATTGCATTGTACCTTGGTTATAATATCACCGGTATTACTTCCAATAATAAGCCGTTTTATCCCTGACGCCCCCTTGGTTCCCATGACGATCAGGTCTATTTTCTTTTCCTTGACCAATCTGCGGGTCACATCTATAAGCAGGCCATAATGCAGTTCCGGGAAAAAATGGTGTAGTTCGCTCTCGGCTTTATTTTTGGCCCGTTCCGTAAAGGCATCGAGCTTGTCTTTTGAAGGTATGCCGGTTTCGCCAAGGCTGGGCGTAAATGAAAGCCCCATTACTGGGTATTCGCTCAAAGGTGCAACATGGAGTAGATAAAAATTACAATGGACCCCCTTAAAAAAGCCGAGCGCATATTTTAGGGCGTTCCAAGCATTTGGTGAAAAATCGGTGGGAATCAATATATTTTTCATTGGATAAGCGACCTACTGGATACTACAAAAGCAAATGTATTGGGATAGGTCCAAGGGAAATATGACTAAAATCATATTATTGGGGCGGTTGGGCAAAAATTTGAGCGCTTTCCAAAGGGCTTGATCTACCCTTTTCAGCATGCTCTGCAGCTATTCTATACCATGCAGTGCCCTTAATTGTAAAATTTTGATGTTCCTGCCCTCAATATCTATAAGTCCTTCTTTTTTGAATCCGGAAAGTGTCCGGATCAAACTTTCTGTGGCAATACCGGCCACGCTGGCAAGGTCACTGCGGGAAATGCGAATAGGTTCCTCAGGGTTTTTGTTCAGGACCTCGGCAAACTGAAGCAGGGTTTGCGCGGTTTTTTTCCGGACAGAGCTATAGGCCATTTGGAGGAGTTGCTCTTTGATTTCCGAAATATTGTCGGTGAGCAATTCCATCAATTCCAGTGAAACATTGTGGTTTTTTTCCAAAATACCTTTCATGCTTTCCTTGGAAATACCTGCCAGTTCCGCGTCTTCCACTGCCGAGGCCGATTCCTGGTAGGGAAGGTTGTCCAGAAAGGAGGTAAAGCCCAAAAAATCATCGGCAGGATGTAGGGAAGTGATCAATTCCTTCCCATCCTCATCCATCTTATGGCATTTTACTACCCCTTCTAAAATAAGAAAAATCTTGTTGGAATGCTCCCCTTCATTGTAAATAGGGCTTCCCTTTTTATAGGTATGGACATCCCCGTGGTCATCAAAAAAATTCTTCAGTTCGTTCAAGGTACGCATCTGCGCCTCGGCATCCACGGATAAAGGTGTCTGATTCCTACCCAAACGGGTCATGATCTCTGCCTTGGCCAACCTGCTTTCTATGGCGCTCATCAGGTCTACTTCCTCAAAGGGTTTGGTAAGGTAGTCATCGGCCCCAAGGTCCATCCCTTTGCGCACCTCCTTGTGCTCCGTTTTGGCCGAAAGAAAAATAAAGGGGATATGTTGGGTGGCCGCATCTGAGGAAAGTTGCTGCAACACACCATACCCATCAATCTCGGGCATCATGATATCACATACCACAATATCGGGATGCTGTTCCCTAGCCAGGTCTATACCTATCTTGCCATTCGGGGCAGTAATAACCTCATAATCGGAAAGCTCCAACAATTCGGCCGTATTTTCTCTTAAGGCGGTATCATCCTCTATCAATAGTATTCTTTTCATGGGTTACGGCTCTGGATTCATTGGTATTTCCACGGTAAAGGTAGACCCTTTGTTTTCCTGACTATTAAAGGTAATGCATCCACCTAAATTTTCAATATGTTGCTTCACAATATTCAACCCGATTCCCGTGCCTTGACTCAATAAGGCATTTTTGGCCCTGAAATACCGATTAAAAATAAACTTTTGATCACTTTCCGGAATCCCCATGCCCTGGTCGATAATTTTCATTATCAGATTGTTCCCTTTCTGACGAATCTGTATATCGATCACCGTATCCTCGGACGAATACTTTATGGCATTGTGGACCAAATTGGACAGGATGAGCTCCAGTATTTTCTCATCGCAGGTAATGACAAAGTCATCGATCTGTTCGGGGTACTGAATCTGTTGCCCTACCTTAAGCAGCATATTGGCATCATAGATGACCTGGTTCACCAATTTGCTCAAGGGAAAAGTGGTAAATCTATAATTTACCTTCCCTGTCTCCAGGCGCTCAACGGATAAAAAATCGTTGAGAATGGTATCCAGGTATTTTACCTTGTTGCGAATGGTATCTATATGCTTGTTCCTTTTTTCCTGCTGTTCGGTCTGGGTGTATTTGGATAAAAGCGTAGTAGAGGTGAGGATACTGCTCAAGGGTGTTTTGAATTCATGGGAAACCAAGGACAGGAAGCGTGTTTTGAGTTCATTGAGTTCCCGTTCCTTGGATAGTGCTTCCTGAAGTTGTTCGGTACGCTCCTTGACCTCAAGCTCCAAACGCTCCGTATAGTTTCGGCGTTCCGTGATATCCACGATCAAGGCCATCACATAGGTATTCCCGTACAGACTAAATGGATTTAGGCCTACTTCCAAGGGAAACTCCTCCCCATTTTTCCGAATACCGTAGAGCTCACGGCCCTGGCCCATGGGACGTCTTTGGCTCCTGTTCATGAAGTCTTTGAAGTGTCCCTTGTGCGCATGGTGGTAACTGGCGGGAATGAGAAGTTCCAGGTGGTTTCCGACAAGTTCGTCCTTTTCGTATCCGAACATTTCCTCCGTGGACGAATTATTGGCAACAATCAATTGTTTCTCGTTCACCACAATGATACCTTCCGATACCCCCTCGGAAAGCAGATTAAAAATATTGCTGTTTTTCTGAAAAACCTTCATGCCATAAAGTTAAACCATATAACTGATTTTTGTCATAAAAAACCCTAGGTATAGCTTCTATTTTTGAAACAGAAAATGACAACGCTATGAACATGATGGAATCGCAGCGGATTGGAAACGAGTTTTACCAAAATTTGGGGAAGCTTTTTTATGCCGTAGCCATGGCTGATCAAAGTATTCATGCCAAGGAAATGGATACGCTAAGAGAGGAAGTAAGATCGTATTGGTTGCAGGTAGATGCCGTTGAGGACGAATTTGGCACCGATGCCGCATTTCAAATCGAAACGGTATTCGATTGGCTGTTGGAGTACGGAAAGGATAGCGGAAGCTGTTTTGATGATTTCGCGACCTTTTACCAGGAGCACCATGAAAAGTTCAGCCCCAAGGTAAAGCGATTGGTGATGGATACGGCCCATGCCATTGCCGCGGCCTTTGCGCGAAAGAACAAATCCGAATTGATTATCTTGGCCAAACTAAAGTTATTGCTGCAATAGATGCAGATCAACCATAGCCATTAAGCATCCAAACTATGCCCGCTACCCTAAAAATTGTTGCAGCCGAAGAGGCAGTTGCCTGTGTAAAATCGGGAAATCGCGTTTTCTTTCAAGGTGCTGCCATGACACCGAACGTGTTGATCGATGCGCTCTGCGATCGCTATAGAGATCTGGAAGACATCGAGATTATTCAAATGCACACGGAAGGCCAGGCCAAATATACCTCGGAACCTTACACTGATGCATTTCGAATAAGCAGTTGCTTTGTGGGCGGTAACGTTCGAAAAGCAATAGATTCCGCCAAAGGCGACTATATCCCTATTTTTTTGAGCGAAATACATTTGCTGTTCAGGCGGGAGATCCTGCCCTTGGATGTTGCCTTTATCCAGGTATCGCCCCCAGATAAACACGGATATTGTTCCCTTGGTACTTCCGTAGATGTCACCTTGCCCGCTATACAGACCGCCAAGAGGGTCATTGCGCAAGTGAATCCCCAAGTACCCAGAACCCATGGGGACGGTATCATACACATAAGGCAAATTGATAAAGCCATAGAGGTAGATAAGCCCATATATAGCAGTCAGATCAACGGAATGACCGATGTTGAACGAAAAATTGGAGCACATGTGGCCGAGCTGATCGAGGATGGCGCCACCCTACAAATGGGTATCGGCAATATTCCCAATGCCGTACTAAACAATTTGCACGGCCACAGAAGATTGGGTATTCATACGGAGATGTTTTCCGATGGTATCCTACCCTTAGTGGAAAAAGGGATTATTACAGGAGAGGACAAGGAAATTAAAACCGGAAAAATCGTTACCTGCTTTGCTGTAGGTACCCAGGCGCTATATGACTTCGTTCATGATAACCCCAGTGTACATTTTAAAGAAGCCGCCTTTACCAATGATACAGCCGTTATTCGACAAAATCCAAAAGTGACCGCGATCAACAGTGCCATTGAAATAGATCTCACCGGCCAGGTATGTGCGGATACGATCGGCACCTATCAATACTCTGGCGTTGGGGGACAAATGGATTTCATCCGCGGGGCCTCCCTATCCGAAGGAGGCAAACCTATAATCGCCATGCCTTCCCTTACCCATAAGGGCGTTTCCAAAATCACCCCCTTTCTTAAACATGGGGCCGGGGTAACCACCACAAGGGCACACGTACACTACGTGGCCACGGAATACGGGGTAGTGAACCTTTTTGGGAGAAGTTTGGAACAACGGGCCAAGGCCCTTATTTCCATAGCCCATCCAGACCATCGGCAAGTACTGGAGGAGCAGGCATTTGAACGTTTTAAAACCCTTGTATGAAGCCCATACCCCTACAACAATACATAGACCATACCCTCTTGGGCGCCACCGCCACCCTATCGGCCATAGAAAACCTCTGTCAGGAGGCACGGACCCATGGCTTTTACGCGGTCTGTGTAAACGGTTGCCATGTTGGCACCGCGCATAAGGAGCTGGCGGATACCGCAATAAAAATAGCCGCTGTAGTGGGTTTTCCCTTAGGGGCCAACGGCACACGGACCAAGGTGTTCGAAGCCGTGGATTGTATGGAAAACGGAGCGGACGAAATAGATATGGTCATCAATCTGGGGTGGCTAAAATCTGGCGAGACCGATCAGGTGTTGCAAGAGATCCAAGCGGTAAAAAAGGCCATTGGCGATGTGGTTTTAAAAGTCATTATAGAGACCGCTTATCTCACTACCGAAGAAAAGAAAAAAGCATGTGCCTTAGTGGTAGAGGCAGGGGCAGATTTTGTAAAAACCTCCACAGGTTTTGGGCCTGGAGGGGCTACCCTTGACGATGTCCGCCTGATGAAGGAGGTCGTAGGGGACAAGGCCCGTATTAAGGCCTCCGGCGGCATCAAGGATAGGGCCACCGCCCTACGTTATATTGAACTTGGCGTTTCCCGGATCGGCACTTCCTCCGGTATTGCCCTGCTTGCACAAGACGAAAATCAAAGCCCATGAGTTTACATATCGCCGCAAAAAAAGGGGAAATCGCAGAGACCGTCCTACTCCCCGGAGACCCCTTACGCGCCAAATGGATCGCTGAAACTTTTTTGGAAGACCCCATCTGCTACAACGAAATCCGAGGCATGTTGGGTTATACTGGAATTTATGGAGGAAAACGGGTATCGGTACAGGGCAGTGGTATGGGTATTCCATCGTCCCTCATCTACTGTCATGAACTTATCACGGCCTACGGTGTTAAAAACCTGATTCGCGTGGGTACTGCGGGATCCTATCAAAAAGAGGTAAAAATCCGGGACATTGTGCTGGCCATGGCCGCCTCTACGACCTCTAGCATCAACCACTCAAAATTTAAGCATGCGAACTATGCCCCCACGGCCAGCTTTGAACTGTTTATGAAGGCCGTGCAGTATGCCAAGGACCACCAAATCCCCATTACCGCCGGCAATGTACTTTCTTCCGATGTGTTCTACGCGGACGATCCGGAATCTTATAAACTGTGGGCAGCCTACAATGTGCTATGTGTAGAAATGGAGGCCGCCGGCCTCTATACCCTGGCCGCAAAGCACGGGGTCCGGGCCCTGGCCATTTTGACCATTTCGGACTCCCTGGTCACGGGGAAAGGGGCCAGCCCGGAAGAACGGGAGACAGGCTTTAGCGAAATGGTGCGTATTGCCATGGGAACGCTGTAACTTGTAGCAGCGAGCCAGACCGTCCCTGCCCAAGGGGCGGCCTAAAAATAGCATTTCCTTAACATCAAAATCTACATTTTCTAGCTATTTTAAAGCAAAAAACATGCGCACCTCCGTCTTTTTCTGGGTAATCGCTACCACATTGGTTTTAATCTTGGTGACAGCAACGGCAAGCATGGGATTTCCCTTCAACTGGGTATTCTACCTCACCGTCGCCGGACAACTAATGCTCGTTTATATGGTTTATAGGGTATTGACGGATGGCTACACCACTGAAAAGACCTTTGAGGATTTCTATGAGGACCGGCCGCTAGACCGATAGACTAGCTTAGCATTAGGTTTTTGCCTTTCTTTTTAGGCTTGGGAGATACCCCCATGCCCAGCTCCGGGATAACCAACAGGGGTATTTGCGTGTGAAAGGCCACCCGCTTAATAATCGGTTCACGCGTCATCTTTTCCAGATAGCTGTGCTGATAATGCAACATGGCCAGCAGATGTATTCCCAGTTCATTTGTAAACACTTCAAGTGTCTTGGAGACGGAATTAAGCTCTGTAACCGTATGCACGTAATGCGGTAGGTCTCCCAGGTATTTGCGCAGCATCTCCAAGTTAAACTGTTGTATCTCGGTCAGGGCCTTAATTTCATATTGTACATGCACAATTCTCAAAGTGGCGTCGAACGCCCTGGCCAAATCGATCAGCGGTTGCAGTTCCGAAAGTGTGTAAAACCGGTTAAAGTCCGTGGCGAATGCAATTTCGGAGGGGGTTGCATATTCAAAATCCATGGGGATGGCCAAAACCGGGCAACGTTTGATCGATTTTATGATGCGTACGGTATTGCTCCCCATAAAAACCTCCTCTATCCCAGAGGCACCCTTGGTTCCGGTTACGATAAAATCTATTCCCTCTGAATCCACTATGTCCCTTATAGCTTCTACCAATAGGCAAAAAGAGGATACTGTTTTGAAACGATGGTTCGGATACTGATTCCTTTTTTTTATTTTGGCCTGTAGGTTTTGTAATCCCTTCTCCGAATTGGAACGGATAATATCATCCACCCCGGGATCCTGGATCGTACTTGCCATAAAACGATTGTGTGCAAAGGTAGGGGTATAGGTATTCAACAAATAAAATGTGCATTCCTCACCTTTGAACAGTTCAATGGCATATTTGGTGGCATTCCATGCGTTTTCCGAAAAATCTGTAGGCACCAATATCTTCCTCATGGCAATTTCTTGAATAATTTATAGGGGTAAAAATAGGTAGGGTCCAAAGTGAAAACTATGACTTATGTCAGGTTATGGATCTAGAAACCGGACGCTAAGTCCCTGAGTTTTTTTTCATGGGCAATGGCAATCTTCTTGCCAGAAGTGGTAATGAAGCCTTTCTTTTTGAATTCCGAAATGATACGAATGGTAGATTCAGTGGCGGTGCCCACCACGTTGGCAATATCCTCACGGGATAGGGTGAGGGCCAGAAAACCATCCGCATCCTCCCCAAAATTACTTTTTAGGTACAAAAGCGCCTCTGCCATACGCTGTTTTACGGTCTTTTGGGAGATGTTCACAATCACGTCATCGGCTTCCCGAAGGTCATGGGCCATATGCCGAAGGACTTCTAGGGTAAAATCGGGGTTTTTGTGCATTGTGGAAAGGATAGTGTCCTTGGGAATAAAACACATTTCCATATCGCTGACAGCCACAGCGCTCAGATTGGTACACTCATCCGCCACGACGGAACGTTGCCCTATTACCTCCCCTTTAGTGGCCAATTTTACAATCTGGTCTTTGCCGTTTGCACTGAGTTTGGAAAGTTTGGAAACACCATTGCGCACACAGAAAACACCGTTCAGTTTTTCGCCTTCCTGGAAAATGGAAGCCCCTTTTTTGATAATTTTGGTGGTTTTGGTATCGGAAACTCTTTTCAATTCTTCCTTGCTCATGGCGCGTAAGGAATTAAACTGACGGATGATACAATTTTCACACCTACTTTCCATAGTCCTAGAGGTTTTACCTGACGCGCAAAGGTAACCTTCCATATAGAAAGAAAAACTGATATATATCATGTTTTTAGCAAGAAGTGGTTTGCACCTTTGCAGCAGGTAGTAAGCAAATGTGTATGGGAAAGATAGCCTGTTACCATTGTGGTGATGATTGCGGTAAAGTCCCCATTGAATTCGATGGAAAAAACTTCTGTTGCCATGGATGCCGAACGGTCTATGATATTTTTCAAAGTAATAACCTATCCTATTTTTATGAACTTCAATCGGCTGCTGGTGCTACTCCACAGGAGATTGAGGGAAAGTACGATTTTCTCGATACTGACGCTATTGTTGAAAGACTAGTTGAATTTAACAATGGAGACCATCAGATCATCAACCTATATATTCCGCAAATCCATTGCAGTTCCTGTATTTGGGTACTGGAAAACCTGAACAAGTTACACCCGGACGTCCTCAGTTCCCAAGTAGATTTTCCCCAAAAAAAAGTACGCATCAGCTACCGCTCCCAAGAGTTATCCCTTAAGGATCTGGTCCTCTTGCTTGCCCGGATAGGCTATGAACCCTATATCTCCTTGGAAGACTACGACCAGCCTACCAAAAAGGCGAACAGGAGCCTACTCTATAAATTGGGTGTGGCAGGCTTTGCCTTTGGCAATGTGATGTTCCTCTCCTTTCCCGAATATTTTGAGGTAGGAGAATATTGGTTGGAACAGTATAAGTCCCTCTTTAGATGGTTGATGTTCTTTTTCTCCGTCCCGGTGGTCTTTTATGCCGGCAGGGATTATTTGGTATCTGCGTACAAGGGCCTAAGGTCCAAATTATTGAATATAGACGTTCCCATCGCCCTGGGGATTTTAACCCTTTTTATTAGAAGCACCCTGGAAATTGCACTGGACCTGGGCACCGGATTTTTTGATAGTTTAACCGGTCTTATATTTTTTCTGCTGCTCGGGAAATTCTTTCAGCAAAAAACATATGGCTTCCTGTCCTTTGAGCGGGACTATAAATCGTACTTTCCCATTGCTGTCACCCGCATCCGAAAAAATAGAAAGGAAGAGACCGTGGAGGTCTATGCCATTGCACCGGGAGATCGCCTGCTCATTCGAAACGGGGAACTTATTCCGGCAGATGGGATCCTTATCACGGGAAATGCCCAGATCGATTATAGTTTTGTTACCGGAGAATCCGAAGTACTCAAAAAAGAATCGGGCGACAGGGTTTTTGCCGGAGGTAAGCAAATGCATGGTCCCATTGAGATAGAAGTATTAAAAGCCGTATCGCAAAGTCACCTTACCCAACTCTGGGGCAATTCTGTCTTTCAAAAAGACCGCCACAGCCGCTTCCGCACCCTTACAGACAGTATCGGAAAACATTTTACCCTGGCCGTATTGGCCATTGCCTTTGCGGCCACTACCTTTTGGCTCTTTATCGACAGTAGTATGGCCGTGAACGTGTTCACTGCGGTCCTGATCATTGCGTGCCCATGTGCCATTGCGCTGGCATCGCCTTTTACCCTGGGCAATATGTTACGCATTTTCGGGCGAAGGAAGTTTTACCTGAAGGACACCCAGACCGTAGAACAATTGGCTTTGGTAGATACCGCCATATTTGATAAGACCGGAACGCTGACCACCACCCAAAAAAGTAAGGTCTCCTACCAAGGTGTCACTTTGAACCCAGAGGAACAGAGGCTCTTGGCCAATACCCTCCGGGCATCCAATCATCCGTTGAGCAGGGCCCTGTACGAGCTTTTGGCGGAGCACAATATCATGACCCTGGACGACTATCAAGAACATTTGGGCAAAGGCGTGAAGGGGGTCAAAGGCCAAAGTGAAATGAAAGTTGGCTCACCGGACTTTGTGGGCCATTCGGATGAAAAAATTTCCGAAAACACCTCGGTGCATATTAGCAGCAATGATACCTATAAAGGGTATTACGTGTTTCAAAACCAATATCGGGAGGGGATTACCGCCGTTTTTAATACCCTGGATAAAACACTGGATCTGGCCGTACTGTCCGGGGACAATGCAGGTGAGAAATCAAGGCTGCAGGAACTCTTGCCCCAGCTTACCCCGCTTTACTTTGATCAAACCCCCCAGGAAAAGTTAGACTTTATCGCCTCTTTGCAGGAACAAGGCAAAAAAGTACTCATGGTGGGTGACGGTCTAAATGACGCTGGCGCATTGGCCCAAAGTGATGTAGGTATTGCGGTATCCGAAAACGTGAACGTATTTTCACCGGCCTGTGATGGTATTTTGGATGCTTCCAAGTTCAAGGAACTCCCCAACTACATCGCCGCGTCCAAGAAAGCGATGAAGATCATTAAGCTTAGCTTTGCGCTCTCCCTGCTCTATAATGTTGTAGGGCTGTATTTTGCGGTCACCGGCCAGTTGATGCCGGTCATAGCCGCCATATTGATGCCCCTGAGTTCGATCAGTATCGTACTTTTCACCACCTTGGCCACTAACCTACTGGGAAGAAAATTAAATTAATAAATACCACACCCAATGATTTTGACTACTTTGGTGGGCTTTAAGAAATTGCCATGCAACTCATAAAACGAATTTACCGCAACAACCTCTTGGCCATTAGCATTGGGCTGGTATACCTGTGGTTCGGCACCTTAAAGTTCTTCCCGCACCTTAGTCCGGCCGAAGGATTGGCCAAGGACACCATAGATCAACTGAGTTTTGGTTTTATCCCTCCGGATATTTCCATCCTGCTCTTGGCATTGCTCGAGGTGGGTATAGGTCTTTTTTTGATCTTGAACTTATTTCGCAAAACGATCATTATCATTGCGCTCTTCCATATGGCCTTTACCTTTGCGCCCTTGATCCTCTTTAGCGAGCAGTCCTTCAATTATGCCCCTATAGTGCCAACGCTCTTGGGGCAGTATATCGGAAAAAACCTGATTATAGTAGGGGCACTGTTGTCTCTGCTCCCAGAAAAAAAACGTATCTCCGCTTAAGTTTTCAGGTAGAACTCCCTTGCCATGCCCCTTCTGTAAACTACAAATCCTGTGGCCATTTGTAGGCCCTTTTTTTATTGTCATTTTTTTAGGAATAATATGACAAATGTCATTTTATGCATGCTGCTTCGAGCGTAGTTTTACCCCCAAATTCAGGTAGGTATGAGTGTCATTTATGTGTTGTTGACCATCAGCATAGTAGTTGCCATCGTCTTTTTTATTGCCTTTATCCTTTCTGTACGGAGCGGACAGTATGACGATGCCTATACCCCTTCTATACGCATGTTGTTCGAGGATGAACTGGTGAAGGAAGGCCTGGATTCAGAAGAACCGGAACAGGAAAATCAATCGAACTAAATACACGACTATGGAAGTACAACAGTTTTACTACGATAACAAGATCGTAAAGAAGTTCCTCTACGCCACCTTATTTTGGGGAATTATTGGGATGCTGGTAGGGCTGCTATTGGCATTTATGTTTTTATTTCCCAACGTAACCGACGGCATTTCTTGGCTGAGTTTTGGTCGCCTTAGGCCCTTGCACACCAATGCGGTCATTTTTGCGTTCGTAGGAAATGCCATTTTTGCCGGGGTCTATTATTCCACCCAGCGCCTGCTCAAGGCTCGTATGTTCAGCGATGCCCTTAGTAATTTCAACTTCTGGGGCTGGCAGGCCATTATAGTGGCGGCCGCCATTACCTTGCCCTTAGGGTATACCACCTCCAAGGAATATGCAGAGCTAGAATGGCCCATAGACCTTGCCATTGCGCTGGTATGGGTAGCCTTTGGATGGAACCTTATCGGCACCATGATCAAAAGAAGACAGCGACATTTATACGTGGCCATCTGGTTTTACTTGGCCACCTTCGTTACCGTTGCCGTACTCCATATCTTTAACAGCTTGGAGCTTCCGGTGAGCGCCCTTAAAAGTTATTCGGTTTATGCCGGGGTACAGGATGCCCTGGTGCAGTGGTGGTATGGACACAATGCCGTGGCCTTCTTCCTCACCACGCCCTTTCTGGGACTTATGTATTATTTTGTGCCCAAGGCCGCCAATAGGCCAGTATATTCCTATCGCCTGTCCATCGTTCACTTTTGGTCATTGATTTTCATCTATATCTGGGCAGGACCGCACCATTTGTTGTACTCATCCCTGCCCGACTGGGCCCAAAATTTGGGTGTGGCCTTTTCCATAATGCTTATTGCTCCCTCCTGGGGAGGTATGATCAACGGATTGTTGACGCTGCGGGGAGCCTGGGACAAGGTTCGCACCAGTCCGGTACTCAAATTCATGGTCGTGGCTATTACGGGATATGGTATGGCCACTTTTGAAGGGCCCATGCTTTCGCTTAAAAACGTAAACGCCATTGCCCACTTTAGCGATTGGATCATTGCACACGTACACGTAGGTGCATTGGCCTGGAACGGTTTCCTTACGTTTGGAATGGTCTACTGGTTGGTGCCCAAAATGTTCAAAACACGCCTTCACTCCAGGCCCATGGCCAACTTTCACTTCTGGATCGGCACGCTAGGTATTATCCTGTACGCGCTGCCCATGTACGTGGCCGGATTTACGCAGGCCCTCATGTGGAAAGATTTTAACCCAGATGGAACTTTGGTATACGGTAACTTCCTGGAAACCGTAAATGAGATTATCCCCATGTACTGGATGCGTGCCATTGGCGGTAGCCTTTACATTGTTGGATTCATCGTAATGCTTTACAATATAGTGCTCACCGTACGCTCTGGCAGCAAGGTAGAGGATGAACTGGCCGAAGCTGCAGCCCTTACACGGGTGTCCAAGAAAAGGACGCTTGGGGAAACCTTCCATACCTGGTTGGAGCGTAAGCCCATTCAGCTTACCATTTTGGCCACGGTAGCCATTTTGATAGGCGGTATCATCCAGATCGTACCGACCATCCTGGTCAAATCCAACATCCCCACGATTACCAGTGTAACCCCCTACACTCCCTTGGAGCTGGAAGGCCGTGATCTTTATATCCGTGAAGGATGCGTTGGCTGCCATTCCCAAATGGTACGTCCTTTCCGCAGTGAGGTGGAACGTTATGGTGAATATTCCAAGGCAGGGGAATTCGTATACGATCATCCTTTCTTATGGGGAAGCAAACGAACGGGGCCAGATTTGCATAGAATAGGCGGCAAGTATTCGGATAGCTGGCACCTGAACCATATGTACGATCCCCAGAGTACTTCATCGGGGTCCATTATGCCAGCCTACCAATGGTTGGTACGCAACGAACTTGACCGAAGCGACATTACCGCAAAAATGGAAGCCATGGTTACCCTGGGTGTTCCCTACACCAACGAAGATATTGCCAATGCCGAGGCCAACATGGATGCACAGGGCCTGAAAATAGAGCAGAACCTGTATTCGGATCCCGACTTTGCCAAGGGTTATGAAGAGGACAAAAAGTTTGCCCAGGAGAACGGACAGCCCTTTGTGGAAATGAGGAATCGTGAAATTGTGGCCCTGATTGCCTATCTGCAACGTTTGGGCACCGATATTAAGATAAAGGAAACAGAAGAAATCATTTCAAAAAACCAATAGGTCATGCTAAAATTTGTTAAAAATCATATGGAGAGTATAGAGGGCATTGCCACCTATCCCATGATATCCTTATTGATCTTTTTTGTCTTTTTCGCATTGCTTTTCTGGTGGGTCTTTACCGCAAGCAAGGCATATATAAAGGAGGTAAGCAACCTTCCGTTAGAGGAGAATAACCAAAATAAACCAGAAACGTTATGAAAAATATGTCACCTTGGTGGATACGTATCCCCCTAATTTTCTTTGTCGTATTTGCGCTTATGGAGTACTTCATAGACTCCGGCGAAAAACCGGCAATTATTGAATACCCCATTACCCAACTTTTCCTGTTTCTGGTACTAATGATACTGATCGCCATAGAGCTGATCTTAAAATCCATTGAAAACGTTATGTTCCAAACGCTTTCGGACGAGGCCAAGGAACGCTATTTGGCCTCCAAAGCGAAAGGCTGGGAATGGAGCTGGGGCAAAAGAATGTACCAAAAGCTTTTGGGCTCCAAACCTCTTGAGCAGGAAGGCGAAATTATCCTGGACCACAACTATGACGGTATTCGCGAATTGGACAACAAACTGCCGCCCTGGTGGGTCTATATGTTCTATATCACCATCATTTTTGGTGTGGTGTACCTGGTCCGGTTCCATATCTTCAACGATTATGACCAGGATCTGGAATACGACCGTGAGGTAGCAGCGGCCCAATTGGCGATCGAAGAGTACAAAAAGACTGCAAAAGACCTAGTGGATGCCAACACTGTGGAAGTGTTGACGGATGCTTCGGATATTGCGGCCGGGAAGAAAATCTTTACGGAAAAATGCGTGGTGTGCCATATGGCCGACGGCGGGGGGGGCATTGGTCCCAACCTGACCGACCAATATTGGATTCTGGGCGGGGGCATCAAAAATGTCTTCAATACCATTTCCGAAGGTGGTCGCGACGGCAAGGGGATGGTATCTTGGAAACAAACACTTAAGCCAGCGGAAATGGCGCAAGTGGCCAGTTATCTATTGACCTTTCAAGGGACCACGGCTGCTGATCCAAAGGCTCCGGAAGGAGACATCTGGGTAGACGAAAACGCGCCAACGGAAACACCGCCAGCGGAAGAGGTTCCCGAGCAGGAAACCGATTCCACCACAGTAGCCCTCAACCAATAAGGGTTTATAATTGAACTTAGGTAATGGCAATGGACGAAAACTTTAGGGATTCCATAGGTACGATCAATGAAGAGGGAAAACGGGCATGGATATTTCCCAAAAAACCCAGTGGCCGTTTTTATGAGTACCGCAAATGGGTCAGTTATGCGCTCTTGCTGTTCCTGTTCGCCTCCCCCTTTATAAAGGTCAATGGCCATCAATTTTTGATGTTCAATGTCCTGGAGCGCCGTTTCAACATTTTTGGGCTCCCGTTCTGGCCACAGGATTTTCATCTTTTTGTAATTTCCATGATATCGGGGGTCATTTTTGTGGCCTTGTTTACCGTGGCCTTTGGTCGCATCTTTTGCGGTTGGATGTGCCCACAGACCATTTTTATGGAAATGGTGTTCCGAAGGATAGAGTATTGGATCGATGGTGATCGCGGGGCCCAGATCCGTTTGGACCGGCAAGCTTGGAACGGTGAAAAAATACGGAAGCGCGTCCTTAAATGGAGCGTTTTCTTTGTGATTTCCTTTATTATCGCCAATGTCTTCCTGGCCTACCTGATCGGAAGCGACAGGCTGATCCGTTATATCACGGACGGCCCTCTGCAGCATATAAGCACGCTGGTATCCTTGCTCATTTTTACGGCCGTTTTCTATTTTGTATTTGCTTGGTTCAGGGAGCAAGTATGTATTATTGCCTGTCCCTACGGAAGGATGCAGGGCGTACTGCTGGACAATAAATCGGTGGTGGTAGCCTACGACCACAAACGAGGCGAAGGGGAAAGCGGAAGAAAGAAATTTCGAAAAAACGAAGATCGGGAAGCCTTGGGCCATGGTGACTGTATCGACTGTTTCCAATGTGTAAACGTATGCCCCACGGGCATAGACATCCGCAATGGAACACAGTTGGAATGTGTTAACTGCACCGCCTGTATTGACGAGTGCGATGCCATTATGGAAAAGGTAAACCTTCCCAAGGGCCTCATCCGTTATGCCAGTGAGGACAATATTGAAAAAAAGGCGAAATTTACCTTCACCCCTCGATTAAAGGGATATACGGCCGTATTGACCATTCTGATCGGGGTGCTTGTGGGCATGCTCTTTTTACGGAACGATCTCGAGGCCAATATTCTACGTTTACCGGGTCAGTTGTACGAGCGAAAAGCGGGAAACATCATCAGCAATGTGTATACCTATAAGCTGGTGAACAAAACGACCAAGGACGTAGCCGATGTGAGTTTTGAACTGCTCTCACATCCCGGAACCATCAGTTTGGTAACGCATGAGCACTTTACGGTCCTGGCCGAGGAACTGGCCGAGGGGACCTTGTTTATAGAGATCAACAACGCCGCACTTAATGGGGATAAGGACAAGTTAAGAATAGGCGTGTACAGTGGTGACCAACTCATAGAGACTACCACGGCCGCCTTTTTGGCTCCTAGAAGTTATAAGTGACACACTTAAAAAAACAATATGAAACTAAATTGGGGTACAGGAATTGTTATTGCATTTATAGCCTTTATAGGCTTCATCCTGTTTTTTGTTGTACGGATGAGCACCGATGATAGGGTCAACCACGATTTGGTCACGGAAGGGTATTACAAGGCAGAACTGGCCTATCAGAAAGAAATAGACGCCGAGAAGAATGCCAAGGCCCTCTCGGAACAAATCAGGATAAACAAGACATCCGAAGGGCTTTTAATCGCGTTTCCCAAAGAAATGGAAGCGCAACGGCCCAATGGCATGGTGTCCCTTTACAGACCGTCCAATAAGCACTTGGATTTTGACTTACCCATAAGTCTGTCCAATTCACATTTGCTCATACCTGACAAACGCTTGTTGGATGGTCGCTGGGACATCAAAATTAGTTGGCAGTATCAGGGAAAGGACTATTTGCACAAAGAAAGTATACGTTATTGAGATGTTGGTATCCGCATTGGTATTAGGTTTGCTGGGAAGTTTGCACTGCGTGGGCATGTGTGGGCCCATTGCCCTTTTGTTGCCGGTAGATCGGACCAATGGTCTTAGGAAATTCACACAAATTTTTAGTTACCATTTTGGCAGGGCCTCTGCCTATGCGCTTATGGGCCTGGTCTTTGGTTTTTTGGGGAAAGGACTGTATGTCTTTGGACTGCAACAAAAATTGTCGCTCATCATTGGGATCATCATGATCTTAGTAGTGCTCCTGCCCTATTCCATTGCCCGCAAACACAGTTTGTCCAAACCCATCTATGGGGTAATTTCCCGTGTTAAAAGTAAACTGGGCACCCAGCTTCAAAAGAAAACGGCCGATACCTTTTTGACCATAGGTTTTCTCAACGGATTTCTTCCGTGCGGTTTGGTCTATATGGCACTTTTCGGGGCAGTGGCCATGGGAAATCCTGCAGAGGGAGCACTATATATGGCGTTGTTTGGCCTTGGTACCGTACCTTTGATGACCGCTGCCATTTATTTTAGTGGCATGCTAAAACATGCCGCGAAAAGAAAAATTCAAAAACTGATTCCCGTCTTTGTCATTATCATAGGCGCCTTATTTGTCCTAAGGGGGTTGGGACTGGGAATTCCCTATATCTCCCCCAAACCTGTTGTTGAACTGGTCTCCTCCGATCTGGAATGCCATAATTAATTACCTTCGTTCCCATAAAAGCTATTCTCTTGCCATCAAAAACAGACATAAAAGACCGAGAAGATGTTTCCCTTTTAGTACGCACGTTCTATACCGATATTAGGGCACATGACCTTTTGGGGCCCATCTTTAATCGTATTATTGCGGATTGGGAGCAGCACTTGGAACTCCTGACCGATTTCTGGGAGTCGCAACTGTTCCTAAAGCGAAAATACACGGGCAATCCTGTGGCTGCCCATCAGGAAGTGGATGATAAAGTGAACCAGACCATTACTCCCGAACATTTTGGATTGTGGCTTAACCTATGGTACCAGACCATTGATTCACTTTTTGAGGGGGAAGTTGCCTGGATCGCAAAGAACAGGGCCCAAAAAATGTCCACCATGTTGTACATGAAAATTTTTGAACACCGGCAGGGGTAGCCTTCTAAAAATCCTTTCTTTTGGACTTTCGGTAAATATTATAGGTAGGCAGTAGAAACCAAATCGCAAGTGCCGAGAACGATAATACCAGACCCCAGGCCGTTCCAAAAAACTTTTGGAATACCGCCCCGGTATACCCCAAAAGGGCAGAGATATCGAGCTTTAACAGAATAAGGATGCGAGACAGGTCAATGGGGTTCAACATGGTTGCTCCTAGGGAAAAGGTATCCAAAGGATAGGCTTCAAAAATAATGAGCGACATTAGGAAAAGCCCATCATAGATGACGGCCATAAACAACCAGAGCAAAATGGCATAACTGAATCCTTTGATCTTATTTTCGTGGTACAGCGCAATGTTAAAAGCCAAAGCGGTGAAGATAAGGGTCAGAAAAATACCTGTGACCAAGAGCAATGAAAAGTCCCAAATAGCATCGGACCTCAGGAGTCCATAAAAAATAAAGGGAAGTCCCAAACCGATAATCAGGCTCATGGAGAGCGACAGGGCGACGCCCAAATACTGCCCTAAAAAAATGGACGATCTTCGTATGGGCTGGGCCAAAAGAAGTTCGGTAAACTCCTTGGAGCTATAGTAGTACATAACCCCGAATATGGTGCCGATCAGGGGTACCAATACAATAATGACATTCATCAGGGTAATGACGGCTTTGGAGAGGTCGTTATTCAGGAATAAGAGAACAATGCCCAGCAAGAGATAGAACAGGAGGTAGACGTAACTCCAGCGGCTCCGCACGAGGTCGTAAAAACTGTATTTTAAAATTTTAAGCATTGTTTTCTTTTAACAGGGTTGCAATGGCATGTTGAAAATCATTTTGTTGGGTCTTTTCCATCAGGGCAGCGATATTTCCCTTAAAGTATACGCGCCCCTCCAGAAGGAAGACGATCTCTTCGGCCACCTCTTCCACAAAACCCATGATATGCGAAGTAATCAGAATGGTCTTTCCCTTCTCCCTTTCCTTGTGTATAAGCTCCTTTAAATACAACATGGCCACAGGGTCCAGGCCTGCCGTTGGCTCATCGAGGATGATAAGGGGACTGTTGAACATAAAGGCCAATACCAAGTTGACCTTTTGCTTGGTTCCCCCGGAAAGGTTCCCCAATCTTTTGTCCAGAAAAGGCTCCAAATGAAAGGCCTCTACAAGAGGTGCATCATTGCCCTGTTGACCTCTTAAATTTTTGATCATCCGAATAAGTTCGGCCACGGTCAGATTGCCCGGAAAGTTGGCTATCTGTGGCAAATAATCGATTTGACGTCTATACTTCCAGTTATTCCTTACAGCGCTATTGTCTACCAAGATATCCCCGCTATTGGGAATCACCATTCCAAGGATGCATTTGATCAAGGTGGTCTTGCCAGAGCCATTGGGGCCAAGGACCGCAAAAATACCCCCCTTGCCAATATCCAGGTCAATTCCTTTAAGGACCTGGTTTTTACCAAAACGTTTGTGTAAATCTTTGATCGCTATCATCGGTTCCGTTTCATTAGGGGATGGGGGTCCAACAAGTTATCGGGTGTAAAGACCGGGGATACCTTCTCGGAAAAATCTATAATATCAATAAAGAGGCTTCGCATCAAGATAATGGTTTCCGGGGTACGGTTTACTACATAGGAAAAAAGTTTTACAGGACGATAGGGCACGTCCCCAATACCGTCCTTGTCCAAGTCGTACCCCGTGTATTTACTCCAGTAATTCTGATCAAACTGGTTATCGTTGATCTTGCTGTTATACGAAACATCAAAAGAATTGTGCAGGAAATTATTTTTTATAAAATTGTTGGTGTAACAGGCGCCTCGGACCTTAATGGCCCAACCGTTGTTGTTGAAGTCATTTTTTCTGTAGGTGACCCGATTAGACCCCTCAATGCTTATACCGATGGTATTCTTTTCAAAGTTGTTCCCCACAATCTCTGCGTCGTTTATCTCCTTTAGCAGAAGGCCGTAGGAGGCCGTACCCCAATTTTTCTTAAAGGTGTTGTTGAGCATCTTGATGCGCTTGGAGAACATTACAGCCACCCCTGCCCCATTGTTTTCAAAGACGTTTTCCTCATAGAGATCGTCATTGGAAAACATAAAATGCAGCCCATACCGAAGGTTGTTGGTACTGGTGTTGCGTTTTATGCTGCAATTGTTGGCAAATTCCAAATAGATACCATCCCTGACATGGGTAATGTAGTTGTCCTCAATAACTACATTTTGCGAATACCAAAGTTGAATGCCATTGCCCGAACTGTGCTCATTGACCGCATCACCAATGATCCTATTGTACAACACTTGGCCATGGCTAGACTTTTCCAGATATATCCCAAAGAACAATTTTTCGAGCACCAAATTTTTGATCAGAAAGTTTTTGCTCTTTACAATCCGTACCGCGGCGTAATCCCTGGTATAGCTTGTTCCCACATTAACGAGGAACAGTCCGTCCAAGGTGACGTTATCGGCGGTTACCCTAATGATCTCCCCCTTTCTTTGCCCATCTATTTTAGGATATCCTTCCCCTAAGAGTGTCAGCGGTTTATCTATCAGGATATCGTATTCGTTGTACGTACCCTTTTTAATCAACAAGGTGTCAAAATCCGAGGCTAGGGCAATGCCTTCCTTTATCGTCCTTATCTCACAACTATTACAAACCGTTATGGTCCTGGCCGATACGGTTAGTCCGGTCAGAAGATATGCAGTGAGTAAAAGAAGTTTGGCAGAGTTCATCCTTCCAGGGGTTTATCTAATGATCAAAAATTTGGCATTTTCTATGGCCTTTACAGCATGTAGTTTTTCGGCCGGGAAGTTGAATGTTTGATGTTTTCGTAATGGGTATTCCCGATCATTTATGTAAAACAAGACCTGGCCCTCCAACATTACAAGGAAGGCATCGCGCGGTGAGCTATGCTCTGGGAACTCCTTTCCTTCTTCCAAGCTAATTGCCAAAACTTCGGTTGGGGCATTGAAAAAGAGTTTTTCCACTTTCAAATTGGAGCATTCCAATTCATCAATTTTATGGGAGGTCTGGTACATGCTTACTATTTAGTTTTGATAGAATTTCTTTCCAGGTATATAGCTGCCCGCCTTCCTTGGCCTTGATCCGTTCCCCTTCGGCCCTATCTTCAAAGGCTGTTAAAAAAGCACCCATGGGACTAGGCAGGTTTTCGCTGATCAGGAAGCTGGCCTTGGTGGCGTCTATGAACGCTTCCGGCCTTTCGTAATGATTGACCAGAAATAGGGATATCGTGGCGGTATCGGTCTCCTTGAGCTGATTTATCATACATTCTACGGCATCGAACTTGAACACCTTGCCTTTTTCGGTAACGATTTCCGCTCCATGGATCTTGTCAACAATCGTCATACTACAAAAATGGCATCCGTCGGTTCCGTACGCTATCTTCTCCGGCTGTGGTACGCAGGCCGACAAAAACAGGAGTAATGGAATCAAAAAAACCAACAGTGCCTTTCCTTTACCTTGCATCTTATTTCGCATTTATGGGTTTTGCTTCCCGCTTTCCGACAAAGTAGGCCGCCAGCTGACATAACATCCCCAAGCCTAGGAAATAGGCCCCCAACTGCGGATAGGAATGGGCTTTAAAATTTAAAATGTCCTTGGAGCCGAACAATGGGGGCTGAAAGCCCATGACCGAACCATCCGGGTTGGTGAATTTCATGATGGCCTTGGGATCCAGATTGTGTCCGTAATCGTGCTCCCAGAGGTAAAAATCGTATAGGCCGGCACTGCTCAGGAGCACCATGAAAATGAACCATCCCAAAAACCATTTATAGCGCCCTTTAAAGGCAAGAATTAGCCCTATAATGGAGGTGATGATTATTCCGGCGGGAAATATCTTGAATTCCGGTATGGCATCGGGAATGTACTTCATTCCCACGTAGTGGTTCATTAAGTTAATGTTCTTTATATCGTGCGGATTGGCATCCGCAAAGTCATTGATATAAATGTCCATGCCCAATGGAATAGGATATTGCGGAGCTTCCAAGGTAATGTTCCAAAGGGGAAACACGAACAGGAATAGGGGCAATAAAGCTCCACACAGCATTAAAATCCGTGATTTTTTCATGTGTAACAATTAAAGGGTTCGTAAAGGCGGGAGGGGATTCCTCCCGCCGTTCATGAGGGAACCCCACTAACAAGGCTCCCTCGAAAACACATAGTCAAAGTTAATCTAATCTTCACCCAAGGACCATGTAAGGGGAGTATCGGATGAAGCCGGTGACACCCTAACATAACCTTGCATTTCTTGGTGCAGCGCTGAGCAGAAATCCGTGCAATAGAAGGGCCATACCCCTACTTGTTTCGGTTCCCACACAAAGGTTTCCGTTTGTCCGGGCATGATCAATAATTCGGAGGTGTTGGCGCCTATTATACTTATACCATGAGGCACATCATAATCCTGCTCCAAATTGGTGACGTGGAAATACACCTTATCACCCACTTTAATACCCTCTATATTGTCAGGGTTAAAATGACTGCGTATCATGGTCATATATATACGTACTTCATTTCCGTTCCTTTCGATTCGCACACCGGCGTCGGACTGAACTCCATAGGGGTGCTTGTTCTCCTCGAGCTTAAAGATCTTTTTGGAGTTTGCCTTTATGATATCGGCAGGAATACCAGCGGCATAATGCGGCTCTCCTACTGTTGGGAAGTCCAACAGCAATTCCATTTTCTCCCCGGAAATATCGTAAAGCTGGGCAGATTGGGTTACCTCTGGTCCGGTGGGAAGATAGCGGTCCTTGGTAATTTTGTTCATGGCCAATACATATTTGCCGAATGGTTTTCTCGAGTTTCCACCGGGAATCATCAAATGCCCCACGGAATAATAGGTGGGTTTCCTATCAATGACCTCCCAGGTCCCTACTTTCCATTTTACCACTTCGGAGGAAATGAAGAAGGTGGTATAGCCGTTGCCCTTGCCGTCAAATTCGGTATGCAGGGGCCCAAGACCGGCTTGTGATACCGTTCCGGCCAGTACATCCTCGAACTTCAAAATAGGGATGCCATAGGCCTCACCATCGAACTTTTCGCCTTCAATGGCTTGGATCATCTTGCTAAATGAGTGTACCGTTAAATCGGCCGACAGTTTTCCATTTCCCACGATATACTCCCCTGTGGGGTCTACATCACAACCATGTGGTGATTTAGGTGTGGGAAGTAAATAGACCAATCCGGGCAGTTCCGAGGCATCGAGTATCCGTACTTCCTTTTTCATGGTAGAAGTGGCCATATGGGTAGACTCGTCATATACATTGTGCGCGTAATTGGCAGGCATGGTTTTGAATTTTCCTTCCTTGATATATTCTTCGGCCTTTTTCCAGTTGACGGCAGCGATGAAATCCTTGTCGTTTTGGGAGGCATTGACCTCCATTAAGGTATGGGACTCCTCCGAATTATAGGTAGAGAAGAACATCCATCCATGGGAAGCACCCCTCCCCGGGTGTGCCAAATCATAATCGAAGCCTGGCATCAAAATTTGAAAGGCCACGTCCATATGCCCTTCCTCTGGGTCCACACTGACAAAGGACAGCGAGCCTTTGAAATTTCCCTTATATTCCTTAATGGACATATCTTGCTGTGGAATGGGTACCGAAAAGCGTGTTCCGGCCACCACATATTCCGTATTCTCGGTAACGAAGGAGGAGCTGTGGTTCCCCGCGCTGTTGGGGATTTCAATAATTTCGGTCGTTTCAAAGGTGGTCAGATCAATTTTTGCAATACGCGGGGTATTGTTCCCGTTGATGAACACCCAACGTCCGTCCAATTCGCCATTGGTCTGTGAAATGTCCGGATGGTGCGAATCGTCCCAAGGGATAAATCCATGTGAGGTGTTGAGCATGGGCTTGGTCTCCTCATTGTATCCCCAAGCTTTCTCCGCATCCTGTGAAAACACAGGTATGACCTTGAACAAACGGCCCGAGGGCAGACCGTACACGGCTAGCTGTCCGCTGAATCCTCCAGAAACAAAGGCGTAGAATTCATCGTGTTCCCCAGGGGCCACATATACCTTTTCGGCGACGTTGGAAGCCAGGGCCCCACTGTCTGCCGACTTGCCGGCATTGTTGCAACTTGCCGCCAGAAGTACGACCAGGGAAGCAATAAAAGTAGTTTTAATCCTATTTCTCATGATATCAAATTTTAGTGTTTATTCGGATGGTGGTAGCAATACTTTATCTATGACATGTACAATACCGTTTCCGGCGGGTACGCTGGCCACAATTCTGGCCTCGCCTATATAGACTTCGTCCCCATCAACGGTAACAGCAACATCTACCCCGTTGGATTGCCCCAATTTTTTAAACTTTTTCAGAAAGTCCTTGGAATAGTTCCCAGGGGTTACGTGGTATTTTAGGATGTTGGCCAAAGCGGCTTTGTTTTCTGGTTTTAGCAGGTTCTCCACGGTACCTTCGGGCAGCGCGTCAAAAGCTGCATTGGTCGGCGCAAAGACCATTAAGGGTCCGGCATTTACCAGGGCATTTTCCAATTCGGCGGCTTGTACTGCGGCTACCAAAGTGGTATGGTCCTCAGATCCAATGGCAATGTTGAGTACGTTGGGACGCGATTCATCGTCAGTGATGAAGGCCTGTCCTTGTTTTTTGGTGTTTTCGATCACCGTTGATTCCGTGTCCGTAGTGGTATCCATTTGCTTCTTGTCTGTCTTACAGCTCAGAACCAACAAGATGGATAACGCTACCATAAGTGAGTTGGCAATTGTTTTCATAATTATATGGTATTTAGTTCTGTTCCATTATTTTAAGGTTCTAAAATATTCCAGGATGGCCCGTGCCTCTTCTTCGTTCAGACTTTGATTGGCCATAGGAGATCCGTTGTGTTCTATCAACAATTCCTTGGCCAAAGGATCTTCCTTTACCATTCTTTCCGGGTCCAGGATCATGTTCATGATCCATTCCGGGGTTCGGCGCTCAAGAATCTTTTCCGGAGCGGGTCCAATAAATTTTTTGTGAGGTCGATGGCAGGCTGTGCAGTTGACCTTAAACAGCTCGGCACCCTTGGCGACCAGATCGTCATCGATTTCCGCTGGCAGCACCAATTCGGTAATCGCACCCACACCTTTGTTGGTAAGATCCACTCTTTTTGATGGAGGAACCTTATCCGTATTGGTCTCGGCTGTAGACGTTTCGGTCTTTTCAGTTTTTGTTTTTTGGATGGTAAAGCTTTCCTGTTTCTTTTCTTTTCCCCCACAGCCAACTAGGCCTAAAACAATCAACGTTAGCACTAATTTAATCCCTGTATTCATTCCTGGTTATTTTAAAGATTCGGGTCAAATGTAGGTTTGGAAGGCAACGAATAAAATGACAAATGTCATATTTAAGACAATAATATCTTTTATTCTTTGTATTTGTAATTCCAATAGCATATCATGTTTTCCATATCTTCCAAATACGCCATAAAAGCAGTGCTGTACCTGGCACTTTACTCTGACGAAGACCATAAGATCATGGCAAAGGACATTAGCAAATCCATCAACGTTCCGCAGGCGTATCTGGCGAAATTGTTGCAGGAGCTTTCCAGAAGAAACATCATCTCCTCCACTAGGGGGCCCAAAGGCGGATTTTATTTGAGCGATGCGGACCGAAACCAGTCCCTGATTGCCATTGTGGACGTCATTGATGGGGTCGATAAACTAAAAACCTGTTTGTTGAGCATTAAAAATTGTAACGAAAAACGACCTTGCCCCCTGCATGGACTGATGGCGCCGTCGCGGCTAGTATTTCTCAACGGTCTGGAAAACAAAACCTTGGGAGAGCTTTCCGCTGATATCAAGGCCGGAAGGTCTTATTTGCCCTTTGCTTGACAGATAATCCATCCGTACTTATAGTTCGACTACCACACTATGAGCGAACAGGCAATAGCGATTGGCATCCTACCCTTCCGTTAACAAAGCGAGGTGCCTATTTGGAATTACGAATGTTGAATTGCGCATGTTGAATTACGAATGTTGAACAGCACATTTAACACCGTCGACCACTCACCGAATATTGCCCATTGATAATTGTTTATTGTTAATTGTTCATTGTTCATTGTTCATTGTTCACTGCCCACGGTTCTCGATACGATCTTCAACCGCGTGCCAAACCGGGACCTCATCCAGATCACTCGAACTGATGTGGATTTTTCGCTAGGCTTCAGGGAAGAGGGAATAGCGATGTGTGGTGATTTGGAGGTCAGAAATTAGCAGTACCGGCGACAACGGCCGACTGCCAACCGAAAACCAATATCCATCAACCACTCACCGAATATTGCCCATTGATAGTTGTTTATTGTTCATTGCTTATTGTTCACTGTTTACTGACGTGGTTTTATGACTCTTCCGTCCGCAGACGCTGTTTGAAATTACGATTTAAGAAGGCTGAACCGAGCACTGCGCACTGCCAACTGTTCACCGTCAACCATTAACTAGCTATCACCAACAAACAAGGGGAGCCATAAATGGTCCCCCCTTGCTTCAACTACATAATTAACCAACTAAATTCAAATTTTAAAGGTTATCACCGGGATTTTGGCATGGTTGGCGATATCCTCGCCAATGCTTCCCATAAAAAAGTGGGAAAGTCCCTTGCGCCCATGGGTAGGTATCCCGATCAAGTCTGCCCCAGCATTCTCGCTATAGTTCAGGATGCCCTTTTCCACGCTGTAATCGTTGTAGATTTCCACTTCCAAGCCTTCTCCGGCCATATCCATGAAATGGGATATGCGCTTATAGCTATCTGCCGTACTGAGAAAATTATCGCCCGGGGTATTCACAAAGATCAGGTTTAATTTTGCCGAAAGTTTATCTGCAAAAGCCTTGGCTTTCTGAAAGGCGATAAGGCTTTCCTCCTTAAAATCGCATGCAAATACAAAACGTTCAATCTTAAAATCGTCAATGTCGTCTTTCACCACCAAAACCGGAATATTGGCATTCCGTACAACTTTTTCCGCGTTTGAGCCCACGAAAATCTCTTTGAGTCCGTCTATACCGTGCGAACCCATGACGACCAAATCCGCATCGTGTTTTTCCGCAATATCGTTCAACTCGGCGAACACCTTGTAATGTTTAATGACCGGCGTAAGGCGTACCCCTTTTAAGTAGGGCTTGTCCAAGAATTTGTTGAATCGTTGTTCCGCCAGTTTCAAAAGAAACATCATCTGTTCTTGTTGGAAACCTTCGGAGGAGGATATCAGGGTACTGGAAAGCTCCAGCATATGGAGCGCAAAAACCTCCGAATCGTATTTTTTGGCCAGAGAAGCGGCCACCTTTAGGGCGTATTCCGATTGTTCTGAGAAATCTAGGGGTACTATTATTTTTTTCATGGTGTATCTTTTTGAATTGATGGGGTTAAACAGTCATTGAAAATAGTTTGGTCTCCGGTTTGTTGTGCTGTAGATACAGGTCAAACGCCATACATACATTACGGACAAAAGGTCTTCCCTTTTCAGAAATGGTAATGCTGTCCGAATCTATTTTTAAAAGTCCGTCCTGCTCCATTTCCTTCAGCTTTGGGAGTACCTCTTGCAGGCCTTCGAACCACAGTTCCGAATGGTCCCAGGAGGTGTAAAACTTGCACATAAGATTAAGAATATGTTTTCGGATTTTTATATCCTCTTCACTGAGAATATGGCCCCTATAAACCGGAATAACATCGTTCTCCAACAAATTTTGATACTCCTCGATACCTTTAACGTTTTGGGCAAAACCATACCAACTATCGCTGATTGCGGAAGCGCCAAGTCCGACCATGAGCTGCGTTTTTGATTCGGTATAGCCCATGAAGTTTCTATGAAGTCTTCCTTCTTCCATGGATAGGTACAGCCCGTCGGTTTCCAGGGCAAAGTGGTCCATCCCTATTTCACGGTATCCGGCCTGCGCCAGTAGGTCCTTTCCTGTTTCATACTGTTCACGTTTTTCCACGGCACTGGGCAAATCGGTTTCTTTGAATCCCCGTTGTCCGTTGCCTTTGAGCCAGGGTACGTGGGCATAGCTATAGAAAGCCAGGCGATCCGGTCTCAGTTGTTTGGTTTTCTCAATGGTCGCTTTTATATGTTCCAACTGTTGTAGTGGCAATCCAAAAATAATATCGTGCCCTATGGAAGTGTATCCGATTTCCCGAGCCGCATCGGTCACGTTTTTCACGGCCTCAAAAGGTTGTATTCTGTGAATGGCCCTTTGTACCTTTTCATCGTAGTCCTGTACCCCAAAACTTACCCTTCTGAACCCAAGTTCGTAAAGTACTTTCAAATGCTCACGGGTGGTGTTGTTCGGATGTCCTTCAAAACCAAACTGATGGTCATCGGCCAAGGTAGCATGCCTTGTGATACCATGCATCAGGAGCTTTAAGTTTTCTGGTGAAAAAAAGGTTGGGGTTCCGCCCCCTAAATGGAGCTCCTTGATCTTGGGCCGCGCTTCGAAAAGATTACAGTACAGCCGCCATTCCTTGAGTACGGCCCGTATATAGGGAACCTCAACATTGTGGCGTTTGGTAATCCGTTTATGACATCCGCAAAAAGTGCACATACTTTCGCAGAAAGGTAGGTGTATGTACAGGCTTATACCCTCTCTTTCATTGCTTTCCCCAAAGCTGCGTTTCACCGTTTCTTTCCATCTCCTTCCAGAAAAGACCTCCCTGTCCCAATATGGTACGGTGGGATAACTGGTATACCGTGGCCCAGGTACGTTGTATTTCTGCACTAAGGATGAACTCATAAGCTTTTCGCTTTGCTGTCAAAATTAAACGGCCCTTGGCTCTTAAAACATGACAAAAGTCAGGTAACGATAACTTTGTGTCCTTGGAAAGTGCCGATGGTGAAGTCCATAATATTCAACCATTTCCATGGAAGGTGCATTACATTTTAAAGGTCACCACAGGTCTCTTGGAATGGTTGGCAATATCCTCCCCGATACTGCCGATCAGAAAATGGGCCAGGCCTTTGCGCCCATGCGTTGCTATCGCAATGATATCGGCATCCATTTTTTCGGCATAATGTAGCAGGCCCTGCTCTACACTGTAATCGTCATAAATGACAACTTCCCTGTTTATTCCCGTGTTCTGCATAAAACGGGAGGTTTTTTCTTCTATTTCCCTAGTGCTCAGGAAATGATACCCTGGTAAGTTGATATAGACCATATGCAGTTGGGCACCAAAGGCATCGGCGAAATCCCTGGCCTTCCGGTAGGTAGCTACGCTTTCATCCTTATAGTGCCAGGCCATGACCATTTTATTGAAGGTAAAATTGGGCATGCGCTCTTTGATGACCAATACGGGAAGTTCCGAGCTCCTCACCACCTTTTCCGTATTGGAACCTACAAATACATCACTAAGGCCACTGATTCCATGGGAGCCCATGACAATAAGGTCTGTTCCCTGTTCTTTGGCCACCGTATTGATCTCACTGAAGATCTTGTAGTTTTGAACCAGTTGGGTGACCCTAATGCCGCGGAGATATTCCCGATCCAAAAAGGCCGCGAACTTTTTCTTGGCCAATTTCATATAATAGTGTGCCTCCTCGTACTCCTGCGACTCGTCCTTGGTCAATACAGCCTGTGAAAGCCCCATCATATGGAGCACCACAATTTCGCCATCCTGCAATCGGGCAAGTGTAGCGGCGACCTCCAGGGCATAGGCCGAATGTTCGGAAAAATCTACCGGTACCAATAGTTTCATGTTTCTTTTAATTTTCGGATACCTTTAATATCCCTTAAAAACTTCCTTCCGTTTTCTCAGCTGCCTTTCCAGATCTTTAAGCGTCTCGGCCGACGCCTTTTCAAAGTTGTTCTCCTTGGACCGGGCAAAAATCCTGGGCCCGGGAACACTCAATTCCATTTCACATATTTTTCCCAGATCGGCGGGGTCGTTCTCGAGCTTAAAAAACACCTGGGTCCTAATGATCCAAGGATATTTTTTGGACAATTTCATCAACTTTTCGGTAACCCTATTGCTGAGCGATTCACTGGATAACATTCGTACATATTGAATTTCTATGGTCATACCACCTTTTTTTTGTTGTTCCTTCCAAAATTAGGACAGTGCTTCAGTACCAAAAATGACTAATATCATTTCCGGCATGCTTTTAATTGACCATCTTTATTTCTCATCAAAAAAATAACCTTATGGCACTTAACTTCAATCAATATGCGACGGAAGGAAACACTTTTCTAAAGGCATACACCAAGGAAATGGATTTTGGCGACAATAGGGAAAAGGCAGGAAGAATACTGTCCTCTGTGCTGCATGCACTACGGGATATTATCTCTACGGAGGAATCCCTACAGTTTATTGCCCAACTGCCTATGTTCCTCAAAGCGGTATACGTGAACGGATGGAGAATTAACAAAAAGAGGCCCAGGGTAAAACGTATGGCCGACTTTATCGACCTGGTACGCCATCACGATGGTGCAGCCGCGGTAAACGATTTTGAATACAGCGATGAGGTTGCTGAAACCTATATCAACGCTACCTTTACCTACCTTGGAAAATATGTCTCTCCGGGAGAAATGCAAGATATTCGGGACGGACTCCCAAAAGATCTTAAGCGCATGATCTATTCGACCATCAGGTATTAAGAAATGAAACCTTATCTTCCTTCACCTCTAAGGTAATTTTTCTACACCTACCTTTTTAGAGAGCATCTATCAATCCCTCTTGTTCCAATTGTTGGATGATTTTTTCTACATAATCATCGACGGTTGAGGTAATGTTCCGAGGATTAACGATGTCAAAAGATCCCACCCACACCAAAGATTTGTTTTCATCGGCCTTGATATCGTATAGGGAAGTCTCTACATGGTATACCTTATAATCGTCATAATAGCCCGGGTGGTAATATACGTCCTGGTACCTGAAGTAGTAACGCCCAAAGCGCTGCCAATTATAGCGTACGGTGTAATACCCCCTGGTATAACTTCGGTTTTCATCTACCCCCTTCACGGCCGTGATCATGACCGCATCAAAACCATCTGCTGAAAGTTCGGCAATCATCGCATTGATTTCTTCCTGACTTTTTTTGGATTCCGTGAAGGATCCGTCCAAAAATATACTGCTTTCTTCGGCCTTGATGTTGCGTCTAGTTAATGCAGTTTTAAGTTCTTGCTCAAAAATCTTACGTGCGGTCAGGTTATCTGTCATGCCAATCACCAATAATTTATCGGGTTGCAGTGCGCTTACCTCACTGTTTTTCCAACTATCCACAAATCTTGTCGAGGAGCAGGAGGTCAAGACCAAAATGATGGCCCAAAGGAGTATCCGTTTCATGGTTCAAAAATTTAGGACATAAAACTAGAAGCTCACGGGCGTACAAACAATGATCAATATCATGACCTATTTCCTGTCCTTCCCTTGATTCCCAAATCGACTGACAATTATCATTTTAAAGGCAAGACCCGCACAGTACCTTTGCGGGTAGATGATAATTACTTAAAACTTACTAAAATGAGAAAACTTCGGACAGTATTAGCAATAATTTTGGTGTTTCCATTTTTCCTTAATGCCCAAACAGTTGAGGGCATAGACGAAATAGCACCTTTCAGTGAAGGATTGGCCGCTGTACGAAAGGGAAGCCAGTGGGGCTTTATCGATACCGCGGGAAAACTTGTAGTCGATTTTAGATCAGATCTGGTTTGGGATAAGGACACGGAAACCGCCACGGCCAGAATCAAAGGCATACCCTATCCCTCCTTCAAGGATGGAAGATGTTTAGTCATGAAAATGGAGGATGAAATACCCCTTTACGGATTCATCGATACCAAGGGTAAGCTTGCTATAGAACATCAGTTCCTGAACGTAGCACCTTTTAATGAAGGATATACCACCGGCGTGGTCTTTGACAGGGTCTTTCGAGGCAACAACGAGTTTAAGCTCAAAATCTATGATTACAAATTCCATGACGTTTTGATGGACACTTCCGGGGAAATCGTTGAATTCTTTGATAGACGCTACAATATACAGCTTACCAAAAGGAGGTATGAACTTCCCAGCATAAATGCCAAAATGCTTTCCAAAGACCTAGTGGCCCTCAAAGGCAAGGGCGAGGGTTGGGACATACGTAAACTGGAATTGTAGGTCAGAAGTGCGACAAAACCGGGATAAATCAATTGTTGTCGGCCAGGAACCCTTGCCTACCTGGCGTTTCACCCTATAAACATACCCTCTTAAAAAGCCTAAACATGCATACCACCACCATTATCGAAGTAACACCCGAAAACGTCCGGGAAGAAACGCTCTTTTGCGTAAAGGACCTGACCAATCCGGGATTTAAGAGCAAAGAAAAATGGTTTGGGAAACGATATAGGGAAGGGCTCCGGATGAAAATACTAAAGGAGTCGGGGGGCAAATCGATCGGCTTTATAGAATATGTGCCTGCCTCCAAGGCCTGGCGCCCGGTACAGGCAGAAAACTATATGTTTATTCACTGCATGTACGTATACGCCAAAAAAGACAGGGAAAAAGGCTACGGATCTCTGTTGATAAAGGCCTGCGAAAAGGAGGCGAAGCAAAGGCAAATGGCAGGTGTATGTGTCATGGCGAGCAAGGGCGCATGGATTGCCAGCGACCTGATCTTCATAAAAAACGGTTTTGACGAGGTAGATCAAAAGGGAAGGTTTCAGTTGTTGGCCAAGACTTGGGACACTGCCGTTCCCGCTCCCAAACTCTTGGATTGGACCACTCAACAAAAGCAGTACACCGGATGGCATCTGGTCTATGCGGATCAATGTCCTTGGCACGAAAAATCGGTGGAAGCGCTTTTACACGTAGCACATGATTATGAGATCGATCTAAAAATAACCAAGCTGAATTCTCCTGAAGTGGCCAAAAATGCACCTTCGGGTTATGGTGTTTTTAGTCTGTTGCATGACGGAAAATTGATCGAGGACCATTATTTAAGCGCTACCCGTTTTAAAAACATTTTAAAAAAGGAACTGGGCCAAAACTAGGGGTTGCAAATCAAAATCCTTTTGTTTGTTGTCCTACTGCCCGGTTTACTATAATTATAGTTAATGAAACAGCAAGAAGAAATATGTTGTCCAGTATTTGATTTGGAAAAATGGAACGAAAAAACCTTCAATTGGGACCATAAAAAATTCCTCAAGGCCACCGTGCCCACATTTTTTCACATTCCGTTGTCGCCCATGATAGGTAACCGAATAAAGAAACTGATGAAACTTGCGGAATCGTCCAACGTACTACCGCAAAATAAGGAAGACGTTTTACTATTGTTCACCGATCCGCATGCCTTTAAGTCCGAAATCTATCTTTCCGTGACCGCAGATATTCCCAAGGCAAGAAATGCTGCACTTAGTGGTACTTTTTTAGGGAAGGTATTCGATGGTGCCTACAGCGATATTCCAAAATTCATGAGGCAAATGGAACGTTTTTTAGAGGGCAAGCACGAAAAGGCCGAAAAATATTATGTGCACTACGCGTATTGTCCCAAATGTGCCAAGAAATACGGACACAACTATATGGTGCTCTTTGCCCAGGTCTAGCCCTAATCCGCAATTCATTTGCTTGTAAGTCTTTTTTCTGGGACGAACACTACTCTTTTTTGGCGTCCCGCGGCAATACCTCTTCTGGAAAGGGAAACAGAATGGTAGAGTTTTTCTCGGCAGCTATATTGGAGAGTGTCTGATACAATCTTAGCTTGATGGCCGAAGGCGACTTATCGATTTGCAATCCTGCCTCCAGTAATTTCCCCGCAGCCTGTTCTTCCGCTTCTGCCAGAATGATCCGCGCCCTTCTAGAGCGTTCCGCCTCGGCCTGATTGGCCATCATTCTTTTCATATTTTCGGGCAACTGGATATCCTTGATCTTTACATCCAAGATCTCAATGCCCCATTCCTTGGTCTCCTTTTCAACAATATGTTTTATGTTATTTCCCATCTCCTCCCGCTTGGACAAAATGGTATCCAATTCTACCTTACCGCATACATCGCGCAAAGCGGCCTGGGACAGCTGTGTGATCGCAAATGAATATTCCTCCACTTCCAGTACGGCCCTTTCCGGATCGTTGATCTTAAAAAACACTACCCCGTCAATACTGCAGGGTACATTGTCCTCGGTCATGACCTCCTGGGACACCACGTTTATGGTAATTACCCGAATGTCCACGATCTGAATGGTCTCTACAATGGGTATAATCCACCTAAAGCCGGGTTGTAGGGTCTTTATGTACTTTCCAAATCGGAACTTTAGCGCTCTCTTGTATTCAAAAACAATTCGTATCCCGGCCAGCAATATCAGGCCAAGGATGATAGCAAATAATAACAACGGATTCATAGTTTTATATTTTAGATTACTGCAATACTTTACGCAAGATCGAAGAGAAAAGCCAAAAACCGGATCGGGGCAACTTTGTTCCTGTTGGGCTATCCATTTTTAACGCAAAAAGAAGACCTAAAGCTTCCTTTTTGGAAAGGACCATTCTTTTAAATTTACGAATATTCCAGATGAAATCAAAACATTCAAGGCCCTTATTTATGCGTCAATCATCAGAATTTCAATGGTTTGAAAAATCCTCTGCCCAAAACCGAATCCTGCTTCCCAAGATAGCAACCCAGGGCCCAAAACGGGGCGCTATTTTCAAGAAAAAGCCACCCCCTTTGACCGAATTTCCATAGTCAGCCTTTCCCATCGCATATCTTGCCCATTCATTTGTTTAACTACCCAAAGATATTGCCCCATAGGTTGCTCAAGAATGACCAATATCATTGTGTTGTGGTCCCTACTTCACTTCCTTTGCAGAAAACAAAAACATGTGGCTGACTGTTGTTTTCATTCTGTTTTTTTTGGTTTTGGCTTACGTGTTGCTTGCCCCCATAAATTTCTATATGGACACGGCCACCCAACGTTATGACCTTAGCTTTGGAAGTCTGGCCAAGGCAAACCTGGAGATGCATAAAGAAGAGCTTTTGAGAATAAAACTGACGCTTCTCTTCATGAAATTCTACCTCTATCCCTTAAAGTGGAAACGAGCACCGAAAAAAAAGACCCAAAAGAAAAAGAAGGTTGGAAAAAGCAAGAAGAGCCTGGGCCTACGAAAAGGCCTACGGATGTTGAAATCCTTCAAAGTGAAGCGCCTATTAGTAGATCTGGACACCGGGAATTGCACCTCAAATGCAAAACTGTATCCCTTATTTGTATTTCTGGACTACCACATAGGGTCGTTTCATATCAACTTTGAAGGAAGGAATAGAATGGCGCTGCATATACAGAACAGGCCAATACGTATAATTAAATCGTTTATTAACTTTTAAGAATCATCTTATGGATTTACATTTTGAAGAATTATTGACAAAGATTACGGATTTTATAAAGTCCGAGGCCAAAACAGAAACTGTTGTTGGCGAGCAATTTGATCTTGGGGAATTTAAATGTGTCCCCGTAATCAAAGTAGGTATGGGATTTGGATCTGGTGGCGGAGAAGGCACCGAGGCCAAATCCCGTAAGGGACAAGGCATGGGAGCCGGTGCAGGGATTGGTATAGAGCCCATCGGTTTCTTGGTGACCAAGGCCGATGAAATTTCCTTTCTCGAGGCCGGAAAGACCCATGGCCTGGCGGCCGCCTTTGAAAAAGTCCCTGACCTGATTGAAAAACTTGCCGAAAATAGACGCAAGGATAGAGAAATGGCCTAACCCTTGGGGGAGGCTGGCTCGATAGGGCAAAACTGGGTGGATTTCTACATGCGGTTTTGCCCGTCCCATTTTTTATGGCACCCTGATTAACAATGTGCTGAGGTGTCCCACCTTATTACTCTGGATCGCCCGAATCCAAATCCCGGATCGGCATCAAAGCTTCTTTTAAAATCTTTTCCAGGACCGGTTGTGTAGTGGGATCGATCAAGTTCAGGGCCCTAACCTTACAGAGTTTTTCTACCATGCTAACCCCGGCCAAGGTATTGGTGGCGACCCCGGTTACAATATCCGGCACCAGGTCAAAGGCTTTCATGAGTCCGTAGACAGCATAGGGATCCGAGGCGCTAAGGATAGTACATTTTATTTGATCACGTATGGTATTTATGGCTATATCCCCATTGTAAGGCTCAAGTGGGGACGCGCCAATCTCAATAACGGCCACATCGGCCTCAGCGCGGGAAATTCTGTTTAAAAGTTGCCGTAACCTACTTTTATATGTCTCCCTAGGACAAATGGATGAAGGCAGTCCCACATCCACAAAATCCAACACAACATCGGCACCTGCATCCTTAACGGCCAATATGTCCTTGAGACGGCCCGCCCCTGTAAGCTTAGCGCCAACTACCTTATACCCCGCCTGTTTCAACATGTTGGTCACGATTCGGGCAGAGGTGGTCTTTCCCGCAGACATGGAAGTTCCCACAAAGAGGATTACGGGAATGGCGAAAGCGGTTTCCGCTACGGGTTCCACAAAGGATTCCATGGTCTGTTTGGAAGCTTGTCTGAATGCATGCCCGCTATAGGCAACTTTCATCATTTTCGGTAGGAATACGGATTTGGACGTAAGCTTGCCCACTAGGCCCGCTCCAGTCAATACACTCATTTTAAGGTCGTCTTCCACCTTGCGCCACGTTCCGGTAGCTTCCAAAGTGGCAAAGCGTTCGCCCAAGGCCCCCACGAAGGATTCCCCCCGTATTACCCCGCGCATTCGCCCATTGGGAAGTTCTAATTTTAGGCTATCGCTGCCCGGATTCACAATTTTACAAACGACATAATCACCTGTTTCCCATTGTTCCTTGGGTATCTTTTTGACTGTAAACCCCTTCTCCTGAAGATCCGAAATACGTGTCAAGGAGGTAAAGATATATTTATGGTTCATGGTGCTGAATTTAATGGTTCCATTGCCAGCAACAGGGTTAACAAAGCCGTTCTTTCCGTCAATTTGTTACTAAGGATATACTCATGGCTTGCATGGGCACCATCACCCGGTGTTCCAAGCCCGTCGAGCGTTGCGGTGAACAAGCTGGTGGTATTGGCATCAGAGCCTCCACCGGCCGTAGCCTGGTCAAGCTCAATTCCTAGACCCTTTCCTTCGCGCTTGGCCAGCTCCCACAATTTTTGGTTTCTGGTCGTACGTTCCATGGGAGGGCGACCCATACCTCCCTGGATGTCCAATACAACCTCTTTGAACAGCGGTTTTAGTTCCCTGATTTTTTTTGAAATGTATTTCCCGTCGGCTTCGGTAAGTACCCGGACGTCTATGACGGCCCGACTCTCAGGGGCCACCACATTGGGGGAAATACCTCCCTCTATAGTGCCAACATTTACCGTGATTCCTCTTTTTATATCGTTCATCGCATACAATTTTTGCACTTGATGCGATAGTTCCACTATGGCATTAATACCCTTGGAAGGGTCTAGACCTGCGTGCGCCGCCTTTCCCTTTACGGTGATTATGAAACGTCCCAATCCCTTTCTGGCCGTCTTTAAGCTTCCCTCCAAACCCAAAGGAGGCTCCAAGACAAATGCACGATCGGCAATCTTAGCCAAACGACGTATGGCATAGGTAGACTCCCTGCTCCCTATTTCCTCATCGGAATTGATCAAAACCAGCGGTGTTACCATCAGGGGCAGAGCCATTGCCTTGATCGCCGCCACTGAAAATATCAATTGGGTTAGTCCGGCCTTCATGTCATAAACCCCAGGCCCCTTTAGTTTTCCGTTTTTATCGGATAGGGGCATTTCTTTTAGTGTATTGATCGGCCACACGGTATCACAATGCCCTACGACAAGTTGAACGGGCAGGGCCTTATTTCGAAGGCGTGGCCTTGCATATAGGTAGCCCCCTGTAACCTTACCAGGTACATGAAGGGTCAAATAACCCATACTTTCCAATCTTTCCTTCAGGAAATGCAACAGCCTATGCTGTTTGTCTACTGATGTGGAAGGTGTTTCCAAGGCGACCAGCCGTTTTAAAAAATGTAGCATCTCTTCTCGATGCAACTCGAGATACTTTCTTACCCCTGCAATAATTTCTACCCGCCCCGTCATCGTTTAAAGTCCTTTGGAAAAGGGAAATTGAAGGTTTCGGAAAGCTTGGCAAAACGCCCATTGGCCACATAAGCCAATAAAGGATGTTGATACATTTGCAGTTGTTCGTCAGCATCGGAAACCTTCTGGTATTCTTTATGCACGTATGCAGCACTTATCTTTCCGGTTATAAAACTATGGGCATCAAATCCATCAATTATCTTAAACAGCTGACACTCCAGATAGAGATAGGAATTTCCAATAAAGAGCGCATCAATAGTAGGGGTCTTAATCGTGGGCAATGCCTGTACAATGTCCTTGGATTTGGCTTCCTGACCCGATCTGGGCGAAGCACTAAGGGAGGCAAGCGTAATTTGGTCCGGTAATGGAAAACTTACGGCAAATTCCCCTGTTTTCTTCACATTGTGATAGGTGGCATGAGACGGAGTACACACGAAACCAAAGTAATTTGAATGTCCCAAGGGGGTGGCCATATGTTTAGGCGCCAAATCATATCCTTTTCCTTCTTTGGTCCCTATAACGACCAAAGGAGCAACCATAAAGAAACGATCCCAAATCGGTGCTTGGGTTTCCAAGGGTATAAAATCTTTCAATAATTCCTTATCCATAGAACCGTATTAGGTAGGTCCTTTTAAATGTACAAAAGCCAAAGGGCGTGAAAACTGATATTTATCAGCAGTGAAAATGTAAGCCAGGGAAGACCTGCCTATAAAGAGCTTATAACATTTTGAAGCTTAGCGGCTACCTCAGTGGCAATATCCTCCAAGGAATCATTGTCCACGCCCTGCATGGAAACCATAGGGTTTACGGCCGACACCTCGATAAGACCAGCTTCTTTTTCCTGAACAATGACATTGCAGGGGAGCAGTGTCCCGATCTTATCCTCTGCCTGCAATGCTTTGTAGGCAAAAGGAGGGTTGCAAGCTCCCAAAATGACGTAATTTCTAAAGTCTACCTCCAACTTTTTCTTAAAGGTAGCTTTAAGGTCAATGGTGGTAAGCACCCCAAACTTTTCTTTCTTTAGGGCTTCTATAACCTTCTGGACAGTTTCGTGGAAGCCTTGGTTTCTCAAAACCGTGTTGTAGTAATATTTCATAATGATGTTTCCATGTCCTTGTTTGTATACCGCCGACCATATCCTATGGCCCGATCTAAAACAGAAACAGGAGGCAATGCCTCCTGTTTCCGGTGAGAAATTCAACTTGTCCTTAAATGCAATCCTTCTTTTAAATCGTTTTATTGCTAAAATGATGTAAAAAGGGGATTTCAAAAAAAATAGCGTCGTCACCCTCACTTTCGGCTTTCACTATCTTAGGGTAGCGGCAGCCTTTTATATATGAAAAAAAGACCGGGACGCCGAAGCCTCCCGGCCCCTCGGGACGATATCAAGTTTACTGCTAAGCTCCTATGCCAGTTAAACACCTTGTGCTATTGCTAGGACAATGGAAAAACTGAAAAGCCTAAAAGTATCCTTGAAACCGACCCTAAATCCTCGGTGTCTTGCAACACCAAAAATTATGCCTTGTGATTTTCCTCAATGAACGTTGTTTATAATGACGCTAATATAATAGCCTTTCCCAGGCCCTAAAATGATATTGGTCATGTTAGGTAATTTTTTCCGATTTATTCGGTTCCACCAGTTCTTGATCAAAATTTATATTTCATGGTTTCGAACACCCGCTCTTATTCCCCATGGTGCTTCCTCAACGTATAGAAGTCCCAAAAATTACGGCTTTGCCATATGATATTTGTCATTGTCCACGGCACAACAAGAGGCTAATTTCACAACAATAAAATTTTGTCCTATGAAGGGTGTGTTAAACCTTGGTCGGGTTGCGGATATTAAGATACAAGTGCATTGGACCTTTGCGCTCCTATTGATCTGGATAGTCTATTCCGAACTAAAACAGGGCGGCTCACTGCAGTCCTCCTTGTTTAGCACGAGCCTTATTCTTGTCCTTTTTTTATGTGTGGTACTCCATGAGTTGGGTCACGCGCTTACCGCCCGAAAGTTCAATGTACGCACCCGGGAGATTACCCTTTTACCCATTGGCGGTGTGGCCTCCATGGACAAAATGCCCGAGAAACCCGCGCAGGAACTTCTAGTGGCCTTGGCCGGACCCGCTGTGAACGTGGTCATCGCAATTGTTTTGTATTTTCTGATACCTGTAAGGGGCTACCTTGCTTCAGAACCGATGCAAATATTGGAACTTCTTAACACCCCTAGTCCACAGACCTTCTTTTTCTATCTCTTCATTGCCAATGTAATGCTGGTGGTATTCAACATGGTTCCTGCTTTTCCTATGGATGGCGGTCGTGTCCTCCGGGCGCTTTTGACATTGAGGATGGATCGGGTGAGGGCAACGGATATCGCTGCCCGGATAGGACAGCTATTGGCAGTGGTTTTTTTTGTGCTGGGATTTTTATTTAACCCCTTTTTAATACTGATAGCCCTCTTTATTTTCATAGCGGCATATGGTGAGAACAAAATGGTAAAACAAGAATCCCTTTTGGAAGGCCATAGTGTACACCAGGCCATGCTCACCAATATCACGATAATCCGTCCGGAACAGACCGTTCAAGAGGTGGTGAAGATTGTACTGGCCGGTTCGGAGCGGGATTTTGTCGTTGCCGAGACCGATAGCATCCATGGTGTATTGTACCATAAAGATATCATTAAGCACGCCGGAAATCCCGAGTTGCAGATCAAGGACATCATGCATACCGATTTCAGCACCATAGACGCTTCGGAAGCGGTTAAAGAGGTGTTTCAGCTTATCGCGAAAGAACGTAGGAGCTTCTTTCCGGTTACCCAGGAACAAAGATTGGTCGGGGCCATAGACATGGCCAACTTAAACGAGTACATTTTGATCAGGTCCAATTTGATGACCGAATAATGAACGCCTTAAACCCGTATAGAGGCCTATGGTTCCTTGGAGGAAAGCTAGGCACCTGGTTTACCTTAGGACCTTAAAACAAAAATCATGTCGGTATTAAAAGTCATAGCAGTACAGGGAACATTAGGGAAGCAGCAATGCATCCTTAGAGGAGTTGTTCCTTTTATAAGTATATTTATTGTTATTCTGAGTTTAGAAAGCCGGTACTATGATTAGAATATCTATGCGCTTACCACTACTGCTACTCATTGCGGTGGGCTGCAACAGCTCTGGTGAAAAAATACTCCCGTCAAAGACAGAAATCACCGAATCGGTCTATTCCTCGGTAACCATTCAGCCAGACAGCCTTTACCAAGCTTATGCCATTGTTGGGGGCATTCTGGAGAAGAACCTTGTAGAGGAAGGGGATCCGGTACAAAAAGGCACGCCACTGTTACAAATAGAGAATACCGCTCCCAAGCTAAACACCAAAAATGCCTTGCTCGCGCTACAATTGGCCCGTGAAAACTATAACGGGCGCGCAGCCGTGTTGAGCACGATATTGGATGAGATCAAAGCTGCCAAATTGCAGCTGAAGAATGACTCCGTGAACTACGGGCGACAAAAAAACCTATGGGAACAGCAGATCGGGTCCAAAATTGAATATGACAACCGCAAGTTGGCTTTTGAACTTTCGCGCAATAACCTGACCCTCTTGCAGAGCAAGTACAATCGCACCAAAAACGAATTAGAGACTCAGTTGAGCCAGGCCGAGAACAACTATAAAACTTCCTTGATCGCCACCGAGGACTTTACGGTGGAAAGCAAAATCAACGGTACTGTATATGCGCTTTACAAGAATACAGGTGAAATCGTGACTACTATGGAACCCTTGGCGGCCGTTGGGCGCACCGATGCCTTTATTATCGAAATGCTGGTAGACGAGGTGGATATTGTGAAGCTCAAAATCGGTCAAGCTGCCTTGATTACTCTTGACGCCTACAACTCCGAGGTGTTTGAAGCTACCGTAAGCAAGATTTATCCCCGAAAAGACGAACGGTCACAAACCTTTAAGGTAGAGGCCACTTTTTCCAAACCCCCGGAGGTGCTGTACCCAGGCCTGGCCGGCGAGGGCAACATCATTATTGCCCAAAAGGAAAATGCGCTGACTATTCCAAAAGCTTATTTGATCGGGGAAAACAAGGTGCGAACCTCAGCAGGCGTTATCACCGTCACCACAGGGCTACAAAACCTGGAAGAGATAGAGATCTTATCCGGATTGGACGCGGACACCCCTATTTTAAAGCCGACGGAATGATCAATTGGAAAGTCATATTGAATATCGCCAAGACCCATCTCATCACCAAGAAGAAGTCTACCATTACGGCGTCTTTGGGGGTAACTTTTGGAATAGGGGCCTACATAACCCTGGTAAGTTTTATGACCGGGCTCAACCAAATGCTCGATGATCTCATTCTGGATCAAACACCACATATCCATCTTTACAATGAAATAGAACCCTCCAAAGTACAGCCCATTTCCCTGTATGACGAATTTAAGGGGTCCATGAACATTGTTCATTCCATAAAGCCCAAACAAAGCCAAAAGAAAATCCACAACGCTCTGCCCATACTCCATTTTTTAAGGAAAGATGGCAATGTACGGGGGGTCACTCCCCAAATCAAGGCGCAGATCTTTTATCTATCGGGCTCTATTGAACTGGGTGGAAACCTAACCGGCATAGACATTATGGAGGAGGTACGCCTCTCCAACATGCAGGATTATATCGTCCAAGGAAGCCCTGAAGCATTAAAAAATAATGACAACGCCATTTTGTTAGGGGCGGGGCTCGCCAAGAAAATGTCACTTTCTATAGGGGACCGGGTACAGATCAGTACGGTAAAAGGCGATGTCTTTCCACTAAAGATTGTGGGCATCTATCAAAGTGGGCTGGCAGATATCGACAATATCCAGAGTTTTGCCAACCTAAAGACCGTACAGCGTATCTTGGGGGAGGCCGAAAATTACCTGACAGACATTAACGTTAAACTTGTTGATCTCTCACAATCAGAACCCATGGCCCGGCAATTGGAACAGCAGTTTGACCTGAAGGCAACGGACATCAATGAGGCCAATGCCCAGTTTGAAACCGGTTCCAATATTCGAAACCTCATCACCTATTCGGTCTCCGTGACGCTTTTGATCGTTGCCGGTTTCGGAATCTACAATATTTTAAACATGTTGATTTACGAAAAGATGAAGGATATTGCCATCCTTAAGGCCACGGGGTTCTCGGGAACCGATGTACAGCTTATTTTTATGAGCCAGGCCCTGATTATAGGGGCCATTGGCGGAATTTTGGGCCTCTTGGCCGGCTTTGGACTTTCAAGGCTCATCGATAACGTGGCTTTTGAGACGGAGGCGCTCCCCACCATTACCACCTATCCCATTAATCACAATATCATGTACTACATCATCGGTATTTCCTTTGCGCTCCTGTCTACCTTTGTTGCGGGTTATCTACCTTCCAGAAAGGCCAAACGCATTGATCCCGTACGCATTATAAGAGGAACCTAATCACTGCCCCATGAGCCTAGTACTGGAAGCCAGAGATATCAACAAACATTTTAGAAAGCCGGTCCTTTTCCACGTGTTAAAGGATATTGGCTTTGGCGTACAAAAAGGGGAATTTGCTTCCATCATGGGAAAGTCGGGCTGCGGAAAATCCACCTTACTGTACATTTTGTCTACCATGGACACAGATTACGAGGGCCAACTGTACCTGGACCAGGAATTGGTGACCGGAAAGCCGCACAACGAACTTTCCAGGCTTCGGAACAAACAGATTGGTTTTGTGTTTCAATTCCATTACCTGCTCTCCGAGTTCAGCGTGCTCGAGAACGTGATGCTCCCCGCCAAAAAACTGGCGGAGAAAACGAACGCGGAAATAATGCACAATGCCATGGAAAAGCTAAAGATGCTCAATATTGAACATTTGGCCAAAAAGCGCGCTTCCCGAATTTCGGGAGGAGAAAAACAGCGGGTTGCAATCGCCAGGGCCTTGATCAACGATCCCTTGATTCTTATGGGCGATGAACCTACCGGTAACCTGGACAGTTACAATGCAGAAAATGTATTTCAAATTTTCAAGCAGTTAAAGGAGGAACAGGGGCTTTCGCTTTTAGTAGTGACCCATGATGTGGATTTCGCACAACGTACCGATCGAATTATCCTCATGGAGGACGGGAAAATCATAAACGACCCAAATAACTAATCCCTCATAGATGGGCCTTATTGAAGGTCAAAAGCGGAATACCGGCCTTGGAAATCATACGTTCTACGAGGTCCTTATGGGTTAAGGACCTTAAGAAACTTTGCTCCTCGCGCTCCAGCATGGCCACTAGCTGCGCATCTACATCCGTTATGTAATCCGCTAGACTACCAAAGACATCCTCCGAAAACTGAAGTTGGAAGCTCATGTTTTCATAATCTACCTGCTGCTGCACCATTTCCTTGAACCATTCCATTTGATCTTCTCCCGCGTATTCCCCTTTGGTAGAAATATGTACCAGGTCCAAAGGAATCTTTAAAGGACGTGCAAATTGGGCCACCAACTTGCCTATGGCATAAATATCGGCTTGTTCAAAGGCAGTGGCATAAACCATTCTTTCAATTTTGGTAGGAAGCGCATCGGGTGGAACGGCCAGCACAGGACAAGAAGCGTTATGGATCAAATCTTTGGCAGTGCTGCCCATGAGCAACCGTCGCAAACCGCTTCCTCCTTCCGTCCCGATTACGATCAGTTCGGCCCCAACGGCCTCGCGTTGTTCGAGGATTCCGTCCCAGACCAAGCTATGCTCGTCCACGACTATGCGGAATTTTTTGCCATCTGGTTCCGTTCCCAATTGGTCCTGGCAAAAAGCCGTCAATTTTGCTTTGTGCTTTGCCAAGGCCTCTTCCTGCATGCGGGCATAGGCAATGCTCACTGGACTTACCAGGGTATCTATATCGTATACATGCAGAATCACCAGGTCTGCCTTCAACTTGTCGCTAAGGAATTTTGCAAACTTGAGGGCACTGACAGAGCTTTCGGAATAATCGGTAGCACATAATATGGTCTTCATAGGCCGCTGCTTTTGGATAGGATGAAACTAAAAAAAAGGAGGGATGCCAACTATGACTATAGTCATTTGCCGGTAAGTGGTCCTTTATTAGAAAAGGGTTTTATGCATTGAGGCTCAACAACGGAAAATTGACGCTGGATTCCATTTTTTTCACCAGCCCTTTGTGGAATAGTTTCCGAAAAAATCCTTCGCCCTGTCGTTCCAGGAGCGCCACCATATCTGCATTTACTTGAACCATATAAGCACTTAGGCCTTTGTACACCCCTTGGTGTCGAAATAATTTGAATTCCAGTTTGGCATACCCCACCTTTTGGGAAAGCATTTCGTTGAACCAGGACAACTGCTCCTCACCGCTAAATTCCCCTGTGGTTGGGATGTGAACGGCATAAATTCTCGCCCCAAAGGGTTCAGCAATGCGTACCAATGTTCTTAAGGCGATGATGTCGTCTTCTTCGAAATCGGTCCCATAGACAATATTGGAAATCGTACAGTGGGCAAGGTCGTTGGGTATTATCAACAAGGGGCAGTGTACCCTATCTATGAGTGCCTTGGCAATATTTCCGGAAAAAAAGCCCCGCAGGGTATGGGTACCCTTCATGCCTACAAGGACCATATCGGGCCGCAGTTCCCGTGATTTGGAAAGAATACCTTCCACTATGGATGTATTTTCAACAAGCCTCAGGTAAACCTTGACCCCTTCGGTCCTATCGTCCAAATACTTTTCCACGTAGTTTTTTAAGAGGTCAAAATGTTCATGAAAAGCCAGTTTTTTAATCTGTGCAGGCGCACGTATCGTGGAAACCGTAATCGGAGGAAGGTCATACACATGCAAAACCACCAAATCGGCACCTAGTACAAGGCATAGCTGATGTGCATAAGCCAGGGCACCTACGGAATGTTTTGAGCAATCGGTGGCATATAGAATGGTTTTCATGGTTTTAGACTAACAGATGGTGAATCTATTGCAATCCCTGCCGGATAAAAATGATAACGGTCATTTTAGCTATAGTGTAGTGTGGCTAATTTTATAATCTAATCATTAAAAATGATACACCATGAGCGAATACAGAAATAGACCCAAAGGAATATATATCCAGCAGGCCCCATGGGACGAACTTTATGTCCTCACCCAACACTGGAAATCCGACCTGGAATTTTACAGGGACGATCTTCGCTTTTTGCACCACTTAATCGATAAGTACTTTATGTGGATTACCGAGAAGGAGAACCTGGACCTGGTAAAGGAGATTAAAAAGAACCTCTTTACTACAGGAAAACAGAGCAAGGACCTATTGGCCAAAGTGGGAAAACATCTCATCCAATTGGGACAATTGGTAGAAAATCCAAACTCGGGAGAAGCGGCCATATTTAAAATGGAGCACGAACACCTGGAAGATGAAATCGCCGATTTTGTAAAATCCTTTCGTCAAAATAGAAAAGAGGTATTTGCCATAACGGAATATATCATTGACAGTGAACAACTGCCTCATATATTTGAATCCTAAACCAATGACAAGCAAAAAAACTGCGCTCCCCATCATGCACGAACAAAACGATTGTCCGCCACATCATCGGAAGTTATGTAGGCCCTTATTGAAAGTCAAAGAGGAGCCGTCATGAAAACCTTTCTGGCTTTGGTAATGCTTTTCCATGGACTTATCCACCTCATGGGGTTCGCAAAGGCTTTTGGACTAGCGAAGATTGACCGTTTAACCGTAAATATCCCGTGGTCTCTTGGCCTTTCATGGTTGCTGGCAACGCTGGTTTTTAGTATAAGCGCCATTGCACTTTTATTGAAAAAGGAATGGTGGCCAACTCTAGCTATCCTTGCCGTGGCGATTTCGCAAATCCTTATTATAATCTATTGGAAGGATGCCAAATACGGAACCGTGGCCAACCTGCTTATTCTTCTTGTCAGTATACCCTCCTATGGCAGCTACCGGTTCCAGAGCAGGAGCTTGAAAGCGGCCCGTACCCAATGGGTTCAAAAGATCCCAAAAAACACTTCGGTAATCTATTTGCAAGATCTTGCCCATATGCCCCCCATAGTACAAAAATGGGTGTTGGCCTCCGGGGTGGTGGGACATCAAAAGCCAACTACGGCCCATATCGAACAAAAAGGACGTATGAAAACCGACCCCGATGGGCGGTGGATGCCCTTTACGGCAGAGCAATACGTGAACACACGTTCACCGGGCTTTGTTTGGATAGCAAAAGTGAGGTCCTTTCCATTTATTTATTTGGACGGGCGGGATAAGTTGGAAAACGGCAAGGGGGAGATGCTCATAAAGTTATCGGGGCTTTTTCCGGTCGTGGACGTGCAGCCGGACGATAAGATCAACTCAGCGGCCATGCAACGTTATCTCGCCGAAATTAGTTGGTTCCCATCGGCGGCACTTAATGAAAACATTGTTTGGGAAGCTGTGGATTCCCTTTCAGCCAGAGCGACCATCTCCACAGAAAACCTAAAAGTCTCGGGCATCTTTACATTCAATTCGGAAGGTGGCATGGTTTCCTTTGAAACGGAACGTTATTTTGGAAACGACGCGGACGCACGGCTCGAAAAGTGGTTTATTGAGGCCTTGGAATATAAGGAGTTCCAAAACTTTACCATTCCAAGTAAATGCAAGGTGAGTTGGAAATTACAGGAGGGCGACTTCACTTGGCTTGATCTGGAAATCGATGACGTGTATTATTATCCAAACCTATCTACCGTCCCCGATCGCTGATGTTTTTTGTGGTCCAAAAAAACCATCTCCCAATACCTGTTAGTTGTCCTGAAAATTAATTTTCTTCTTCCACCCTAGCCTGTTTTTCCAGCTTTCTAAAATACCTGCGTGTAAGGAAACTGTGTTTTAAGGCCTCCATGTTCTCGTTGAACCGGGCCGTCCCCTCTTGGATGTGCAGCATCGTGCTATCCAATCGCCGTACCAATGTGGTATCCTTTAGGAGATAGGTCACGGCGCCCTTTCCGTGCCTTATTTCCCCGATTGTCGTATTGAGGTTCCTTGTAAGACTATCAATATGAATACTCGAAGATTCCAGATGGGCAATAACAGATCGCACCCTTTCGGCAGCAATCGTATCACTTAACAAGACCCCGGCCACACTTTCCTCAAACTTCACCTTTTCCAGAAAGGCATTTAAATCGGCTATCGTTTTATTGGCCCTACCGCTCGCCTGCTTCAAATTAAGAATCATTTTTTGCAGGTCCCCAGCCATCAAGGTATCGTTCAATAGTCTCCCTAAGGTACCCTTCCCTTGCGTCAGTGCCTGTGTAACCTGCAAAAGGTCGGCTGTAAGCAACGCAGCATTCTGGTTGGTAACATTCAGGGTACCCAACATGTCCTCCGCACCGATCCTGCTATAGGACGCGATTTGGTTCCCCTCCTGTACCCGTTCCCCGGACATCCTTCCCGGTATGATGTTCACGATCATGTTACCCACCAATCCATCCGAACCAATGCTTGCCACAGCATCCGTGGTGATGTGTTTTCGCATCTTCTCCTCTATGGCCATTTTTACCCGGATAATGGAATCATTTTCCATCTCTATGGATTTTACTATGCCCACATTGATACCTGAAAAACGCACATTGTTGCCCAGTCTCAATCCATTGACGTTGTTAAATACCGTGCTGATCGTGAACGTTCTGCTAAACATGTCCTGATTGTTCCCTATCAGGTAGGCCGCAATCACCAGGAAGACGGTCCCGACCAGTACAAAAATTCCCAAGCGCATTTTTTCCTTCGTTGTTCTATCCATGTTGTCAATGTTTAAAGAAGGCCTTGACCTTTTGGTCCGTAACCTTCAAAAGTTCTTTAAATGTGCCTTCCGCGTAATCAATCCCGTCTACCAACAAGATCATCCGATCCGCGATAACCCGAGCACAATCCACATCGTGGGTGATGATCAAGGAGGAGGTCTTATATTTCTGCTGTATGCTCAGCATCAGTTCAATAATTTCCTTGGAGGTAATAGGGTCCAAACCGCTTGTAGGTTCATCATAAAGAATGATCTTGGGTCGCATAATCAAGGTCCTTGCCAAGGCCACCCTTCTTTTCATGCCACCGGAGAGCTCAGACGGCATCATATTGACCGTGTGCGCCAAGCCTACATTGCCCAAGGTCTCCAGAACCAGGGATTCGGTATCCAAGCCCTCCCCAAATTTGTTCATGTGCCTCCTCAAGGGGAATTCCAAATTTTCCCTTACGGTCATGGAATCATAAAGAGCGCTGCCCTGGAACAAAAAGCCTACGTCCGTTCTAAGGTCGTCCAAAGTGGTTTGGTCCAGGGTACGTATGTCCTTTCCCATCACATTTATGCTTCCGCTATCGGCCTTCATTAATCCGATCAGGCATTTGATCATTACCGATTTTCCGGAGCCCGATTTGCCCATGATCACCAAGTTTTCGCCCTTGTATAGCCGCATATTAAATCCGTTGAGCACATGGTTGTCCCCGAAACTCTTTCTGAGGTCCTTGATTTCAATGACCACCTCCCTGTTTTCCAGGGGTTTTGTAACCGTAAGTACGTCTTTATCTTCCCTCATAGCTCATAAAAAATATCCGATACGAAAACTGCAATAAAATCCAGGATAAAGATGAGCATGGAGGCCATTACAACCGCCGTATTGGCAGCCATTCCCACGCCTACGGTACCCTTTTTACAATTATAGCCCTTAAAGCAACCTACCAACCCGATGGCAAAACCAAAGAAAAAGGATTTTACGGTGGCCGGTATCAAATCGCCAAAATCCAGGGATGAAAAAATCTTGTTAAAAAAAAGCTGAAAGCTAACATCGCCCTTAAAATGTTCCACCAAATAAGAACCAAAGAGTGCCAATACATCGCCCAAGATTACCAAAATAGGAACCATCAAGGTAGTCGCGGCTATCCTAGTCACCACCAAATATTTAAAGGGATTGGTACCGGACACCTCCATAGCGTCTATTTGCTCGGTAACCCGCATGGACCCCAATTCCGCTCCTATTCCCGAAGCCACCCGTCCCGCACATATGAGGGCAATGACCACGGGCCCAATTTCCCGTACTATGGAGATACCCACCATATTGGGCATCCAGGAAACTGCTCCAAATTCTATAAGGGTTGGCCGCGTCTGAAGGGTAAGGACCAATCCAATGATAAAACCTGTAATCCCTACAAGTGTCAGGGACCTGTTTCCTACGCTATAGCACTGGCGTAGAAGTTCATTAAACTCGAATGGGCGTTTGGGAGCTTCCCGGAGAAAACGCCCGGCAAAATGCGAAAGTTCCCCAATTTGAATCAGGAAATCCTTTATGCCCTCCGTTATTTGAGCCTTTGCCATCATACCCTATTCCCAAAATGGGGTATTCAAATATATTCCGGTCTCCACGGGCTAACAATGATATCAGTCATGTAGCGTAGCATGCAGCCAATATCAGGTATCAGAGGTTTAAAAGGTGTTGCTTTTATTGATGAAATCGTTCCAATCTTTTCTTAAGCAATTTTAATTCCTCCTGCAAATCGGTTACCCGATCCAAGAGGTGGTGAATGGCTTGTAAGCCTTCCGCATTAATATCCAATTCGAGATGCAAACGTAGCATTCGCTCCAAGTTTGGAAGTTGGTCCCTGGAAACATGCGGCTTCCTATTGACCGTGTTAAGTTGAACAAGCTCGTATTCCGAGAAGATTAGCACTATGGATTCATCTATGCCATAGTGGGAACAAAAATCCGTTAACGCTATGTAATCCTTTGTTTTCATGCCATATGCTATAGGTTAGTGGCTGCAAGCGCCTCGAACAGTTGCCGTTGCTCATCGTTCAATTGCTTTGGTAGCTTTACGGCAAAGGTCACGTACAGATCTCCATATTGATTCTCCTTTTTGTATTTGGGAACCCCTTTCCCTTTCAGTTTTACGATGGCTCCATTCTGAGTTTCCGGTTTTACATTTAATTTCACCTTTCCATCCAGGGTTTCCAACATAAGCTCCCCTCCAAGGATTGCTGTGATCAAGGGAATTTCAATGGTTTTATATAGATTGGCGCCCTCTCTTTTAAAACCCTTTTCGTTAGCAATGGAAAAGGTAATGTACAGGTCCCCTGCCGGTCCCTGATTGATACCGGGCCCGCCATGGCCGGCTATTTTTATGGTTTGCCCATCCTCAACACCAGCTGGAATGGTAATACGTATTTTCTTGTTGTTCAGTGTAAGCGTTTGTTTTTTAGTGGTCAGGACATCCATCAAGGACAAGTGCAGCATCGTATTATAATCCTGTCCCCGATATCGTACTTGGGAACTCCCCGGGCCAAAGCTGCCTCCTCCGAACATGGATTCAAAGAAGTCCGAAAAATCGCCGGCATCATCCTTGCTGTAGGTGTAGCTCCCAAAACCCCCTTGCTTTCTTCCGGAGCGCTTGGCCTTTTCAAACGCCTCGGCGTGCTGCCAGTCCTTTCCGTAGGCGTCATATTTTTTTCGTTTCTCAGGGTCGCCCAGCACCTCATTGGCTTCATTGATCTGTTTGAATTTCTGTTCTGCCGCCGTGTCGTTAGGGTTCAAATCTGGATGATATTTTCGTGCCAGCTTTCTATAGGTCTTCTTGATTTCGGCTTCAGTGGCAGTTTTATCGAGCCCCAACACCTTGTAGTAGTCTATGAATTCCATGTAACGATATCCTATACCACGTTTGCTACGCTAGTGTTCCAGGAAGCGTAGTTCCGAACGTTTTTTTTTTAACTCCTGTTGGGTAGATTGGTACCCTATTTCAAACACTTTGTCGAGCTGGTTGGTGCTAAAAAGCCCATGATTGCTTAGCTCCTGGGGGTACACCACCAAATCGCAACTTGGGAATTTCGCGAGTGAAGCCCTATGCATCCTGAGATGAAAGGCCCGATCTATAACGTTGTACGATCGTTTAAAGTCGGAAATTTGCATTTTTTTTATGGGGCTCACGTAAACACCGTAAACCTCATCACACAGGCACTTAATAGGGTCTACCGGAAAATTGTCCAAAATGCCTCCGTCCGCGTACAACGAGTTTCCCAGGGCCACTGGGGTAAATATTCCAGGAAAAGAGGCCGAGGCCAAGATAGACGATATCAGTGCGCCCTTTTGGAAGACCTCAATACTGCCATTGACCAGGTCGGTGGCCGTAATGTACAGTTTCTTTTTAAGGATTTCAAAACTGTCCTCCGGCATGTACTTGATCAAAAACTGATAAAAGCTATCGGTATCTACAAAACCGGGTTTTTTTCGCGCATACCTGGAAAAACTGAAAATCTTTATTTTTTTGAAAATTTCGAGGATTTCATATGGCTGGTACCCATAGGCATACAGAGCGCCCACTAGAGCACCGGCGCTGGTGCCGGATATCATATTGGGAAATATCCCGTTCTCCTCCAAGGCCTTGATAGCTCCTGCGTGCGCTGCCCCACGGTGACCTCCGCCCGACAATACCAGTCCTACATTTTTTGATTCCATAACACATGTGTTTGTTGGGGTGACTAAACCGTTGTCATTGCATATGATTGGTACGGCCAAGCGCCAAGACCATCATATACCAATGTTTAAAACTAAGGCCGTAGCGGCAAAATAGAAATGATATTTATCAGCTAGTGTATTAAAAGGGAAGGTATGTCCATCAGCTTAAAAATTCCCGTTGATCCAGTTATACGGTTTCCGCTTTATCCATAGACCCCGAGTAAAATCCGGAAAATTCTGGACCGTTCCATTGTTTTCAATGGATGCTTCGGACAGGGGTGTTATGGCACTCCACGCGGCCGCATCATAGACGTCCAGTGGAGGTGCAATGTTCAATTTAGCAGATTCAACAAAGGCGTTGATCACAAAAAAGTCCATCCCTCCATGTCCGGCGCCTTCCGCGTATTCCCCGTATTTCTTCCAAAGCGGGTGGTCATATTTTTGCAACCATTCGTCTGCCTTGTCCCATTTGTGGGGTTCCGATTTTCCTTCGATATAAATCCGATTTCCATCCACTTCCCAAAGCCCATTGGCACCTTGCACCCGAAACCCCAGCGAATAGGGTCGCGGCAAATTACAATCGTGGGTTACAATAATGGTCTCACCCCTAGCGGTTTCCAAGGTAGAGGTAATGACATCTCCTTGTTTAAATTTAATCTTTGCATTGGGATGGTCCTTTCCGCCCTGTTTCACAATATGGTTGTGCAGACCTATGGCCTTTGAAGCGTTGGCGGTCATGGACACAAAGCGGTTTCCCCTATTGATATCGGCCATGACAGCAATGGGGCCTACCCCATGAGTGGGATAAACATCCGCGTTACGGGTTATGGAATGTTGGGTTCGCCATCTGGCCTCGGAAATCGCGTTTTCACCAAATTCCACGCCGCCGCCATAGGGCTGTTTTCCGTTGTTGAACTTTACTTCCCGTAGATCGTGCTGATAGCCACATCTAAAATGTACCAGTTCGCCAAATACATTTTGCCGCACCATGTTCAATATTGCCAGGACATCCCTGCGGTAATTTACGTTTTCCAAAATCATCAGGTGGGTGCCCGTTTCCTCATGGACATTCACCAGATCCCAACACTCCTCCAAGGTATTTGCCGCCGAGACCTCTAGCCCGACATATTTTCCTGCCCGCATGGCATCTACCGCCATACGGGTATGCCACAACCAGGGTGTGGCTATGAGCACTGCATCCACTTCCTTAGTACCGAGGAGATTTCGATAATCATAATCGTTCTTCCCATATATTTTTGCAGGCTTGGCCCCAGATTTGGCAATCAGGTCCTTGGCGATCTCTATTCGGGACTCATCTATATCACAAAGGGCGGTGATATTGACATCCTTTCTCAGCAAAAGATTTTTCAGATGATTGGTCCCTCTGAGGCCTACCCCGATCAGCCCCATTTTGAGCTTGGCATCCTGCTCCCCATCCAACAAGTCGTGCGTAAGGCCGGGGGCCACAAAAACACCCGTGCCCAATACGGAAGTATCTTTGATAAACTTTCTTCTTGAATTCATAATTTTCGGTTATTTAATCGGTGGCAGTTTAGTCCGGTTTGCCCGCCGCAGCATATCTTTGAACCCGTTGAAAATAGGAAAATATTCTTGGAGTAGTTTATTTCAGCTTTAAAAATTATTTTTGCGACAGAAAAATACAAGATGGTTTTACTATTAATGGCAGCTGGTCGTGGGAGTCGGTACGGAAAGCTTAAACAGTTCGATGAAATGGGTCCGAATGGGGAGTTCCTTATGGAATTCAGTATTTATGACGCTATAGAAAACGGCTTTGACCATATCATCGTGGTGACGAGCAAGGATAATGTCGGCTTTTTGCGAAATTACTTGTCCGACAGATTACCGACAACGGTTAAATTGGATATTGTTCCCCAAGAAATAACGGACCTCCCCGAACCTTCCGAATTTTCAGGGAAACGTGAAAAACCTTGGGGCACGGCCCATGCGGTCTGGTCTGCCAGAAGACTTATTTCAACCCCTTTTGTCGTCATCAACGCTGATGATTATTACGGGAAGAAAGCCTATGCGGACTCGGCCCAGTTCATCCGGACACATTTAGAGGGAACTGGGTTTGGACTTGTTGGATATGCCTTGAACAACACACTTTCGGAACACGGTTCCGTTTCCCGTGGTGTTTGTAATTTACAGGGCAATACCTTGCGTTCCGTTAAGGAACATACCCAATTGGAACGTCAAAATGGACATGTTATCGATCGGGATTCCGGAGCGGAATTTACGGGCGAGGAACTGGTAAGCATGAACTTCTGGATCTGCAGGCCGTCCCTATTTGAACACATAGAACACTACTTTAAACAATTCCTGAAGGATCAGGAAAACATTGCTGGCGGGGAGGTCTATTTGCCGTTTGTTATTCAGGAAATGGTACAACGCCAACAGGTTTCCGTAGAGGTCATCCCCTCCAATGGTAACTGGTTCGGGGTTACCTACGCAAACGATAAGGAAACCTCGCTGCAACGCTTGAAGGAAATGACGGAAGCGGGCAGATATGCCTCACCACTCTGGAAATAGTACAATATCCTGTGGACAAATTAAAAAAAAACGAGCTGGGTTCGCTACTGGAACATTTCTCCATAGAAAGGAAGCCCTACCTCTTTGTGCCCATCAATGATGGCCTGATCAATGACACCTATCGGGTTCTGGACCAGGACACATCGGTGTACATATTGCAGCGTATCAATCATAACACGTTTAAAGATATTGAAGGGCTCATGTCCAATGTGAAAAATGCGTTACAATATCTCAAGGATACCGATTATGCTCCCATTAGCCTTGTACGCACCAAATGGGGAAAATCCTATTTTGAGGATGCTGAAAAAGGTTTTTGGCGTTTAATGACCTACATAGATCAAAGTACTGCCCATAATACCGCAGAAAATGAAAAAATCGCTTTCGAAGCTGGGAGAATCGTAGGGAAGTTCCACACCCTTTTACAATATGCTCCAAAAACGGCTTTTGTAGAAACCATTCCCGACTTCCACAACCTCAGGGTCCGGGAAGTCCAATTTGAGCAGGCGGTGGTTTCGGCCAAAAAGGAAGCCTTGGAAAAAGCGAAAGGTGCAATTGCCTTTGCAAAAGACACCTTCCCGTTATTTTCTGATTTATCCACCGGGGATCTGCCTGTGCGGATTTGCCATAACGATACCAAACTCAACAACATCCTTTTTTCGAAGGTCACGGACAAGTCACTTTGCCTAATTGATTTGGATACCGTTATGACGGGCCACTTTTATTACGATTTTGGCGACGCGGTACGGACCATTGTCAACTCGGCCAAGGAAGATGAACGGCAACATGGAAAAATTTCCTTTGACCGCCGCTTCTTTGAAGCTTTTTTGGACGGACTATCCTTGAACGGCTCTTTCCTAACGGCAAGGGAAATTGAATTGCTGCCGTTAGGAGCGGCCTTTATGCCCTTTATACATGGGCTACGCGCTTTGACCGACTATTTGGATGGCAATAGGTACTACAAGGTGACCTACGAAAATCAAAACCTCGACAGATGTCTAAGCTTGTTCAATTTCACCCAAAAAACGCTGGTCCTATTGGATTACATGAAAATTACAACAGCAGAAAAGTTGGGCCGTTAAATTTCCAGTATCTGCCGAATCATCTGATTGGTAAAGCCCCACTCATTGTCATACCAGGTCATGATCTTTAAGAGGTCACCGTCCACTACACGGGTCATGCTCAGATCTACTGTAGAGGCATAGGGACTTTTAACAATGTCCGAGGAAACAATGGGTTCATAGGTAGTGGCCATAACATTTGCGTAGCGCGCAGTGCTGGCTTCCTCCTCCAAGATGTCATTCACCTCTTGCACCGTAACCGGTTTTTCCGTAACAAAGGTCATATCCGAGATCGATCCTACGGGAATAGGTACCCGTATGGCCACGCCGTCAAATTTACCGGCAAAAGCCGGCAAGGCCTTGGTAGTGGCAATGGCGGCACCTGTTGTGGTAGGCACCAAATTGGCGGCTCCTGCCCGGCCCATCCTAAAGTTCTTTTTGGATACGGCATCTACCATTTCCTGAGAAGCGGTATACGCATGAACTGTGGTCATTATGGCTTTTTTGATCCCTATACGTCGGCCCAGGACCTCCACGACCGGACTAATATTGTTTGTGGTACAACTGGCACAGGAAAAGATACTGGTCTTTCCGTCCTCGGAATTGACCCCATGTACTACGGTAGGGGTATCGGCACTTTTGGTAGGTGCAGAAATTACCACGGTCTTTGCCCCTGCCTTAATATGCCTTTCGGCATCTTCACTTAGCGTAAACATCCCAGTGCTTTCAATAACGATCTCAATGTTGTTCTCTGCCCAGGGCAGTTCCTCCGGATTGCGTTCGGAGGTGTATTTTATCGTTTTCCCATCAATGACCAAGTTCCCCCCATCAGTACCGATCTCCTTGTCATAAATACCGTATACGGTGTCGTATTTTAAAAGGTAGGCGATATTCTCAATGGGTACCAGGTCGTTCACAGCTACCAACTCCAATTCCGGGGTATCCAGAATAACTTTTAGGGAGGCCCGCCCTATGCGACCCATCCCGTTAATGGCAATTCGTTTCATATGTTGTTCTTTTTTAGGTTTTTATTTTAATCTTCTTTCGGTCTCTTTGATGGGAAGGTCATTGATGCTAGCATAGCGTTTTTGCATGAGCCCATCGGCGTTGAACTCCCAATTTTCATTTCCGTAGGCCCGGTACCATTGCCCACTGTCGGTACGGTACTCGTATTCAAAGCGCACGGCTATCCTGTTATCGGCATGTGCCCAATATTCCTTTTTAAGTTTATAGTCCAGTTCGTGGTCCCACTTTCGGGAAAGGAATTCCCGGATCTGTTCACGACCGCGAACAAATTGGGCCCTGTTGCGCCATTCGCTGTTCGGGGAATAGGCCAGGGATACTTTTTCAGGATCCCTGCTGTTCCAGGCATCTTCTGCCAATTGAATTTTTTGCTTGGCCGTTTCCAGCGTAAAAGGAGGTAAGGGTTTTTTTTGCTCGCTCATTGTGTTTGTATTTTACCAATCGTTCGGTAAAAAAGTCGTTCCGCTACCCTTTTCCTTACGTTTTAGGCCTTAAAAAAGTTCGCTCCCTAAAACTCCAAAAAAATAGCACAAAAAAAGGGAATGACCCCATTATTTTTATGTTATTTTTTGAGTGTCAAAAGCAAAGGGAGCCCTCCCGTGGTTCATTTCCCCTATAGCGAATCGGTCCATTTTCGTGTAAAATGATGCATCAAGGCCCAATCATATTGTATATTTGTTGTAAACGATATAAAAATGAGGATCAGAACGCAAATTTCCAGCAAGTATATTGAGGAGACAGATATCAGGACCGCGGAAATAGCCAATGCCCTGGCCCACCCGTTACGGGTTGCCCTGGTCCGGTATTTGAGCACCAAAAATTCAGGCAAGGGGGTAGACAATGTGACCTGTAACAAAGATCTAGTGGAGATGTTTGACTATTCGCAGTCTACCGTATCCCAACATGTAAAAATTCTCAAGGACGCCGGACTGTTTATAACCGAAAACAAGGACAAATACACCTACTATTACCTAAACACCGATTTGCTACAAGAGTTTTCCGAATTCTTCGCTATTTCATAAAACCTTGGTGGGTTTATTTTTTTTTGTAAATTCGTATATCGCTTATAAGCGATTTATATTATTAACCTTTTTAAAATCATCCGTCATGGCAAACAAACTTATTTTAGTTCTGGCCCTCCTTGGAACCAGTGCTCTTCTTTCGCAGAACCTCCACTCCCTTGAAGCCGCCAAGAACCATTATAAAGAATTAAAGGAGCTGAGCACAGATCCACGACCCGAGCAGGCCCCAATGGACAAGATTGTCTTCCCGTCTTCCCAATACAGCAGTGGTACCTTGATCTATACCATGATCACTCCGGAATATCTGACCCAGAATGAGGTAAGTAGTCTTAAAAGCTCCTTGCAATTCCCTGCAAACAGCTCCGAACAGACCAGGGCAGAGCTCGACTTTCTTCTGGAATGGCAAACCAAAAGAACCGCCGCACAGAAAGATAGGGCCTCCAATGTTCTGGCCCCTATAGGCTATTGGCCCCATATTGGCATATTGGAAAACCATTCCCGTTATGAAACCAATAGGGAACACCTGTTTTATGTAGGTAGGGTGGTGTTGGGCGAGGAGTGTGCAGCAGACAACTATCCCGCAACCACCGCCCTTCTAGAAGGTATTACCAAAGATATGCGGCTCATGGAGTTTACGGTGAAGTACCATTTGCTACGACCAAGACCGTATCACCTGGAACCCAAATTACGTCCCTTAGCGACCATCTCATCCCCCTCCTTTGCCAGTGGGCATACGCTTTGGGCCTATATTCATGCCTTTATATGGAGTGAACTGGTGCCCGGGAAACGGGCAGAATTCCTGGCCGTTGCCTACGAGGTCGGGGAATCCCGTGAAATTATGGGCATTCATTATCCAAGTGATGAGGAGGCCGCCAGGGTACTTGCCCACAACATGCTCACTGCCATGTGGGACAACCCTAAGTTCAAAACCGATTTTGAGAAGGCCAAATCTGAATGGTAAGACCTTGCAATTCCCAAAAACGCTACCTTATTGGGTAGCGGTTCAAAGCAGTTGCTCCTTGGCATCCTTAAGAAGTGAAAGCCGAATTTTTCTAATTTCACCAATAAGGTCCTTGATATGTGCCAAGGTGGTTCTTTCACTCATAAATACGAGGCGTAGATACCTTTCCCCGTTAAACAACACTGTGGTAATATAATACCTTCCCTCATCGGTCAATCGCTGCCTAATATCCATTTGGGTCTTGCTATCTCCCTTGATCTTAAAACACAATATATTACTCTGAGGCCTTACGGGACATTCAAAATCCACAAGTTCATTAATATAGTCATAGGCCTGTAAGGCCAGTCCATATTGACGGTCAATGTATTTTCCCAATCCCCGTTCTCCTAGGGCCCCCAACACAAAGAACAGTTTTTCGCCCAGACCGGATTTGGTCGTTTCCAAGGTCCTATGTATGAAGTCGAATCCAGGCTGTTGTTTTTGGTGAAAGAGGTAACTGGCGTCCAGTGAAATCTGGAGTCCTTGGTCCAGATGCTTATGGTCCCTAAGCAATAGGGCCGCACACAAGGAGGGTGTCTGCAATAATTTATGGGCGTCCCATACCAGAGAGTCTGCCTTTTCAACACCTTTGAGAAGTCTGCCATAGGTATTGGAGAGCAATGCGCTGGCGCCGTGCGCCCCATCCACATGCATCCACAGCGCGTTTTCCTGGCAAAAATCGGCGATTTCATCGAGTGGGTCATAAATACCAACGGCCGTACTGCAGGCATTTGCCACTAAGGCTATGGGCCGTTTGCCCTCTTGCAGGGTTCTCTTGTAGCATCTTTGGAGTCGATCGGGGCGAATGGCCCCCATTTCATCCACATCTACAAAACGAATGGCTTCTGCTCCAATGCCCATGACGCCGGCAGCTTTGGCCAGGGAGTAGTGCCCTTTGGAGGGCAGTAAAATAGATAAATTAGAAGGCGTTCCCTTTTCCCAAACATCCGGTACCAATGCGCTTCGGGCAATTACCAGGGCCGTCAGGTTGGCGAGGGAACCCCCATCGACCAATACCCCACCTCCAAAATCTTGATCTTTCACCCTATGGGCCAAGGTAGTCGGGGCCTTTTTCCAGCCTACCTTTTCCAACATCCAGTTGATCAAAAAATATTCCATACAGACCGAAGCCGGTCCCATTTCATAAATGGAGGACACATTGTTGGTAAAGGCGTTGACAAAAGTGCCCAAGGCAGCTGCATAGTGGGGAGCAGCACATTGGTGTCCAAGATAGGCAGGATGGTGCAACCTGGTGTTGTAGGCCAAATATTTGTCCAAAAAAAGTTGCAGTTTCTTCCCCTCCAGTCCCCCTTTTTTGGCATAATATTCCAAATCCAGATCGCGTACAACCTGATCCAATCTTTTTTGGTCGATTACGGGTTTTCTAGCGGAAATGGAATCGTTGTAAAATCTATCCAAGGCCTGGGCCACAATGGTAATGTCTGCTTCGAAGGGCATGTTTAGTTCATTATATCGTTTATTGCTAATATACGATATTAATAATAATTCCGATACACCACTAGGGCTGTTTTTCGGGATTTTGTAAAACCCATTACAATCGCGCTACCTATCAAAGCGGCATACGAAAACCGAAAACGGGAAGATCTCCTTGCATAAAATCCAAGTCGCCCGATCTCTTAAAACCCATATTTTCATACATCTTCCAAGCGGTCTGCATGGCCTTGGTGGTATGGATAATCAGCTGGGACCGTCCGGAGGCCTTGGTCCTTTCAATGCATTCTTGAGTAAGTTGTTTTCCAATGCCTAGACCGCGGGCCTTATGATCCACGGCCAAAAGCCGAAATCCCGAAGCGTCTTTTTCCAAGGTTGCCGTACCCCCAGAGCCATAGTATTGCATATCGCCGAAATACACCACGCCCCCCAGAATCTCTCCCCTGGGAGCGACTGCCACCAAAAGTGCGGCCCGCGGTTTCTTGGTAAGGGAACCGATATTGGCTAGCATCTCATAATATTCGGGTTGTTCATGCCGATCCGGAAATCCATCCAAACGGGAGTAGACTTGGACCATCAGTTTTCCCACGGCACCAAACTCCGAAGGTTTTGCATTTCTTATGGTAAATTTCCCCGGTGGGGAAGCTCGTTGCTTCCCGTATCTTTCGGCATATCGACTCGTGAAACTTTTTTCATTTAAATTTTGCTCAAGCCGATACAGCCCCTGGAGCAATGCATCATCAACAAACCCCCGAATTACGCCCAGGATATTTGCCCACTCCTCCTCGAACCCCGGTAATTCGCGGAGGGCCTTTTTGGAGAGACTTAGGAATTGTTTTCTCCGGTCCTTGGGGTCTACCAAACTTTCCAGATATCCACCCTGCTTCATCTGTTTCGTAATCTTTATTACCGCGGGATGGGAGAACCTGAGGCGTTGTGAAATATCGGTCACCGTAAGTTGCCCCTCTTTTTTAAGAAGCAAAAAAATAAGGTGCCAATTGGGTTCAATACCAATGTTGATCTGCTTATAGTGCTCCCGTGCACTGTACACCAATGTATCGCTGATTCTTTTGAACCTGGCGGTGAAGCCAAGATCGCCCAAATCGTCCAAAAAATCCTCTTGCATTTTTTACGTAACTAGTTACACAAATATAAAAAAATATTCGTAACCAGTTACGTAACTCCAATAATGCCCTGCTTAGGGCAGTACAACAGGCGAAAAGGGGTTTGGCCAGCGTAAGGCAGACCGACCGACCCGCTTCCCGCCCTGGTTGTGCTACTGTATTAAAAGGCGATGCTTTCCATGCGTTTCCCAAAAATTTTTCCCTTCGTTATGCCCCTTTGCATGGCCTTTTCCATGGCGTCCGCTCCACCGTTTTGGGTGACAATGTTGTCGGTTCTGCCACTGTGATGCGCCATAAGTATCCAGCGGGGTGAGAACAAGGTTTTTATGGAATCTATATAGTACGCTCTTACCAAGGGCCATTTGTTGGCAATGACCAAATCCGTTTTGCCATACCGTTCACCTAATTTTCCCAGGACTTCCTTATGGGTCACTCCTCCATTGAGATATACCAGGCCCATTTCCTTTCCCCGAAGTCCCAGCCCTATGTTCTCTACCCCCGAATGGTTGAACCGAAGGATATGTCCCGAAAAAGGTCCCGATTGAAAAGGTTCCAAGGCATTTTCCTCAGGATAGGAGATGCTAATCCGGGACTTGAGGGAAGTACTAAGTCCCTTGTCCTGTAGCACCTTATAGGCCTCAGGCGTAAGTATCACATGGGCCTCCTTATTGGCCTTGAGATGTTTCAGGACGGCGGTGGCATTAAAATGATCGCCGTGCACGTGACTAATAAAGATTAATTTTACCTTGGAAAAAACACCTTCGGCCCTTGCTATTTCGTCATCCGGATTCAGGAGTGCGTCAATTAATATCCCACCTTGCGGCGTATCTATGTAAAAGCCCGAATTTTCTATCCAATTTACGCGGTTCCCGGATTCCTGTTCCTTTGCAATTCCCTGGCCCCAAAGGAATAGGGTGCCCAGAAAAAAGCTGATTATGGAATATGCCATGGACATGATGGTATTTTTGGACGGTGCAGGACTAAAGATAACTATAGGGACATCTATAACTATTGCGCTCGGGAACAATCATTGTCATTGGCAACATTTTATGGCCTTTGCCGCATTTTTTATTGGAATTTTAGAAATACAGACCACCTTTTTTAGTTCCTAAGGCCCCTGGCTCCATATACACAGGGAGAAAGGAATATGCCTTAGCTAAAATTAATGTGTAACTTTCTATATGCAAATTTTAAGAAAACAGAAACCTCCCATACCCCATCGATTCATCTATCTGGCCACGGTGCTTATCAGCTTGGTCATCGTTCTACAGTTTGTTAGCACCAATGCCCAAGGAGAGTTTGTGATTAGACTCAATTATATAGTCCTTTTCATTATCAAATATTTTGTCTGGGCCTTATTGATCGATTTCGTTTATGGCATGGGGAACCTGTTGGACAAAGCGGTCCTTAGGGATTACAAAATGGCTTTTACCCTGCTATGCAACATCGTGCTTCTTACCTGCTTGCATTTCTTGATTTCCAATTTCATTTATTATATGGTTTTGTTTTGTACGGGAGATGCAAATCCAAAGTGTATTTTGCCCACGCTCTACCGCATTCTCCCGGAAGTGTTTATGAGCCGTATAGTTGATCTTTTTGCTATCCTTCTGATTCTTAAGGTTATAGATGCTTATCGGGTTTCAAAGAATCGAAAAATGCAGATTACCAACCTCAAAGGTCAGTTGCACCTGGCCCAACTCCGTTCGTTGCGTGCCCAATTAAACCCCCACTTCCTTTTTAATTCGCTGCACGCCGTGCAGACCCTTATTGGTTATGATGATGTAAAGGCGAAGGCCATGGTTATAAAAATCAGCAATTTATTGCGAAAAATGTTAGATCAGGAAGATCGGCAGCTGATCAGTTTGGAGGAAGAACTGACCTACCTCAAGGACTACCTGGATATTGAACAGGAACGTTTCCACGATCGTCTTTCCATTATATTGGAGATTGATGAGGCCACCAAGCAAATGCTGGTACCACCACTGTTGCTGCAGCCGCTTGCGGAAAACGCGATCAAGCACGGTATCTCCCTCTTGGAACGCCATGGGGAAATTTCCCTGGTCACCACGGCCAAGGACAATGGCCTTCAAATCGAAATGAGCAATACCATGCCCTTAGCACCAAAGGAGACCCCTGTAAGTTCTACCAAACTGGGTCTCAGAAACATAAAAAATAGGCTTTCCCAATTGTTCAAAGAGGATTATACCCTCAGTTTTGATAAAAGTCCGGGAGTTTTTAAACTTACACTAACCATTAAAAACATCGGCAAATTATGAGGTCTACCGTATTGATCGTTGATGATGAGCCACATGCGCGCAGATACTTGCGAGAATTGTTGAGCAAGGACCATGATATAGAACTGGTGGGGGAATGTAAGAACGGAAGGGAAGCCCTGGCCCAAATTGAAAGTAAAAAACCGGATATCCTATTGCTGGATATCCAAATGCCGGGTATTAACGGCATTGAAGTGGCCCACAAACTAAAGGAAAGCTCCTGTATCGTCATATTCACTACAGCCTATGATCAATATGCATTAAAGGCCTTTGAGGCAGAGGCCTTAAATTATTTGCTCAAACCCTTTAATGAAGATCGGTTTTTTAAAGTGCTGGATCGGGCCAAGGAAATGACTGCGCTCCAACAGCATGCTCAACTGGGCGAAAAGATGATGGGGCTCTATAGCGATTTTAGGCAAGCTCATTCTCCCCATCTTACCCAATTTACCTTTAGGGAAAACGGATTGGACAGAACCATACCTACCATGGATATCATTTTTATTGAAGCCCGATCCATCTATGCCATTTTAAATACAGCCGATGATGCCGTACTGTACCGCGCGGCATTAAACCTATTGGAACAGCAGCTTCCTACCAACTTTTTGCGGATTCACCGTTCGTACATTATCAATATGGACCATGTGGAACGGTTTACCTACCTGAACAACAATACCTTTTCCTTTTTGATGACGGACAATACCGAACTGATTTCCAGTAGGTCTTACAAAACTGCAATATCCGAAAGATGGTCCGGTCAATAACGACTTATAAACAGAAAAGGCCTGAAAAACAGGCCTTTTCCTTACATGAAGGGCATGACTAATTTGTGACTAATTCAATGCAATCAAAGCAACCAGCTTGTAGACTTGGCCGGGGCTATACCCTTCAATCTCATGTATATGGTAATTTTTCCGTGTTCCCGTTGCAAATGGTGTTCGGTAAGCATTAATGCTTCCATTCTGGAAAGTGTTTGTCCAAACATATCGATGTTCTCATCGTATCCCTGTATTTTGGGTAGCGTAGCGATCACATAATCAAAAGATGCTTCCAGGTCCTTGATGATGGCGTCCTTGCCCGATACCTTTTCCAAGGTGTTTTTATTGGCCACATTGTTGTCTTCCCCTGCCAAAAAGCCCACAAAAAAACGATTGGATGTGGTAATATGTTTTACCTGATCGGCAAAACTACGGAGACCTTCTGCAGGTATCAGGTCAAAATGTTCTTCTGGCATCTGCTGCGCCGATTTTACCACCATATTCTTCATGTTCTTCCAGGCAAATACCATACGTTCGGTTGCGATGGACTGCGCCGAAATGGTCGATATACTAATTATTGTAACCAGTAAAAATCCTAGTGTTTTTTTCATCAGAACTGTTTTTTAGATGGGAGCAAGTAAGAAAATATAAATGAGCCTTTGCCGCGTTTTGATGCAAGTGTCATTTATTGATGCAAATGGTTATATTCCCGATATATCTTACCCAAGCCCGAACAAAGTTTCCTCTGCATCTTCGGTTTGCTAAAAGAGGGGAAGTATCGGGCTATTTCGGCGTTAACCTAAAATCATCCAAATGTAGCACAGGGTTCCATACTACCTCGGTAATTTCAAAATCCACCAGAAGGCTATCGTTTCCAAACAACGCCATCTTTTTGGGAAAGAGGACCTTTCCCTCTTGTCGGTATTCGGAAAATACCGTTTTAAAGCGTACGCCCTTGTATTGTTCCTCGGCCGAATATTCCTCTACCATTTCCAGGAGTTGCGTCCTTGTATTGATATAATACTGTTGAACGTCCCATTCAGATTTATGTAGGCTGATCTTTGCGTAGTTTTGGTCATTGATCAAGGTATCCTTTAGCCGCTCCATGGAATGGCCCCTTTCCTTGTAGAAAATCAGTTCGTCAAAAAAATCGGCTTCTTCGTGCATTTCATACCGCATGCCCGAGGACATTTTTTCAAGGGTGCCCTGCCTTCCGATCTGGCCCTTCTCCCCATCGTAGGTCAGTATCTCGGAGCCGCTGCTCAATGTAAAGACGATTTTGTAACAATGCGGTTTAAGCATATAATGTTCGGAGACGCTCATATGGTCCCCAAACTCGCCTATCATCTCCAATTTAAAGGATTTTATGGCTCCCCATGCTTCCTTTCCCCCTACTTTTTCAATATAGGAATCAAGTAGGGAATCTGCTTGGGCCCTGGTTCCCATCATAACAAGACATAAGAGGATAGTAAAAACGATTTTTTTTCTGTTCCGTATGGTACTCATGGGTCTTTCAATGTTGGTTGGCGCACGCATTAATCACCCTGCATTGGCCGCGTGGCCAGATAGGAACGTAAGGATTTGCCCAAAATAGACCTCAGGGGATTCCAACCATCCAAAGTGAGCACAATCCTTGAGTATCACCAGTTTTGAGTTTGGAAAAATCGCGTGGCTGGCGCGACCAACTTTGGGGTCTATGACATCATTGTCCCCTTGGATAATAAGAACCGGTTTGTTGAACCGCTTCATTTTGCCACTCAGATCAAATCGGTTTCTTTGCATGTCCCTCCAGACCATGCTATGGACCTTGGGATAAAAACGCGTACTAAAAGCCAAACCTCTGTATACCTGATCCTTAAGCTCCTGGTCAAACACATAGCCACCGGCCAAGAGTCTTGCCCGGTATTTGTAACGAACATCAGGATCTTTCACCTTGGTCAGTTCGGCAAGTGCTTTGCGTTCCGCATCGGTCAACCTGGCCTGCAAACGTCTATTTGTTTCGGGTGCAAAGCCCAGGTTCATTCCGCCAGAGTGTGACAGCACCATTTTTTTTATCTGGTCTGGATATTTGGCCGCATAGGCCATGGCGTACATCCCTCCGAAGGAATGCCCCATAAGATTTATTTGACCGTACCCCAGATGTTTCCGCAACGCCTCCAAATCATCCACCATACTGCTCATGTCAATGGAGGTGCGCCCACTTATCATGGAAGAATATCCCGTGCCCCTTTGATCAAACAGGACCACCGTACGCTGGTCCGCCAACTTTCTGGCCAGGTCTAAAAAGTGATTGCTCGGAAAGCCTGGACCACCGTTGAGTAGGAAAAGAGGCTCCCCCTTACCGAAAGTCCTGTAGGCCAAAGCAACATCGTTCCTAAACAGGTAGCTATATCCTGTTCTGTTTTTATTGATGTATTGGATGATTTTGTCCCTGTAGCCACTTTTTTCGCTAAAGGCCAGATTTCGAAACAGGCCCGAATGATCTTTATCCCTAACATGAAGAAATTCCATGTTTCCATAAGCCGCTTTTTTTGCAGCACGTTCCAAAATTCTCGTGTACTCATAGCTATCTGTCTCTGAGACAACCAGCATGGGAATCCATTGATTTTCCATGTAGGTCGTAGGTGATGCCTGTACCAGTTGCTTTCTGGTGCTACCAAAGACCGCCGCGACGTGATTCTCTGCCATGGCTTTTCCATTATATTTTAAATGGGTGTCATAATAGGCCTCAATGTCATAGGCCCCGGCTATGGGAATGGCCCCCTTAATATCCCTTATCGACCTACCTTCCTTGGCCAAATAGCTCGGGTCCATGGCCAACAGGGCCGATAAATGCGCCCCTGCAGAATACCCACTTACAAAAATAGCGTGTTTATCATATCCGTATTTTGAAGCCTTATCGTAAATCCAGGCAAAAGCCCGGGCCACATCCTTAATATGCTCCGGATGTTGAATACCCTGTGTACGTTTGGGATCCTTCCAGGTTCCAGGGCTTAATCGATAACCAACAACGGCAACGGCAATTCCTTGTCCGGTAAACTTTCGGGCCAGCTCGGTCTCGTCCTTACGATCTCCAAAAGCCCAGGCCCCGCCGTGTATCCATAACATCATGGGCGGATTGTCCACATCATTAGGGATAAAAAGGTTAAGCCGATGTTTGCTATCGTCATAATCTGCCCCCTCATAATAGGGGATATCATAGATTTCCTGAAAATCCCTTTGTACGGGCTTATCGGTCAATACCGTCATGGACCCTGCAAGTTGGGTGCATCCCAGAATGCCCAAAGGAAAAACTGTTAGGACAAACAGTATTTTTAACAACCCTATTTTGATTTTCACGATCACAGCTAAAAATATATCCAGGACCATTGCTTGGCCCCTGGCTTAGTTTTGCTCCCTAAACAAAAGGATATCCTTTCCCCTAAAGTTACACAAATAAACATCCATTAATCCATCGGCATTAAAATCAGCCACTTGGAAGTCGAAGGTGTAACTGTTACATTCCGGAAAATATTCCTTGGTCCTATCCACAAAACGGCTCTTGCGATCGTTTAGGAGTACGATCATTTGTGTGCCGTTAAATCTATTGCCGGAAAGGATATCCATATAATGATCATTATTTACATCAAAAAAGGTGGCCCCTACGGTACGGTAGGCACTTTTAGGCAGTGCCTCCTCTGTAATCTCCGTAAAGTAGCCTTTACCATCATTTATCAAAAGCCTATTCTGTGGATTGCCAAATCCCCGAAAATCAACGTTTGCAAAGAAAATGTCAAGATCTCCATCCGCGTCGATGTCCGCCACTTCCACCTCGCGCGTCTGGTCGTTTACCCGGGGCAATCTTTTTTTGGACTCGTCTACAAAACTTCCCTTGCCCGAATTGATCAACACCCTGTTATAGGTCTCGTTCGCCTCTACCATGTCCAAATCCCCATCACCGTCCAAATCGGCAAGTTCCAGATCCTGGGTGGTATAGGTATTGGATGTCAGATAGGCGCTCGTACGGTCAAGAAATTGGCCTTTGCCGTCGTTCAACAGGACAAAGTTCTGTCCTTGGTTGCCCACAATTAGGTCGGGGAAACCATCCGAGTTAAAATCTGTGGTCCCTACCAGGTTTGAGATTCCTTTTACTTTCAATAGTGCACTCGCGTTCTCAAAATAGCCATTCCCCTTGTTTAGGTAGTATTCATTGGTGCGGTCGTCCTCACTAACAAAAACGATATCCATATCACCGTCCTGATCAAAATCGGCTATGGCCATATCTTCGGAATCGTGTTGGCTGTCCGGAAACCGCTGTGCACTCTGGTCCTCCAGTTTTCCGGTACCATCATTGATCAAAATGACATTTCTTTTATATTCCATGGCCAATATCATATCCATATCCCCATCCTGGTCTATGTCAACGGCCTCGCCATCCATGGAATTGTTCCCTAGGCGGGTACTGATAAGATGTGTGTCACTAACGTTCTTAAACCCTGGCGCCTCTTCCCTGATGGCGCTATCTGCCGCGAAAGCAAATAGCGCTGTAAACAGAACATACCGTAAAACAGGGTATACCATCAAGGGTTCGTTTTATGATTGAATAAAAGCCTGTACCCTAAAAATGCATTAAAATTTTAAATAGGCTTATGAATATGTTGTAGGATACAATTTTTGATCTGGACAACATTGCTATTATAGGTTTCCCTAGAATGTTAGGCAAGAAAGCCCTTGCCGCTCAGGGTTTTTGTTTTTTTACAAACACCGGGGCGTACTGTTCTATTTCATCTTGGGTCAACCGGAGGGTAGTACCCTTAGGGTCCCTGAGATACAGTTCGTAACCGTCCCGATTGTTCATGGAAGCTTCAAAGACCAAAAAACCCTGATCGTTCCAACTGTGAAACACCTGATTGTTCTCTTTCTTGGTAAGGGCTTTTAGGCCAGCACCGTCCGGGTCGATTTCATAGATATCGTAATTACCATTCCGTTTGGAACCAAAGGAGATGCTGCCATCCCTGGGCCATCTGGGTGCTGCGGACAAATAACCCGCCCACTGTGCCTTTTCGTCGGCCTCTGGATGCGAGGTAAGCTTTGTGACCTTCCCGGACCCTATTTCCAGTCGGTAAAGTTCATCGGTAAACCCCAATTCCCTGGGCGATGCTTTGGTCGCTCCCCTGAAAACGATCTGCTTCCCATCTGGGGAAAAAGCGGGATCGTTTATATAGGCCAGGTCTATGGAAATGCGGTCTATTACCTCGCCCTTAAGGTTAATGATATAAAAGCCGGAAAAGTCTTTCCCTGCAGGTTTTACAACGAACTCACTCCCCTGTTTTCTAGCAGAAAACCAGCTGTCGGCAAGTTGAAAGTCGGTCATCTTTCGCAGCTTTCCCGAGTTTACCTCCATCTCATAAAGGTAGAAGCAGCGGTTACAGCTATCTCGGTCAGAAAGAAGATAAATCTTGTTTTCAAAAGCGTAATACACCCAGTCTACCCCGGGGTGCTTCGATAAATTCCGTTGGTTGCTCCCATCCATATCCATAAGGTACACCTCGTAGTCTCCGGACTGGGCATCCTCCAATACATTGTATGCAATCTGATACGTGTCCTGCGCCGCACAGGAAAGGGCAAAAATCAGGCTTAAAAACAGGGAAATCCTCATAGGTTGCTTTTTTAGGTTATCGCCATATTCCAAGAACAAATCCGATCAATGAAAAATAGAAAACAATATAACCCCCGTTGATTAGGATATACTTCCAGGATTTTAATTCAAAAATCGCAATGGTTGCAAATATCATAGCGCTCCATCCAAAACCGGCCAGGAAGCCAGCAGTGGTCCCCCAGGTCCAATCCGTTCCAGGGTCCCCGAGAAAAAAGGCCATATTATAGGACATAATGAGTGCCAACAAAAAGCTGATGAGATACATCTTACCCATATTCACCTGTTTGAAATCCTCATCGCTCAAGGCATTTTCTTTCTTCCACGCTTTGTAGAAAAGGGCCGGGGAGTACCATAAGGCCCCTACAACCAGGTTTAACAGTGCGCAGACAAATACCGCGATGTGATTAATGTAGATGGTTTCCATATTCGGTCAATTAGTTAAACTGTCACAAAGAAATGGTAACCGACCGAATCGGCATTGTAAAAAATTTACCTTATGGGCACATAATGGGGCCAACCGCCCTGCTCGTCGATGTATTTTTTGGGATTCAAGCCCGAAAAAGCCTTGAAATCCTTGATAAAATGTGCTTGGTCAAAATAACCACAGTCCAGGGCAATACTTGCCCATTCCAATTTCTTCTTTCCATACATGGCATTTAGAATATCGTTGAACCGTATAATCCGATGGTAGTGTTTTGGGGTGAGCCCTACATACTGTTTGAACAGATGGATGAACTGCTTTTGGGAATAGCCCGAGTTGAACGCCATTTCCTGCAGCTTTATTTGTCCCTTGGATTGGTCGATTTCTCCAACAAAGGGCCGCATCGCTTTTTGGAGGTCCGATTTAAAATGACATGACCTCAGTAACCACTGCTCCAACGCTTCGAATTTCTCCTGAATGTCCAATTTTTGTATAAGCTCCCGTCTGAGGGCAAAAACAGGTTCGCCAAAGACCTGCCCGCCGGGAACAACAACGTCCTTAAAGGGGTAGAGCGAATCTTTCAAAAGGGTATGGGCGCCTCCGGCCCTAAAGGTAACCACCATCATTTCGGCATGCTGGCCAGAGCTAATGGTGAGATATTGGGTATGCATTCCCGAAAACCAGACTTTGGTGCATTCCTGCTTTTTTTTCAAGGTCTTGTTATCATAAATGTATTTGGGATCGTCCTGAAGGTCAAAAACAATGTTCGTGGTTCCATCGGGCAGAAAACGTTCCTTGGAATGCTCTGGGGCATATCCTTTGTGATATACCATATTTACCAGGATATTCCCTAGCTCGTTTTTTGGGATATAGGTCTCGAATACCAAGTGCTCAACATTTGGTATAAAGTACTAATTTTTCCAATGGCCCGGAATCATTTGTGCGGTTTATTTGGGATGGATACACATAATTTTTATAAGGTGTTGATTGGTACGGCGGGACTCGAATGCCGGTAAGCGTAGCTTGACCGGCATTCTGATTTCCGCAATGCGGATCATCAGTGGTCCCGCTCCCCCAAAACTTTTATGGAACTCATGTTTTTGGGAGCTACCAATGTAATATGCCCTTAAGATGTAAAAATTGCGTAATTATATTATCATACTCTTTTTTCTAGATTCAATGATTATGCACTATCCAGCAATCGCAATTTGCTCAATGCTTCCGATTTTGAATTCACATCCAGTTTCAAATAGATGTTCTGGATATGGAAATTAACCGTACTAGGGGTAACAAAAAGCTTGTCCGCTATGGTTTTGTAGGTAGCTCCCTGTCCTAGATAATCAATGATCTCGTTCTCCCGATCGGAAAAGGAGTCATAGGATTTCCGTTGGAACATGGAAATCACCTTTTTTGCAATATCATTGCTCATAGTGGCGCCCTCGTACTTGATCGAATTCAAGGCATGGTACAGGCGTTTCTTGCTCACCGGTTTGGTAAGATAGCCATTGGCGCCGTTCTTGAACGCCCTTTTGATCAACTCAAAATCGCTCATGGCACTTACGGTAATGATATTTACATCCGGGTCTTTCTTTCGAAAGTGTCCGATTCCTTCTATGCCACATTCATCGGGCATGGAGGCTTCGGTAACAATAATATCGGGCAATATCCGATCATAGTCCGATAGGGCATCCGCTACCGAAACATAGATTCCTTCCAAGGAATAATCCAAGTACTTTTCAAAATAGTACTTGTACGCGTCATGAAATTGTAGGTCATTGTCGATTACGATAACTTTTAGAATGTTTGACTTCATAGCTCATAGTATTTGATTGTATCATATAAGATTTATTGGGTTGCATTTGGTACGTTTTGCGGGATATCATTTCATAGCATTCCTCATTGATCTTGGGCGCGGGGAATAATTGGAGCGTTAAAGCTCCGTCATCTGGTCGCTACCTTGACGTTTTGGATGTTCGTAACCTTAAACAGGTTGCCCTGTTCAATGTACTATACGCTAAATAAAATGGCTATCCGGTCTTTTTAACAGAGTTGATATCCTCCGGGGTTTTGTAAATAAGACCTAAAAAGAAACTTGTTGGAATCGGCACCTGCTTTTGGATCGATGCCAACAGCTTTTTTTGTGGTGTTCCTGAGGTTAAGATAAGTTTTCATATTGGGGGATTTGAGGGTTATCCAGTAGTTTTTTCTACTACTTTCTATAATTAAATATACTAAAAATATATGTAGGTTTTTCGATTTTGTATGTTTTTTCGTTCAAATGCACCTTACAGTTTTTATCTTTTTATGGGCGCTCGGGTTTTGGGCTAAACTTGCTGATTGTATTCCTGGAATTGCTCGTTTTTAACCGTTTCCATTTTTCCTGTATACAATTTTAGTCAATAGGGACGGGCAATGAGCTATGTATGATGCACCGCCCCCTTGAACTAAAATTTAATCTTCGAACATCACATCGGCCGTTGCCGTGTTTGGGTTATCTACCTGCATAATCCATTTTTCATCCCGGTATTTTCCGTTTAAGTTGGAGACAAAAGCCGTTTGGGCGTCCTTCTTCATATCAAAATCTGCCAGGTACACATAGTACAGACCGTTCTCCTTGTTATAGAACTGTTTTGCGTTTAGGCCTTGGGCCTTTAAACGCTTCATAAAAGCGTTCAACCATTTTTTATTTTTGTACACATTGGCGATAAGATAGTATCCTGATTTTACACCAACGATATCGGACTGGTTGAGGACTTTTATGGGCAACTCAATAAAGCCGTTATGTTCGGCAGCATCCAAACTGGTGGGGGTAACGTGCTCTATGGATGCGACTGCCGTTTCATAGGAAGCTTTAGGCTCCTTTCTTCGGTACTTATTCTCGGAATCATTTTTCGTTTTCATCTCGTTGCGCAAGATCCGCACCATGGTTTCGAACTTTTTTTCCAACATATCGTTTCGAGCGGACTCTATGGAATCTTGGCGTAGGATGAGCTCATCCAAAATCAGACGGTTCTCATAGGCAAGGGTGTTCTCGTCGCCTTCCTGATCTGTGTTCTGTTCCGCCCGTAGCTGCAAAATTTGTTCTTCATAATTTCTTACGACCTCATCGATCGTTGCCTCTTCTGAACTTGCAGTGTAACTGTAGGCAGCGGGAAGCTCATCCTTAAAGGTATACGCCAAGGACAATTCGTGGTTCCAACCGAGGTTGGATTCTATTTGGAAGAAGTTTTTTTCCATTAAATATCCCAGAGATAATTTTTTACTAAGATTGAATCCAAGACCCAAGGACAGCCCATAGTTGTCATCCAAGGTGCTCTGTACCCAACCGTATTCGGGCAGATCCAATAATAGAGAGCCAATGTAGGACAAACTGGCGTCCTCATTTCTGCCCACTTGCAACAACGGCATTAACCTGGCATTGGCAAACAGACCCGAGGTGGCCATAAAGGCATGGGTATATTGGAGCGATGCTTTGACCGACCTGTCATTGAGGTTCATCAGCAACTGATTAGTGCTTTGATTGTAATTGAACAGCTCCTGTGCATACAGCCCAAAATCAAATTTGCCAACAGAAAGGGTGATTCCTGGTTGGATGGAGATTTTACTTTCTTTCTCGGCTTCCAAAAGTGCAGGATCGTTTTCGGCAGCGACCACCCTATTTTTATCGAGTCCTTCGCTCAAATAGGTGAGGTTGGTACCAAAGGTCAATTTGCTCTTCTCACCTAATCGGACAGACGTGGCATAATTGGCATTAAAGCCAAACTCTTGTATTACTCCAGTCCATTGGCCGTAGACGCCAATTCCCAGGGCCGTATGGTCGTTTAACTTGTTGCTGAAGCCCACAAAGTAATTTTGGACATTGTCTTCAAAGGTGGTGTACTGATTCCTGTGCAGTATGTTTAGATAGGATTTGTTTTCCCTAACCAATGAAAAAGTGGGGTTGACCAAAAACCTATTAAAAAACAGTTGATTGTGAAAGGGCGTATTTAAACTGAAATTCGTGTTGATCTGCTGCCCCTCCTGACCGTACGATGGCTGCGCTCCTAGAACCAGGCAAAATAGTATCACTTGGAATACTCGCTTTGTTATGGTAGTGCTATAGTTCATCTTAGTACGTGTTAATATTGTTCTGATAGTTAAGCGTCCGATGTCTCTTTTCGTAAACATGTGCTCTTGCAAACATGGGACCTTAACGATTCTAAGTTAACCTTTTACAGCTGTGGACTCCCTATGAAATACTCATAGTTAACCATCAAGGGTAGATGCTCCTTATTCCTGATCTTCAAAAATGGTCGTGGAATAATCGATTTTTAAATCGTTGTTCAAGGTCTCCAAAAGATTGTACTCCTTTTGCTCCATTGGAGTACTCTTTCTAGTCTCGGAATAGGAGAAGGCCAGCTGTTGAACAACGTCCTTATCCCTATTGCGGTTAGACATGACATAGCCTGTTCCCCTTTCGGTCATAAGTACTATGGAGAAATCGTCCTGATCACTGTTGATCGGGCTGCCCAGGTTAAAGGAACGGCCCACTTTTTTGTGACCTACCTCTGCCAGATAGATATCCAGACCACCATTGCCCTTACGCCCATCGGAAGCAAAAAACAGTGAATTGCCCCCTACGATGTTGGGGTATAGGTCATTCTTTTCCGTATTTACCTTTTCACCCAGGTTTTTCGCAATACCTACCGTACCGTCATTGTGTATGGCCGAAACGTAGATATCGTATTTTCCAAAAGTGCCGGGCATGTCCGAGGCAAAGAACAGACGCTTGCCATCCTCGGAAATCGCAGGATGCATTGCGGAAGCGTGTTTGGGGCACACGGCAACTTCCTGGATATTTTTCCATTGCCCGTTGATCCTATCGGCCTTAAATATTTTGTGGACCAGTTGTTTTTTGGAAAACAAGCCGTACAATGGTTTTACATAGATCGCCTTACTGAAATATGCGGTCTTGCCATCTGCCGTTAGGGCCACCGGGGGCTGGTAAGCGTTTCGATATCCAAGCTTTTCACCTGCATCGGCCCCAAGGTCGTTGCCTTCTCCAATTTCGTATTGGACAAGCTCGCGTAAAGCCTGTGATGAATTATCCACTTGAAAGTTGATCTCTCTGTATTTGCCCGCCAAGGGTTGGGCCTGTTCCCCTTGCTGGGGATTCTTTTTTAGTTGATAGTCCGCCCTGATCTCGGCCAACCAGTCCTGTTCGTTCAAGGTGCCCTCAGCAGGGTTCCTCGACATCTTCATTGCGTATTGATACCGCTTGTGGTAACTGGCACTTACCGCATCGTCCTCACTGATGTCCATGAGTTTTTGATACCAGAAAGCCGCGGTTCCATAATTTTCGGTCAGGAAGTTGACATTTCCCAAGTCCTCAAAAATTTCTTTTTCGGAATACCCTAGCTTTAAAAGTTTCCGATAGTCATCGATTCTTTTATCGGCCTCTCCTATATTTGGATTGCTGACGTTGACTGTCTTGGGACGCTGCGCACTTATAGTACAGCAAAGGAACATAAGAAGGCATCCCAGGGCCACTTTGTAGGTTTTAGATTTTTTCATAAGATTAGATATTGGGGTGTTCATGTGTCCAAAGTTGAAAAAATGTTTTGGAAGCCCTATTAGTAATATTTCATAGGTTTTTCATTTTTTTAACCAATTTCCTATGAATAATTCATAGATATTGCCCTTTTTATTGGATTATCGCATCCTAAGAGCCTCCCGTTTACCCGAAAAAGGACACTTTTTATCGGTTACGATTTGGGCGATTTTTGGAAGAAACCAAGAAAAGTACGGATGAATCCATAAGATCCGCAGCGGCTGATTTTTAGAAAAAAGGGCCGTTGTTGTAATTAAGCGAAACGGGCTTATCTTTAAAACGCCATTAAACCTTAAAAACCATGGACTACTTCCTAATTGCTTCCATCCTTGTATTGTTATCTGCCATTTTTGGGTATATCAATGTGCGTTTCCTAAAACTGCCCAATACCATAGGCTTAATGCTGATCACCATTCTGTTTACCCTAGCTGTTTTTGTAGTCAGTTATTTTGATGACACGCTGCTAAATGCGGAAAGATATATTATTGCCCGTATAGACTTCAAAACATTATTATTGGATGTCATGTTAAGTTTTCTACTTTTCGCGGGAGCGCTCCATACCAATTTTGAACGTCTTAGGGTACAGCGCTGGCCTATTTTTGTATTTTCTACATTAGGCGTCCTGGCGTCCACTTTTTTGGTGGGAACCTTTATGTATTTTGTACTTGGTTCCATGCATCTGGACGTAAATTATATCCATTGCCTCTTGTTCGGGGCCCTAATTTCTCCAACCGATCCCATAGCCGTGTTGGGCATTCTTAAAAAGGCCGGGGTCCCTAAAAAACTGGAAACAAAAATTGTAGGGGAATCCTTGTTCAATGACGGCGTAGGCGTTATTGTATTCCTTACCATATTTCAAATTGCTTCCCTGGGCGGCGAGGCAATTGAGGTCTCCCATATCGCAGAGCTGTTTGTGGAAGAAGTTTTTGGAGGTATCGTTTTAGGGATGGTGCTGGGATGGTTGGCCTATCGATTTATGAAAAGAATCGATGATTATCAAATCGAGGTCATTATAACGCTTGCCGTAGTGATGGTGGGCACGGTAATCGCGCAGAAATTTCATTTTTCGGCACCCTTGGCCATGGTAACCGCCGGACTGTTGATAGGCACCGATCGTGTCCGGGAAAACGCTATGTCCGAACAGACAGAAAACTACGTAGATAATTTTTGGGAGTTAATGGATATCCTCTTGAATACCATTTTATTTGTATTGATCGGTATGGAAATGCTGGTACTTGCTTATGATGGCAGTTACTTGTTGGCCGGATTGTTGGCCATTCCCGTTATTTTGATAAGCCGGTTTTTGTCCTTATTGCTCCCGATCAATTTCTTTAAAAAGAAACTGGATTTTGTTCCCAAAACGAATTTGGTGATGACCTGGGGCGGCCTGCGTGGGGGAATCTCCATAGCATTGGCATTGAGCTTAACGGAAACGATGCACAGGGAGCTATTTCTATTTGTCACCTATGTGGTCGTGGTATTTTCAATATTGGGACAAGGGCTTACTATAGAGCGTTTGGTTAAACGCCTGTACAAGACAAGTGCCCTATCCGGATAAGGGAACGATGGAATTTAAACGATGAAACCGCAGCTGAGACTACCGGCAAAATTCAAACAAACAATCTACTATCCGAGACCTAAAAATGATATAATCCATGATTATAGTTCTACATTGGTCAAAATTTAAACCTCCAAAATAGCGGAAGTTTTTGGATTGAATTGGACAACCTAATGAACGGAGCGGCCCAAGCTGCGCTTTTTATCAAGATCGGTGTCAAGGTCTATCTCATCGTGTTGACCGACAAGAAAATGTACTGGGATATAACCCAAATGATATAGGAGAGCTATTGTTCGGTAAGCCGCACCTTACAAAAAGCAGCTTCCATCCAATATCCTATTTTCCTTAACCAAGAGCTTTTGTTTACGGCAAACAGTAAAATTTAACAAGCAACCCTAACACCAGAATGCGTATCTTATTAAAAAAGAACGCCATGAAAAAAGCATTCCTCTTTTTACTGATGATCGGGCTGCTGGGTTTTGCGGGCTGTAATACCGATGACGACGCAACGGGAGTTCAGATTGTGATCTTGCAGGTCACCGATGCCGACTTCCCGGTCACCTTTACGGTCGGGGAGGTATATACTATAGAAGTGACCTTTTTGATTCCGGATGCCTGCACCTTGTTTGAGGGTTTCGATTTTACCTCCACGGGACTGACCGAGCGACAGATCGTCGCCATAGGCACACGCTTTCCCGAAGAGGCCTGCTTACCGGACATGGAAGAACGTACCGCCACCTTTGATTTTGAGGTATTCCATGATCAGACCTACATTTTTCGGATATGGACCGGCACGGACGAAAACGGGGAGAACGAATTTCTAACCTTTGAAGTCCCCGTCAATTAGGCGGTATCGTCAGCTTAGAGAACATTAACTGGGATTAACAACCATAAAAAGGTGGGGCAATGCCCCACCTTTTTCCCCAAATCTTACCATGAACTTAACCTACTTATGCTATGGTCCTTCAAATGTATCCCAATGGATAGTATCCCCGAATTTTTTCAGTTGAACATCCCTAAAATAAGTCGAACTACCTTCTGTGGGGTTTTGCCCATGCAACCAATTTCCGGATTCCGCCGATGGCGGGACGGGCAGGACTCGAATGCCGACGTTTGCGGCCCGCGACCCGTATCATTTCAGGGCCATGTTGTCCGTGAAGGATGATAACCCCAACCACGGGCCCAAAGCTCAGAAAAACAAAAAGCCAACTTGCCTTTATGTGTTATGCTGATTTCAATTTTTGTGATAACAATTGAATCGGGTTCAGGCCAAAAAAGACAATCATTATAAAGGTTGTCGATTTTGCGCTAACAGAATAGTACTATTGAACAGCGGTCTTTGGTTCTGCTGATACGCCTTTGATTCAATGGTCTTTAATGGCGGTCTACACTGGCACACTGGAACAATTGGCACACGGGGTCAAGGGCTAATAGGGAGTTAAAAAAAATATAAATAGAGTAAGCCCTTGTAAAAGCTAACGCGGTACGCTACCCGATACTTTAATTTTGAAGAATTGTTTCCCGTGGATCGTTAGAGCGGACGGTGTTTTTATAGGGAAAGCTCGTGACCACTTTTACTAACCAAAACTACTTCTATGGACTTTTTTGAGGTCGTAATCCTGTCGTTCGCAGTGCAGGCAGTTTTTATCGGGTTCATCTTCATTTTCAATAGAAAAGGTGATCGTGTTGCCAAGATTATTTGGTTTATCTTTCTTTTTCTGTTATCCTACAACCTTTTTAATAGCGTTTTATATTGGTCTTGTGAAAATCCAAAACTCATCAAAAAATTATCGGCTTTCTATTTTTTGCCCATCGCGCTTGTTGGGCCCTTATTTTTTCTGTTTGTAAAGCGACGTATTACACAGCGTAAGCTCAAGTTAAATGAGGTACTGTTACACCTTATTCCCGCAGCTATCGTTTTGATTTCTTGCCTCGGGATTTTTTTGATCCCAGCTGAACTTAAGGAGGCATTGACGAAGGACGGAATCCGTGCACAACACAAGTCCATCATCAATCCCTATTTCCTAGTTGGGTTCATACTCAGCAGCTTGTTTTTTTATGGATTGGCCGCCTACCGAATCTATCGGAAGTATACGTACAAAGGATTTGAAATTACCTTTTGGATAAAGACCATTACCCTGGTTTTCTTGGGATTCTGTACGCTTAGGACGTTGTATTTCATCATGGTCGTTTTTAACGGTTATAAGGCGGAGTACTACTATACACTTATCACGGGGCTAACCCTGTTTCTAGGTTTTGTCACCTATTTAGGATACATACATCCGGAGCTTTTTAACGGAAGAGTTCTAAAAGCGCTTGGATCTCCGGTCAAATACAAGAATGCCGGTTTTTCGGCCAAGCTCTCTATACATTACAAACAAAAACTTCTCGATGGAATGCATAAGGACAAGCTTTATCTGAACAATGATCTTAGACTAAACGACCTATCCGAATATCTGGGTATTGCCAGGCATCATACCTCACAATTGGTCAATGAGCATTTTCAAATGGGCTTTTTTGATCTCATCAACAAATTCCGTGTGGAAGAGGTGGTAAGACTCCTTTTGAACAACACCGAAAATCTCAGCACTATTGAGATTGCCTATAGATCAGGATTTAATAACAAGGTAAGTTTTTACAGGGCCTTCAAAAAGTTTAAGGGCGTTACGCCTACCCATTATCTCTCCAAACACCAAGCATCCACATAGGGTAGTAAACTTTTAATTAGTCTCGGATAATTAGTTTGTCACTATAAGGGCTAACTGTTTGATCCCAATCTTTTTATTGTTTTATCCCGCAATTGTAAAGGTAGGGCAGGGAGAGAGAGGGTCAGTCTTACTTTTTTGGAATAAAAGAATCATTAAGCTTTGTTCTCATTTTAAGTATTAATTGAATTAGTACGAATCTCCATCCTGCCTGCCTTTCTTAATTGCACTAACTCATTTTTTAACCAAAACTTTGATTATGAAAGTAAACAACTCTTGGATTGTGATTGTGCTTTTGTTATTGGGAATAAGCTCGGCAATAGCACAGACGAAAACAATCAATGGTAGGGTCACGGACCAGGAATCCTTGCCTCTGCCCGGTGTAAATGTCTTGATAAAAGGAACAACGACAGGTACACAGACCGATTTTGACGGAAATTATTCCATCAATGCCAGTGTTGGTCAGATTCTGGTATTCTCTTATATCGGCCAAAACACGGCGGAAAGAACTGTAGAAATCCCATCGGTCATTAATGTGCAAATGCAGGAAGACGCCGAAGCTTTGGAGGAGGTGGTTGTTGTGGGCTATGGTTCCAAGTCCAGAGAACTTTCCACTTCGGCCATTTCAACGGTCTCTACGGAGAAGATAGAAGCCTTCGTGCCTTCTACCAGTATAGATAACATACTTCAGGGACAGGCGGCAGGTGTTGCCGTTACTGCGGCAAATGGCAGGCCTGGCAATACGGCCTTCGTCCAAATCCGGGGAATTGGATCTATCAATGCCCAGACCACACCGCTTTATGTGATTGATGGAACACCTATTCCTGTGGACACCACGCGGGATTTCAACCCCATTAGCAACATCAATCCAAATGATATAGCATCATTTTCCATTCTCAAGGACGCCGCCACAGTTTCCAAATACGGTTCTAGAGGTGCTAATGGTGTCGTCTTGATAACCACCAAGAAAGGTAGATCCGGAGATGCGCAAATAACCTTCAGGTCTTCCTATGGCTTTGCGGAACGGATTCCAGATCCCTTCGATCTTTTGGACGCGGAGCGCAAGTTGGAACTGGAAAGGCAATTTGCAGAACTAGGTGTCAATGCAGCACAAAGTCTGCCGGGAGCCACCGCTTCCCCAACACAACTGGCTGCGCTTATTGCCTTGGATACCGATTGGGAGGAAGAACTTTTGAGAAATTCCATCATCCAATCAAATTCGCTGAGTGTTTCTGGAGGGGACGAACGCTTAACCTATTTTCTTTCCTTGGGATATGATAAGAATACAGGTATCATTGACAGAATTGATGGATTTGAGCGGGTCTCCGCTCGTTTAAACACCACCTATCAAGCCAAGGAATGGTTAAACCTCGGGGCCAATATTTCCCTGGCTCGGAGTACGACGGATTTGCCAAGGGATAGGAACAATGTACAAAATCCCTTTCGAGGGTTTTATGACTACAATCCGTATGAGCCCGTTTTTTTGAGGGATGGGAATGGTGCTATTGTCGTTGACGCCGATGGCAATAACGTATTTAACCCCACTTCGACCGGTTTTCCCATCGCTAGGGCGCTTACCACGGAGCCCGAAGACAACAGGAACTTGCTGATCATCGGCAACCTTTCTGCCGACGTGAAACTATCGGACAAGTTCTCAAACCGTTTTACGGTGGGAGCGGTCAGCAATAGGTTTAATAGAACTGTCAGGTCCTTGTCTGGCGGTGTATTGCAGCAGTTCGTTGGGGATGTCAACTTTCCAGGGACACAAACAGATAATTTTGCACTCGATTTCGAATACAACGTCAATAACCTATTCACCTATACGGACACCTTCAATTCGGTACACAATTTGTCCGTAGGTTTCCTTTTGGAATATAACGAGAACATTAGAACCGATCTTTTCGCCGCAGCAAGGGGCTTCCCATCACCTGATATTCCATTTCAGGATGTAGCTGCCGAGGCAACTGATTCCGGTACGGAAGAAGATAGAAGAATCCTATTCTCCCAAGGGCTTTTTGTGGATTATGATTACGAAGGTAAATATATTCTTTCCGGTTCCATCAGGAGGGACGGTTCCTCCCGTTTTGGTCCTGATAATAAGTTTGGGTCCTTCTTTAGTGGTAGCGCTGCATGGAATATTTCCAATGAGAACTTCATGGAAAATTCCGTTTTTAACAATCTTAAGCTAAGAGCTTCTTATGGGACGTCTGGAAACCAAAACATCGGAGACTTCGAATTCCTGAACCTGCTATCCTTCGATACCTATAACGGTTTCACTACCGCCATTCCCATAGGGGTGGGGAATCCTGCCATTCAATGGGAGTCCCAAGCAATTTTGGATATAGGCCTGGAGTACGGGTTGTTCAACAACCGAATCAACGGTGTGGTCGACTATTTCAAAAAAAATTCAAAGGACCTGCTCTTGAATCAGCCACTTTCCAGAACGGTCGGAGATGAGGACGATTCCATTTTGGCAAATATCGGAGAAGTGGAGAACAGCGGTATTGAGGTTTCCCTTAATGCAGATATCATTAGAAACGACAACCTCCTTTGGTCCGTAGGTGGGAACATTACCTTTTTGGACAATAAGGTGTTATCCCTGGTCAATGGTGAGGATATCATTAACGGCAACACCATATTACGGGAGGGCGAAGAAATCAATTCCTTTTACCTGGAGCGTTATGCAGGGGTAAACCCGGCCAATGGGGAACCCTTGTACCTAGATACCGATGGAAACGTCACCAACGAATTCAGTCCGGGTTTTCAAACCCTGTTGGAGGGTAAATCACCCAATGCCGATTTTGAAGGTGGATTCTTCACTTCGGTTCGTTATAAAGGTTTTGGACTGCGGGGCGACTTCGTCTTTAGGTCGGGGAACTACATCCTGAACCTTCAGCGTTCTGCAGGAATAGCCATTGGAAATATTGACGCCAATCAAAGGGAAGAGGCTTTTAACTACTGGAGGCAACCTGGCGACCAAAACGTATTGCCAAGTCCCTTGTTCGCGGAGACAGCCGACCAAACTTCGACGCGATTTCTGGAGCGGGGGGATTACATCCGACTAAGGACCCTCACTCTGGACTATAATGTTCCCAACAAATTTTTAAAGGATACGGGTATCAATTCCCTGCGGATATTTGCCACAGGCCAAAACATTCTAACCATAACGGAATATGAAGGAGATCCTGAAATAGGCCTTGGTTCCGCTGAAAATGCCGAGCCCGGGGATGCCGGATTTGTCCCCGGGGAGTTTTCCCTGTTTAGTTATCCCCAAACAAGGTCGTACACCTTCGGCATAGAGGTAGGGTTTTAATCAAAAAAGAAAGAAAAATGAAAAAAATCAGTTTTAAGATAGCACTATTATATTTTGTATTCGGGTTCATGGCCTGTGATGATGAGTTGAACGGTTTACAACCTTTTACGGAAGGGAATCCTGAGACCTTCTTTAACAGCCTAACTACCTTCCAAAATGGTGTGGACGGTGCCTATGCACAGGTAAGAAACTACTATACAAATGCGAACTTCGGCTTTCAGGGCATCCCGGACATCTTATCGGACAACGTAATATTGGTGCAGACCGGGCGTCGTTCCAATGAGATTTATTATGATTACCGATATGTACCCAACACGGGCGGACCCATAGCGCTTTACTGGAGTGAAGCTTATGAAGCCATAAACGCCGCGAATCTGGTAATCGGCCAAATAGACAATCTTACGAATAGTCCCGAAAAGAACAATATCCTGGGGCAGGCCTTGGCCATAAGGGCCCTGGCCCATTTTGATCTGGCAAGGACCTTTGCAAAGATTCCCACTCAGAGCGGGGATGCCAATGGATCCCCTGGCATTATCTATGTAAAAGTTGAAGATGGAGATACCGGAGACCCCTTTGCCCAGCCTTCGAGGGAAACGGTCCAGAGCAACTATGCCGAAATCATCGGTGATCTGGAACGTGCCAGTCAATTGATCGGCACGTCTAACGGAGAGGGCCGTTTGGACAGAAATGGCGTGTTTGGGACTTTGTCCAGGGTTTATCTTTACAATGGACAGTATCAGGATGCGATAGCTGCTGCCAACCAGGTAAACACCCCGTTGGCGACAGCCGCTGAACTCCCCGGAATGTATACCGATTCCAACAACGCCGGTATCGTATTCGAACTCGCCATAAACACTTCCAATGAAATGGGATCCGATGACAATCCCCCTTCGGGTAACAATGTAGGGGTGCTCTACAGTCAGTCAAGTGCGGGCAGCACCATTTCCGAATATGCTGTTGAGTTCGATTTTTGGAATAGCATCGACCCCAATGATCAGCGCAGAAACGTATTGCAATTTGTAGGGACAAATCAAGGCAACGATTACAACGCCATATTGAAGTTCCTGGGAGAAGCGGGGCAGGTCAACGGACGGGTAGACAATAAGGTTATCCGTGCGGCCGAAGTAGTTTTGAACAAGGCGGAGGCCCAGTTTGAATTGGGTTTAGAGTCTGAAGCACTCGCTTCCCTCGACGTACTGAGAAACCTGCGTTTTACCTCCTTCACAGGGGGAGAGACCGGGCAGACACTGGAAGACGCCATTCAATTTAACCGAAGGGTGGAGCTTGCCTTTGAGGGGCATCGGTTTTTCGACATAAAACGACGTGGGGAGTCTATCGTCCGTTCAAACAACGGGGATATCATTGATGGCTCGGGTACGCCAGCAGAGATACAAATGCTTGAGGCTGGTGATTTTAGGTTCCAGTTGCCCATACCTGTAGACGAGACCAATGCAAATCCCAACTTAATTCAAAACGAAGGGTATTAAAATATAAACAATAGCAATATGAAAAGCCAAACCTATAAATTTATGATGTTGTTCCTGGGAATACTCTCGATGGTTTCCTGCGAAGAAAATGAGATTCCCATCTTCGACACGGAAAATGGAAGAGCCATTGCCGGATTCAACGGAGGAATAGCAAATCCCCGCATCGTGTTCAATCCTGCGGCCGATACGGAAAGTACTGTCACCATTGGAGTCTCTACCCTTTCGTCCTCGGATAGGGCCGTACAGCTTAGCGTGGATGCCAACAGTACCACCCTAGACCCGATGTTCTATGCTATAAGTACCTTGTCCACAGTCATCCCGGCGGGCGCCTTTACCACGGATATCGTCATTACCACGCGGGCCTCTAGCGCACTTCCCGGCGCCAGTGATGCCATTGTATTGGTACTGGACGCCGTGGAAGGGGCAGAAATACTGGACGATAGCATAGACAGGTTATCCATCGGTCTTGACGTTCAGTGCCCCAGCGTGGACATCTCGGCACTTCCCGGAAGCTATGATGTTTCCTTTTCTACCTTTGCCAGCTTTTTTGGCGAAACCGACTTTACCAGAGAAGTCGTTGCCGGACCTGGTGAAAATCAAATTACGATTATAGACGGTACGCACATCACTGAAGGAGCGGAAGACCTTGTCCTTACCATTGACCCAGAAACAGGGGCCATAATCGGGGTGAATGAGGACGGTATAAACTCCGCGGTAAGCTTTGGACCCAACTTCTATACTTTACTTCCCGGGGGTAGGGTATTGAGCTGTGTGGGGATTATTGAGGTGAATTTGGATTTTAATGGTAGTGTAACCGGTAACCCCCATAACTTTAATCTGGTCAAACAACCGTGACCAAAACCGACATTTTGGAAGCTGTAACGGTTTCCCGGAATTTCTAGGCTACGGAATAAACCAAAATTCCGGTTTTAATAAATATAAAAGCCCCCAACTTGCGTTGAAGGCTACAACGGTCCGGATCCCGCCGATGGCGGGACAGGTGGGACTCGAATGCCGACGCTCGCGGTCGGCACCCCGACTTCCGCAAAACGGAACGTCGGCGGCCCGCGGCCCTTATAATCTCAAGACCACGTGGTACATGGAAAATAATAACATGGACAATGGGACCCAAAGGACCAAAAAAACAAAAAGCCCTCAACTTGCGTTGAAGGCTTTTTGCGGTCCGGACGGGACTCGAACCCGCGACCCCCTGCGTGACAGGCAGGTATTCTAACCAACTGAACTACCGGACCAATTCTTAAGCGAGTGCAAATATACATCGGTTATTGAATTCCGCAAACAATTTCCCTCAAAATTATGGCTGGTCTCAAAGAAATTTTTGCCGCTCTATCATGTAGGTATTCAGCACCTTTGAAAAATTGGCATGGATGTCCACATCCACATACTTGATCTTGTACTGGGCACATTTTAGCTTTAGCTCCCCAATATAGCTTCCTATCTCCCTTTCATAGGCAGCCTTGATGGTGTCCGCGTACAAGTCTATATGCTCCCCTGTTTCCACATCCACAAAACGTTTGGGCGTGTTTTCAAAATTAAAGCGATATTCCTTGTCCTTGTCCAACAAATGAAAGAGCACCACTTCGTGCTTGTTGTATTTTAAATGCCGGAGCGCATCAAATAATTGGTCCTTGTTCGTTGTGGTCTGAAACATATCGGTAAACAGAAAGATCAGGCTCCGCCGATGCATCTTTTCAGCAATCTGATGAATGTACTTATAGGTTTCCGTGCTTTTTGCCGGCCCCGTATCCAAACTGATCTTGCTCAAGGTGGCCAGCAGCATTTGATGGTGCCTTTCACTACTCTTTTCCGGGGCGTGAAAATTGTAATTGTCCGAATACACACTGAGCCCTACGGCATCCCGCTGTTTTTTAAGAATATTCATGAGCGCCGCAATGGCCAATACACCGAAACCAATTTTGTTCAGGTTGTCAATGTTCAATTCCTTGACCTCCGGATAGTACATGGAAGCCGAATTGTCCAAAATCATATGACAGCGTAAATTGGTCTCCTCCTCATAACGTTTGGTATACAGCTTATCGGTCTTGGCAAACAGTTTCCAATCGATATGCTTGGTACTCTCCCCCGTATTGTAAATCTTATGCTCCGCAAATTCTGCGGAAAATCCATGGAACGGACTTTTGTGGATCCCACTGATAAAACCTTCCACCACCTGACTCGCCAAAAGTTCCAGGTTCTGGAAGAGGGCGGCCTTATGTAATTCGGAGGGTAGGTTCATGCGACTAAGATAAAATAAAAAAAGGTTTGGCCCCGAGCACTCGAAGCCAAACCTTTCTTAAATAAGCGTAACGCTGTTATGTACTACAATACCGCGTCTATTGCGTCTGTATAGACTTTCTTCGGGGATACTCCCACCTGTCTGTTTACAATTTCACCATCCTTGAACACCAAAACGGTCGGGATGTTACGCACGCCATATTTTGCGGCGAATTCCTGATTGGCATCAACATCTACCTTTCCTACAACGGCCTTGCCGTCGTACTCATTGCTTACTTCATCAATGATAGGCCCTACCATTCTACAGGGACCACACCAAGCTGCCCAAAAATCGACTACTACAGGTTTATCACTTTTTAAGACTACTTCGTCAAAAGTAGCGTCTGTTATCTCTAATGCCATTTTATATTAGTTTTAAATATTACGCAAATTTAGTCAATTATTCTCCCTTTTCCTTACTAGGTGCATATTCGTTTTGCCTATAGGCATATTGGCAAAGTTTATTGCCACCACTTCAAACAGAACGGATTAGACATCAGTTTAGTTTGTAATGTACCGCTTTTTCCTCTAGGGCAGTCAAAAGCTCGCTGGAAATCTGAACCTTTTGTTTCCTGCTCGATAAATTCACCTTTATTTCCTCCTCCATCTCATAAACGACAAAATTAAGGGCGTGATTTCCCTTGTGCATGACCAGGGTATCCTTCAACTCCCGAATGTTTTCCTCCGCTATATGATCAATATCCAGTTTAATGGTCAGTTTTTTGGCAAAGGCCTCCATCACCTCCTGTAACAACATAAAGTTATTGTATTGCAAACGTGGTTCCCCTTTTTTACCCGTGTCACGGTTTACCCAGCCTTCACGGACAAAGACTTTTACAAAAGCAAAGGAATTGATCATCAGGAAATGGCGATACTTTAAATACTCTTCCCCAAAAATTCGAAATTCAAAGGAATCGGTATAATCCTCCATGGTAAACAAAGCCCAGCCCTTGCCATTTTTGGACACCCTGTGTTGCACATCGGTGATTACCCCTGCAAAGGCAAGCTCCCTGTTAACATGCTCCTCCAAATTTGCAAAAGCCGATACATTGGTGTTGCAGAACGCATTGATCTCGGTCCTGAAATCATCCAGAGGGTGCCCAGAGATATATATCCCCACTACTTCTTTTTCCCGTCTTAGTTTTTCCATGGTGCCCCATTCCTCACAAGGAGGGACCACGGGCTCCGGTATCTGTACTTCACTGGCATCCCCAAAGAGGCTTACCTGGGAGGAGTTCTCGTTCTCCTGATACTTGGCCCCGTATTTTATTACCTTCTCCAAAAAAGTAATCCCGTCGCCTTCCTCATGAAAATATTGTGCCCGGTGCACTTGGCCAAAGGAGTCGAAACCTCCGGCCAGGGCCAGGTTCTCGAATGCTTTTTTATTGGCAGACCGCAAATCGATGCGTTTGGCCATATCAAAGACCGATCGGTACGGACCATCTTCTTTTCGGAAGCTTACAATAGTCTCTACCGCAGATCTTCCCACCCCTTTTATGGCACCCATACCAAACCGGACCGCGTTGTCCTTGTTTACCGCGAACTTATAATAGGATTCGTTCACGTCCGGACCCAGTACCTCCAGTCCCATCCGCTTACACTCTTCCATAAAGAAGGTCACCTGTTTAATATCGTTCATATTATTGGACAGCACGGCCGCCATGTACTCTGCTGGATAGTGCGCCTTTAGATAGGCGGTCTGATAGGCAATATAGGCATAGCAGGTAGAATGACTTTTGTTAAAGGCATAGGAAGCAAAAGCTTCCCAGTCTTTCCAAATTTTTTCCAGGGTCTCCCTAGGATGTCCGTTCTTTTCCCCACCATCCAAAAATTGAGGGCGTAATTTTTGCAGGAGCGAGAATATCTTTTTTCCCATGGCCTTCCGCAATACATCTGCCTCGCCCTTGGTAAAACCGGCCAGCTTCTGCGACAACAACATCACCTGCTCCTGGTACACGGTAATGCCGTAGGTCTCCTTGAGGTACTCCTCCATTTCGGGAAGATCATAGGTAATTTCTGCCATCCCGTTCTTTCTTGAAATGAAGGTAGGGATGTACTCCATGGGACCCGGACGGTACAGGGCGTTCATGGCAATAAGGTCATCAAATACCGTGGGCCTAAGGTCCTTTAGATGTTTTTGCATCCCAACGGATTCATACTGAAAGATACCCACGGTATCGCCACGTTGAAAGAGCTCATAGGTCTTTTCGTCGTCCAGCGGAAAATCATCGGGCACCAATTCAACATGGTGTTTGGCCTTAACGATTTTTACCGTATCCTTGATCAGGGTCAGGGTTTTTAGTCCCAAAAAATCCATTTTCAATAAGCCCGCACTTTCCACCACGGAGTTGTCAAATTGGGTGACGTACAGGTCAGAATCCTTGGCCGTGGCCACCGGTACAAAGTTGGTAATATCATCCGGCGTAATGATGACCCCACAGGCATGAATGCCTGTATTTCTCAGGGACCCTTCCAGCACACGTGCCATATTCACCGTCTGCGCCTCCAAATCGTCCCCTTCGGAAATGTTCAATAAGTTGTTCACCTTCTCCAGATCATCTGAGCGAAACTTCTTTTTTAACTCCGCCTCCGGCACCCCAAAGATCTTTCCCAATTTGGACATGGTGGGGATCAACTTGGCAATACGGTCGGCATCGCCCAAGGGAAGATCCAATACCCTGGCCGTGTCCCGAATGGACGACTTGGCCGCCATGGTCCCATAGGTGATGATCTGTGCCACCTGATTGGCCCCGTATTTATTGATGACGTAATCCATGACCTTACCGCGGCCCTCATCATCAAAATCAATATCGATATCGGGCATGGAAACCCGGTCTGGATTCAGGAAACGCTCAAAAAGCAAATCGTACTTCAGTGGATCTATGTTGGTAATGCCCAAACAATAGGCCACTACCGATCCTGCAGCGGAACCCCGGCCCGGTCCTACCGAAACCCCCATGTTCCTGGCCTCCCGGATAAAATCCTCCACAATCAGAAAATAACCCGGATAGCCCGAATTTTCTATGGTCTTTAACTCAAAGTCGATTCGTTCCTCGATTTCAGGAGTGATGGACGCATAGCGTTTTTTGGCGCCTTCATAACTAATATGTCTCAAATAGGCATTCTCTCCGCGTTTGCCCCCATCCGTTTGGTCCTCGACAACCATAAAGCTCTCGGGAATTTCAAAATTGGGCAACAGTACTTCCCTGGCCAAATCGTAGGTTTCTATTTTATCCAAAAGATCCTGGATATTCAGTATGGATTCCGGAAGGTCCTTGAAGAGTTCCTTCATCGCTGCGGCCGACTTGAAGTAATATTCCTGATTGGGGAGTCCGTAGCGATAGCCCCTGCCCCGACCGATTGGCGTTGCCTGTTTTTCCCCGTCCTTGACGCAAAGTAAAATGTCATGGGCATCGGCATCTTCCTTGACACAGTAATACGTATTGTTGGTAGCGATCAATTTTATCCCGTGCTTTTTGGCAAATTCTACCAGGACCTTGTTCACCCGGTCCTCGTCTTCCTGCCCATGCCGCATAATCTCCATATACAGATCGTCCCCAAAGGTTTCCTTCCACCACAGGAGCGCTTCTTCGGCCTGTTTTTCGCCCACATTCAAGACCTTCCCGGGCACCTCTCCGTAGAGATTGCCCGTGAGTACCATAATGTCCTCCTTGTATTGTTGAATTACCTCGCGATCAATACGCGGCACGTAGTAAAAGCCATCGGTATAGGCAATGGAAGACATCTTGGCCAAATTGTGGTAGCCCCTTTTGTTCTTGGCCAGGAGCACGATCTGATAGCCATAGTCCTTTACGTTCTTGTTGGTATGGTCGTCGCAGACAAAGAACTCACAGCCGATAATCGGCTTTATTTCTTGGGCCTCAGCCACTTCCCCATTTTCACTCGCCTGTGCGTTTTTTTCGGCAACCGCGGTATTATGTGCCTTGATCTCCTTTACAAAATGAAAGGCGCCCATCATATTGGCATGATCTGTTATGGCCACAGCGGGCATCCGATCCTCTGCGGCCGACCGTACAAGATCCTTGATGTTGATGGTGGATTGTAAGACCGAAAACTGGGAGTGGTTGTGTAAATGTGCAAAGGGGGCCTCGGCCAGCGAGGCGATGTTCTCCTCCATCTCCTCATGGGAGATTTCCCCGGTATCCTTTTCCCAAAGCCGTTCCGCTATTTTTTTTGAAGCTTCCTTTAGGTTAATATGTTTTAGGCCGATGAGTTGGATTTCCTGGGGATTGGCTTCGGAAAAATTCTGAAAATAATCGATAGGGGCATCCAACTGCTCCAAGGTATAGTGCTTTCTGCGCAGCAGTTCCAGAAAACATCGGGTAGTGGCCTCCACATCGGCGGTGGCATTGTGCGCCTCGGCAAAAGGTTCCTTAAAAAGGTATTCGTGTAGTTCGGTCAGGGTGGGCAATTTAAATTTGCCGCCCCGTCCCCCGGGAATTTGGCAAAGCAGGGCCGTATCTTCCGTACAAGTATCCAGCACAGGGAGTTCCTGCAAAGGATTGTCTATCTGGGCCCTTAGGAATTCAGCCCCCATAATATTTACATCAAAGCCTACATTCTGGCCCACAATGAATTTAGCTTGGGACAGTGCCTCGTTGAACTTTTCCAAGACCTCTGGCATGGGGACTCCCTCTTCCTCGGCCAAGGCCGTGGAAATACCATGAATCTGCTCGGCATCAAACGGTATGTTGAACCCCTGGGGCTGTACCAAAAAATCCTGATGTTCCACCACATTGCCCATGGCGTCGTGCAATTGCCAGGCAATCTGGATACAACGTGGCCAATTGTCCAAATCCGTAATGGGGGCGTCCCAACGCTTGGGCAGGCCGGTGGTTTCGGTATCAAAAATCAGGTACATAGGATATTCTTGTTTGGAAAAATGAATGTATAAAAATATAGAATTGTAGGCTCTTGGTAAAAGGGACTTATCAGGAGTTATGAACCATATTTATTTTCTCAACCAAACTTATATGCCTACTTTACATAGCCGTTAAATTGTCGCATATGAAAAACTTGATCTTTGTAAAAATCCAACTGCTTTTATGGCCTGTCTTGCTCTCCGGTACTTCCCTGTGGTCGCAGACCGCTGCCCGGGAACAGCCCAATTTCATCATCATTTTTGCCGATGACCTCGGATACGGTGATTTGGGAAGCTACGGGCATCCCAGCATACGCACGCCCCATTTGGACCGCATGGCCAGTGAAGGACAAAAATGGACCAACTTTTATGCCGCTGCCAGCGTTTGTACGCCTAGCCGGGCAGCCCTGTTAACAGGAAGACTTCCGGTGCGCAGTGGTATGGCAAGCAATACCACCCGAGTACTCTTTCCCGATTCCAAAAACGGCTTGCCGGCCCATGAAATAACCCTGGCCGAACAACTAAAACAAGTGGGATATCGCACAGCCTGTATCGGAAAATGGCATTTGGGTCATAAAGAGCAGTACCTTCCCACCAATAATGGCTTTGACTATTATTTTGGGATCCCATATTCCAATGATATGGACAAGCTTTCCAACATCCCCTATTGGGAGTACTGGAAACAATCAGATGATTTGATCAAAACGACGGATTTCAATGTCCCGCTGCTACGGAACACGGAAGTTGTAGAACGACCCGCCAACCAGCACACCATAACCAAACGGTATGCAGAAGAGGCGGTTTCCTTTATCAAAAAACACAAAGACCAACCTTTTCTGGTGTATTTGGCCCATAACCTGCCCCATATTCCCTTGTTTGCTTCCAAAGAATTTTTGGGCAAAAGTGACCGCGGGCTTTATGGCGATGTCGTGGAGGAAATAGATTATGGGGTAGGGCAGATCCTGGCCACGCTTGAAGCGGAGGGCCTTGCTGAAAACACCATTGTGGTCTTTACCTCCGACAACGGGCCCTGGTTACCCTTTAAGACCAATGGGGGTAGTGCCGGACCCCTAAGGGCGGGTAAGGGCACCACCTGGGAGGGCGGTATGCGCGAGCCTGGAATTTTTTGGGGACCCGGATGGATCAAACCCGGACAGATCAGCGCATTGGGGTCCACCATGGACCTTTTTACCACCTTTAGTACCCTGGCCGGCGCGGCCCTTCCGGAGGATCGTATAATGGATGGGGTAGATTTGAGCGAAACCTTGCGCTATCACAGGCCAAGCCCTCGTAAAAGTGTCCTTTATTACAGAGGAACGGATCTGTACGCCGCTCGATGGGGGGCTTACAAAGCACATTTTATTACCCATGGGGCCTATGGGCAATTCGGGGAGCGGGAAGAACACGACCCTCCGCTGCTCTATCACCTGGGCCATGACCCGTCGGAACAATTTAATGTAGCCCAAGATCATCCGGAGGTTTTAGCGCAAATCAATGCACTTGTACTGAAGCACCAATCCGAGCTGGTGAGGGGAAAAGATCAACTGGTGGAACGGGAATAAAGGAATTTTGGAAAAGCTATTGCCGAATTGAGGAAATGCAGTATATTTGCACCCCTTTTGAGGGATAAAAAACAAAAAGAATTAATAATCAGGGTCGGGCACCCTACAAATTAATGTGATATGCCAGTTAAGATTAGATTACAAAGACACGGAAAAAAAGGAAAACCATTTTATTGGATCGTTGCTGCGGATTCGCGTTCAAAGCGAGACGGTAAATTCCTTGAAAAATTGGGCATCTACAACCCCAATACCAATCCTGCCACCGTAGAGCTTAAGGTGGACAACTCCGTAACATGGCTTCAGAACGGGGCACAACCTACAGATACGGCCAGGGCCATCCTTTCCTATAAAGGAGCATTGTTAAAACATCACCTATTGGGCGGTGTGCGCAAGGGGGCATTGACCGAGGAGCAGGCAGAAGAGAAATTCAACGCTTGGTTGGCCGAAAAGGAAAAATCCGTTGCCGATAAAATAAGTGGTTTGGACAAAGTGAAAGCGGAAGCCAGGGCCAAGGCACTTGAAGCGGAAAAAGAAGTGAACGAAAAACGTGCGCTAGCAGCAGTGGAAGCGGAAGCTCCCGAGGCTGAAGAGGCCACGGAAGAGGTTGAAGCCGCTGCAGAGGAAACTGCGGTAGCCGAAGAAGCTCCGGCAACTGAGGAAGCCGCTCCCGAAGCAGAGGTTGAAGCCAAAGAAGAAGCTCCCGCTGCTGAAGAAGCTGCAGTGGAAGAAACTCCCAAAGCGGAGGCTGAAGCTAAAGAAGAGGCACCTGCGGTTGAAGAAGCTGCCGCTGACGCCAAGGAAGCCGAAGCGACCACAGAAGAAGAATAGGTTTTTTTGGGAACGATGCAGAAGTCGGATTGTTTCTACCTCGGCAAAATCGTTTCAAAATACAGTTATAAGGGTGAGGTGCTCGTAAAACTCGACACTGACGAGCCCGATATTTACGAAAATATGGAATCAGTATTTGTTTCTTTGGGAAACAATCTGGTTCCTTTTTTTATTGAAACATGTGTGCTGCACAAATCGAGCCTGCTCCGCATTCGTTTTGAAGAGGTGACCAACGAGTCCGATGCGGACAAGGTGATGGGTTCAGAACTTTACCTACCCCTGGAATTCCTGCCTAAATTGGAAGGGAACAAATTTTATTTTCACGAGGTTATTGGTTTTGTGCTGATGGATAGCATTCATGGTGATATTGGTATCATAGCAGGGGTAAACGATACTACCAATCAGGCCCTGTTTGAGGTGGACAAGCAAGGCAAACAACTGTTGATCCCCATAAACGATGAAATCATCACCAAAGTAGATCGGAGCAACAAGACCATCCATGTTACTACACCAGAGGGCCTGGTAGACCTTTATCTGGGCAACCCGTAAAACCAAGAGGGAAATCAAACCTCCCCTTTCCGGCCAAGCCGGGACACCTCTTCTTATCCAAGGAGGGGAGCTAATAAAATCAAAATTTTGGAAAAACCCTTTACATTCAAACAATTTACTATAAATCAGGACCGCTGTGCCATGAAGGTAGGTACGGACGGGGTATTGTTGGGCGCATGGGCACCTTTGGAAAACGATCCCAATTCCATTCTGGATATTGGAGCGGGAACGGGTCTGATCTCCCTAATGTTGGCCCAAAGAAGCAAGGCAGAAGTGCTTGATGCCGTAGAAATAGATGGCGACGCCTATGAACAATGTGTCGAAAATTTTGAAGCTTCGCCCTGGGGCGATCGTCTTTTTTGCTACCATGCCGGGATGGAGGAGTTTGTTGCGGAAATGGACGAGCGCTATGATTTGATCGTTACCAATCCGCCCTTTTACACCGAGGGTGTATCCAGTGGGGACGGCTCCAGGGACCAGGCCAGAAAAAATGAATCCCTACCTTTTGAAGAACTCTTGGAGGGGGCGTCAACTTTACTTTCCCCCCAAGGTGTTTTTGCCGTTATCCTCCCTTTCAAGGAGGAGGACAAGTTTGTACAACTGGCCGCAACTGTTGGGCTTTTTCCTAAAAAAATCACCCGGATAAAAGGCAATCCTTCCTCGGAAATCAAAAGAAGCTTGATTGCGTTCAGGTTTGAAAAGACCGCACCGGTCCGGGAAGAGCTGACCATAGAAAAAAAACGGCACGATTATACCTCCGACTACCGTAGTCTTACACGGGATTTTTATCTAAAAATGTAACATTTTGACTTTGTAATGTTATATTTCTTTAGCTACCTTTGATCAAAATTCTTTGTATGAGACCCGACCTATTTGAAGCTCCCGACTACTATAACCTCGACGATCTGCTCGGCGATGAACACAAATTGGTCCGCGATGCGGCGCGCCAGTGGGTGAAACGGGACATTTCGCCCATCATTGAGGAGTTTGCCCAAAAGGCGGAATTTCCCAAACAGATCCTGGGCGGTCTGGCAGAAATTGGGGCCTTTGGTCCCTATATCCCACCAGAGTACGGCGGAGCTGGATTGGACCAGATCAGTTACGGGCTCATTATGCAGGAAATAGAACGGGGCGATAGCGGGGTGCGCTCCACCGCTTCGGTGCAATCTTCCCTGGTCATGTATCCCATTTTTACCTATGGAACCGAGGAACAACGCAAAAAATACTTGCCTAAACTGGCCACGGGGGAATTTATGGGTTGCTTTGGACTTACCGAACCCGACCATGGTTCCAATCCGAGCGGTATGACCACCAATTTCAAGGACAAGGGCGACCACTACCTCCTCAACGGGGCCAAGCTGTGGATCTCCAACTCCCCTTTTGCGGACATTGCCATTGTCTGGGCCAAAAATGAGGAAGGCCGTATCCACGGCTTGATCGTGGAACGGGGCATGGAAGGTTTTTCCACGCCAGAGACCCATAACAAATGGTCCCTAAGGGCCTCCGCCACCGGAGAGCTCATCTTTGACAATGTAAAGGTGCCCAAGGAAAACCTCTTGCCCAACAAAAGCGGTCTGGGTGCGCCTTTAGGATGTTTGGACTCTGCCCGCTACGGCATTGCCTGGGGTGCGCTAGGTGCGGCCATGGATTGTTATGATACGGCCCTGCGTTACGCCAAGGAGCGTATCCAGTTCGGGAAGCCCATTGCGGCCACCCAGTTGCAACAGAAGAAACTGGCCGAAATGATTACCGAGATTACCAAGGCGCAGCTCATGGCATTTCGATTGGGGCAGTTGAAAAACGAGGGTAGGGCCACTACGGCCCAGATTTCCATGGCCAAGCGCAACAATGTGGACATGGCCATCCATATTGCCCGTGAGGCCCGTCAGGTGCTGGGCGGTATGGGCATTACCGGGGAGTACAGCATTATGCGGCATATGATGAACCTGGAGAGCGTAATTACCTATGAAGGCACCCACGATATTCACCTATTGATTACCGGGGCGGACATCACGGGCCATGCCGCGTTTAAATAAGAGGGATGACCAGCCCTGTCCCAAACCCTTAATGTGTTGTTTTTTTTAATCAGGGTATTTTATTCCGTCCATAGGTGCCCCTTTGAATAGGTTTTTGCCTGTCCACTGATGATTACCCGATCCTTTTGGTTTTTGCAATATAATTTTCCAAGCCTATCGGAAATTTGGATTGCCGTTAGTTCTTCCTTTTGCAGTCTTGCTGACCAAAACGGAATTAGGGAGCAGTGCGCGGAACCTGTTACAGGGTCTTCCAAAATTGACGCCTGAGGCGTAAAAAATCGTGAAACAAAATCACAACTTTCCCCTTCTGCGGTGATAATTACCCCACCTGGGTCAAGATTGATCTGGTCAAAAATTGGTCTATCAATTTTGATATTTCTTATTTCTTCTTCCGAATCATAAACCAATAGGTAGTCCCTTGATTTATGCACCTCTCTTGGCTGTATGTTCAATGCCTTCTCAATGATTTTGGGCAAGTCCGAGGCTGTTGGCATTCTTGATGGGAAATCCAAATGATACCGTCCATTTTCCACAAAAACGGTAAGGTCGCCACTCAATGTTTCAAACGTTATTTCATCCTTTGGATAATCCAAAATCGACTTTAAGCAATGGGCTGTTGCAAGGGTCGCGTGCCCACACAGATCCATTTCAATTTCCGGTGTGAACCATCGCAAATGGATTCTATCGCCTTTGTCAATGAAAAAAGCAGTTTCGGCAACCGAATTTTCTCTGGAGATGTTTAGTAGCGTCTCATCGGAAAGCCAATCCTTTAAGGGGACAACACAGGCGGGATTTCCGCCGAACATCGTATCGGTAAATGCATCTATTTGATATAATTGAAGCTTCATTGGCCTATGTTGGCTTGCTGTTTACGGTCTCGAATAAATCGGGAACGACTTAAAAGTACGTCACTTTCAAACCACTACCAAGTTACTTCATTGCGCTAAACCTACGGGAACAATTCCAGCTGCCATTATCCTGTGCCGAGCTACAGTGCGTTTTTATAATTTTGGTGCTGTCTTATTGAACATATATCGAGCAATTTTCCATTCTCCAGCCTCCCTCTCGAAAACAAATAGTTCCCTATTCGCTTCGGGAATGGTATCCCCTGTTGCGTGAATCAGCGTTGTACCTTTGGAAGATGTTACTGCAAAGGCAAAATCGTTTTCAACTACTATCTCGTCTATATAGAACTCGATATTGAGCTGAATTTGGGAGAAAATGAACTCATACGATTTAAGAATGTTCTCCGAACCTATCGCGGAGGGAGCCTCTGTTGGCATAAATATTCCGTTTTTAGTGTAAAGGCTTTGAGCCAGCGCAGCATCGGAAGTGTTCAATGCCCTCTTGTATTGGTTTAATAATTCTTCGATTTTTTGCTTTTCCCCTTTTTGCATGATTTCCGTTTTTTGGGTTATAGTTTGATTTACTTCCCGATCGTTTTTTTGACCGTAAGAAGCCATAATTAGCAAGACCATTACTGGTATCAGTTTACGTTTCATTTCTCGTGAATTTTATTTGATACAAAGGTTGGGAATCCTCAGCGGGCGTACCTATAAGATAGCTTAAGAAAGCATCTTAAACTACCTTAAGATTTTGCCAAGCGTTTACGTATGGTGCTAAGAAATTCAGGGGTTACTCCGAGGTAGGAGGCTATTTGAACATTGGAAATCCGATTAAAGAAGTGCGGATACCGCTTCATAAAATCAAGATAGCGTTCCTCAGCGGTCGAGCTGATATTTTGTAAAATTCTGCGCTGGGAACTCACCAGGGCATTTTCGGTGATTACTCTAAAAATGCGGTTGAACTTTGGATACTGTACAAATAGACGTAGTTGGTCCTCTTTCTTAATTTGAAGAATCACGGAGTTTTCGATTGCCTCGATATAGAGGGTGCTGGGTTCTTCGCTATGAAAACTGCCTATATCGCCGATCCACCATTGCTCTATAGCAAACTGGAGGTTATGTTCCTTGGCGTTTTCATCCACCATATACATCCTAAAACATCCTTTGACCACAAAAGTGTTGTGCTTGCAGACATCCCCTTCTTGAAGAATGAACTGCCTCCGTTTTATGCGGTGTTCGGTAAAGACTTCTTTTACAAAAGAAATCTCGTCCTCACTCAAGGGAAGTAGTCGATTGAAGTAGGCTATAAGAGGTTCTATTTGCATTTTTAAACCATTGACAGTTTGTTATATAAGGAACTAAAATACGTATTTAACAGGGTATTGTTGGGATAACCGAAGGTTTTGTTCCTGTTTTCGGGTATCGTTTTTCGCAAAAAAGATTGCGATTGGCAAGGCGGTTGTATCCGCACTTGAGCTATTCCAATTTCTTCAAAGTCGTTAACCTTTTTTGATTGGCCACCTTTACCTCCGCATAGCGCGGGTCTTGGATATAGTCCTCTTTTTGCATCTTGATCGTTTCTATGCTCAAAAAACCGAATTCGCTCACCACTTTACCGTAAAAGCGATAGATACCCCTGCCCCTAAAATAGTATTTGGCGGCCACGGGCGGAAACAGTACCGTATCGAAGACTTCCCCATATTGGTCCACCAGGGTGGCAAAGTGCATCTGTCTGCCATGGTGTGTTGTGGTGTTCTTTACCGTTACCAGATAGCCATAAATATCGATATATTGGTTTAAGAAACGATCCAGGTCCTTGCTGCCATGGGTATTCTTCGGGGCCTCTTTTAAAAGTTCAAAAGGACTACACAGGGAAAAACCCAACAGTTCCAACTGCTCAAAGGCCGTTTCCAGATCGGTGGTATGCAATGGGGGAATCTCAAAATTTTGGGGGCGGGGTGGGAAAAGTTTGGGATGGTCCACGGCGGGCCCTTTGGTCAACAACAAATGGGCCTGCCATAAAAGTTCGTGCTTATTGACTTTGGTAAACCGAAAGGCATTGATCCGGATTAGAATGCTCACCTGCTCTATGGAAATGGGCACCCGATCTAAAAAATCCTCCAGGGAGGTATAGGCCCCGTGCAATTCGCGTTCCTTTACCATCCGTTCCATGACCCTGCTCTCCAACTCCTTCAGGTACATATAGCCCAAATATATCTCCTTCCCGTAAATGCAATTGGTGGCAAAACTGCTATTGATACAGGGCGCGTGGATAACGGCCCCTTGCATGCGCGCTTCATGGATATAGAATTCTGAACGGTAAAAACCGCCGCCATTGTTCAATACGGCCACCATATATTCCAACGGAAAGTAAGCCCGCAAGAACAAGCTCTGGTAACTTTCCACTGCATAGGAGGCAGAATGGCCCTTGGCAAAGGCATAACCCGCAAAGCTGGCCACCTGGTTCCAGACTTCAAAAATCAGGGTATCCGTATAGCCCTTTTTCCGGCAATTGCTTATGAACTTGTCCTTCACCTTTTGGAATTCTTCCCGGGAGCGAAACTTACCGCTCATGCCCCTACGGAGCACGTCGGCCTCCCCCAAGGTGAGGTCTGCAAAATAATGGGCCACCTTGATTACGTCTTCCTGATACACCATTACCCCGTAGGTATCGGGCATAATGTCCAACATCACCGGATGGGCTTCCCGTTCGGTCCTGCCTTCCTCCCGATGCCGTAGAATATATTCCCGCATCATCCCACTCTTGGCCACCCCTGGGCGAATAACGGAACTTGCCGCCACCAGGCCCAAATAATTATCCACCTCCAATTTCCTGAGCAGCATCCGCATGGCGGGCGACTCCACATAAAAGCAGCCCATGCATTGTGCGGTTTTTATCAAGCTATTGATCTGGGGATCCTCCTTGAACCTTTTGATATCGTGGATGTCCAAAGTGGAAAATTTTTCGGGTTGATTATACCCTACTATTTCCATGGCCTCTTTGATCTTTCCCAAGCCCCGTTGTCCCAAAATATCAAACTTATAAAGGCCCACATCTTCGGCAATGACCATGTCGTACTGTGTTGTGGGAAAGCCTTTGGGGGGCAAGTGGGTGGCCGAAAAATAATGCAGGGGGCGTTCACTGATCAAAATACCGCCCGCATGGATACTCAGGTAATTGGGTATCCCTTGGATCAGTTTGCCATATTTTAAGACCAGGCGGGAAACCTCATCCAATTTGGAATATTGGTACCTCCCTTGGGACAAAAAATCGATTTCGGCCTTGGGAAGACCAAATACCTTCCCCAATTCACGGACGACTCCCTTTTCCTTAAAAGTGACATAGGTACCCAAGAGTGCCACATGCTCAAAGCGCTCAAAGATATACTCCGTCATGGCCGGCCGGTCCTTCCAGGAGAAATCAATGTCAAAATCGGGGGGATTGGCCCTGTACAAGTTGATAAAGCGCTCAAAATACAGGTCCAGCTCTATGGGGTCCACATCGGTAATGCGCAGCAGATAGGCCACAATACTATTGGCACCACTGCCCCGCCCTACATAGAAGAACCCCCTTTTCCTGGCCTCCGAAACAATGTCCCAATTGATCAAGAAGTAGGAAACAAAGCCTTTTTCCTTGATCAGGTCCAGCTCTTTTTTAAGTCTTTTTGTAATATGCTCCCCTCCCTTGGGATAGCGATATGGCAAGCCCTCCCGGCATAATTTTTCCAACAGCTCCTCGTCTGCCGCCTTGTTGCCCAAATACGCCTTTAAATTTTGGGGTTCCCGTTCTTTGGAGAAATCAAAATGAATGTGGCAAGACTGCACCAGTTGTTCCGTATTCTCCAGGATAAAGCTATATTCCGAAAAGGCGGCCGCCAAATTTTGCACGGGAAACATTTTTTCATCCTCCCGGGCCTCTTCCGTTTTGGGAAGCTTGCTCAACAACACATTGTTATCAATGGCCCGCAGCAAACGATGTGCATTATAGTCGCCCTTATGCCGAAAGGTGACCGCTTGCAACACTACGAGTTTATCCTTGTATTCCTTGAGCCTGGAAAAGGGCAATCGCCTTAGATCGGCAATGGAAATTCCAATAAATTCATGCGGCGCAAATACGGTTTGGTCGTTCAACACCACTTTTTCAAAAGGGTAAATGATATAGGCCTCCTTAAAAAGGGGTGCAAGGGCGGGGAATTCCTTTTCTTCATGGAGGTGCACCGATAAAAAAGTGTTCAATTCCTGATAACCTGCATTATTTTTTGCAATGCCCACATAACAGGGATCTACCCCGTTTCTAAAATCGATGCCCAAGATGGGCCTCACCCCAAATTCGGGTGCCTTTCGCACAAAATTGAGGCAGGCAGAGGTATTGTTGATATCCGTCAGGGCCAAACGGGCCACCCCGTTTTCCTGGGCCAATTGCAAGAGTTGGATCTCGGAAAAGGTCCCGTAACGCATACTGTAATAGGTGTGGCAGTTGAGATACATATACTAGCTAGGGGAATACAAAGCTTGCTGGACCCTGTTTTTTTGAATCCGGTATTTTTTATTGCCCCCTTTATTGTTCATTGTTCATTGTTTATTGTTTCCGATGTGCGAGTACTACCGGCGGTTGGCCGTTGAACGGATTGTGCATTCGCCCAATGGTCTTGGCCCCCATGGCCGAGGCTCTAATGATACTATTGTCCCCATAGCGTTCCCGTATGGTATCCATGGCCGCATATAAATTGAGAGCTTCCTCGGTATCATCGAACAGGTTGATCTGATAATTTCCCTGCACCAAATGGCTAAAACGGATGCCCACCAAGCGAACCAGGAGCCTCCTGTTGTACAGCCTGTTGAACAACTCAAGGATCTTGGGGATCAAAATATGGTCGGCGCTGGTATAGGGAATCCGCAGTTGTTTGGAATAGGTGTTGAAATCGGAATACCGGATCTTTACGGTGATACAGGCCGTGAGCCGTTCTCCCCGTCTTAACTGATAGGCCAAATTTTCTGTCATGGCCATCAGGATGCCCCTAAGCTTTACCACATCTATGGTATCCCTGTCAAAAGTACGTTCAGTAGAAATGGATTTGCGTTCCGAGAAAGGAATCACCGGGGTATGATCTATGCCATTGGCGCGCTTCCAGATGACCCCGCCATTGGCGCCCAATACCCGTTGCATAAGATCCATGGGCATTTCCTGAACGGTCTTCACTTTTCGCAGCCCTAGATTCCTAAGGGTCTGGTAGGTTTTGTCCCCCACCATGGGAATTTTTTTGATGGACAAAGGAGCCAGAAAAGGTTTTTCATACCCCTGATCTACCTTTAATTGATTGTTGGGCTTGGCCTCATTGGTAGCCACTTTGGAAACCACTTTATTTACCGAAAGACCAAAGGAAATAGGAAGTCCGGTCTCCTTAATGATCCTTCTTCGCAGTTCGGAAGCGTACTGGTAACAGCCAAAAAAACGATCCATGCCGGAGAGATCGGCATAAAACTCATCGATGCTCGACTTCTCAAAAACGGGTACCTGCTCCTTGATGATATCGGTGACCACATCAGAATGTTTGCTATAGGTCCCCGCATTGCCCCGTATCACCACGGCCTCGGGGCACAGTTCCTTGGCCATCTTCATGGGCATTCCAGAATGGATCCCAAACCCGCGGGTCTCATAACTACACGCGGCCACCACGCCCCGATCGCTGGTCCCCCCCACCAATAGGGGTTTGTGTATCAGTTCTCTGTTGATGAGGCGCTCTACAGAAACATAAAAGGTATCCAGATCTAGATGTAGTATCGTTTTGTCCACTTTGAGTTGATTCAGTGGTACAATTTATGGATTATTTCCAAATTAATGGAATAATTCCATGTAAAATGATTCTTACACCTGCTCTGGAAGAAAGCACACATAAAAAAGCCCGAAGCTAAGATCGGGCTTTTAACGGAGGACAAATGTTATCGATTTTAAAATACTTCGTCCAACAACTTTTGAAGTTCGCCCCAAGATTTCTCATCGGCCTCCTGTTGGTAGGCCAGGGGCAAATTGAATTCCTTTGCCAAGGAATCGGCTGCCTTGCTCGTAAAGGAATGTGCGGCGTTTTCATAGGCAATGTATTTATAATCTGCCTGCACGCTGTCCATGGCCTTTTTATAGGCTGCTACCGTTTCGGCCGGAATAAAGGGATCCACGGCCCCATTACAGACCAACACTTTGGCCTTAATGTCCGAAGTGGGCATAATGGGAAGTTGCACCCCACTGTGAAAGGCAGCTACCGCATCCAAGTCCAACCCGGCATTTGCCATGGTCAAGACCACACTGCCGCCAAAACAATACCCGATTGCTGCAATCTTTTCGGCATCCACGGATTCCTGTGCCTGCAACATTTCCAAAGCGGCCTTAAAGCGGGCGGTTGCCCCATCTATATTGCCCATAACGCTCATGGCAAACTTCCCCGCATCATCCGGGTGGGCCGCTTGCTTGCCATCACCGTACATATCAATGGCCAGTGCCACATAGCCCAATTCGGCCAACATCTCCGCTCTTTGGCGTACATAATCGTTGTGTCCCCACCACTCGTGGACCACAATGACTCCAGGACGTTTGCCCGTAGCATTTTCGTCCCAGACCAGATAGCCTTTCATGTTCAGGGAATCGGCAGCATAAGTGACCACTTCGCCCTTAAGCTTTACGGCCTGTTCCTCTGTCGTTTCTGCCGCTTCGGAAGCTGTCTTGCTTTTATTTTCCTTGCATCCCGCCAAGATCAAAATAGAAAGGAGCAGTATGCCATATTTTTTTACATCGCTCATAAAAACTGTTTTTTTAAGTTAGCATTATTGTATCCTTAAAAATAAGGAAATTAGCCCGTCCAAATTGTATGTATCCGGGAATTCTCCTAAAATCATGTCCTTTCCAAAGGACACTTGCCCATAGTTCTATACCAAAAATAGCCCCAGGGGGGCCACCTATACAAAAATCCTTGCCAAGCGGTATCCCAATCCCTATATTTAGGGTACTTCCTCCATCACTCCCCCATTAAACCCTTTAAAAATGAAAAAAGCAGTATTCACTTTGTTGGCTTTTGCCTTTCTGGTAGCAGTTACCTCCTGTAGGAAGTCCGATGACGGAGCCTATGACCCACCCAGCGATAGCACCGCAAAAATTGAAGCGGCAGAATCAATGTCCTAATCAAATCGGGGCCACAAATTTGTTGGGAACTATCCTAAACTTGGTCCTGGCCTATATGCCAAGGGCATAAAATCTGCCGTATTGGTGTATGTGTTTTCCCGGATTCTGATCAAAGCCCTCTTTTTGATCCCAGAAGGTAACGTACGATGCGTTTTTTTATACGTAGACCTGTACTGTTTGCAACCTCTTTGGGCCAATTCCAAATCCGGATGGGAAACCGGGCTATCCCTTTGTAACCTATTTTACTGTCGTCAATATTGTTTGTCTTTTTATTCTGGGCAAAACGCCCCGCCAGTATTTTTCGTGACCTGTACCGACCAACCCGACAACAAAGGCTGGAATTACATTCCGTATAGCTACCCATTCCCATGGTGATTTGCCAAAATAGGGAGAAATCTTTCCGTCTATGGGAGTTTAATAAGCCCATAATCGCATTTATCAACATATGTAAATGCAAGGCGCCCAGGGTCAAAATAAATTTGTTCCATAATTAAAATAAGCGATTATGGCACTATACACCAGCTCTTTAAAGGCATTTAGAAAGGATAAATGGGGATACGCCACCATTTCGATCATTGGGCAAAGTTGTTTGGGCTCTATAGCAGCAATGTTTGTCCTAATCAATGGAAACGGCCTAATACAAATGCTACAATTATTCTTGGTGACCGTTGCATGTATGCTCTTCAATGCCGCTGTACTCTCGCAGCGAAAATCAGAATTGGTTTTCAAATTGTTATTGGCGAGTATCTTGACCAGCACATTACTCATCCTCCTGAATGCATTCTGATAAGGTCCTCAGGAAAAAATCGGTAAAAGAAACGGTGAATCAAGGGGGCAGTGTTAATCAATGGTTAAATATGTTGCATATACAACATATTACATTATCTTTACCCTGCAACCATATGTCTGACCGATCAAGGGATTAAAGAAGCGTTTTTCAAAACATTCAAATTTAATGTTGTACATACAACTTATTATAAAAAATAAACCACTAACTCATGAAAACAAAATCACTTAGTTACCTAACTGTCTTACTGGCCACCCTGCTGGTGGCTTGCGCCCAGCAAAGCAACATCCCTGATGTGCCATCGTATACCGATGGGGCCTTGATCAACGAAAATACGGCCCAAAGAGGGCTATCGGAAACACTGTTGCCTTCAAAGGATTTTGAGCACTTTAAACCCCACGAAAACGATCGCAGTTTTCATTCGGACATTGCTTTCTATGAAACCGTATTGTCCTACGGGCCTAGCAAGGACCCCAATCCCGTGTTCCTTCTTGCCAATGCCTATATAGCTGCCAATCAGCAGCAGCATGGCATCCCTTACTTTGAATCGGTCCTTGGACGTTTTCGCCTTCAAATGTCCGACGGGGTCAGGTCCAATTACTTATCCGCCTACGCCCTTTTACGTGCAAGCTATGCCGACAATATTTCCCTTATTTCAAGAATGGGCTGGGTAAAGGACACCTTCAAGATTTTGGAGGAAGCTAAGGCATTGTCACCGCAAAACCCCTTAGCCCGCTGGGCATCGGGCATTATCTACGCCCAAGTCCCCTGGATCTTCGATAAGAAAGAAGCGGCCCTCGAAGAACTTCTGTGGTTACTCAACCATCCGGAACTGGAACCCACGCCTGGCTTCTATCGGGAAGTCTATCACCATTTGGCCAAGCTATACGCCGAGGAAGGCAATACGCCTTTGGCAAAGAAGTATCTGGTCCTAAGCGGATATACGGAATATCAGCCAAAAATGCTGTTTTCCGGTTGGTTTTCCACCACCAAGGAGAAGGGCCTTTTATTTGCTCCGACACCATGGATAGAAGAGGTAATTCCGGATAGGGTGTTTGCTATTAGGGGGTTCGGATTTTCGGACCTGCATTTCGTGGTCTCCCAAAACGGGGAGGAACTTATATCGATCGATGCCGGCACCCAACCTCACAGTTATAAGGAGGGATATGCGTTTTTATTGGAAAAGTATCCCGGCTTACCACGGCTCACAACCGCCTTGATCACCCATGCGCACTGGGACCATATCGGGGGACACACCTACCTAAAGTCCTTGGACCCCGCTATAACACTATACGGGCGCGGGAATTTTCACGGAACGGTAGACCGTGTACTTAAAAACCACAGCTATCGTCAATTCCGTGGGGTCGACTTCAAAGATAATTGGGTGAGTGAATACAAGCCGGACGTCATTGTCGACTCCATAAGGGAGGTTCAAATTGGCAAGTCCAAAGTAACTCTTATACCCGTTACTGGAGGCGAAACCGAAGATGCGCTACTGATTCATTTTCCTGAATTGGAATTGGTCTTCATGGGCGACGCGCTGATGCCCTTTTACGGAGAGCCCTGGACCGAGGAAGGGTTTATGGATGACGCCTTACAGGTAATGGACGTGGTTCTGGAGCTCGACCCCAAATACCTATTGCACGGGCATATTGGTATAACGATTATGTATGAAAACACCCATCAACTGAGCGCATATCGCGATGCTTTTCAATGGTTGGTGAACGCAACCAGAAGGCACGTACGGAATGGGTATTCCGCCAAGGATATCATACGGCTTAATCTGATTCCCCCGGGATTGCAAAACCATCCCGAAATCTTCATCGGCTATTTGTCTCCCCGAGATCATATCATAGCACGTACCGTGGATCACATGGTGGGCATATGGCAGGAGGAAGTCAGTGGGAAAGACCCTGACGGACTCGATGTCATTACTTCCGTGGAGCGCGGGCGCCTTCTGCAAAAATATTTAGGGCTGTCCGGAAATCAAGTGGCCAATGCCTTGAAAAAAATGATTGCCAACGGCGACAACGAGCTGGCGCTGCAGATGGCCGTGGCGGCAGAAAGCAGGTATCCCACAAATGCGCGTATAGGAAGATTAAAAGAAGAAGCGGCAGATCGACTGCGAAGTTCCGTGCAATTTTTTGATCCCTTTAAGTTTGTGACCTACACAGAAATAATCGGGAAAGAACATCGGCCCATAGCAAAGCAATAGAAACACATTTAATTGGTCATAACATCCAAAAGAAATAATTATGAACGATTTTAAACAACAATATGGTCCTTGGGCACTGATTACCGGGGCATCTTCGGGAATCGGCAAGGAATTTGCCAAACAACTGGCCAAAAAAGGGTTGAACCGGATTCTGGTAAACCAGATGCCCGTAAATACCCAAAAAGGATTTCCGGGTCTGGTGCCCTCTAAGTGAACGCGCTTTTGCACCTCATCACCCCAGCCATCTTTTTGGTATCTTTATCTGTACAACACACCATCAAAAATTGCCGTTAAGTGTTACCTGTGCTTAGCACGGGATGATTATCGATAAGACTACAATTATGATTTCTTGGGACCATCCACATATCCAACTTTTTTATCGGTACCTAAACGGATTTGCCCCGGTTTCCCAAGCATCCTTTGAGGCCTTTCTTCCCTATATTAAAATTAGGGATGTCCAAAAAAACGAGAACATCGTATTTCCAGGGCAAACGGCCAGAAACATTTATTTTGTCTGTGAGGGCATATTGGTATCCCAATGGATGGATGATGAGGCCAACGTGTATGTAAAAAACTTCTTCGTCGAGAGCCATTTGGCGGGTTCCACCGTTTCCATGTTGACCAATACCCCTTCTGGTTTTGGCATTGAATCTGTTGAAGATGGGACCATTTTGGAGATGAACTATGAACGTTACAAACAAGTAATTTACAAACATGAGGACCTAAAGAACTATTATATCGCCAATCTGGAACAAAATTGGATTATTGAAAATGAAAGACGACAAATTTCATTTGCCGCCGAAAACGCTACGGAACGCTATTTGTCCTTCCTTAAACAATACCCCAAATTACCTCAACGGGTACCTCAATGGCTAATAGCATCTTACCTCGGAATCACCCCCACCCAGCTAAGCAGAATTAGAAAAGACCTATAAAATTCAAAGGCATCAACATATGTAAATGCAGGGCAGTGTTTACTGGCTTAATTTTGACCCATAAATCATTACTAAACAGATTATGAGTCAGTCAACACCAATTCTTCTAGCATTTATAGGAGGTATATTTTTAGCCATGCATGGCGGTTTTAATGCGCAGCTTAGCGAACAACTTAAAAGTCCTCTGCTGACTTCATTGGTAGCCTATATCGTGAGTACGTTGATCGCTTTCTTAGCCATAGCCGTCCATACCAGACATTTCCCATCTTTCTATCAACTAAAGGACGTTCCTTATTATTTATGGTTTTCCGGAGCACTATTTAGTGTGGCTGGCATAGGCCTGTACTATTACACCATCCCTAAATTGGGTATCTCTACCATGATCTCTATAGGTCTCTTTGGGCAGATTTTGTTTTCGGTCATTGCCGGCCACTTCGGTTGGTTTGGTCTACCCACGGAACCCATCGCCTATAAAAAGGTCTTTGGTGTACTTACCCTGATTTTAGGAATCATATTAATCAAAAACACCTAATACAATGAACCTAGTAAAAGAAAATATTACCAATTTAACTTCACTTTGGCGCTTGGTTAACCAACGAACCGAGGTTTACAAACCAGGTGAAACCTATGACCACGGACTAGTGAATTATTCCAATTGGCCCAACCGTTTGTGGTTTCACGGAGACCCTGACCTGAAGAGCATAAATGAAGCCAGAGCAATAATTGCATCCGCTTCCACCAAGATGACCATTCCCTATTGGGACATCTACCAAAACGAGTCATATCGGTTATTGGAAGAGGCCGGATTTGTAAAAGTATTGGATCAGGTGGGCATGTCATTGGAACTTCCCAAAACCTATCCATTAGAGGTCGAAATTGAGCTTCAAAAAGTAGACAACAGAGCATCTGCTTTACGCTGGGAAGCCTTATTTGAGAAGGCTTTCAACTATACCATTAGTCATCGATTGCTTTTAAAGACCTGCGACACCGTAGATTATTTGATTGCCTTTCACGAAGGGAAAGCGGTGGGAACAGTTGTACTGCATTATACACGCGGTGCCGTAGTGGGTATTCATTCCATGGGAGTCATTCCTGAGATGAGAAGAAAGGGCTATGCCGAAAAAATGATGCATGCCGTTCTTTCACAAGCGGTCGGTGAGGCGTTCGCCCATGCCACCCTTCAGGCCTCCGCCATGGGAAAGGGCCTGTATCTGAAGCTGGGTTTTAAGGACCAGTTCTTAATGAGCAACTACGAATTGCCACAACATATCTAAGCAGCAGATTATAATATTTAATCCTTTAAAATGAAACTAGTAGAAAACCTAAAATGGCGATACGCTATAAAAAAAATTAGATCGTTGCACACTTGTCTAGCAGGTCTTTTTAGATTATTGCAAGATTTCATTTTTCAGACTTCAAAAGGCGTTCCATTTTCGGGAGCATTATCTCTTTCTTATCGTGGTTTTCTTCCATGTCGGAAAGGATGGTATTCAACAAAACAATGGCCCTATTGATATAGGGTCCTTTGTTGAGCATTATACATTCCGCTTGCAGTGCGGCCATGGTATCGGTGATTTCCGATCGGGAGGGCAAGCCCTTTTTTGCCAAATTTTCCAAAACTTGCGTAGCCCATACCACAGGTACATGGGCGGCACCGCATAAAAGCAGGATTTCTTCCTGCACTCTTCCAATAGTGTCCCAACCGGTTTCTACGGCCAAATCGCCCCGAGCGATCATTACACCTATAAACCTGGACCGCATGGCGGCCAACAGGATTTCGCTGAGGTTATCTACTGCAAATTTCGTTTCAATTTTCAGAATAACATCAAGTTCATTGAATGCCCCATGTTTTTTCAATTCCTCATGCAGTTCCTCCACATCCCTTTTGGAATTCACAAAAGAAAAGTTCACGATATCGGCATGTTTTGCAACAAACGCCAGATCTTTCCGATCCTTTTTGGTCAATCCGCTGATTCCCAGGTTGGTATTCGGAAAATTCATTCCCTTTTCCGCTTTGAGCCTTGAACCCTTTTCCTTGGCCAACGTAATACGAATATCAAAAGCGCTTTTACCGACCTCCGTTATGACCCCTTCAATTTTGCCATCATCGAACAAAATGCGATCCCCAGATGTTATATCATCGAAAACCTCCGGAAGTTGACACGATATAAGTGCTTTTTGAATGACCTTCCCATCCTCATCGATCAATGCCGGAATTCCTTCCACATCTTCTTTAACGACCGTAAACACATCGCCTTTCCTTAAAATTAGGGCCTGTTCAATGGGGGGCAACTCGCCCACAATTATTTTTTCCAAGGGTTGGTTGGTACTGTGCAATTCGGTACCCGTTCCTATGTAAGAAGTTTCATAGCAATGGGCGATAGCCTCATTGTCGTTTAATGCAATTATTTTGAGCTTTCGCGTTTTATCCCGCGTATCCGTGAAAGTAAACGTATCATTTAAATCCAATTTGGCAAGGTCGTTAGGGGCAACTGCCAAAGTATTGGGCAGTGAGAATTCATCAATTCGGGGAACAAGGACGATTTCGGCAGGTTGTACAATATTGCCGGTGACATCTTTTTCGGGCGTGAATTTTCTTATTTTGGGCCCTGGGGTTATGCGACCGGTCCTGATTTTTGGTCCGGCCAGGTCCATCGCTATTTTGACATTTTTCCCCGATGCCTTTGCGGCACGCCTCACATTTTCTATGATTTTTAGCCAAACTTCGGGCGTATCATGTGCGCAATTTACCCGCGCACAGTTCATCCCATTTTTGACCATTTGGAGCACCATCTGATAATCATAGGCCGCTGCCGTTGGCTGCGTTACCATAATCCGTACCCTCCTACCCTTGGAACGGTATCCTAAAAGTGCCTTGGTGTTTTTGGCCAGCAGTCGTTTTCCCTTTTTAATGGACAAATGCGATTTTAACGCCACGTCCCCATCATCACGAATCAGGTTTTGCAGTATGTGCCGCGTGTTGGTCAGACTTGCCAAAACATGGCCCTCGGCATTCGCGAACCGCGTAAGCCCCAGGTTTCTGAGTTTCTTTTGGGTACTCCTCAGATCAAACTTTCGGAAGGCCGTATAGTGCACTAGGTTCCGTGCACTTTTGGAATACATGTCATCAACGGTTCCGAGTAGGGCCTCGTGCTGTTTTTCCTCCTGCAATGCCGCTTCGATTACCTGGTTCAGTGCCGCTATGAGCTCTCTTATTTTTTCCGCTTTGATTTTCATTGGGTCATGGGAGTCGGATTCCCGCATTTTTGTTTTGGAATACTACGAACCTAACACAAAAAAAGCCCGGATGCAAATCCATATTGTTGTCCCTGTTTTTTTACAGCTTTATGTAATCATCACAAAAAAAAACGTCTAAATAGTATAGTAAAAATCAACAGTATGCTTATGGACAATAATGGACTTATAACAAAAACCAGTCGTTTGGACTTCGAGGCAACGTACAACAAGTTGAAGACCGGGATTGACACCAATCCCAATCTTGGGATCATACTGGAATTAGATCACGCCAAGAACGCAGCATCGGTTGGACTAAATTTAAACCCGACACGTATTATCATGTTCGGAAACCCAAATTTGGGAACTTTGTTAATGCAAAACAGCCAAGCCGTTAGTATTGATCTGCCACAAAAAATAATCGTATTTCAAGATGACAAGGCCGAGGTTAAGGTGGCCTACAACGATCCAATGTACCTTAGAGACCGCCACAACATTGAGCACAACGAAAAAGTGTTGGATAAGATAAGTATGGTGTTGGATAATTTAACCACTGCCGCAACCACAGACTAACTTATATAATCGGCCGTTCCGTTCGAGATTGGTATGATTGGTTCTGGGGTTTTCACGGAGGTTAAATGCAAAAGCGAGACGTTGGCGGCCCATACTCCTGAAAGAACTGGATTTATTTTCCAGTACGATAATCAGTTAGACGAACTCTTACAGTCCCATAAAAGGTCTATTAACGAAACTACTAAAAGAGACCAGGTTTATGACATTCTAGAAAACGTTTTGCGTATTCCAAAAGTTGCACTATAAATCGGCCGTCAAAAAGAACAGATAAAGCAAATTGGTGGAATCCTATAAATGGTCGTTTTACAGGACAGTATCATACATCCAAAGCCCTATAAGCTCAAAATCGTTCATTTATTTCGGATTAATACTATTGTGTTTGAATTAGGTTTTACCTTATAATATTAACCCAATTATGAAATTACTTTAAGCGCTCTGTTGTACCTTTAACAAATAGGCTTAACGTTGAGGAGTTTTTAATTTTTTTCCAATTACCGCATAATCAAAAGGATAAATCAAATTTGCTCTATCCACAGGAGAACTAAAACACTCATAAATAACCTCGAGATTTAACTTTGCCAATGGATAATGCAATAATAGAATTTTTGTCACAATATATTGAGCTGACACAAGAGGAAAAAGAAGTTATTACCAGTCAAAATGTAATGCAATTCTTTCCTAAAGGAACCATGTTATTGTCCGCAGGGGATTACGCCCGCGAATGCTATTTTATTTTGAAAGGTTGCGTATACAGTTATTATTTAATGGATGGTGAGGTTAAAGTGACTGACTTTTATACGGAAAAACAGCCAATTACACCGATAAGCTATACCACTAAGAAACCCTCTGAATATTATTTAGAATGTTACGAAGATTGCATAATCGCCTTGGGGAATCAAGAGAGAAACGCGGATTTGATGAAAAATTTGCCTCGACTTGCCACAATTGGGGGCTCCGTTATGGAAGACCAGTTGGCCAACCAAAGAATGAAATATGATGATTTCGTAAAACTATCTCCTGAAGAACGTTATCAAAACCTTCAAGAAAATTCGCCTGAACTTCTTAATCGAGTTCCTCAATACTTGATAGCAAGTTATCTGGGTGTAAAACCAGAATCGCTTAGTAGAATTCGGAAACGTCTAACTAAATAAGGACTTGAACACAAATCAAACCCTTATTCTTGCTGAAAGCTTGGTTCTTAACCTAAGTCGAAGAACATGGTCTGACTTTGCCCCAATTTTGCAGTTTAACACATGATTGATTTCTATATTTTTCATTGTTACTATATTTTCATTTGTATAGTTGTATGCCAAAACTGTTATGTAAGTCGATATAAGATGATTTCCGTTGGATTCAGCCTATCCCAAAATTGAAGCAACAAAAAAGTGTAGGGGCGTTCAACAATAATTGACCTGAATCGAGAAATATGGGGGAAGTTCCATAGGTGAGTGACCCCCCATTTAATCATTGAACTGTACTCTCAACAGTTTACTGGATAAAAAACTTTTTAAGACCTTGATGTTCATATGGAAGCTAGAGGCCATGGAAGCTGTATAGTCTTTATATTCATCCAACGCTCCCCTGCTATAATAAACTCCTTCGTGCAATACCCCAAAAATTTCTTCAGTATTTTCAATGGCATGTAATGGGTTATCATTAAGAATTACCAAATCAGCAAGTTTACCCTTTTCAACCGTTCCCAATTCGTTATCTAGATTGGCGTATCTGGCCGGTACGATTGTCGCAGCTTTTAATGCTTCAATAGGAGATAAACCACAAGCCACCAAATCTCTCAGCTCTTGATGTACGCTAAAACCGGCAAAAACATATGAGTCCGTTACATCTGTTCCCACCATTATGGAGGCACCCAAACTATTGGCCAGACCTATTTGCTTTCGGACAATTTCATAGAAACTTCGGCTCACAAATTCATCTTTGTTGCTTAAGTTTTTCTCTTTATTGTTTGATATGTCAAAGGACCACCACAGTTTTTTCCTAATGGTCGAAACGTATTCTAAATGCGGATTATCCAAGAAATTTTCGTCATGAGCATTGGCTTCAAACTTTAAAGTCTGCAATGTTGGCGTCCAATGGGCGTTGTTTTGTTTCATCAATTCCATCAATTGTTTAGCCTGGTCAAAATCAAAGTTTTGAACCATGGAACTTTTATATCTACTAAAATTTTGTTTCCAATTTGGACTCAATCTCAAACTGTCCGCATATGGAAAGCACTCGTACATAAAAATACGACCATGCTCAAAACTTCTTTGCCCCAACTTTATAGCTTCTTCTAAAGTGATAAATATGGGTTTATGGCCGGCTAAATGAATTTTATACTTTGAAGCTTGTTTTGCCAATTCCCTATAGGAATCTGGTTTAATTTGCTGATAGATTTTGATGAAATCCGTGTTCTCATCCCTGTAAAAACTTAAAAATTTCCCAACATCCTTCCGGTTGTTCAACTTGAAAAAATCAGGTGCTCCTTTAGGTACCGAGGCCTCTCCATCTATTTGGTAGCTACTTTGCAGCACATATCTTGGGGCTACTCTTTTGTTTCTGGCTAAATCAGTATTCCATTGAAGTCTTGTTTTGCTACCCACCCAATATGCATCTCTCTCGTTTAGGGTTCCCGACATATCTCTAATGTTGGTTACCCCATTTGCAATATATAAGGGGTGGTGTAACCACTCGGAGTGTACATTGGAATGTGTGTGCATGTCCCATAGACCAGGAATTACGTATTTATTTTCGCCATCTATGGTCAAATCAAATTCTTCTAATCTAAATTTTCCCGTAGTATCGATATGTTTAATCGTATTGTTTTCAATCAGAATATCTCGGTCTATAAGTATACCTCCTGATTTAACATCGATAATATTTGCAGATTTAATAAGTATTCGGCTTTGTTTTGCTGGAGGTTCCAATTTCGGCATCGGCCAGAGTATAGCAACAGTGAATACCACAACAAGCAGTAGCAGAAGAAGTGATAATAGTTTAAGTATTTTGATGACAAGCTTTTTCATTTGTAGTGTTATATCAACCAATCGACGATTTTGTTCGAAAGACGTTACATACGACAGAAACAATATCTTATTGGATTAAGTTTTTTAGCACGATTGCCAGTTTTTTGGAAAGCAGGTTTTTTGTACGCCTTATATTGTTCACAAATAGATGTTTAAATGCTGGCAACTGTTTGTCTTCCGGTATATAAACAGCCTGAAACCCGGAGGCAAGCTTATATTGTTTAACTTGTTTTTGATACTGACCTCCTGTAATGGTATAGTGTTTTTTTTCATCGCAAATAATACCGTTGCACATGAACTCATAATAAATATGACTATCGGAAACCCAGGTTAGTTGGTTACCCGGATTCAAAAAAGCATAATGTGGGTTTTTAGCTGAAATCCTTCCTGAATTATCAAAATGATATACAAATCCCAATATCAGTACCTTGTTCTTTGTGTTCACTACGTAATTCCATCCAAATCCGTCTCCTGTAAAGCATGATTGAAAACCAATCAAAGTAAATCCATCATTTATTTCCATTTTGAATTCCTTTACCGGAAGCCAAAGGTGATGTACTTTCATGGCTTGCCATTTTCCATGCCATTCTCCTGAAAACTCATTCAATGCTTCGAATGCTCTTGATATGCCTATCTTACTTATCTCGGGCCTAATTATTGGATGCTCTAAATCTGGATTCCTCCATAGTTCTAGCTCTATTAAATTGTTTACGGATGACTGATCTATGTATTTAGATGATAAACAAAATTTAAGGGATTCTTTTATTCCTTCCCAGAATAGTTCATCAAAGCATTCTTCTGTTATTCCGTATGATTTCATATTCTCGGAGAAACCTGCTAATTGTTGATAATCGAAAGACAATAAGTCACTGAAAGCTTGAAACTTCGAAAGGTGTAGTGGTGCGGTTTTTCTTTTTTTGGACCATTCTTCTTTTCGTGAATAGACGGACCACCCATGAATAGAATCTGATTTTTTTTCATCCTCTCGCCTTTCATTGGACTCCCATTCCTTGATACTCTTATCCCTCGGGCTGAGAATCCATTGTGAGGAACAACTTGCCGAAGACAGCAAGATCAGTAGTGTGAAATTAAATATGACATCAAAACGCAGTGATTTTCTTGTTTGTGCCAGAACTTGGTTTTTGAGAACTTTCATGACATAATTTATTTTGTTTGATTAACACTTAAGTTAAAGGGCAACATAAGATTGATTGATATGGATTTTAGAATACCAGTATCTGAATTCTCCTTGGTCATTCTAATTATTTGTTACACTGCTAAAATGAAGATGGTCTATAACGGCATTTGATTTGCCATAGTAATAATTATCATCGCTGCCGGATTTTATGATCAATTGAATAACCATGTACTTTTCTTCGGTGATATTGATGGGTGCTGCGAGGTTTAGATAAAAGGATTCAAATTGAGCCAAAGGCTCACTTAGTTTTAGTAGAGCTGCTTTATCTGGAATTAAGCCTTTATTCAAGTTGGCTATTAATAGAGAATCTGTTGATTTTACATAGTGCGCAGCAATAATTAGGGTGTCTTTGGTTTGATCGATATCTGATCCAGAAAACTTTGCCCTACCCTTTATCGCTTTTAGACTTTTATTTGGGTCATCAATCGCTATTATTGAAAAACCATTATTAATCGGTGTATTATATGCTCTGAAAAGGGCCAGTGCTTCTCCATGGGCATCAGGTAAGTCATATGGATAGAAGAAACCAATGTCTCCATGTTTTCTATATTCAACATTCTTACTTGATTCTGTCCAGAAGAAATCATCCGAAATTATGTTCATAGACAATTCGCTTTCCTTTGGCATTACCTGTGATAACGCCAGATTATAATAGACTAAGGCTACGAAGGGTGCTATTAACTTCTTCACTATTTTTTTCATACTCACTATTTGTAAATACCTTGGTATTATTTTTCCCATTTCAAAGCAATTCTGAAGATGATAGTCATGGAAGTGTTTTAATTCATTGATTCATTACAACAAGTTGCTTTTTTAATAGAGATTTATTTTAGTTCAAGACGAGATGTTTTAGTTGTCTATGTCTTGATTTGTTTTGATAATCACATTTCCCTTTTTACGTCCGGTTTCAACATATCGGTGGGCCTCGGCAGTTTGTTCCAGCGGGTAGCATCGGTCTATTACCGGCTTTAGTTTTCCAGTCTCAACCAACTTTTTTAAGATGACCAGGTCTTGTTTGATTACACTCACCGGTCTCATATATGTAGTCGTTAGGATGGCTTTTTTACGGCTTAATAGTGAAGTCCAAAACATGTGAAAAACAGTAGACAACCCAGCGGCATCAAGATATATTCCTTCTGGTTTCAGTGAATCTCTGCAGTGTAAAAATGATTGCTTACCCACCGTGTCAAAAATAATGTCGTAGGTCTGGCCGCTTTTGGTAAAGTCCTCCTTACTATAATCTATTACAGTATTTGCTCCCAAAGATTTAACCATTTCAATATTTGTCGTACTACAAACCCCGGTAACTTCCGCACCAAAGTACTTGGCCAACTGTATGGAGGCGGTTCCTACCGATCCCGATGCACCATAGATAAGAACCTTTTGCCCGTGCTGGATTTTCGCTTTGTTCTTAAGAAAGTTCAATGCCGTTAAGCCCCCTTCAATAACAGCTGCAGATTCCTTATAGTTAGTATTGATTGGTTTTTTGATTACAGCAGCGTCCTCAGGCAGACTTTTGTATTCAGCATTTGAGCCGAGGGTCATTCCCGTGAGTCCAAAAATCTGTTCTCCTTTTTTAAATAATTTTACATTTTTACCGATGGCTTCAATTTCACCGGCCAGCTCCATTCCCAGAATATTTTTTTTGGGTTTAAGGAGACCACTGAATAATCTGGTGAAAAAGGGCTCACCCTTTCGACCAATAAGTCCTGCCGTGGTCACTGCGGCAGCGTGGATCTTTATTAGTACTTCATCTTCTTTTGCCACAGGTTTTTCTACCTCTTGAAGCCGAAGCACGTCAGGAGTTCCATATTTTGTACATACTATTGCCTTCATATCGAAAACTGAGAATTAGTCTTATTATGAGAAGGCAATTTCCATGCAATGATGATAATTGCTAAAAATGCTGCAGATTCAATGATCGTAAAAAAAATATCATCCATATCTGCTGAAGGTAGGTTAGTGAGTAATACCAGTATAGTAATTACGCTAGCGATTATGTTTGTCCATTTGTTTGCTTTTGCATTTAATGTTTTGGAGAGAAGCACCATTAAAATGGGTATCTCTGCTAAAAACCCTCCAAACAGCATAAGTTCTTCCGTAATTTTAATGCCATTCACCATGCCTGTCATAATTTCTTCAAGAAAACCTTTTTTGCCTAGTTGATGGAGATCTCGAAAAATCATGTTAAAGAGGACAAATGTCCATAATGTTGACAGTAATTGCTGCCGCTCAATTTTCTGTTTCTTCACTTTTCTAATTTTTTGAAAAGCAAAATTGCAAAGTCAGGAGGCTATTTACATTGACTTGGGTTAAGAAAGGCCTAACGTTTGAACTTAAGGAATAAGAATTATACAGAAACATGGGATGAAAAATTGTAAGTTTAATTAAGTTGAAATAGGTTTGGTTGAAATTTGGAGATTGGATGTAGTCCCATAAAATCAAGGTTTTAAAGGACATCTTAATATACAATTAAATAAATTTTGTGATTAAAAGGCATCAAAATATGTCGTTTCAAATGAGCCTCTAAAAAACAGTGATTTATTGTACCTATGTTGTACCTGGGCATGAAAAAAGCCCAGACTTTCATCTAAGCTTTTGTATTCGTGCACCGTAGCGCAGCGAAGGTGTACCTTGGGTGGGAATCGAATGCCGACGCTCGCGGTCGGCACCCCGACTTCCGCAGAGCGGAACGTCGGCGGCCCACACCTTGTCCCAAAACAAAAAAGCCTAGACTTTCATCTAAGCTTTTGTATTCGTGCACCGTAGCGCAGCGAAGGTGTACCTTGGGTGGGAATCGAACCCACACGTCCTAAGACACTGGATTTTGAATCCAGCGCGTCTACCAATTCCGCCACCAAGGCAAATTAAGGACTGCAAAACTAAAAAATATTTTGATTTCCAGGACAAAAAATAACAACATTTATCCTTTAGCAACCCAAATAAATTTTTAAATTTGCACCTCCTTTACAAAAAGGGGTGCCAATAAACTAGATAACAATACCTTAAGCATGTCCTATACAGTCCCGGAACCTAAGATTTTTGCCTGTACGCAGAGTAGTGCCTTGGCAAAAAAAATAGCAAAAGCCTATGGTACGGATCTGGGCAATGTCATCTTTTCCAGGTACAGTGATGGGGAGTTTCAACCCTCCTTTGAGGAATCGGTGCGTGGGGCGAGGATCTTTATCATAGGATCCACCAACCCGAGCTCCGAAAATCTTATGGAAATGTTGTTGATGCTCGATGCGGCCAAAAGGGCCTCGGCACGGCACATTACAGCTGTTATGCCCTACTATGGTTGGGCCCGGCAAGACAGAAAGGACAAGCCACGGGTTCCCATAGCCGCTAAATTGGTGGCCAAAATGTTGGAAGCGGCAGGCGCCACGCGGATCATCACCATGGACCTGCACGCAGACCAGATCCAAGGGTTCTTTGAAAAGCCGGTAGATCATTTGTTCGCTTCTACCCTTTTCCTGCCCTATCTAAGGGGACTTAATCTGGAAAATTTGACCATCGCCTCGCCCGACATGGGAGGTTCCAAAAGAGCCTATGCCTATTCCAAGGCCCTGCAGAGCGATGTAGTGATTTGTTATAAACAGCGTGCCAAGGCCAATGTAATTTCCCATATGGAACTTATTGGCGATGTACAGGGGAAAAACGTGGTGTTGGTAGATGATTTGGTAGATACGGCAGGTACCTTGGCCAAAGCGGCCGATTTGATGATGGAACGTGGCGCTAAAAGTGTAAGGGCCATTACCACCCATGCTTTGCTTTCCGGGGGCGCTTATGAAAAAATAGAAAAATCACAACTATTGGAATTGATCGTCACCGATTCCATTCCCATTAAAAAGGAAAGTGGAAAGGTGCGCGTGTTGAGCTGTGCGGAGCTTTTTGCCGATGTAATGCATCGTGTGCACCACAACACCTCCATCGCTTCCAAATTTTTGATGTAGCAATTAAAGTTTAATTTAATATATATAATGAAGTCAATTACAATTAAAGGATCAGAAAGAGAAAGCGTGGGCAAGAAGGCAACGAAGGCCCTACGTAATGCTGGAAAGGTTCCTTGCGTGGTATACGGAGGGGATAAACCATTACACTTTTCAGCAGATGAACTGGCGTTCAGAGATTTAGTGTACACCCCAAATGCCCATACGGTTGTGGTTGATTTGGAGAACGGTGAAAAAGTGGAGGCCGTAATGCAGGATATCCAATTTCATCCGGTAACGGATAAAATCCTGCATATTGATTTTTACCAATTGTTCAAGGACAAAGAGGTTACCATGAACATCCCCGTTAAATTGATAGGAAATTCTCCCGGGGTACGGAACGGGGGTAGGCTATTGTTCCGAAAAAGAAAACTGGCCATCAAGGCATTGCCGGACAATTTGCCCGATTTCTTTGATGTGGATATTTCCAAACTGAAAATCGGTCAGAACATCGCAGTGTCCTCCTTGTTGAACGACGATTTCTCCATTCTTCACCCTGACAGTACCGTGGTAGTACAGGTTAAAACGGCTCGTGCTGCTATTGTGGTCGAGGAAGAGGAAGAGGAAGAAGGAGTTGAAGGAGCAGAAGCTACTGCAGAAGGCGCAGCCGAAGGAACAGAGGCACCTGCTGCCGACACGGCCGCAGAGAGCAAGGAATAAGCATATTTGTTCATATGTAAAAGCATCCCTCCCGGTAACCATCGGGATTCGGGATGCTTTTGTACTTTTATACCGATCAAGTCCATGCTATGTGCTCTTTTTTAAAATCGTTTTTCGGTAAAAACAAGCAAGTTCTAGAAGAAACGGATACAATGAAAAAGTTTTTGGTCGTAGGCCTAGGAAATATTGGGGAAGAATACGCGCATACCCGACACAACATCGGCTTTAAAATATTGGACGCCCTTGCGGAACGCGATGCCCTTAGCTTTGAAACCGAAAAACTCGGGGACATCTGCTCCACTAGGATCAAAGGGAAGAGTGTCCTTTTTCTAAAACCCGCTACCTACATGAACCGAAGTGGAAAAGCGGTAAAGTATTGGTTGGAGAAGGAAAAAATTCCTTTGGAAAATTTATTGGTAGTAACGGATGATATCAATCTACCCTTTGGTACCCTCAGGGTAAAGACCAAGGGAAGCGATGGAGGGCACAACGGCCTAAAAGATATCCAAAATAGCTTGGGAACCACATCCTACCATCGGTTTCGATTTGGTGTGGGGTCCGATTTTGGAAAGGGGAGACAGGTAGATTACGTGCTTGGTGAATGGAACGAAGAAGAACTTGCCGGGTTATCCGAACGCTTGGAAAAATCGTGTGCCTTGATACATTCTTATGTCTTCGCCGGAGTGAAGAACACCATGAACCAATTTAACGGCACCTAAGGCCACTAGTTCACTCTAAAATCAAAGATTCCGCTGTCCGAGCTATTGCCCTCGCTATCCGTAGTAATTACTTGCCAGTAGTATACGCTGCCTGCAGCAATACTGACCTTTATGTTTGTTGTGAACGCAGAAGGAGTGGCTACCAAGGTTTCCGGCGGTGTACTCGTTGAAAGATATACTTCATATCCCTCAATATCATTGTCCACGTCCGCACCTGTCCAATTCAAGCTTACCTCGTTATTGATATCCCTCAAAATGGAAGCACCCGATTGTGGCGCGATGATATCTGCCCTAAAGGGGGCATAGGTAGTCTGTGAGCCTGCATTATAAAATTGCCAGGTGCTGCTTGTCGCCGTTGCACTGGTATTGGATTGTTTGGAGATGACCAACCAAGAATAGGGCGCGCCCTTTTCCAAGGGCAATTGGGCAGACAGGGACAAAGTGCTTATGGTCTGGAGGACGTTTGTGTTTAAATTGGTGGCGCGCAACTCGTATCCCTCCGCATTGGCCCCCGCCTGCCATCTGAACTCCACCTGGCTCGTGGTCTCATCTAGGGATACCCCGGTGGTACACTCTGAATTTTGCAGGGGAAATTCCAAAACTGCGGCCTGCGGAAGCTTTGGGGCATCATCGCCACCACCACAACCAAGTAAAACAAGGCCGATCCAGAGTACATGTACACATTTCCTCATCGCTTCAATACTTTAAAAGTTCCTTTTACCCCATTTCCGTCAAAACGGATAAAATACATTCCAGAGGGCAGTCCGATAAAATCCAAATCCAGTTCGCTACCATTTACTGTATGGTTGGTCTTGCTGATCAGCCTGCCGTCGGCCGTATGTATGCTCAGTTGCAACTGTGTTACCTCTGACCCCAAAAACACTTTTGTACCAATGTCAAAAGGGTTAGGAGCAATTATAGGGCCGTCCGCTGTAAAAAATTGTTCCTCGAACGTCCCTTGACAAGGAAGATTGGTGGAAACTTTAAGCGTATTGATGCCCTTTATCAGGTCTAGTGAAATTTCAGATGCCGAGGTCTGGGTCACGATGCCGTTCAGTTCCACATTGTACAAATTTCCTCCCTGCATGGTCAACATCAACTGTTCCCCGTTCGTGGAAATTTGGGAGGAAACACTTAGCGGCTGTGGTTCACTGATGACCACATCCAAACAAAATTCTTCATAATCATTGGTGCCGTCCGTAGCCGTGATACATACCACATAGGTGCCTGCCGAAAGGTTTTCCAAAAGGTAGGAGTCTGTGAAATCGGCATTTTCGTTGACGCCGTTACCGGTGGTTACCACGCTATAGGTCAGTGAGGTATCCTCTACATCTATCTGAAAGGAACCGTCATTATTGTTGCTGCAGCTTTCACTTTGTATGGCAACCCTAAAATTATCCGCGGGAAATCTGAACACCGGACAGCCATCCGTGCCCACCTCGGTCCCTGGAGGTGTTCCCAGGCAGAGATCGTCCCCATCATCAAAAACGCCATCCCCATCCGCATCTGGCCTAAAGCTGCCTTCCACACATATTTCGAGCGAAAAAGCGTTTAAAGAGCCTCCATCGGCCGGGGCGGTATCCATAATCCGTAGGATCCAATCCCCCTGAATGGACTCGCCGTTAAAGGAAGACAGAAAACCCAGTGGTTTTACCGTTCCGGTAATGCCAGGGCTTCCTCCGCAAACAAAAGTTGCAGCAGCCTCATCATCAAAGGTTGCATTGATATCCCTTAGATTCCCACAGGATTTAGAGGTAAGCACCACAGTAGTCCCTTGAGGCGAGGTAAGGCTTATGACCAGATCGGCCAGAAAACTGTGTGCAATGTCCAAACTTACATTGACATCGGCCACGGGAAGGTCGTCCAAAAAGGAAATGGTGGAAGTCACCGTAGGCGTTCCCGTGGTAGAGATTTCCAAAGGTAGGCCCGTAGCGATCTCGGTATTGCAGTTTACGTCGATGGTCGTAAAATTAAAGGCAGGACCAAAAACCCCCTCCCCACACTCATTTTTTGGTTTTACCCGCCAGTAATAGGTGGTTAGTTCCTGCAAGGTAGTGGTAAGGTACTGATCAAAGATCACCGTAGCCGATTCCAACACGGATCCAAAGCCAGGGTCTGTACTTATTTCCACATCATAGGAAGTATAGGCGGCATTTGATTCCCATTGGAGCAATTGCTGCAGTGCGGCGTTCTGGAGACCATTGGCCGGGGCTGTCAAGTTCACATTTGAAAAGCTTGTATTGTAAATGTTCAGGTCCAGGACCACGTTTTGGGTAAGGCTGGCCGAGGTAGCGGTAATGGTAATGGGATAGCTGCCCACGGCAACAGCGGCCGTATTGGAAAAAGTCAAATCTACCGGGGTACCATCAGCAGTCGCGGTAGTCGGTGAAAAAGCAGCGCTTAGGCCCGCAGGAATATTGGTAGCGCTAAAGGTAACCTGCTCGTTAAAGCCCAGATCGGTTTCATAAACAAAAGGTATGGTGATATCGTCCGATTGACATACCGTAAATTCCAGTGCATCAAAATCCAATACGGCCTGCGCTGCGTTAATGGTAAAATTGGACGTATTTACCGCAAAGAAAATATTGTTTTTTGCCCGTACCATAATGCGTGCACTTGTTGTCGCAGTTGCGGGTAGTAAGACCGTATGGGCGCCATTATTGGGAACATCCTCGGCCAAGAATATTGGGAAACTGAGCCCTCCATCGGTAGACAGCAAGATATCCACCATCTGTGCATTTATGGGCGTTTCGTTGGTTTGCGCCACATCCCATAGGACCTCCTGTGAGGTTCCTGCCGTATGGGTTTCACTAGTAGTCTGTGAGGTCACCACAAAGGGGCCTGCATTGTTCACCACCCTGACCTTTACCAAATCGGAAGCCACTTGGCCGCCCCCATTGGCATTATCCCTAACGGTGAGCGCAAAATTCATTTCGCGTGCAACATCCGACACGGTTTCCCAAGCCGAATTGGTGGCCGGATTGGTCTGGACAAGATTTCCCTGTACTACCCTTGCCAATTGGGGGAAATAACGTTCTGGGCTAAGAGAAGGTCTTCTAGACCTGAAATTGGCGCCACTTGGATTTGTTGGTCCAAAAGTGGCGGTCGTCACCACTCCGTCATCTATCTGTTCCCAAGCATAGGTGAGGGTATTTCCATCGGGGTCTGTCGCATTTCCCGTAAGAACAAAGGCCGTAGAGCGCGGAATCACAAAATCACCCGTTGCCGTGATTACCGGCGGATTGTTGGTCAAAGGCGTTTCCATCGCGCAACTAGTCGTGCCCAAATATGCGGTAATCTGAAGTATGCTAAAATAGTGGAAATAGTCATCACCGTTGGGTGCCACGTTGTTGCCCGGCGCTATACCTGCATAGCCCATAATCGTGGTACCGCTGGCCGGTTCTGCTTGCACCGAAGTGCCTTCGGACTCAAAGGACCAGGTGTGGTTGGCCCCAAACTGGTGTCCCAGCTCGTGCCCCACAAAATCCAGGTCGTAGGTATCGCCCTCGGGGGTCGTACCCGAAGAAAACGCACTTCCCTTCTGACCATCTCTACAGACCGATCCAATAAAACCGGCGTTCCCGTTATCGGTATCCTGGTGAAAAAGATGTCCTACATCGTAATTTGCCTCGCCTATGATACTGGTAAGGGTAGTTTGCGTCTGTGAATTGAAATTGCCCGTATAGGGATCCGTGGCCGCGTCCGTATAGATGACTTGATCGGTATTGGCCACCAGTTCCAGGGTAACCGCTAAATCAGTTTCAAAAACCTCGTTTACCCGCGTTAAGGTAGCGTTTATGGCAGCTAGGGCATCTGCAATGGTGCCCCCATGGAAGGCGGTATATTCCCCTGTCGCCGAAACGGCAATCCGATATTTTCGCAGCACTTGATCATCCACGAGTTTAAGGGTGGTACCTCCCAGGAAGGTAGTGCCTCCCAGACTTTTTTCTACGTCCGAACGTGTACGACAGATAAAGCCACTATTTGCGAAATCTTTGGAATCTTTGTTATAGACAACATAGCGGTTACTTTCCCTGGTCGTTTTTTGCATAAAGGTGGTACTGCCCTTATCCGTATGTACGATCATACTTTGTACGCCCCTATGGGAAACGCTAAAACGTATTCTATCCCTTTTATTGGTTAAGCTATATCCCTTATAGGACCTAATTCCCGGATATTTCGCCGCCAATTCCGGGGACAGTACGGATGCTTCGGAAACCTGAAAGGGTATGAGGGTTCCCGTTTCATCCGGAAAGTAAACGGTTTTTTCTCCGTTAACATCCTTCCTTCCTGCCTGTAACTGTCTGCTAAAGGCTTCCTGTTCTAGCGAAAATACCTTGGTTTTTTGTAGGTCCAAATGTTTTATGGACCTCCCCATAACCGTGTTTTGGGGTGCTTCGGCCTGCCAATAATCCGTCTGCGCATACCCGTAAAAGCAGGCAAAAAATATGGTTATTGGCAAAACAAGACGTAGTTTTGTAATCATCTGGGGTTATATGATAAATCAAATGTAAGCCTTTTTCTTATTTTATTTGAGTGATAACAGTCCAAAGCATTTCCAAATACGACGAAACGCGGTCCACGGCCATAACCATTGGCACTTTTGATGGTGTGCACCTAGGTCATAGAAAGATACTTAAACGCCTCATAAATGATGCCAAAACCTTAAATTTAAGGGCCACGGTACTCACTTTTTTCCCGCACCCCAGGATGGTGCTTCAAAAAGATACGGATATAAAGCTTCTGAACACCATTGAGGAACGCATCCAAATATTGGAAGAAACCGGTTTGGACTGCCTGATCATCCATCCATTTACCAAGGAATTTTCCAGGCTTTCGGCCACGGAATTCGTAAGGGATATTCTAGTTAATAGCCTAAGGATCAAAAAAATAGTCATTGGATACGACCACCGCTTTGGTAGAAACCGAAATGCGAACATAAACGATCTTACCGCCTTTGGGAACACCTTGGATTTTGAGGTAGAGGAGATTCCGGCAGAGGAAATAGACCATGTATCCATTAGTTCCACCAAAATAAGAAAGGCACTTCAGGAGGGCGATATCAAAACGGCCAATACCTACTTGGGATACGCCTATATGCTTACAGGCACCATAAAAAAAGGAAAGGGTTTGGGGAGGCAATTGAATTTCCCCACCGCCAATCTTTTGATCGAGGAAGGCTATAAGTTGATTCCCAGAAACGGGGTCTATGTGGTAAAAAGTAACTTGGATAATCGGGTAATCCATGGGATGATGAATATCGGGTACAACCCTACCGTCTCGGGCAAGGAAAAAAGTATTGAAATCCATTTTTTTGACTTTGAACAGGACCTCTACGATCATAAGATCCAGATACATATTTTAGAACGGATCCGGGACGAACACAAGTTCGATTCGGTGGAAGCCCTGAAGGAACAATTGGAAAAAGACCGGGAAACATCGCTCGCCCTAATTGCCAAATAAATGCTGAACAGGTTTCTTTTTAAGAAAATCGACAATAGCTCCCTAATCATTTTTAGGGTCTTCTTCGGTATCTTGATCGGTTTTGAATGTTTCGGGGCCATTGCGACCGGATGGGTGCGAAGAACCCTGATCGCTCCGCAATTTACTTTTTCCTTTATCGGTTTTGAGTGGCTGCAGCCCTTGCCTGGACCGGGCATGTACCTCTACTTCTTTATTATGGGCATCTTGGGCATATGCATTGCGCTGGGATACAAATACCGATGGAGCACTATCTCCTTCACCCTCCTCTGGGCCGGAGTGTACCTAATGCAAAAAACATCCTACAACAATCATTATTATTTGTTGGTATTAATATCGTTTATCATGATATTTTTGCCAGCAAACCGGGGTAGCTCCTTGGATGTCAAACAAAATCCTTCCCTGAAGACCAATGCCATGCCCCAATATGTAAAATGGATCGTGGTGGGACAACTTTTGATCGTCTATACGTTCGCCTCCCTGGCCAAACTGTACGAGGACTGGCTCGATAATAGTTTTATCGAAATTTTGATGCGGAGCCGAGCCGATTACTTTCTTATCGGTGAGTTTTTGCAACAGACATTCGTCCATAAGGCCATTGGATGGTTTGGAATCATTTTCGATCTGCTCATTATACCTGCCCTGCTGTGGAGACCCAGCCGAAAAATTGCCTTTGTACTGGCCATTTTCTTCCATCTGTTCAACTCCGTTGTGTTGCAAATCGGGATTTTCCCCTATTTGGCATTGGCCTTTACCGTATTCTTTTTTGAACCGCAGACCATACGAAAGCTGTTCTTCAAGGGAAGGGACTTGTATACCGGAGCGGAAACCGAGGTCCCTACCTACAGAAATCCCCTGTTATTGGGCCTAGGTCTCTATTTTTTGATCCAATTGGCGTTGCCCGTAAGGCATCATTTTATAGAAGACGATGTATTGTGGACGGAGGAGGGGCACCGTATGAGCTGGCGAATGATGCTCAGAAGCAGGTCGGGTTCTACTTCCTTCAGGATAGTACACCCCCAAAAGGGAACATCGGAGATCGTGAAGCTCCAGGATTATCTTACCAAAAAACAGCAGAGGAAAGTAGCCTGTTATCCTGATTTTATCTGGCAATTTGCCCAACATATTAAAAAGGAATACGCCAAAAAAGGGGAGGACATAGAGGTCTACGTAAGGTCTAGGGTCAGCATCAACGGAAAACCGTACAAAACCTTTATAGACTCCAAAACCGACCTGACCAAGGTTTCCTGGAACCATCTTGCCCATCACGAGTGGATTTTGCCTTCAGAAAAAAGGAAATGAGGCTTTCCCATGAATTTGAAAGCTTTAAATTTGTGCTCTAAATAAAAATCAATGCTACAGTTACAGGCTATTCGTGAAAATAAGGAGGACATTCTTCGCGCTTTAAAAAAGCGAAATCTTGATGCTTCCCCCCTATTGAACAGCGTTGTGGAATTGGACGAAAAACGCCGTGGTATCCAGACCAAACTGGACAACACCCTAGCGGAGTCCAACAAACTTTCCAAGGAAATAGGCATGCTCTTTAAAAGCGGCAAGGCGCAAGAGGCCAATGCGCTAAAGGAACAAACAGCTGCGCTAAAAGACCTTTCCAAGGAGCTGGGCGAAGCATTGAACAGCACGGCAAACGAGCTTCAGACCGTGCTGTACCAGATTCCGAACGTACCCCATGACAGCGTTCCTGCAGGGGATTCGGAGGAGGACAATGAGGAGATATTCAGGGAAGGCGATATACCTCAATTGGATAGTAAGGCCCTGCCCCATTGGGAATTGGCAAAAAAATACGACATCATAGATTTTGAACTGGGAGTCAAGATCACCGGGGCGGGTTTTCCGGTATACAAAGGAAAGGGGGCCCGACTACAAAGGGCTTTGATCTCTTATTTTCTGGATAAAAATACGGAAGCCGGATATCAGGAAATCCAGGTGCCCCATTTGGTGAATGAGGCCTCGGGCTATGGCACCGGACAGTTGCCCGATAAGGAAGGGCAAATGTACCACGTGCAGGCCGATGACCTTTACCTGATCCCTACGGCAGAGGTGCCGGTTACCAACCTATTTCGGGACAACATCCTACAGGAAAGTGAGTTCCCCATCTGCTACACGGCCTATACTCCTTGTTTTAGGCGGGAAGCCGGCAGTTATGGTGCCCATGTCCGGGGCCTTAACCGCTTGCACCAGTTCGATAAGGTAGAGCTGGTCCGCGTAGAACATCCAGACCATTCCTATGCCGCTTTGGACGGGATGGTAGCCCATGTAAAAACCCTTCTGAGGGAACTCAAATTGCCCTACCGCATCCTCAGGCTCTGTGGCGGTGATCTGGGCTTTACCGCTGCGCTCACTTATGATTTTGAGGTCTTTTCCACAGCCCAGGACCGCTGGTTGGAGATAAGTTCGGTCTCCAATTTTGAGGCCTACCAGACCAATCGGTTAAAACTCAGGTTCAAGGACGGCAATGGGAAAAGTCAACTGGCTCACACTTTAAACGGAAGTTCCCTTGCCTTGCCCAGGGTATTGGCGGGCATTCTGGAAAACTACCAGACCGAGGCGGGCATACAAATTCCTGAAGTGCTTGTACCCTATACGGGCTTTGATATACTAAACTGATTCCCATGGATGCAAACACAGTGGCCCAGGCCTATCTCAAGCACCTACAGGAAGGAAATATGGCCCAGGTGGTAGCGCTTTTTTCTGAAAAGGGCCTAGTGGTCTCGCCCATTTACGGTACCCGGCCGGCAGCGGAGTTTTATAGCCTCTTGGCCAAGGACACCCAAGCTTCGGAACTCCATTTCAACGGCCTTTTTGAAGAAAAGGACACTGGACGGGTCGCCTTGCTTTTTGATTACCATTGGACCCTAAAGCATGGTAAAAAAGTGACCTTTACCGTTGTGGACATCCTGGAGCTGGACCAAGACTCTAAAATAACGAAGCTCAGTATCATTTACGATACCGTAGTCAGCAGGGAACTGGTAAAATCACTTTAAAATAACCGCAAAAATGGCCATTTGACCATATTATGGTTTCTTTGGCAGTTTATTTTAGTGGGCTTGCTTAAATTTGATAAATTTCCAATATGAGATGGATCATTCTTTTGGCAGTCTTGATCGTGTCCCACCCTGTTTCGGCACAGGACGATTTTCTCGCCAAACAGTATTTTAACGATGGGGATTTTAAGAAAGCCGTGGTGTTCTACGAAAAACTTGCCGAAAGAAATCCGCGAAGGACGGATTATGCCGAAGGCCTGGTGGCATGCTACCAGCAGTTGGAGCAATATGATAAGGCCCAGGCATTTCTGTTCAAGAGCCTGAGCCTGCCCAATGTGTACCCCACCCTATATATTGAAATGGGATACAACTATGCGCTACAGGACTTTCCCGAAAAGGCCGAGGAGTATTATAAAAGGGCCTTGGCGAAAATAGATGAAAATCCCAATTACGGCTACGGCATCGGGTTCCGTTTCCACAAATACGTGTTGTTGGAGCATGCCATAAAAGCGTATTCCCGGGCCATGGAGCTAAATCCACAGTTAGACTATAACTTTCAATTGGCCCGTATCTATGGGGAACAGGGAGACGTGGAAAAGATGTACGAGTCCTATCTGCAATTGGTAAGCAATGGCAAGTCCTCCAAATCCAATGTGCTGCGCAATATTGATGATTTCATCACCTCGGATGCCGAACATGAGAATAATAGCGCACTCAAGCGCATCCTGCTCAGAAGAGCCCAAAAAAGTCCCAATTTGCTTTGGAACGAGCTTTTAAGCTGGCTTTTTGTGCAGCAAAAACAGTACAACAGTGCATTTAGTCAAGAAAAGGCCATCTATAGGAGAGCAGAGGGCGGATCGCTACAACGGCTACAGGGCCTTGGCAATCTGGCCCTGGAAGATAAGGAAATTGAAGTGGCGCAGGATGTTTTCAAGTATATTCTGGAAAACAGTAGAGATCCAGTCACCAAACTGAACGCCGAACTGAACCTCATCGACATTGAACTTTTAGATCCAAGCCCCAAACAGCTCCAACAGGTCCAAAAAAGCTTTCAGGAACTGATCCAATATTACGGATACCGGAGTCAGACCCTACAGCTTCAAATTGCCTATGCCAATTTTTTGACCTTTAGGAAGGATGACCCCCAAAACGCGGTGGGCATGTTGAAAAAGTGTTTGGAACTTCCATTGAACCGCTACCAGCGGGCCTATACAAAAATGGCGCTTGGGGATATTCTTGTCTTCGATAGGAAATTTAACGAGGCCTTGATCTATTTCACGCAAACACAAAAAGACCTAAAAAATGATGTGCTGGGACAGAATGCCCGATTCAAAGTGGCGCAGACTAGTTTCTATAAAGGTGATTTTGACTGGGCTCTGACCCAACTTAAAGTGCTTCGGGGCTCCACCTCCCAACTCATTGCCAACGACGCCATGCAGCTAAGCTTGTTAATTTCTGACAATTCCCTGGAGGATTCTACCCAAACTGCCCTAAAAAAATATGCCAGGGCCGATCTTCTGGCCTATCAGAACAAGACCCAGGAAGCCATTACCGTATTGAAGGACATTCTGGAAAACCATAAAGGCGAAAAGGTAGAGGACGAGGCGCTTTTGAAACAGGGGAAGCTTTTGGAAGGCACAAAAAACTATGAGGCTGCAGAATTCAATTATCAAAAAATTGTAGAGTTCTATCCCAACGATATTTTGGCAGACGATGCGCATTTTGCGCTGGGAGAACTGTACGGCAATATCTTGAACGAGCCAGAAAAGGCCAAACGTCATTACGAGAAAATAATATACGACTACCAGGACAGCTATTATTTTCCACAGGCGAGAAAAAAATATCGGGTCTTGCGCGGGGATGCGATCAATTGAGATGGTACAGCCCACTTTCGCAAACCAAAAAACCATCGTAACGAACTTTAGCACCATGTACATCTACAACGTTACCATAAACATTGAGGAAGCCGTTCATGACGAATGGCTCGGCTGGATGCAGGAAATTCATATCCCTGATATGTTGGCGACCGGGAAATTTTCACAAGCCAAAATATGCAAGGTGCTTGTGGAAGAGGAAAACGGAGGCATTACTTACGCCGTGCAATACACCACTGGAAGTAAGGAAATCCTGCAGCAGTATTATGAGGAAGATGCAGCACGTCTACGGCAGGACGGCTTAGCGCGTTTCAAGGATAAATTTGTGGCCTTCAGAACGGAACTGGAAATCATAAGCGAACATTAGGGGTGTATGGGGAAACATAAAAAAAAAGGCCCACTTCAAAAGAAGCGTAAAAAGCCTTGGCAAGAGGAAAGTCCGGTGAAGGCCAAAAAACATTTGGGCCAACATTTTTTAAAAGACGAGGAAATTGCACGGAAGATTTCGGAAACCCTTTCCTTTAACGGATACGGTAAAGTCCTTGAAATTGGACCGGGAACCGGTGTGCTTACCAAATATCTTTTGCAAAAGAATACTGACTTGGTAGCCATGGATCTGGATTCCGAATCCATTGTCTATCTCAACCACAGTTTCCCTTTGGAATACCCCCAGCTATTTGCCAGAAAAGGGAAGTTCAGGGTCTTGGAGGCCGACTTTTTAAATTATGATATTCAAGGGCTATTTGGAGCAGAGCCTTTTGCGATAACTGGAAATTTTCCCTATAACATTTCTACCCAAATTGTCTTTAAATTATTGGACCTAAAAGAACAGGTCCCGGAGTTCTCCGGAATGTTCCAACGTGAAGTGGCCCAACGCATATGCCAAAAGGAAGGTAGCAAGACCTACGGTATTCTATCGGTTTTGGTGCAAGCGTTCTATGAGGCCGAATATCTTTTTACCGTACCTCCACAGGTCTTCGACCCGCCCCCCAGGGTACATTCTGGCGTACTAAGACTAATCCGCAAAGCGAATTTTGCCCTGGATTGCGATGAGTCTCTGTTCTTCAAAGTGGTGAAAACGGCCTTTAACCAACGTAGGAAGACGTTGCGCAATAGCCTAAAAACATTTATGCTTTCCGAAAATTTAAAAGAAGATGCTATCTTTGATCGGCGTCCGGAACAATTGGCGGTTGCCGATTTCGTTACGCTGACAAAGAAGATAGCAAATGACATCGTTTAAACTCACCGAAGATCTTATAGCTGAGATAGAACAGCTTGTTGAAAACCAAAGGGATACACAGCTGGTATCGCTTTTGGAAGAGGTGCACTACGCGGATGTTGCAGAAATCATAAATGAGCTTAACGAGGATGAGGCCACCTACCTTATTAAACTCCTGGATAGCGATAAAACCTCCGATATCCTTACCGAACTCGATGATGATGTAAGGGAATCCATTCTTAGGAATCTTTCCACTAAGGAAATAGCCAGTGAGTTGGAGGAACTGGATACGGATGACGCCGCGGACATCATTGCCGAATTGCCAGAAGAAATTGTACAGGAGGTTATTTCGGAAATCGAGGATAGGGAACATGCTCAAGACATTGTAGATCTACTCCGATACGATGAAAACTCGGCCGGGGGGCTCATGGCCAAGGAATTGGTAAAAGTGCGGGAAAGTTGGGACGTGCTCAAATGCGTGCGGGAAATGCGGCAGCAAGCCGAAAATGTGACCCGGGTACACTCCATTTATGTAGTGGACGACGAGGACCGACTCATTGGTCGTTTGTCCCTAAAAGACCTTCTGACCACCTCTACCCGTACCCATATCAAAGAAGTATATATCCCAAAAGTAGATTCCGTAGACGTAAATGAAGACCCCGAAGAGGTGGCCAAGATCATGTCCAAGTACGATTTGGAAGCCATCCCTGTCGTTGACGAAATGGGCCGTCTAGTGGGCAGGATTACCATCGATGATATTGTGGATGTTATTAAGGAAGAGGCCGATAAGGATTATCAACTGGCGGCAGGTATCTCGCAGTCAGTAGAGGCAGATGACAGTATATGGGAACTTACCCGGGCTCGTTTGCCCTGGTTATTTCTAGGATTGGTCGGAGGTGTAGGTGCCGCGGCCATCATGGGTGGTTTTGAGGAGATGATCAGCAAACATGCCATTCTTTTTTTCTTCACCCCACTTATCGCGGCGATGGCGGGAAACGTAGGAGTCCAGAGTAGTGCCATTATTGTACAGGGCTTGGCCAATGACGATTTAAAAGGGAGTATAGGCAACCGCTTGGTGAAGGAAATGCTTTTGGCAACCCTTAACGGGCTAGTCCTGGCCGTGGTGCTTCTGGTTTTTACCTGGTGGTGGAATGGGGATTTCAATACGGCCCTTGCCATAGCCATGTCCCTGGTGGTGGTCATCATCGTGGCCGGAATCATAGGCACGTTTATTCCCTTGTTTTTGGACAAAAAAGGGATAGATCCGGCCATAGCCACCGGACCCTTTATTACGACCAGCAACGATATTTTCGGCATCCTCATCTATTTTTGGATCGCCAAATGGATTCTGGGCATATAACCTTAAATGCAAACCGATGAAAAATGGCCTTATCAGCATGGTATTTATGACCATCGCATGTGCGGTTTACGGTCAGCAAGTGCAGGAAACCATCCTGTCTAACCATCCGGGTCAGGACCGATACGGCAGCTATTCCCCAGACGGGAAACACATTGTTTTTGAATCGGATCGGGACGGTAACTGGGAAATATACAGGATGGACGCCACGGGTGAAAACCAGGAACGGCTGACAAAATCGGACGTTGAAAACCGAAGACCCAGTTGGCACCCCAACGGAAAGAAGGTCTTATTTGAGTCCAACAGAAATGGCCGTTTTGAACTGTATGAACTTTACATCCGCACAAAAAAAATTAAAAAACTATCCCTGCCACCCCTAGAGGGTGAACCCATGTTCGCTCGCTATTCCCCTGACGGCAAGACCATCGCCTATTCCAATAAAAAATCAGATCAGGAAGCGGAAATCGTTCTTGTAGACCGCAAGGGAAGGTTATTGGCATCGTTAACAAATAATGGATTCAGAAGTTTTTATCCCTCCTGGTCGCCCCAAGGCGATGCCCTTTTGTTCTTTTCCAGACATGAGACCAACAATGAGGACGATGAAATCTACAGCATTAATTTGGATGGATCGGGTCTTGACCGATTAACCCATTGGCCCAAGCATAATTTTTGTCCGGCTTGGTCCCCGGACGGAAAAAAAATAGCCTATGTTACATCAATGGAAGGCACCAGACCCGAAATTTATGTCATGGACACCAAGGGGCAAAACGAGTTTCGAATTACCTATAACGAAGACGGGGATACCCTTCCCAACTGGTCTGGGGATTCCAAGAGACTATTGGTTACAGGGTATAGGAACGGGAACTTTGAAATTTGTGAACTGACCTTTTTGGACTAGGCCGTCCCCTTGAAAATAGAATTGACCCTCCCACACACAGACCTATTTTACAAACTCCTTGTAAGAAAAGTACCTCCCCGGGATTGGTGCTTTTTTAGTACTTTTATTTTCCGATTTCGAACCCCCAGAATACACGCTTAAGATAAACACATTGATTTTATGAAACCCATCAATTTAAAAGAAAAACATGCCGCCTTTGACAAACGGTGGCATCCCCATCAAATTGCCGTGGTAGATGATATGCAAGTCATCCTGGCCAAAATTCAGGGAGAATTTGTATGGCACGCCCATGAGCATGAGGACGAGCTTTTCCAGGTACTCAAAGGTACCTTGTACATGCAGTTCAGGGACAAGACCGAGGTGGTGCGAGAAGGAGAGCTCATTGTAGTGCCCAAAGGAGTGGAACATTGCCCTGCCACCAAAGGAGGTGAGGAGGTGCATCTTTTGCTTTTTGAAAAACTGAATACAGCTCATACCGGTGATGTGCAACACGAAAGAACGCAGACGCATTATCCAAAAATTTGACCCTACCCTATGAGAGTACTGCACCTGGATACGAACCATCCGCTACTTATTGAGCAGCTTACCGCCTTAGGCTTACAGAATGATGAGGATTATAGTTCCCCCAACGAGGAGGTCCTACAAAAAATACATGCCTATGACGGTATCATTATCCGCAGTCGTTTGACCATTGATCGGCCCTTTTTGGACAAGGCAACCCAATTAAAGTTCATTGGTCGCGTTGGGGCGGGATTGGAAAATATCGATGTGGCCTATGCCCAGGAGAAAGGAGTGTTTTTGGCCGCTGCACCAGAGGGCAATCGTAACGCAGTTGGGGAACATACCCTGGGTATGTTGTTATCGCTTTTTAACCAATTAAACAAGGCCGATGAGGAAGTACGCCAGGGCAAATGGGACCGTGAAGGCAATCGGGGAACGGAACTCGATGGCAAGACGGTAGGTATTATCGGTTACGGAAATGCCGGAAAGGCCTTTGCCAAAAAACTGCGCGGTTTTGATGTGGAAACCATTTGTTATGACATTTTGGAAGGTGTTGGCAATATTGATGCAAGACAGGTAGACCTCATGGAACTACAACAAAAATCGGATGTGATCAGTCTTCATGTTCCCCAGACCAAGGACACCATGGGCATGATAAACAAGCGGTTTATCAACGCCTTTCAAAAACCTTTTTGGCTGCTGAACACCGCAAGGGGTAAATGCGTGGTAACACAGGATCTGGTATCGGCCTTAGACACAGGTCAAATCCTGGGGGCAGGATTGGATGTATTGGAGTATGAGAAGAAGTCTTTTGAGCATATGTTCCAAAATGTAGGTGGGAAAAAGCAACTGCCAGAGGCCTTTCAATACCTTACCTCATCAAACAAAGTGCTGCTTTCACCGCACGTTGCGGGTTGGACCATAGAGAGCAAGAAAAAGTTGGCTCAGACCATCGTGGACAAAATCAAAGCCGAATTTTACTAAATTCGAAGGTGAAAAAAACCGTACTGGTATTCGGACTGCTTATCTTGGCGCTGCTGCTACTGTTCCAAATAAGCAAATATTCCATAGTTAGCGGCAACTTACAGGTCGAGATGGCCATAGCTGTGGTCGCCATCGTTTTTTTTCTTATTGGGGTATACCTCAACAAGAAAAGCCTGCATAGGAACAAGCTGCCCCAAGGCGAAATTGATTACCAAAAAATTGAGGCCTTGGGCCTTAGCAAAAGGGAGTACGAGGTACTTCGCGAAATCTCAAAGGGCGCTTCCAACCAAGAAATCGCAGATCGTTTGTTTCTATCGGAAAGTACGGTAAAGACCCATGTTTCCAATGTCTTGCTAAAACTAAACGCCAAACGCAGAACACAGGCCGTACAGATTGCACAGGAGATGCAGATCCTATAAAAGACCCATTTCTATCCAAGTTATGTTATTTTGGTACTTTAGTATGAGTGCCATCTAGGTGGTAAAAACTAGTTTTGAACCCAATGCCTTTACCAACCATAAAACTGGAAGTTTGCGTCGGGGGTATATAGGTATACAAGCATCTACCCCAATCCATTATGCGGTGGCAATGCAGATAATTAACCATCAACCATTAAACCATCACATATGAAAAGTACCGTAATCAGATTTGGCGCCCTTGGGTTTGTCCTAGGGCTGTTATTGTTTCTTTCCGGCCTATATTTTGGACAGGGAATGGATTATTCCATGGGAGAGGTCATTGGCTATGCCACCATGATCGTTTCCCTGATTTTTGTCTACTTTGGAATAAAACACTTTAGGGATAGGGAAAATGGTGGGCAACTCAGCTTTGGCAAAGGATTGACTGTGGGACTGCTTATTTCTCTTTTCACAGCAGCGGGCGTTGCCATTGCCGATTATATCTATACCACCCTGATCAATCCGGATTTTTTTGAGTCCTACAAAGCGGTAATGATAGCGCAAGGACATACCGGTGAACTACCGGATTATGGAAGTGCGTCCGTAGCGGCGCTTATGTTCCTTATGGTATTAATCATTGGTCTGATCATCTCCCTCATTTCGGCGCTGATGCTTCAACGCAAAAACTAACCTTATGCGATACGAAGCGGCAACACCGGAAGAATACATAGAACAACTCCCCAAAGATCGACAGCAGGTTATGCGCAAACTGAGGTCGGTGGTCTTGGAGAACCTGCCCGAAGGATTCGAGGAAACCATGAATTACGGAATGATCGGCTACGTTGTTCCCCATTCGCTTTATCCGGAGGGCTATCATTGCAGTCCGGAACTTCCCCTGCCCTTTATGAACCTGGCCTCCCAAAAAAACTTTATCGGGGTATACCATATGGGCATCTATTCCAACAAGAGCCTTTTGGATTGGTTTGTAGAAGAATACCAAAAGCAGGTACCGACCAAATTGGATATGGGAAAAAGCTGTATTCGGTTTAAAAAACTGGAAACTGTCCCATATGGACTTATTGGGGAACTATGTACAAAAATTAAGGTTCAGGATTGGATCAATTTTTATGAAAACGCAATTAAAAACAGAAAAAAATGAAAAACAGGGTAACAGGACTGGGCGGTTTTTTCTTTAAGACAAAGGACCCGGATGCAATTAAGAAATGGTACAAGGAACATTTGGGCATCCCAACGGATCAATACGGATGGACGTTTTGGTGGAAGGACAAGGAAGGTAACGACTGTTCTACCCAATGGAGTCCCTTCAAGGAAGACACCACCTACTTTGCCCCTAGCAAAGCCCCTTTTATGATGAACTTCAGGGTAGAAAACCTGGAGGAATTACTCAAAGCGCTCAAAGCGGAGGGGGTTACCATAGTTGGGGAAATGGAAACCTATGATTACGGCAAATTTGGTTGGGTCCTAGATCCGGAGGGTAACAAACTGGAACTTTGGGAACCGGTAGACAAGGCATTTTTATAAGGTGGGGGCCAAACGGCTCATTTAGGGTTGCGAAGTTTGCTCCTTGGTTTAGGAAGCAATAAAAATTTTAACCCGATAAAAATTATTGTTACATTTAACAATAGTATTAACCACCAAAAAAACAACAAGATGTCAGACGAAAATAAGGATTTGGGCGATAAGGCCGAAGATGCTTTTGATAACGCCAAGGATGCTGCCAAGGACGCAGCTGAAGATGCCAAGGAAGCGGCAAGTGATTTTGCCGAAAGTGCCAAGGAAACCGCCAAAGAGTTTACCGAAGGGGCTAAGGAAGCTTTCAATACTGCAGGCGGTGACAACAAAAAAATATTAGCGGGCATCCTGGCCATCGTACTGGGAGGTTTCGGGATTCACAAATTTGTACTGGGCTATAACAAGGAAGGCATCATTATGCTCGCCTGTACACTGGTACTTGGAGTTCTTACCTGTGGTATTGCGGGATGGGTCATTTGGTTGATCAGTTTGATCGAGGGGATTATCTACCTCACGAAATCTGACGAAGAATTCTACAACACCTATCAAGTAGGCAAGAAACCCTGGTTCTAATCAATGTATAAAGTCAGATTTTTTACCGTCTGACTTTTTTATTACGTTTTATTATCGTAATATTGCAATATATAAATATGTTATGGGCATTACCAAAACAGATATCTTCAATACCGAACAAAATGAATTGGCCGTGATCTTTAGGGTACTGGCCAATCCGGCACGAATCGCCATTCTGGAATATATAAGCGGTCAGGACGCCTGCATCTGCAATGATATTGTTGAAGAAATTGGGCTGGCCCAACCCACTATTTCGCAGCACCTTAAGGAATTAAAAAGTATTGATTTGATCAAAGGTGAGATAACGGGAAAAAAAATATGTTACTGTATTAACCTGGAGAAATGGTCCGAAATACAAGGGCTGTTAAACTCCTTTTTCGAAAAGACAAAATTTAACTGTTGTTGATTTAAACATTCATTTTATGCAAACCAAGGAATTTTTATCATTGTTAAAGGAACATCCCAAAAAAAGCCTTCTCTTTGAGTATCGGGATGGGCATACCGTGGGAGCCAACTATCACATAACCGAAGTTAAGAACATCACCGTAGATTCGGTAGACTGCGGTGCGGGAACCGATTTTTGGAAGGAGACCGTCATCCAACTTTGGGAGAGTCCGACTGAAAGGGATAAAAAGGACTATATGTCGGCTTACAAAGCACTGGGCATTCTCAAAAAAGTAAACGGCATTAAACCTCTGAACCAGGATACCGAGCTAAAATTCGAATACAGCAATGCACATTTTCATACTGCACAGCTTTTTGTGAACGACATCCAGGTAGCTCCAGACCGACTGCTGCTTAAGTTAGGTGTGGAAAAAACGGACTGTAAGGCCAAGGAAACCTGTGGGGTGGCCGTTGGTGCCACGGAAGAGGCGTGTTGCGATCCGGCTAGTGGCTGTTGCTAACCATAGGGTATATGGAACTTAGAGCAATGAAACCAAAAGATTGGCATAGGGTCTCCGCCATTTACGCTGAAGGAATCGCTACGGGTTTTGCTACTTTTGAGACCCAGGTTCCCCCCTACGAGGATTGGGACCGGGCACATTTGAAAGATTGCCGGGTAGTTGCCATAGAGGACGAGCATATTTTGGGATGGGCGGCCCTATCTCCAGTGTCGGGCAGATGTGTCTATGGAGGTGTTGCCGAAGTAAGTGTATACATAGGCCAGTCTAGCCGGGGTATGGGCGTAGGCAAACGGCTCATGGAGGCACTTATAACACAAAGCGAAGCGGCCGGTTTTTGGACATTGCAATCGGGTATTTTCCCGGAAAACACCTCGAGCATTAAATTGCACGAACGCATGGGGTTCCGTTTTATCGGCGCACGGGAACGCGTAGGTCAATTGCACGGTGTTTGGAAGGACAACCTGCTTTATGAAAGAAGGAGCAAGCGGGTAGGTGTGGATTGAACTTTTGCCCTACAAACAAAATAGATGGCTGTACCTATAGGATCTGCACAAGATAGCAACGAAAACCCTTGGACCCTGGTCAAAGAAATTAAACCCAATTAAAAGAATGAAAAACATTTTAGTCCTGTGTACAGGCAACTCCTGCAGAAGCCAAATGGCCCATGGTTATCTCAATCAACTCCAAAAGGGTTTGGCCCAAATTTACAGTGCAGGTATAGAGACCCATGGTTTAAATCCGGGGGCAGTGGCCATTATGCGGGAAGATGGCATCGATATTTCCGGACATACCTCCAACCATGTGGACGAATACCAGGGCATAAGCTGGGATTTCATCATTACGGTGTGCGATCATGCCAAGGAAAACTGCCCTTTTATTCCATCAAAAGGAGCAGAGCGTATTCACCATAACTTTTTTGACCCCTCCAAGGTAGAGGGAAACGAGGAAACGAAGCACGCCGCCTTTTTAAGGGCAAGGAACGAAATCCGTGATTTTTGTGCGCGTTTTGTCCGTGAAAAACTTTCCTAGCACCGCTAGAGCTTTGTGCCTTCCATAAGTTTGCGTTCCAGCTCGGCCTGGAATTCTTCCATGACAGGCTTGACCGTACTTTCGGGTAAATCCGATATCTTAATATACATGAGTCCGTCTACCGAATTGTTGAAGAGGGGGTCCACGTTAAAGGCGATGACTTTTGCGTTCTGTTTGATGTACTTTTTGATCAACACGGGCAAACGCAGACTTCCCGGTTCTACCTCATCAATAATGCGATCAAATTTGTTCAGATCGGCCTTCGTCTCGTCAAAGACGAATTCCTTGTCTGCATCTTTCAATTTTACTTTGAATTCCTTTTTGGGGTGTATATATTGGGCCACATAAGGGTCCCAATAATGCGATTTCATAAACTCGATCATCAGGGACTTGGAGAAATTGGAAAATTGGTTGCTAATGCTTACCCCACCAATTAAATATTTGTGTTCCGGATGCCGCAAGGTAGTATGTACGATACCCTTCCACAATAGGAACAATGGCATGGGCTTTTGTTGGTATTCCTTTACGATATAGGCCCGGCCCATCTCAATGGATTGCCTCATCATCCCATAAAGTTCGGGCTCTACACGGAACAGGTCCTGAAGGTAAAATCCATCGATTCCATATTTTTCAAAGATATCGGCGCCCATTCCCATACGATAGGCTCCTACAATGTTCTTTTCCTCATCGTCCCAAAGGAACAAATGGTAATAGTAGGAATCAAATTCATCCAAATCAATGGAATTATTGGTGCCTTCGCCTATGGCCCTGAAAGTGACCTCGCGTTGCCTGCCAATTTCCTGCAGAATGAACGGCATATCGGCCTTTTTGGCCAAAAAGACCTCGTAGTTCTTGCTCTGCAACAATCTACAGTCCTTTTCCCGTAATCGTTCAATTTCGCCCTCGATTACCTCGGTACGTACGGCAGAAGCTATTCGCCTGGGAGGTTTGGGTATCTTTAGGGTAGAAGGCACTTTATCGATAAGTCGCTCCTTCTCGTACGCATTGGCAAGAATATATGTTTTCTTCCGCAGCAGATCCGAAAACTCCTCCAGAGTCTTGTTTTCCTGTTGCGCCGTTACGGAAATGGGTTGGCCGATCCTTACCCGGATGAGCCTATTTCTTTGGGAGGTGACTTCTGATGGTAATTTTGCGGTCCTGAAAACATCACTGATCTTTGACAAGCGGTAGAACAGCCTACTGTTCTTTGCATGGAAATATATAGGCACTACCGGTACTTCGGCACGTTGTATGAGCTTTAGGGCGGCCTCTTCCCAAGGTCGGTCCACAATCAGTTTCCCGTCCCGATAGGTAGAAACTTCCCCGGCCGGGAAAATACCCAAGGGGTGGCCTTCCCTTAAATGCATAAGAGCGCTTTTAAAGCCCGATACACTGCTTTTGGCATCCTTGTGGTTTTCAAAGGGGTTCACGGGCAATATGTATCCGGCCAGCGGTTCCACCCGATGCAACAAAAAGTTCGCAATAATCTTAAAATCGGGTCGGTGCTGCAACAGTAGTTTTAACAGCAATACACCGTCAATCCCCCCCAAGGGGTGATTGGAAATGGTGATATAGGGGCCTTCTTTGGGCAAACGCTTAAAGTCCTCTTCAGGGATTTCGAACTCTATTTCGTAATACGCCACCACGGCATCCAAAAACGCCACGCCCTCCAGGTGTTTATGCTTGTTGTAAAAACGATTGATCGAAGCAATTTTGGTGACCTTCAACAGAATCCATCCGACGGAAGTCCCCAAAAAACCGTATTTGTGCAGATTAATTGCCTTGGCTACCTCCTTTGCGGTCACTAAACCCATGCATCCAGAAATTAGATAACGGTAAATATAACAAAATAGCCAATGGCATCCCCCTTTTAACATTCAGGGATGCCGGAATTGTCAAGTTTTCACCACCAACTGAACCGTTTCCTTTCCACGCTGCTCCAACAGTACTTCCCTCCCGTTTTGCAATGAAGCTATGGCCTCGGCATTAAAGTGCCGTATGGTGTACAGGGAAACATTATCGTGATGTACCACTTTGAACTTGCGCTGTAGTTCATTGAGCAGTTCCGGCAGCTTACCAAACCTATTGTCCACACAAACAGAAAAACTGATAGCGGAATTTTGAATAAGATCCACCTTCATCCTATAATCGTGGAAAAGTTTAAAGATCTCACTGATGCTATGCTCCACGATGAAAGAAAAATCCAGGGAGGACAGCTTCATGAGCACCTGGTTTTTTTTCACGATAAAACAGGGGATTTCCGGTTCCAGGCCTATTCCCTTCCCTACCGTTGTCCCAGCGTCCTTGGGGCGCACAAAAGACTTTACGTGCAAGGGAATTTCCTTACGCTGTAAGGGTTGCAAGGTTTTGGGGTGTATTACGGAAGCCCCGTAAAATGCAAGTTCTATAGCCTCTCGATACGATATTTTATGCAGGAGGGTGGCTTCCTTAAAGTACCTGGGGTCGGCATTCAATACCCCTGGAACATCTTTCCATATGGTAACGGACCGGGCGTTTAGGCAATAGGCCAAAATGGCTGCGGTATAGTCCGAGCCTTCCCTTCCTAGGGTTGTGGTAAAGTTATTGTCATCACTCCCCAAAAAACCTTGGGTAATATATAGGTTGTCCTTGTCCACATCCCGGGAAACGATTTGCTGCGTTTTTTCCCAGTTTACCCGTGCATCCCTATAGCTGTTATCTGTTTTGATAAGACTTCGCACATCCAACCAGGTGCTTTTTATTCCCGCCTCATTGAGATAGGCATTTAAAATGGTCGTAGAGACCAATTCCCCATAGCCTACCACCTGGTCATAAACAAAACTGTAGTTGGGCGATTTGTTCCATGCAAGGAAACCCTGTACTTCTTCGAAAAGCAATTTTACCTGATCAAAAACAGGATGCTTGGGGTTAGTGAACAAGGCCCCCGTTATTTCCTTATGAAAGGAAACGACTTCGTGCAAGGCCAGGGCCAGGGAAGCCTTATCCGTAAAATACGAATCGACCACTTTTTCCATGGCATTGGTGGTCTTGCCCATGGCAGACACTACCAACAAAGTATGCTCATGGCCTACTTCCTCGAGTACCGCCACCAGGTTCCTTACCCCCTCTGCATCCTTGACCGATGCTCCACCAAATTTGAAAATCCTCATAAATTTCCTATAAAGTTTTGTATTCCCTGTTCATCCAATTGCACTACATCCCAGTCTCGCATTACTTTGGCACCCTTGCCCTCGTAAAAGGCAATGGCCGGTTCATTCCAATCCAACACTTCCCAACTAATCCGTTTTACCCCTAGGCGGTGTCCGTACTTGACCACCTCGGTCAGTAGGGCGCTCCCCAAACCACTTCCCCGCATAGATTCGGTAACGATGAGGTCCTCCAAATGGATTACAGGGCCCTTCCAGGTAGAATAGCGTGGATAAACCAGGGCCATCCCTACCAAGGTGCCGTTAGATTCCGCTACAAAGCACTGAAAAAGCTTGTTCTCTTCAAAACCATCGGCCACTAGATCGGCAACGGTCACCTCTACGGCTTCGCTTTCCTTTTCAAAGATGGCGAGTTCCCTGACCAGTCCCAAAACCTGGGCCATATCTCCAGCTTTAGCTTCCCGAATGATGTAATCCATAACTGTTACAAATAAAACACAAAGTTATAAATATAAAAAACTATTCCCTGGCGAAAACGTTATAGTTTCACAAAATACACGATATTTGTTCACAAATAAAACACTATTCCATTCATGCAGAAAGCGAACCGTACACTGGGGGAATTTATTATTGAAAACCAGGCCTCCTTTCAGTATTCCTCCGGAGAACTCTCCAAGCTTATACACGCGATCCGTTTGGCCGCAAAAGTGGTCAATCACGAAGTAAACAAGGCCGGGCTCGTCGATATTTTAGGCGCCGTAGGCGACACCAATGTCCAAGGGGAAGACCAGCAAAAACTGGACGTCTTGGCCAACGAGAAATTTATACAGACCCTGAAGAACCGGGAAATTGTGTGTGGAATTGCGTCCGAAGAGGAGGACAATTTCATCAGCGTCAATAGTCATGACGAGCAGCATCTCAACAAATATGTGGTCCTAATCGATCCGCTCGATGGTTCCTCCAATATCGATGTCAACGTATCGGTGGGGACTATTTTTTCCATCTATAGAAGGATTACCCCGGTAGGCACCCCAGTGACCCTGGCCGATTTTCTGCAGGCCGGTAAAAATCAGGTGGCCGCGGGTTATGTTGTTTATGGTACCTCTACCATGTTGGTCTATACCACGGGCGACGGTGTAAACGGATTTACGCTAAATCCGGCCATCGGTACCTTCTACCTCTCGCATCCAAATATGCAGTTCCCGGAAACAGGGAAAATCTATTCCGTTAACGAGGGCAACTATATCCACTTTCCCCAGGGCGTTAAGGACTATATCAAATACTGTCAGAAGGAAGAGGGCGATCGCCCCTATACCTCGCGGTATATTGGTTCATTGGTTTCCGATTTTCATCGGAATATGATCAAAGGGGGAATTTATATGTACCCCAAGAGCAGTACAGCCGCCAAGGGAAAATTGCGCTTGCTTTACGAGTGCAATCCCATGGCTTTTATTGCAGAGCAGGCCAACGGAAAGGCCAGTGATGGCTATCAGCGCATCCTGGATATTGAGCCCACGGAACTTCATCAGCGCGTACCCTTCTTTTGCGGAAGCAAAAAGATGGTGGAAAAAGCGGAAGAGTTTATGAAATAGCGATTAAGGGAAGGAAACTATAAGAATCAAGGTTTCTGGAAAGCATTTTACAATTACCTAAAGTAAAGTTGGGCTCTTTTGAGGTCTTGATTTTCAAATAGTTGCGCTACACTCCCTACTAACGGACCATCCTTCTAAGCACGCTACATCCATCCACATAAAATTATGAACCTAGGTCTATGAAATATGCGGTAACGACTATTTCCTATTCGCTTATCCCCTAAGACCTACAGAGGGAACGCCTGAATCAGCGATTCATCTTTTTGATCTCATCGATGAAATTATCCCGGTCTACCCCGGCGTGGACCAACTTAAGGGCCTTATCCACCACGTAGCCCACATTTCCCGTGGAAAACCCAAGGCCAATCCCCAAGCGTTCCAACAGAGCGGTCTGTTTTTCTCCCAGGTTATGATCGGCATAGACCATTCGCGCCAAATCGTATAGGCGCTCCAAACGAACGTCATAGCTCGTCGGTGGGTTGATCTCGTGCGATTTGTAATCCTTTAAAATTTTCTTGTAGTCGGCCTCCGAAATATGGAGTTTGGCGGCTAGTCTATGTAAAAAAGCCCGTTCTTCCTCTGTGATTATCCCATCGCTCATGGCTACCCGAACAATGGCTGCAAAATGGGACTGATTGCGCTTTCTGAACCCGCTATCAAACAAATCTAAAATAGACATACAATGTGAAATTTATGGCAAATATAAATCTTTAAACCGCATCATTTTAATTTGTGGAAACTTTATTTTAGGGCAAAATTTGTACCTTCACAGGGCTATGGGAAAACCCCTTCTTGAATTTACGGAAAGTGGTATTTATTGTAGTGCGGCCGGGGTGTTTCTCGACCCGTGGAAGCCGGTTGACAAAGCCATTATCTCGCATGGACATGCCGACCACAGTCGCTGGGGCCACAAAAAATATATTACCCACCACCGAAACGTGCCCATAGTGAAACACCGCCTGGGTGACATCGTCATTTCCGGTAGGGAATGGGGTGAATCCTTTACAGTGAACGGCGTGGAATTTAGTTTGCATCCGGCCGGTCATATCATTGGTTCATCCCAAATACGGGTAGCCTACAAAGGAGAGGTTTGGGTGTTCACCGGGGATTACAAGACAGAGGATGACGGCCTCGCCACCCCATACGAACCCGTGCGCTGCCATACTTTTATTTCCGAATGTACCTTTGGCTTGCCCGCCTTTAAGTGGGTCCCGCAGAAAGACGTTTTTAGCGAGATCAACAGTTGGTGGGCCACGAACAGGGCCTTGGGCAAAACCTCTGTGCTTTTTGGATATTCCTTGGGCAAGGCACAGCGTTTATTGAAACATTTGGACCCCGGCATAGGAAAAATATATACCCATGGCGCCATAGAGAACATGACCGAGGTACTTAGACACTTGGAACACTTCCCCGCAACAACCCGCATTACTGAGGAGACCAAGAAGGAAGCACTTTTGGGCCATATGGTTTTGGCACCGCCCAGCGCCCATGGGAGTCCATGGATGCGAAAAATGGCCCCTTATGAGACCGCCTCGGCCAGCGGTTGGATGGCCTTTCGGGGCGCTCGAAGAAGACGGGCCATGGACAAAGGTTTTGTACTAAGCGACCATTGTGATTGGGACGGCCTTTTGAAAAGCGTGGAAGCCACCGGTGCCACCAAAATAATCTGCACCCATGGCTATACCGATATTTTTTCCCGTTTTCTAAGGGAGAAGGGCTACGATGCCAGAACGGAAAGCACACAGTATGAAGGGGAAACCGGTGAAGTAGATCCTGAAACCCAAAAAGTTAGGTAATGAAACGTTTTGCCCAACTGATCAAAATATTGGACAGCACCAATAAGACCAACACCAAGGTAGATGCTTTGTCCGCCTACTTCCAAGCTGCGGACGACCGGGATAAGGTGTGGACGATTGCCATACTTTCGCATAGGCGGCCGCCCCGGCCCGTCAACACCACCTTGCTGCGCAGCTGGGCGTCCGAACATGCCAATATTCCACTTTGGTTGTTTGAGGAAAGTTATCACATCGTAGGGGATCTGGCAGAGACCATTGCCCTGGTCCTTCCCTCCCCACGGTCCAGAACGGAAAAAACACTCACCCAGTTTCTGGAGGAAATGATCAGCCTCAAAACCAAACCGGAAGAAGAAAAAAGAAGCTACCTCATTGAAAACTGGAAAGATCTGGACTACTATGAACGTTTTGTCTTTACCAAATTGATCACAGGTGGGTTCCGAATTGGGATTAGCCAAAAATTGATGACCCGAGCCCTGGCCAAGGCGACCCAAATGGACGAGGATGTGCTTGCCTATAAGCTCATGGGCAATTGGGATCCCGGCAGTATCTCCTTTACCGATCTGGTGCTAAAGGAAAACGAAAGCGATTATCTTTCCAAGCCCTACCCATTTTACTTGGCCTATGCCATGGAAGGCAAGGTCGAAGATTTGGGCAATGTGACCCAATGGTCCGCCGAGCACAAATGGGACGGTATTCGGGCACAACTGATCCTAAGGAATAGCGAAATCTTCGTTTGGAGCAGGGGCGAGGAATTGGTGACCGATAAATATCCGGAGTTTCAGGAGTTTGTGGGCCGTATTCCGAACGGTACCGTTTTGGACGGGGAGATTCTTCCTTATCCTAATGGGGGCATTGGTTCCTTTAATGAATTACAGACCCGAATTGGCCGAAAGACAATCTCCAAGGCCTTGCTGGCAAAAACGCCTGTAATCTTAAAAGTCTATGATCTGTTGGAATGGGAGGGGAAGGATATTAGGGGCAAAAGCTTTTTGGAAAGAAGAACGCTTTTGGAGACGCTTTGTAAAAACCTAACAGTGGAAAAGGACCCGTTACACCAACCCTTGACCCACCTACAGCTTTCCCAAACCATGCGTTTCAACTCTTGGGAAGCTGTGGCCAGGGAACGTGAACAGGCACGAGAAGCTAAAAGCGAAGGCCTTATGCTAAAGCATTGGGATTCTCCCTATCGGGTAGGCCGCAAAAAAGGGGACTGGTGGAAATGGAAGGTAGATCCCCTTACCATCGATGCCGTGCTCACCTACGCCATGCGCGGCCATGGCAGGCGAAGCAATCTTTTCACGGACTACACCTTTGCCCTTTGGTCGGAAACCGAAACTGGGGAACGGGAATTGGTCACTTTTGCCAAAGCATATTCCGGGCTTACGGATGCTGAATTTAGGCAGGTGGATGCCTGGATCAAAAAGAACACCCTGGAACGCTTTGGCCCCGTCCGTAGTGTGGTCCCCCAGCATGTATTTGAAATTGCCTTTGAAGGCATTGCGCTTTCCAAAAGGCACAAAAGCGGTGTTGCTACCCGTTTTCCACGGATCCTTAGATGGCGGCAGGACAAGAAGATCGCGGATGCCAATTCTTTGGAGGATTTAAGGGCATTGATTCCGAGCGAAGTGAAGGAATCCGCCAACAACAAAAACCGATGAAAAAAGGATATACCTACATCCTGGCCAACAAAAATAAAACCGTATTGTATGTGGGTGCTACGAACGATATTCAAAAGCGCATCAATGAACACAAAAACAAAATCCATAAAAATTCCTTTACCGCACGCTATAATTGTGATGTATTGGTCTATTTTGAGGAATACGATAGAATAAAGGATGCATTTATTCGTGAGAAACAGCTAAAAGCGGGAAATAGAAAGAAAAAAGAAGACCTGATCAATTCCATGAATCCGGAGTGGTCAGACCTATCGATTAATTGGATAGATAAAAATTTTAACTTAAGAAAAAAAAGAAAAATTCCCTAGGAAGCCGAAAAGCATTATGGCAGTTTGCTTCGCTTCGCTCGCAAATTATGAACAACGACCAACTATACCAATTGGCAAAAAACTGGTTTCATGCACAGGACTGGAAGCCCTTTGCTTTCCAAAAACAAAGCTGGAAGGCTTTTTTACAGGGCAAGAACGGCCTGCTGAATGCCCCAACGGGAAGCGGCAAGACCTATGCGCTCTGGTTTCCCATAATGTTGAACTATCTGAAACAAAACCCCAAGTACAAAACCACGCATAAAAAAGGGTTAAAGGCCGTTTGGATTACGCCCTTACGCGCACTTTCGCACGAAATAAAACAATCTGCCGAACGCGTGAACGAAGATTTGGGAACAGGATTGACGGTAGGCATCCGTAGCGGGGACACTTCCACCAAAGAACGGGCCCAGCAGAAAAAAAACATGCCAGACCTGCTCATCACCACCCCGGAAAGCCTGCAACTGCTGCTCTCCTCAAAAGGGTACGACAAAACCTTTAAAAACTGTTCAGCCATCGTCGTTGACGAGTGGCACGAACTTTTGGGTACCAAACGCGGCGTACAGATGGAGCTGGGCCTTTCACGCCTTAAAACCATCGCAAAGGATTTAAGGATTTGGGGCATCTCCGCTACCATCGGTAATCTGGACCAAGCCAGGGAAGTGCTTCTGGGCCCTACAAGCAAGGCACTTCAAAATTCGGTGCTGATCAAGGCCAATCTCAACAAGAAGATCAAGGTAAAAAGTATCATTCCCAAGGAAATGGAAACCTTTCCTTGGCGAGGCCATCTCGGCATCCGCCTATTGGAAGACGTTATTCCTATCATCAACAAAAGCAAGACCACCCTGCTGTTTACCAATACCCGGAGCCAATGTGAAATCTGGTTCCAGAAAATACTGGAAAAACACCCCGAATACGCAGGGGAAATTGCCATGCACCATGGGAGCATCAACAAGGAAACCCGCATCTGGGTGGAACAGGCCATACGACGCGAAAATCTTAAAGCGGTGGTCTGCACCTCTAGCTTGGATCTGGGGGTAGACTTTGCCCCTGTGGAGACCGTGGTGCAGATCGGGGGACCCAAAGGAGTGGCACGCTTTCTGCAAAGGGCGGGTCGCAGTGGACATCGTCCCGGAAAAGAAAGTGTCATTTATTTTTTGCCCACCCATGCCATAGAGTTGGTAGAGGCCTCTGCCCTGCAGCAGGCCGTGAAGCTCAAGGCCGTAGAGGACAGAATTCCCTACCTCAACAGTTTTGACGTCTTGATACAATATCTGGTTACGCTGGCCATCTCGGACGGTTTCTATCCCGATCAAATCTTTAAGGAAGTAACAGATACCTTCTGTTTTCAGGCCCTTTCCAAGGCACAATGGACTTGGTTGTTAAACTTTATCGTATTGGGCAGTCAGAGCCTCCAAAGTTATGATGAATACAAAAAGGTAGAGGTAGAGTCAGACGGCAGGTTTGTGGTACACCACCGGGGCATCGCCATGCGCCACCGTTTCCAGATCGGCACTATCGTGGGCGATGCCAACCTGTCCGTAAGATATCAGCGTGGTGGTTATATCGGTACCATCGAAGAGTCCTTCATCTCCAAGTTGACCCCTGGGGACGTATTTACCTTTGCCGGCAGGAACCTGGAATTTATTAGAATCAGGGACATGCAGGTCCATGTTCGCAATTCCACAAAAAAGACGCGGAAAGTGCCCAGCTGGATGGGCGGACGTTTGACCCTCTCGGCCCAGATGTCCCGCTTGTTGAGAAACGAGCTGTACTCGGTCTATAAGGACCCCGCCCAGCAGTCGTCAGAAATAAAGGCGCTACATCCCCTTTTTGAGCAGCAAGGCCTGGAAAGTGCAGTGCCCAAACCTGATGAATTTCTCATAGAGACCTTTAAGACCCGGGACGGATACCACCATATTTTTTATCCCTTTGAGGGCCGCTTTGTTCATGAGGCCATGGGCAGCCTACTTGCCTATAGAATTAGCTTGCTTTTGCCAGTGACCTTCTCCCTGGCCTTTAACGATTATGGTTTTGAACTACTGTCCGATCAGGAGGTAGATATGCAGCAGGTTTTGGACAATGATCTGTTCAGCACCGCCTACCTTTTGGAAGACCTTCAAAAAAGCCTGAACTCCACGGAAATGGCCCGTAGGAAGTTTCGCGACATCGCCGTCATTAGCGGCCTGGTCTTTACGGGCTATCCCGACAAAGGCATCAAAATGAAACACTTACAGAGCAGTTCGCAATTGCTCTTTGATGTCTTTCGGGAATACGAATCCGATAACCTCCTCTTTCAACAAGCATTTACAGAAACCTTTGAACATCAATTGGAGGAGGGACGTCTGCGGTTGGCCCTGGAGCGAATCGCGCGTCAGGAAATCCTTTGGAAGGCCTGTAATAATCCTACCCCCTTCTCCTTTCCCATCATTACTGACCGGCTACGCGAAAAACTCTCCAGCGAAAAACTGGCAGATCGCATAAAACGGATGTCGGCCAAATTGATGCGGAAATAAATTTTACTGCTTGCAATGCGGCTTCCTTCCCTCTTGTTTAGGGAACAACTTTTAGTACTTTTGAGGGTATGTGTACCCAAAACATTCAAATACAGGATCAATCTTTTGTCCTGCACCCTATGGGTGTCTTGTTCTGGGAGCAACAATCCTTGTTGCTCATCAGTGATGTGCATCTGGGTAAAATTTCCCATTTTCGAAAGTATGGGGCAGCCGTACCCCAAGTGGCATTGCTTAAAAACTATACGGCCCTGGATGCTGCGGTCGCTTTTTTTAACCCCAAGACTATTTGTTTTATGGGCGACCTGTTCCATTCTGCCATGAACAGTGAATGGAAATTGTTCCAGGAGTGGACGGCCCAGGTACGGGGGAAGATTATCCTGGTAAGCGGTAACCACGATATCATTTCCCCATTGAAATATGAGGAAATGGGCATTGAAGTAGTGGACCAACTGATATTGAACGGGTTTCTGTTGACACATCATCCCCAGGACGGAGGGGATCTTTTCAACATTTCGGGCCATATCCATCCTGCGGTGCGCCTTCGGGGAAGCGGTCGACAATCCGTAAAACTTCCATGCTTTTTTCGAAGTCCGCAACAGCTTATTCTTCCCGCCTTTGGCGAATTCACCGGAAATCACGTGCTAAAACCCAATAAAAGGGATACCGTGTACGCCATTACGGAAAATGAGGTTATTTTAGTGGCCAATTAATGCCAAAAACATGCTCACCGATCAAAAACAACTGTTCTCCCTGCCAGAGGAAATCACCTATTTAAATGGAGCGTACATGGCACCCCAACTCAAAGCCTCCGAGGCCATCGGAATTGAAAACCTAAGGCGGAAAAATCATCCCTACGCCATCACGTCCGAGGATTTCTTTTCGGAGCAAACAGTGCTTAAAAAACGTTTTGCCGAACTCGTCCAAATATCGGACTACCGCAATGTGGCCCTTATCCCGTCGGTTTCCTATGGCATCGCCAATGTAGCCAACAATGTGACCCTTGCCCAGGGCGAGGAAATCGTATTGGTGGATGAGCAGTTTCCCAGCAATGTGTACGTCTGGAAACAACTCGCCAAGAAAAAGGGCGCTTCCCTGAAGATTGTGGCTCCCCCCCAGGATTTTACGGCTAGGGGCGAACAATGGAACAAAAATATCTTAAAAGCCATAACCAGTAAAACGGCGGTGGTGGCCATGCCCCATGTGCACTGGGCAGACGGTACACTTTTTAATTTGAAAGCGGTACGGGAGAAAACCAGGGAGGTAGGTTCCCTATTGATCATAGATGGTACCCAAAGTGTGGGCGCCCTGCCTTTTTCCGTTGCCGAACTGCAGCCCGATGCCCTGATCTGTGCAGGATACAAGTGGTTGTTGGGCGGATACTCCCTGGGGGTCGCTTACTACGGTGATGTCTTTAACCATGGCGACCCTATTGAACACAGTTGGATGAACCGCTTGCACAGTGAAAATTTCTCGGCCCTTACCCAATACGAGGATGAATTTTTACCAAAAGCGGGCAGATATTCCATGGGAGAGGCCAGCAGTTTCATTTTGGTGCCCATGCTTATCAAGGCGTTGGAACAATTGTTGGAATGGCAACCCAAAAACATCCAGAACTACTGCGGGACCATCTCCATGGACACCGTGGAAGCCCTACGCAGCAAGGACTGTTTCGTGGAGAATGATGCCTTTAGGGCCAAACATCTGTTCGGAATTTATCTCCCCAAAGCCATGTCCCTGGAAACGATAAAGCAAGGCTTAGTGGATCAAAAAATCTATGTCTCCTACCGGGGGAACGCTATTCGGGTGTCCTGTAATGTCTATAATACCGAAGCGGATCTTAAGAAACTGTTATCCTGTTTTTAAACTTAGGCTACGTGGCCGTTTTGCTTTTCATAAGAAGGATAGAGTGCCTATATTTGCACAAATTTTAACGGTTGACGCATTCTCAGATCCCACAACTGTTCTCACGGTCTCTGCCAGTGCAGAAACTGCGGAATGCTATTGCCGAGTCGCAAGATAACATCGAAATAAATGGCCTTACGGGCTCCGCACTTTCCTTTGTCCTAGCAGAGATGTTTAAAAGTGGTGAACGGCCGTTCCTGTTAATCTTGAACGACAAGGAAGAAGCGGCTTACCACCTTAATGACCTGGAGCAGCTTGTCGAGGAAAAACAGGTCCTTTTCTACCCCGGAAGTTACCGTAGGCCCTATCAGATAGAGGAAACGGACAATGCCAATGTGCTACTGCGGGCCGAAGTGCTGAACCGGATCAATTCCAAGAAAAAACCAGCGCTTATCGTCACCTATCCCGACGCCCTTTTCGAAAAAGTGGTCACCAGAAAGGAACTTAACAAGAATACCCTAAAGATAAAGTTGGGCGATAGCCTAAGTCTCGATTTTTTGAACGAGGTCTTGTTCGAATATCAATTTAAGCGCGTGGATTTTGTTACCGAACCCGGGGAATTTTCTGTACGGGGAGGTATCGTGGATGTCTTCTCCTTCTCCCATGATGAACCGTACAGGATAGAATTTTTCGGGGACGAGGTAGATAGCATACGTACCTTTGATGTAGAGACGCAACTATCTACGGAAACGGTCAAGAAAATTACCATTATTCCAAACGTAGAAAACAAATTTTTGAACGAGAACCGGGAGAGTTTTCTGCGATACATTTCGCCCAAGACCGTGGTATTTATCAAAAACAGGGACATGCTCTTTGGAAGAATCGATGCTTTTTTCGAGAAGGCCAAGAATACCTTTGCCCAACTCTCACCAGACATAAAACACGCCGCGCCGGAAGAGCTGTTTACGAGTTCTGGCCTGCTTAAAAAGCAGCTGCCCGATTTTATGCAGGTAACCCAGGGCCAACGCGGTACCGACATCAGCTTTAGTACCCGCCCCCAGCCCTCCTTTAACAAGAAATTTGACCTCCTGATCCAAGACCTGGATCAGAACCATAAGCGCGGGTATACCAATTACCTCTTTTGTGCCTCCGAACAACAGGCCAAACGGTTCCACGATATTTTCGACGAGGTAGAAGCGGAGGTGCATTACCAAACCGTAGTTTTTCCACTCTACCAAGGGTTTATTGCCGATGACCTACAAATAGTTTGTTATACGGACCACCAGATTTTTGAGCGCTACCACAAGTTTCATCTCAAGAACGGCTATGCTAAAAAACAGGCCATTACCCTTAAGGAACTCAACAAGTTGGAAATTGGGGATTACGTTACCCATATCGATCACGGTATCGGCAAGTTTGGTGGCCTTCAAAAAATAGATGTGGAGGGCAAACAGCAAGAGGCGATCAAGCTCATGTACGGGGAACGCGATATTCTTTACGTGAGCATCCATTCCCTACATAAGATTTCCAAGTTTAACGGCAAGGATGGGGCGGTACCCAAAATCTATAAGCTAGGGTCCGGTGCTTGGAAAAAATTAAAGCAAAAGACCAAGGCAAGGGTCAAAAAAATAGCCTTCGACCTCATCAAGGTCTACGCCAAGCGCAGAATGGAACAAGGCTTCGCCTACGATCCCGACAGCTACCTGCAACACGAATTGGAAGCCTCCTTCATCTATGAGGATACCCCCGATCAGACCAAAGCCACGGAAGACATCAAGAAGGATATGGAGAGCAAACGACCCATGGATCGGCTAATCTGCGGGGATGTGGGCTTTGGAAAGACAGAAGTGGCCATCCGGGCGGCCTTCAAGGCCGTGGACAATGGCAAACAGGTGGCCATTCTGGTACCTACCACCATCCTGGCCTTTCAGCACCAAAGGACCTTTTCGGAGCGCTTACGGGAAATGCCGGTGACCGTGGATTATATCAATCGGTTCAGAACGGCCAAGGAAAAAAGGGAGACCCTGGAAAGACTGGCAGCCGGAAAGGTAGATATCATTATTGGCACCCATCAGTTGGTGAACAAAAATGTAAAGTTCAAGGACCTGGGCCTATTAATTGTGGATGAGGAGCAAAAGTTTGGGGTTTCGGTCAAGGACAAGCTTAAAGCGATCAAAGAGAATGTGGATGTGCTTACCCTCACGGCCACTCCTATACCCCGTACCTTACAGTTTAGTCTTATGGCTGCGCGAGACCTATCCGTGATCAACACCCCGCCGCCCAATAGGTATCCTATAGAAAGTCAGGTTACCCGTTTTAACGAGGAAACCATAAGGGATGCCATTACTTACGAAATTCAACGGGGCGGACAAGTGTTCTTTATCCACAACCGGATAGAAAACATAAAGGAGGTAGCCGGAATGATACAGCGCTTGGTCCCAGACGCAAAATTAGGCATCGGCCACGGACAGATGGAAGGCAAAAAACTGGAACATTTAATGCTTGCCTTTATGAACGGGGAATTTGATGTACTGGTATCCACTACCATCGTGGAAAGTGGACTGGACGTTACCAACGCCAATACCATTTTTATCAACAATGCCCACAATTTTGGTCTTAGCGACCTGCATCAAATGCGCGGACGCGTGGGCCGGAGCAATAAAAAGGCCTTCTGTTATTTCATTACCCCCCCTTACGACATGATGACTACGGACGCCAGAAAAAGAATACAGGCCTTGGAGCAGTTCACTGAATTGGGAAGCGGTTTTAATATTGCGATGAAGGACTTGGAAATCCGTGGCGCCGGTGACCTGCTGGGCGGCGAACAAAGTGGATTTATCAATGAAATTGGCTTTGATGCCTATCAAAAAATTCTATCCGAAGCCATAGAGGAGCTCAAAGAAGATGAATTCAAGGAATTGTACGACACCATAGAGGGTACGGATAGGACGTTTGTGAAGGACACACAGATCGATTCCGATTTTGAATTGCTTTTCCCGGATGACTACATCAACAATATCACGGAGCGTCTCAATTTGTATACCCAACTGAACGGGGTAAAGGACGAGGAAGGGTTGCAAAAATTCGAAACCCAATTGGTAGATCGCTTTGGCGAGTTGCCAGAGCCGGCCATTGATCTTTTGAATTCGGTTCGCATCAAATGGATCGCCAATGGCATCGGTTTGGAAAAAATCGTGATGAAAAAAGGAAAGCTTATCGGATATTTTATCTCGGACCAGCAGTCGGATTTTTATCAAAGTGATACCTTTACCAAGGTATTGCACTTTGTTCAGGCCCATACGGACCGTTGTAAGATAAAGGAAAAACAGACGCGGAACGGACTGCGATTATTGCTTGTTTTTGAACAGGTACGGTCGGTTACCAAAGCTTTGGAGGTACTGGCACCCCTTGCCCATAAAAGGGAAGCCGTTCTTTAGGCCCGTTTGGAGTAGTTTTTGAGTTAGTAAATAGTGTATGAAATACAAACAGCACCTCTGGTCATTGTTCTTTTTTTATATGGTATGTAGCCTACAGGCACAACATACCATTTCGGGCAGCTTTTCCCCGGCCGGGGACTACTCGTGGCTTATCGCCTATCGGCTGGATCCCAATGCCGAGACCTATGTGGCCGATACGGCCATAAAGGAAGGCAAGTTCAACTTGCAGTTACCCCAAAATGCCAAGACCGGTCTCTACCGTATCGTGTATGCCCTTCCACAGGATCAATTCTATTTTGATGTCATTTACAACGGTGAGAAATCCGTAACCTTGGAATTCAACCCCCAAACGGGTGTCTCATTTAAAGAATCCGGGGAAAACCAGCTCTTCTATGGTTATAGGCGTTCCATAAACACAGTAGAAAGAGCTATCGTGGACTTTTACTCCAACCAAAAAACGGACAAGAACGAATTCTTGGGGCTGACTGCTAAATTAAAGGGCGTTCAGGACAAGTATGAAGAAAAATCCAAGGGGCTGATATGCCAGAGCTACATCAAGGCGAGCAGACCTTATATTCCCACCACCTATGAAACGGCCCAGGTCTATGTGGCCAACAAGAAACAGGCGTATTTTGAGGCGGTGGACTTCAATGATCCTTTTTTACAGGCCTCCAATTTTTTGCGGGACAAGGTGGTGAACTATGTGTTGACCGCACTGCCCTTAACACCTATGACACCCGAAGTAAGGGAAGGAGAAATGCAGAAGAACATCCGTGTGGTGCACAAGTTGCTGCAGGAGGTAGATACAACCTTTAAAATGCGCTTGTACGATGCGCTTTGGACCCAGCTGGTGGCCAGTAATAATAATGCCGCATCGGACTTTTTATATACCCAATATTTAAAGCCCTTGGCAATGGCTAACGGAGCTACCGAAATTGTAGAGAAAGTGGCCATGCACAATAGGCTGCGCCTAGGAGCCGTGGCCCCTGAAATACGCTGGAAATCGGGAACAGCGGAGAAACATCTGCGCACCCTGGAGGATTCTGATTGCTATATATTGGTCTTTTGGAGCAGTACCTGTTCCCACTGTCTTGCAGAGTTACCTGTATTACACGAACGGTTAAGGGAAAATACAGCAGTAAAGGTCGTAGCCATAGGTTTGGAAGATGACAGGGCGAGTTGGGATCGGGAATCGGCCAAATTATCCAATTTTGAACACGTACTTTCTTTGGGCAAATGGGAAAGTGAGCTTGCCAAGCGTTACCATATAGAAAGAACACCCACATACTTTGTGCTGGACAAGGACAAACGGATCATTGCCAAGCCCCAGGCGTATGAGGAACTTATTTCCTTTCTATCCAAATAAGCTGCCTAGAGCGTCTTCAAATCCTTGATAGTGCGGAAGGCGATATCTACCTGCTCATCATTGACCAAAATGGTAAACTCGTTTGTAGTGGATATCACCTCGTACAATACAATGCCTTCCCAGGCCAAACGCTGAAAGATAAAATAGTAGATACCGGGTACCGATACGTTCTCTGCCGGTAATTTAACGGTAATGGAAGAAAGATTTTCCGCTTTTTGTGTGCACTTTTCCTTCTTAAAAAGGGTCTCTACGGTATCGTCCAAACTGTTGCTGATCACTATGTTGATCTCGTTCACCCCCCGCGAGGAGGTATAAAACACATCTTGGTTGGCATTTACTTCCTCCAGAAGTTGGGCCTGCTGTGATAAGATGGTGTCCGAGGCCAAAAAAGTATAATCCGAGAGCGAGGAACGCACGGTAATCTCCCCAATATTCTTCAACACCTTGATAATTTTGTGCGTAGCCCTGAACTCCAGATCATCGGACAAGCGTTTCAGCGCCATGACAATGGCCCCGTTTCGAATGTCCTTTCCCAATTCTTCTTCGATCTCGGGTCTTACGATCCTGGAAAGGGAAGTCAGGTTAATGATACCTTGCGCCAAGGCACTCTGTAAAAAAGGTTTCTTTTTGATGTACTGTTCTACAACAGAGGAGATGGTTTTCATAGCCGTGTGTTTGAAACAAAAATAACAATTTGTTACAAATAAAACAAATATTTAAAAATGATAGAAAGCATTTTCCAAGTGTTCTATTTCAAAGGACCCCTTGTCCTTGCGGATCGTTATAATATCAAAACGCACTTCCCGATCCAAATCGTGCGTTAGCACATAATAATCTGCCGCCATGACCAATCGCTTAATTTTTGCCTTGGTTACCGTTTCCGCAATGTGCTCAAATAATGTGGAACTCCTTGATTTTACCTCAACTACGGCCAAAATATCCCCTTTTTCCGCTATGATATCTATTTCTGCTTTTAGGTATCTGTAATTGGTGCATTTTATCAGATAGCCCTTTTCAGTAAGGAAACGGACCGCCAATTCCTCGCCTTTTTTTCCAAATTCATTGTGTTTCCCCATGGATTTCCTTAAAATCTTAAAAATCTTTGCATTTCATCGAAAAATTTAACATTTCATCGGTCTATTGACCACAAGATTGTAAATTGGCGTCTGACAGACATCGAAAATACGGGGATTTACATACTATCCCAAGTATTGAAACGTTTAGTAATAGTTTAATAGTTGCCCCTAATACTATGAACCTATAAATAACGCACCATAGACTATGGAATATTTCATCAATTGTAATACTTCAACTCTGGCGCCCTACACCGTTCCCTTGGACCAACAACGGGCCGCCCATTTGTATAGAAGACTTGGATTTAGTGCTTCTGTGGACACCATAAACCTAGCGGTTGGCCAAACGGCCGATACCTTAGTGGACAATCTGATCAACGAGGCCCTAAACTTAGCCCCTTTGCCCGCCCCTGTTTGGGCAGATTGGAATGACAACAACTATCCTGCCGACGAGGACGCCGCCAGGCAGCTGAGAAACCAGCAACTGCAGGATTGGAGAATTGCCTATACCAATGCCTTGATCGGTGGCAATCTTAGAGATCGCTTAAGTTTTTTCTGGAGCAACCATTTGGTAACGGAAGTGGACATTTACAACTGTAACTCCTTCTTATACTATTATACCAATACCCTACAACGGCATGCCATCGGGAACTTTAAGACCTTTGTGAGCGAAATGGGACTAACCAGTGCCATGCTCTATTATTTGGACGGTGCCTATAACAACGGAAACAACCCCAATGAAAACTACGCCAGGGAGCTTTACGAGCTCTTTACGCTAGGGGAAGGCAATGCCTATACAGAACAAGACATCATTGAAACGGCTAGGGCCCTATCGGGCTATGTCAATCGTGGGGAAATCGGGTGTAGCCCGGTAGCCTTTGATGCCACGGCCTTTGATGCCGGTTCCAAGACCATTCTGGGCCAGACCGGAAATTGGGGCTATGACGATGTTATGGATATCCTATTCAATGAAAGGCCCAATGAGATCGGTCGTTTCATTTGTAAAAAGTTATATGAGTTCTTCGTACATCCCGATTCTTCGGATGATGCGGGGAATGCCGAAACGATCATACAGCAATTGGCCAGCACTTTTGTGGCCAACAATTTTGAAATTGCACCGGTACTGAGCCAACTTTTTAAAAGTCAGCACTTCTTTGATGATGAGGCCATTGGTGTAATCATCAAGAGTCCGTTCGATTTTTACCTGAACGTTATTAAGGAAACTAGTTTTTCTTATGACGACAGCGTAATGCTCAATGTTATCGATGCCAGTAGGTTGTTGAGCCAAAATCTTTTTGACCCGTTTGACGTTGCCGGTTGGCAGCGCGATAGGAGTTGGATCAACACCAATTTTATTATTGGTAGATGGCTCTCCATTGAAATTCTGATCGAAGGCTTCTATCAAAACAATCCGGAACAGTTCAGGACTTTTGCCGTAAACGCGGTTGATCCTGCCGATAGCAATACCAGTAACCCCGAAATTGTGACCAGGGCCATTCTCAATAGGCTCCTGCCCAAGGGAATCCACGATGACGAGTTTGCGAACGCACTTTCCGCCTTTGCGGAGGCCGAAGGGGTTATTCAAGAATACTACAGCCCCGATTATATTCCTGGAGGATTGTCTCTATGGATGCTTTCCATTAGCCCGGAGGTTCCTTTTCAGGTTTATCTCCTACTCCAGCATATCGCAAGACAACCAGAATTTCAATTAAAATAAAACCTACGATTATGTGCAACAATCACCATATACCCGCAAATCTTGGCAAGAATGATGAAGGCCATGATATGGAACACAAGTATTGGAGCAGACGTTCCTTTCTTCAGGCATTGGGAATTGCCGGATCAGGTTCCATGATGTTGGGCAGTAATATGCTCACCGCATCCGCCCCATCACCACTTACCGCTGCGATAGCAGATGCGGAAACCGATAATATTTTGATCCTAATCCGCCTATCGGGCGGTAATGATGGCCTTAGTACGGTCATTCCCATGGAACAGTACGATACCTATCGCAACGCCCGACCCAATATCTATATCCCGGAAAGTAAGGTGTTGCAGTTGACCGATGAATACGGTGTACCTTCCTATATGACGGCCTTGGAGCCTCTTTGGGGCGATGGCCAGTTCAAGGCAGTGCATGGTGTAGGTTATGAAGGCCAAAGTTTATCTCACTTTACCGGCTCTGATATTTTTGCCAATACGGATTTGACCACTACCGGTGAATCCGGGCTCAATACAGGATGGATGGGTAGGCACTTTGAACAGTGCTTCCCAGACTACCTTTTAAATCCACCACCAGCACCGGCCGCTATTCAGATTGGTAATTTCGGAAGCTTGGTATTCCAGGGTGAAGAAACCAATTACGCTTTTGTGACCAACAATATCGATCAATTGGAACAAATTGCGGAAGATGGTGTGGTATACGGCTTGGACGATGCCTTGTTCAACGGCTGTATGTATGGGGACCAATTGAAGTTCCTCAGAGGGGTGGCAAACACCACTTATGAATATGCCGGTAAAATCCACGAGGCTTATGAGCGTGGTCAGAACCAGGTAGAGTATCAGGAGAACAATTTTGCCAGACAATTGGCACTGTTGGCTCGCTTGATCAAAGGAAACCTGGGCACCAAGGTCTATATGATCTCTATGGGTGGTTTTGATACCCACGGAAATCAGCCCTTGGCCCATGAACGTTTAATGACCAATTTATCCGTCGCCGTGAACAACTTCTATGAAGACCTTGCCTTTACGGAACAGGATGATAATGTATTGAGTATGACCTTTTCCGAATTCGGAAGAAGGATTTTCGAAAACGGTTCCAACGGTACGGACCATGGAAAAGCGGCTCCTACCCTATTCTTTGGTTCCGGTTTAAATGGAAGTGCCTTTGTTGGAGATCATCCTTCGCTGGATAGCCCCAATGGCCGAGGCAACTTGGAATACACTATGGATTTTAGGGACCTGTACGCCACGGTTATGGCAGAATGGTTATGTGTCCCCATTCCGTTGGTAGAACAGCATTTGCTTAACCACCCCTATGCGCCAGTTAACCTAGGATTTAACTGTAGCGGTGTGGATTTCCCCGATATCGTGTATAGCGATGGGGAGCCTACATTGCCTACTCCTGGAGACCCGGAAGCCAATCCGGAACTGTTGAACGCCATTGTGCACAGGCCTTTTTATCCCACTGCGGAAACGCCACATATTTATTTGGAAATGCCATTTAGCGCACATGTAGACATTCAGTTGTTCAACATTTTGGGACAGAATCTAGGTACTGTGTTCAACGAGATGATGTTGGAAGGTTCCACTGAGATCAATATCAGGGAAAGGATGTCCTCACAGTTGGCCACAGGAAAGTACATTTACCGTATACAGGTTCAGGATCAGAAGATGAGCAAGTCGGTAATGGTTGCTTAATTACGCCCCACTATGCAACTTAGCCTTCGGCAGTACTGAAAATTTCAGTACTCCGAAGGTTTTTCTTTTATAAAGGCTTGGGATAACTCTATCCAAAATTGGTATTTTTGTGCCCTAATACAAATTTTAGATGTCCACGAACCCTCAAGCCCCTTCCCAAACAAGAAGTAGGTATACCGTCACCGCCGCACTTCCCTACACCAATGGGCCCATTCATATTGGCCATTTGGCAGGTGTATATGTGCCGGCAGATATCTATGTGCGCTATTTGCGCCTTACCCATAGGGATGTGGCCTTTGTATGTGGTAGCGATGAACATGGGGTTGCCATTCCCATGAAGGCCAAAAAGGAGGGTGTTACGCCCGAGGAAATCATAGATAAGTACCACAGTATCATAAAAAAATCCTTTGTTGATTTTGGGATTTCCTTTGACAACTATTCCCGTACCTCGGCCAAGATACACCATACCACCGCGTCGGATTTCTTTAAAAAAATGTATCGCCAGGGCGATTTTTTGGAGGAGACCACGGCGCAGTTGTACGATGACGAGGCCCAACAGTTCCTGGCAGACCGCTTTGTAATTGGAACCTGTCCAAGGTGTGGATATGAAGAAGCCTATGGCGACCAGTGTGAAAATTGCGGCTCTTCCCTAAATGCCACGGATCTGATCCATCCAAAATCGACCCTTACGGGCACACTGCCCACCTTAAAGGAAACCAAGCATTGGTTTTTGCCCCTAGATCGATATGAGGATTTTCTGAGGGACTGGATCTTGGAACAGCATAAGACGGACTGGAAACCCAATGTATACGGACAATGCAAATCTTGGATCGATGACGGACTAAAACCCAGAGCAGTCACCCGTGATCTGGATTGGGGTATTCCGGTTCCTGTTGCCAGTGCCAAGGGCAAGGTACTCTACGTCTGGTTCGATGCCCCTATCGGTTACGTCTCCTCCACCAAGGAATGGGCAGAGCGGGAGGGCAAGGATTGGGAACCGTATTGGAAGGACAAGAACACCAAGTTGCTCCATTTTATTGGAAAGGACAATATTGTGTTCCACTGCATTATCTTTCCCAGTATCCTCAAGGCCATGGGCGACTATATTTTGCCAGAAAACGTGCCCGCCAATGAATTCCTGAACCTAGAGGGCAACAAGTTGTCTACCTCCAAAAACTGGGCTGTATGGTTGCACGAGTATCTGGTGGAATTTCCCGATATGCAGGACGTATTGCGCTATACACTCACGGCAAACGCTCCCGAGACCAAGGACAACGACTTTACCTGGAAGGACTTTCAGGCCCGAAACAACAATGAACTGGTGGCCATTTTCGGCAATTTTGTGAACCGTGTCGTGGTCCTTACCAACAAATACTACGAGGGGGTGGTTCCTGAACCGGGCGCCTTTAACGAAGTAGACCAAGCAACACTCGCCAAGCTTAGGACGTTCCCTCAGACCCTTTCCGCATCCCTAGATCGCTATCGCTTTCGCGAAGCCAGTCAGGAACTCATGAACCTGGCCCGGCTGGGCAACAAATACTTGGCCGATGAGGAACCCTGGAAAGTGATCAAGCAAGACGAGGAACGGGTCCGGACCATTATGTACGTGGCCCTGCAGATCGTTTCGGCCCTAGCAGTTTTGAGCGAACCCTTTTTGCCCTTTACGGCAAAAAAATTAAGCGCTATCCTCCAGCTTTCGTCGCTGGATAAGGAGACCGATTGGAATGACGTTTCCAGTCGTGAAACCCTGCTCCCTTCCGGCCACAACATTGGGCAGGCGTCACTGCTATTCCGAAAGATCGAGGACAAGGAAATACAGGCCCAATTGGATAAATTGGAGGCCACCAAAAAAGCAAACGCAACAGAAAACAAAGCCATCATGCCACAAAAAGAGACCATTACCTTTGATGATTTTTCCAAACTGGATATCCGCGTGGGCACCATTGTTGAAGCCGAGAAAATGCCCAAGACCAAAAAGCTATTGGTCCTGAAGGTGGACACAGGCCTGGACACCAGGACCATTGTTTCGGGTATCGCAGAAAGTTTCAGCGCCGAGGAAATTGTAGGCAAAAAGGTGAGCGTGCTGGTCAATTTGGCCCCAAGAGCGCTGCGAGGCGTGGAAAGTGAGGGCATGATTCTGATGACCGAAAACAGCGATGGCAAATTGGTCTTCGTGAACCCTGATGAAGATGCAGTAGGCAACGGGGAGACCATTAGTTGATTGGCAAACCAGCTCCATATGCAGCCTTAAAGGTTTTCAAAAGCAGAACAATGTCAGGTCGAGCGCAGTCGAGACCTCCATATAGCGTTCATCCATGAAATTATATTATGTCTACATTCTTAAATGCGCGGACGGACTTACCTATACCGGTATTACCAATAATCTCTCAAGAAGGTTTTTGGAACACAAAAATGGTCTAATTAAAAGTTGTTTTACCTACAAACGAAGACCCGTAAAACTCATATTTCATCAAGAGTTCAACGACGTGGTCCAAGCGATATACTTTGAAAAAAAGATAAAAAATTGGAGTGCAAGGAAGAAACTTGCCTTGGCCAATGGCCAATATGATATGCTCCAAATTTTAGCGGAATGTAGAAACGCGACACATTCCAATTACAATCCTGAAAATGAATAAGGTCTCGACTGCGCTCGACCTGACAAATAGTGTACAAAACCCATGTTCGAAATAGCCTATGATCCCATCTACAAACGTCCGTTACCGGTGGGACATCCGTTCACTATAATCCTGAAATTAATCAAGGGTTCGACTGCGTTCGACCTGACAAATAGTGTACAATATCCATGCTCAAAATAGCCTATCATCCCATCTACAAACATCCGTTACCGGAGGGCCATCGGTTCCCTATGATCAAGTACGAGCTCTTGCCACAGCAACTGTTATATGAGGGGTCTTGTAGCCCGGAAAACTTTTTTGAGCCCGAAATCCCCAACGATAAGTACATCGTAGCTGTACATGAACCGGAATACTTCTATGACCTGCTCAACATAAAGATTCCACCTCGGGAAGCCCGAAAAATAGGATTCCCGCTTACAGAGGATCTCGTGGAACGGGAACGCACCATCGCTGATGGCACTATGAAAGGCTGTGAATTTGCTTTGGAGCACGGCATCGCCATGAACATAGCCGGAGGCACGCATCATGCTTATACGGACCATGGGGAGGCCTTTTGCATGCTCAATGACCAGGCTATAGGGGCGCGCTATCTGCAGGCCAAGGGATTGGCCAATAAAATACTGATCGTGGATCTGGATGTACATCAGGGCAATGGAACGGCAGAAATCTTTCGGGACGATCCCTCGGTCTTCACCTTTTCCATGCACGGGGCAGGCAACTATCCCTTCAAAAAGGAAAAATCGGACCTAGATCTGGCACTTCAAAAGAGTACGGGAGATCGCGAGTATCTTTCCCTCCTCAAAAACACCTTGCCCCGACTTATTGATACGGTAAGACCCGATTTTGTCTTTTACCTGTGCGGGGTGGACATTATCGCAAGTGATAAACTCGGTACCTTATCCCTGACGACAGCGGGGTGCAGGGAGCGGGACCGGTTTGTATTGAACACTTGCCATACCCACCAGATTCCTGTACAATGCAGTATGGGAGGAGGGTATTCGCCCAATATCAAAGACATAGTGGAAGCCCATGCCAATACCTTTCGCCTAGCCCAGGAAATTTACTTTTAGATTATCCAGATATGGAGTATATTCATCCTATCAAAAATAAAATTAACAACTACTTCCCCAGTTTTAAGTTTCCCATAGCACTGCTTGGTAACACTTGGGCAGTACCTTTACGAAGCCATTTAAACCTAAATAATGAATAGACTGTACCTAGTACTTTTGCTTTGTACCCTTCACCTACAAGGGCAAAATCCCGAAACCCCGGTTTCCAAAACCAACTGGCAATTGTTCACCTACGACATAGCCACCGTATTTGAAGGGGTGGGGTATGCCTACAGCAGGCCCTTGCATTGGAAAGGAAAACAATGGGCCACCTTTGGGGCCGTTATGGGCGGTACCGGAATGCTCTATCTGGTGGATCAGGAGACCTCTGACTTTCTCAGGAGGCAGCGCGAAGGCGTACCTCAGTTCATCAGGGACTACGGCACCAATTTTGGGAGTCCGCAGTACAACTATATGTTTACCGGGGGCGTATACCTCACCGGACTCTTCACCAAGGACGAAAAATTACGGCGCATGGGGGTACTTTTGCTCTCCTCGGCCACGGCGGCAGGACTGTTACAACAAATCACCAAATCGCTCGTGGGGAGGGCCCGGCCCACCAGCGGAAAAGACAAGGACACCTTTGACCCCTTCAACTCGGACAGGCTCTACCATTCTTTTCCTTCTGGCCATGTACTTTTGGCCTTCAGCAACGCCTACGCCATTGCCAAAGCATTCAAAAGTCCCTGGGTAAAGGCAGGTATTTACACCGTGGGCCTTGTACCCGGCGTTTCACGACTTTGGGACGGTGAGCACTGGCTTTCCGATGTAGCGCTTGGGGTAGCCATCAGTATTTTTACGGTGGAATCCATAGATCGCTACCTCGACAAAAAATATGACAAGAAGTACAATCAGCAGGAAAAAAAACTGAGCTGGGACCTGAATATCTCACCGAGACATGTAGGTATTACCGCGAGATTTTGATTCAAGGGAACAGGGAGCAGCCCTATACCATCCTATTTGAAAATTGCGTAATTTTATAACATCTTAAAATAAAGGACTATGCTATCAAAAAAATTGGAACAAGCGCTGAACGATCAGATCCGGATAGAAGCGGAATCCTCGCAGGTATATCTGTCCATGGCCTCTTGGGCAGAGGTTAAAGGTTTGGAGGGAATTGCTGGTTTTATGTACGCGCATTCCGATGAGGAAAGGATCCATATGTTAAAACTGGTGAAATATGTAAACGAACGTGGCGGACATGCTCAGATTTCGGAGCTCAAGGCACCGAAGACCGATTTTGGCAGCTTTCAAAAGCTGTTTCAGGAACTGTACGAACATGAAATTTTTGTCTCCGAGAGCATCAATGAACTCGTCCATGTTACCTTACAGGAAAAGGACTATGCCACCCACAATTTTCTCCAATGGTATGTGGCCGAGCAAATTGAGGAAGAGGCACTGGCACGGACCATTCTGGATAAAATTAACCTCATCGGGAACGACAAGGGCGGCCTCTATCTCTTTGATCGCGATGTGCAACAGATTACCGTGGAAAGTGCCGCGGCAAATCCACAGGCATGATTTAACATTTAATCTTATTTAGATTGAATTAAAATAACTATGTTTGCGCTTGTTATTCAGAACCTAGCGCATGGGCAAAAAGAAAAAGGCGAAAAAAAAGGAACTCAAAAAGGCGAAGCTCAAGGAGCTGGTTCCCAAGGGTTGCAAGACCAAATGCTGCAAAAAATACAAGAAGTCGGAGGCCAAGCGCTGTGGCCGTTGCCCCTGTTACGACCTTCTACAGAGAGTCGCTTAAGGGTCCCATTGCTTCGGAAGTCATCGAACTATTGAAATTTTTTCTTGCTCACGGCCGAGATTTCGGCGGGCTTACCAGCCTTGTCCCCTAGGAAGGCGCTACTGTAGCTGGTCTTGGATTTACCATATTGGTAATAGAACGCCGCCTGCAGATAGTATTGGGCATCGTGCTTGCAGTGGGTGCTACAATGCAGCTCATGCTCCAGGTAGGCATCCCTTTTTCCTTTTAAATAGCCTTGGTAGGCCGTATAATTCCTTTTTTTAAGGGCTTTTTCGAAGTTTTTTTGATCCGTCCAGAAATCGGCCTCGTCCGTCCCGTTCAGGGACTGCAGTGATTGTTCGTACATGGCATCGGTCTTGGCCAGTTGTTCAAAGGCGGCCATATCCATGACCTTCCGCTCCATTTCTTGCGAAAAGATTCCCGCATGCAACAGCAGCAGTAAGGCTAAAAGACCGATATGTGCTTTCCTTTTCATCCTTGGGGCTAAGGTTAACAACTTCAGGGGAATATCCCTTTAGCTTTTACCTTAAATTAGGAAAATTATTACCCCAATCAAAAGAAAGGGGGCAAAACGCCCCCTTTATCGATAAATTGTGTTAAAGAAGCCTTTCACAGCATCAGGAGTTCGTTACATCGTATTTCTGTGACATAGCGCTTTTCGCCCTCCTTGTTCTCATAGGAGCGATTCACCAGCTTGCCTTCCACCGCCACTTCCTTACCCTTGGTGAGGTAGTTTTCCACGATTTCCGCGGTCTTCCCCCAGGCCACAATGTTGTGCCATTGGGTGTCCGTGACCTTCTCCCCCTTGGCATTTTTGTAGTTTTCGTTGGTGGCAATGGAAAATTTGGCCAATTTACCGCCATTTTCCAGTTCAATCACTTCGGGATCTTTCCCCAAGTTTCCGATCAATTGTACTTTGTTTCTCAGTGCATTCATCATACATAATTTTTAAGCCCTGAATTAACTTCAGGACGGGTTAAACAGTTCATGTCATCGTCTATGCATAGTTCGATAGCACAAACATATTAGGGGTATGACAAAGGATTCGGTTAGGAAATATTTATTTTCGTTTGTAAACGTTTGTAGTCGTTTGCACATGATTAGAAATGCTGTCTATGAGGCACCTGTTCCAAGGTATGTTCTTTTGATTTTGTTAAAAAAAACTGCCAATGCGATGATACACATTGGCAGTTAAAATGGTATGGTTTCAGTAATTTAGTCGTCGCAATGGCCTGGGCCGATTTCTCCATTATTATAGGCATCAAGGATGTCATTAACTGACAAAAATTGAGCTCTTAGCGGATCATCGCCCTGCAATGCTCCTATTTCGGCCGGGGTATACGTATTGAATAAATCAGTTCCCAGTGCAAGGGCCTCATCCACCTCATCGGGAGAAGAAGCGCCATTGGCAACATTGAGCGAGGCCGCAATAAACTGGTGCGCGGCCTGATAATAGCTATTTCCACTAGGCGCAGTTTTTAAAACCTGCTGATAGGTTTTACCACTTAAAAAGAAAATATCATCCCTATTGTGGGGTGCAGGCCAAGGCCCTTTTTTGGGGTTTTTCCAAAATCCTTGGGTAAGGGTACAACCTTCATCCCCTTCCTCTACATTAACACAAAAATTATCTACCGCTCCGGAACCGTCCAGCGTAATGACCAACACTTCTACGCCCGTAGCATTTACAGCAACCATTTGTTGCGTGCCATTGGCAATCATACCTATGTCACCATCGGCAATCAAAATACCATCCCCGTCGAAAGCCTCGTAAGTTCCTCCTTCCTCCGTGTCTATGGCGGTAAATTCAACAACATCGACCACTCCGGTTCCAAAACCGGAAAAATCGAACGTAAAAATACCTCCGGGAACACCATCATCATCCGGATCGGCGGCATCCAAATCCTCGGAAATAATCAACACTTCCTGATTATCCGCGCCGGGAACCACAAGGTCGTCATCACCACCAGTGGGATTATCGGTATCAAAGACCATCGCGTGGTTTACATCTGGACGTGCAGGGTCAAGATTTTCTCCGTACACACTTATTGATCCTGCAATTACTTCTCCGGAAACTCCGTTACCCGAGGAGAGACTACTCACAACAGTACCTGCCGCTATGGGCGTAAAATCAATTACTGCGTCACAAGCGATTTCTGCCTCAAAGTTTACCGCCTTAAGTGTAAGGCCCTCCTGAGATTCTTCGCCGATACCTTCTGTTTCACAACTGGTGAAAATCAATGACAGCCCCAACATTAGGGTAAAGGGCAATCGAATTCCTAAGTTTTTCATATAGAATTGGTTTATGGTTAATACAAATTTTTGAATGCGAAATTAAAATGGGGGAGAAATAAACCCGATTATCACGGTCTATCCTAAACAATATAGACAATTCCCATGGTGAAATTTAAAGGGATTCGGTATAACGCTAAAAGTAGACGTTAAAACGCTTAAAATCCGGCTTTAGCAATCGTTCGTCCCTAGGGAATCATTAAGGTAAGTGGCCATTTCATAATATCACAAAGGCCAGGCATATGAAAAATCCCTCTTTGGTGTTGATGGAATTGAAAAGCCCATCTTGTGGTTATTTGTTCTCCTTTTTCAATAGAGTGAAGGTAGAACACTTGCCTACTTTTGCACTCAAACCTAGGCCTTTTAACTACTTCTGCCCCACAAAACAGCCCCATATCATTGCCTTTTTCACCTATGTTACATTTCCGAAAGCCTTTGTTACATATCGGAAATCCAATAGCAATGCCTATCTCTAATTTCGGATTGTGATTTGGATAGTTTCCTCAACCGAGTGCATGCACAAATCAAATTTCCCCCAATAAAGAAGTTTACCAAAAAGAAAGCAAGGTATGAAAACACGAAACGGTATTTCAAGGATGATGTCATTGTTTCTATGGGTATTACTGATGGCTTGTTCCGCAGAGGACGGGGCCGTTGGACCGGCCGGACCCCAAGGGCCTCAAGGTGAACAAGGGATTCCCGGAACAGATGGACAGGACGGACAGGACGGTGCGGATGGGCAAGATGGCACGGCCAATGTATTTTCTTCGGGATGGTTTGAAATCGATCCCTGGGACACCGATATACCCGACTTTAAATTCCATAGGATCCCTGGGCTTATACTCACCGAGTTCCAAATTGAAAATAACCTGATTTTGGTCTATCGGAGGTATCAGCCCATCCCTACCTTTACCAGTGTAACCCTTTTGCCATTAGCGGAATACAATGGCAGTGGAACTGTGGAACTTTTGCTGACAAGTCGGGTTCAGGGCAACGGTTTGTTCATCCAGATAGAATCCTATGGCCGCAATGTGACCAATGATGAATATCTAGGTCCGGAAACCCAGTTTCGCTATATCATCATCGAGCCCGACCCCACATCGGATAAGAGGCCCATCAGTTTTTCCAAGATGCAGTACGATGAAGTTATTAAATATCTAGGGCTAGACCCATAAAATCCAATACTATGAAAAATTCCAATGTATTTAAAACCATAGGCCTAATGGCATGCATGATCCTCTTTTTATCTTGCAGTGCGGAGGACGGCGATGTGGGACCCCAAGGGCCCCAAGGAGAACAAGGTCCGGCAGGTGCACAAGGCCTACAGGGCGAACAGGGACCTGCGGGCGCAGATGGACAGGACGGTGCCGACGGACAGAACGGCAACGCCAACGTCATTTACTCGAATTGGATCCCTGCGGACTGGAACCTTCTAGACCTTCCACGCGTAAAGGAAATGCGTATTCCCGTTACCGAGATCGGCATTGACGAACTCAGGAACAAAACTTTGGTCTTTGTGTACTTCACGCAATGGGGAGATGGCAGGGTCCATGCCATGCCCAGTGGTGGCCGTTGGAGCAACACTTGGTATTCCTTTACTTTTGGCAACCGTGGCATCAACAGTCAGGGCATAGTTGTTTTGCTCGAGAGCACCAATGGGGTGGATTTAACGGAAAACCAGTACTCCGGCTCCCGTAATAATGATTTTCGGTACGTGCTGGTGCCTGAAAGCGCGCCCTCCGGAAAATTGGATTATACCGATTACCAGGCCGTAAAAGCCTATTATAACCTACCCGATTAACATCCCTAAAACCTCAAAAAAATGAAACGAATAGCACTGTTCACCGTTTTGCTCATCCTGGGAAACTCCCTTTTGGGCCAGACCAAAAAGATGACCACTTTTAAACCTGCACAACACGGCTTCAAATTTGATAACAGCTTCAAGAACATCTTTATCGATGCCATTGATTGGAGAACAGGTGGTCTTTGCGGGGGAATGACCTATGCCTCCCTGGATTATTATTACGCCAGGGATATCCCCGCTCCAAAAACCACTTTAAGACCCAATGAGGGCAGTCCACTGCAAAAATACCTGTACCAACGCCAAGTAACCTCCATTACCTCAAATCTGGACAAATGGGCAGAAATCGGGTTTAATCCAGGTGGCACCCGGAACGGTGAGTTCTTTACTTGGGGGGTAGAGAACAAGAAGGGAAGCAGGATCAATGAACTGCGCACCTTCATTGACCGGGGAAAACCGGTACCCTTGGGCCTTCAAAGTGTTGGAGAGAAGGATTCGGACCCGGGAAACCACCAGGTGCTGGCCATTGGTTATGATTTTGGGACCGTCCGAGATCTGGCAAGCGGCACCTACAAACGTAAAATGAAAATCTACACCTATGACCCTAACTATCCCAATGAAACGATGACCCTAGTGCCCGACTTTAACGGGCAGGTTTTTTATTATATGGAAAAGCCGCATATGCGATGGCGTACCTATTTTGTGGACCAAAACTACCGTATCCACCGTCCTATACGGACTTCGTTAAAGGACTATCCCAACGACGGAAAAGTACACGAATTGGTGTTTGAATTTGGAGTGGGCAACGATGACCTCAGAGGTGGCAATGACAACCTGAACCTGACCGTTTTTTATCACAACTCCACACCCCAACGCGTGTACAATGTGAATAAGGGAAACAAATGGATCGATGACTATGCCCAGTCGATCGTCATACCCCTGCGGAGGCCCGTACCCTTGAACACGATCAAATCGGTTCAATTGAACACGGTTTCGGGCAATGATAACTTTAATTTGAACCGACTTCTTATCCACGCAAAAGGGTTCGATATGAACAAGAAAATCTACGACAAACGCGGAGCCCCTTTAAAACGCTTTACGGGGCGGGACAAGGTCTTTCTGGCCAACATCAACAGTAAATCCCCCACCGTAGCTTCCCGATCTTCCACCCAAACCGGTTCTGGGAGCGTTGGCCAAGGGAAATCTACCTCGACCCGTAAACCCATTGACAAGCTGCGATTTTGGATACGAACGGGTGATGATGACCTTAGGGGCGGCAAGGACAATCTAAATATTGTTGTGCATTACCGTAATGGCAAGCGGCAACTCGTAAAAAATGTAAACAAAGGGACACGTTGGAAGGATCATACCACCACTTCCTTGGATATTAAACTGAACCAACCTATTTATGCCACCTCCGAGATATCCAAAGTGATTTTACAGACCACTTTTGGTGGAGGCATGGGGGGAGATAACTGGAACCTGAACTATTTGCACATCGTTGCCTATAAGGGAACCACCAAGGAAGACAGTTTTTATGAAAAAGGGGGCAACGATCAACGACTGTATCGGTTTACGGACAAAAACAACGCCTTTATGGCCAAAAGATAAACGTATGAGCGGCAGACCCTACAGCATAACACGGTATTTTGCCATCCTGGCCCTGGGTTCTTTGACCCTTGCCTGCGGGGGCGATGAGGACAGTGGTCCGCCCCCCCTATCGGCTTGCGAAACCGGTTCCAATCCCAATGTACGGTTCACGGCCTCCTTTACGGACCTCGATGACATCCAACACATTGAACCCCTGGGCGAACTGCAAGCGTTCCACAATTTTTCGGCACATACCTACGTGTTCATCAAACCGGAAGTGACAGAAGTACCCATTTACGCCCCGGTGGATATGGATTTAATCAATGTTACAAGTGATGGGGTCGATTTTCAATTGGTGTTCAAAGCCAGCTGTGAGGTGGCCCTCCGTTTTGGGCATGTCACCAACCCCATACCCTCCATTCGGAATTTGGTCGTGGGCCAAGGCATAAGCATGTTCGAAGGCCAGCCTCCTACCCTCTTACCGGTTTCGGCCGGAGAACAGATTGGGACCACCTCGGGCACGGCCCAGGCCAAGAGCTTTGACTTTGGGGTGTACCATTCCGAACGACCGCTCACGTTTTTGAACAACGACCGTTTCCATCCCGTGGAAACCTTTAGATACAGTAGTTGTCCTTACGACTACTTCACCTCCGACCTAAGTAGTCAAATGTATGATCTTTTTGGTCCGAAACCCTTGGCCCAACCCTTAAGTTGTAGAGGGCCAAGAGGTAGGGCAGGAACCATTGCCGGACCCTGGTTCGATACCGTGGAGGTGTTTTCCACCCCGCATTTTGGCCAGACCGAATTTTCACCCTTGCTGGTGGCCACCACTTTGAATGGCACGGTAAAGATTGTCCGTGGAACCGAACCCGACGTATATCGGATATCCCTGGGTGCGGCAACTCATATAGATCCCGAGACCGTGACCACCGAACATTGTTACGAGCCGTCCAGCGGGGGCTATTTTTACTTGCAGTTGCAGCCAGACGGCAGCCTCCGGGTGGCTCGGGAGACCATGGGTAGCTGTCCGTCCGAATTTCCGGCTTCCGGGTTTATTACCTATTACCGCTGATGGCTCAAGTTTTTGTATCTTTTTATGACAAACCAGTACCATGAAAACCTTTGGCCTTACCCTTGCCCTTCTATTTACTTTCTATGGGCTATTTTCCCAAACTCCAAAACAGATGGATTCCCTGGAACGGCTGCTGACCAGCACCTCCAGTGACAGTGTTAGAATAGCGATACAACGGCAATTGTATCTTGGTTACTACGATTCCCTGCCAAAAAAAGCGGCCCGTGTAACCCGCGACATGATCTCCAGGTCTATGAAATCCGGGTACGAAAAAGGAACGGCCGGGGGGCATTATTTATTGGGCCATCTGTATGTCACTTCCGCCAATTACGATTCTGCCAATTACCATTTAAGAAAGTCATTGGAAATAGGTATACGGACCATGCAACCCAATATTTCCCTGAATGCCTTGGAATGGATAGCGAACGTACATCAAAAAAAAGGAAACCTGGACAGTGCCCTCCTCAGTGTGCAGAGGGCGGTAAGGATAGCGGATGAAAATTCCGCTATATCTGGCGAAAAAATTGCCAGAATAAAGATGAACGAGGGCAGAATATACGATGCCCTGGGGAAATACGAGGAAGCGGTGAATACCTATGTGGAAGCCGAGAAGGCCCTACCGGATGGAGAGATTGGCTTACGAGGGACCATTAAAGCCTGGATCGGCAACCTGTATTACCGGCTGGAAAGGGATGAAAAGGCAAAGGAGTATTTTATACAGGCACAGGCCATTTTTAAGGAAACCTCAGATAGAAATGGCTACTATACCATGGAGAACAAACTCGGCAATATTGAGCAGGCCGCCAATAACCTAGTCGCCGCAGAAAAACACTATCTAACCGCTTATGCCCACTTTGAGTCCGTAAACGGATTTTCCAATATGGCCACCATAGGCAGTAATTTGGGGTACATCTATCTATCCCAAAAAAAATACGATCTGTCCAAAAAATACTTTGGGGAATCCACGGCACTGGCGGAAAAAACAGAACAAATAAGCCTCCTTCCTTATTCCTATAACGGCTTGGGAGAGCTGTACCGCAAAACCAATAATTTGGACAAGGCGGTTGCCAGCTACAAAAAGGCAATCGATTTGGCCGAAAAAAAAGGGGCTACTTCCTACCTCACGGACAGCTATACCTTTTTGATAGAGGCCTATGGCGAAATGAGCGATTTCAAAAACGCCTATGAACATCAGGCCAGCTTAATCCGGATAAAGGACAGTATGCACCAAAAGTCGAGCTTGGAACGCATCAGTGCAATTGAAGCCCAATACCAAAATGAAAAGCAGGAGCAGGAAATCGCGCTCCTCACCTCACAGGCGCAGTTGGCCGAACAGAAGACCAAAAACCAGCGCAATCTGTTCCTTGCCGGCATCTCCGTTTTAGGGCTGGCGTTGATTACCATGTTTGTCCTTTTCAAGAACAAACAGCGGACGAATCTAAAGCTGAGGCAATTGGAAGCGGCAAAATCGAAGTTTTTCGCCAACATCTCCCATGAATTCCGAACACCATTGACCTTGATATCCGGTCCGGTTGCCCACCAATTGTCCAAGGAGGGTCTTTCCTCTGATGATAAGACCGACCTTGGACTGATCCAACGGAATGCCAGTCGTCTGTTGAAGTTGGTGAATCAGATATTGGACCTTTCGAAAATTGAGGCCGGCAGCAGAAAACTCAGGGTTTCCAAAGGAAATATGGAACTTTTCCTGAAGCATTTGATAGAGCCCTTCCACTATCAGGCAACCCAAAGGGACATGGCGTTCAAGAGTGAAATTGATATTCCGGAAAAGGTTTGGTTTGATCGCGATGTGATAGAAAAAGTAGTGTCCAATCTGTTATCCAATGCACTAAAGTACAATCCGAATGGAGGCCGCATTGATTTTAAGGCCGTACAAGAGGACCAACAGATACTGATAACAACGGTTAACGAAAACAACGATCTGACCGAAAAAGAACTTCCCCTTTTATTTGATCGTTTTTACCAGAACAATGCCATGCATCAGGGTTTTGGTATTGGCCTTTCATTGGTACAAGAGTTGGCAATCCTTTCCCATGGGACCATACACGCTTACAAACCGGATGCTGCTACCATAGCGTTTGAGGTAAGCTTACCGGTATCAAAAAATGCCTTTTCAAAAGCAGATGTAAGCCTAGAGGATGGGGCAGCTACCAAGATCCAAAAACCTAAGAAAGAAGTGCTTTTAGAACAAAATAATGGGGAAGAACAGCTTCAGGAAAGCTCCCTTCCCGTGTTGTTGGTTGTGGACGACAATGCCGAAATCAGGCTTTTCATCAAAACGCTCTTCAAAAAAGAATATCAAATCCTCGAAGCGGAAAATGGGGAAGAGGGGATAAACAGTGCACTCAAAACCATCCCTGATTTGATCATTTCGGATATTATGATGCCGGTAAAGGATGGCATCCACTTGAGCAATACCCTTAAAAACGATGAAAGAACCTCACATATCCCCATTGTGCTGCTGACTGCAAAATCTGGCGAGGAAAATGAGCTGACCGGCCTCAAAACCGGGGCCGACGCCTATATGGTAAAGCCATTCAAGGAGGAAAAGCTGCGCGTTGTCATTGAGAAACTAATAGCCACCAGGGAAGCCATACGTGAAAAGTTGAATAAGCAAGTGATTCTGAGCCCCAAAGAGGTCAAGCTAACCTCGGCAGATGCCAAACTGATAAGTAGAATTCGGCAAATACTGGATATGGAGTTGACCAACCCCGAGTTCAATGCAAGCGCTTTTTCTGAACAGATAGGATTGAGCCGTATGCATCTGCACCGTAAACTAAAGGCGCTTACCGGACTTTCTACGTCCGAGTTCATCCGCGTACAGCGTTTGAAATTGGCCGCAAAACTGTTGAAAGAAGGGCATTCCCATATCTCCGAAGTGGGTTATTCGGTGGGGTTCAATCAACCGGCATATTTCGCTACCGCTTTCAAAAAACAATTTGATTGTTCACCTTCAGAGTATGTCAATACCTGATCGATGGGGCCTTTATTAAGAATTGGGTCGTATGTGACTGCGGATTCTTTTTCAGGTTCAGGAGGGTTTTCCCATATTGTATATTTGGTGCCGAAGCAACAATCCAAGGAGATTAGACGCCCAGGCAACCTATCCATCAAGGCGCGTTCAATCCCGGACTTGTCAAAAGCGCTTTTCGCCCTGGGTGCTTATCCAGCACGTATCGCATACGCGCAATTTGGTCCAGAGTAAAAATGTTCATGACATCATCGTCCGAGTAGTTCATATAGTTGCCGATCATGATGTTTTCTCCTGCACAGCCCGCAAAGGCCTCCCGGCCAAAAACGGTTTTGTCCACCGCCGGGGTGTCATCACAATAATCGTTAAACGCGCAGTCCTTGCCGCCCCAAGTATGGAGCAAACCCAGGTAGTGCCCCATTTCGTGGGTCAAGGTCCTCCCCCATCGCGCATGGCAATCGATATCCGATTCCCCAAAATGGTTCCAGTTAACCAGTATGCCCTCGGCATCCCCGGGTCCTGGAAGGGACAGCAACTCGGTCCCGGGCAGATCGGTGTCCGGCCCTGACGCTTCTCCCAGTACCACACATTTGGCGTCATCGGGCAAGGGCGTGGTCCAGATATTGATGTATTGGTTCGGGGCCCAATAACTGTATTGTGCAAAATGATTGACGTTATAGCCCAAGTTGGGCTTCGCAACGCTCGAAGTATCGATCCGCACAATGCCCGTACTGGCCTCCCCATCGGGATTTTGTCTCGCCAGTCTGAATTCGATACGGGCGTCCCCCCCGTCCGGATGCTCATTGAATCCGCGGGTACCCTGCTTTCTTCTAAAATCCTCATTGAGGATCTCGATCTGTCTGGCAATCCGTTCCGCGGATAGGTTGGGCCCTTCTCCCAATGGCTCCCCATTGTGCAGCACATGGACCACCACGGGAAGGTACAAAAGCTCCGCCACGGGATCGGGGTCGGGGTTGGGCACTACCGGCGCCAACTCCTCTGCATCGCCCGAACAGGAAAGCAGTCCGACCAAAACGGTTAGGCATAGGGCCATGAGTCCTTTCTTCATCGGTTTGTTTTTATTCACTTCTTCTAGATGGGCAAAATAAAGGGGGTTGCTTTCCATAGCCAAAATTTTTAAGATTTTTAACGCGAGTTTAGTATTGTTTTGATTTCCAAGGGATAACGCCATATTCATATCACCAGGGTATTGGTGAACAGCTTCACATATTTGCTTATATTTAGTTGAAAATCCAACCAATATAATATGAAGACTGTTTCCTTGTTCCTGCTGGCCCTTTTGTTATACCCCCTTGGCACACCTGCACAAAAAAGAAAAAAGAAGGAGCAACCGCCCAAGGTGGTGCTCCAGGACTCCCTTTTCCACGGACTTAAGTGGCGTAATATCGGTCCCTTTCGCGGGGGGCGCAGTGTAGCCTCTACCGGAGTGGTAGGGCAGCCCATGACCTATTACATGGGCAGCACCGGAGGCGGTATTTGGAAGACCGTGGATGATGGCATCACTTGGAAAAATGTATCGGACGATTTTATCAAGACCGGAACGGTAGGTGCCCTGGCGGTCGCTGAGAGCAATCCCAATATTGTGGTCGCCGGTATGGGCGAACACGCAGCACGGGGGGTAATGACCTCCATGGGAGACGGGGTCTACAAATCCACCGACGCCGGAAAGACCTGGACCCATATGGGACTGGACAAAACGCGTCATATCTCGGATGTGGTCATTCATCCGAAGAATCCCGATATCATCTTTGTTGCCGCGCAGGGAGCACAGTATGGCACCACGGAGGAACGGGGCATCTATAGGTCCCAAGACGGGGGGAACAGTTGGGAAAGGGTGCTGTTCGTAGATACCCAGACAGGAGCGTCCTCGCTCTCCATGGATATGAACAATCCGCTGATCCTCTATGCTGCGCTCTGGCAGCACCGACGTTATCCCTGGACCATGGAATCCGGGGGCGCAGCTTCGGGCCTTTACAAATCTACCGATGGAGGCAGTACATGGGATAAAATGGAAGAGGGTCTACCCAAGGAATTCGGCAAGGTGGGCATTTCGGTCTCCCGTGCCAATCCGGAACGTGTCTTTGCCGTTATCGAGGCCGAAGGCAAGGAAGGCGGCGTCTATCGCTCCGATGATGCTGGTAAAAAATGGAAGCAAATCAACAAGGACCGGGTGAATATTGCCCGTTCCTGGTACTATATGGAAATCTATGCCGACCCTCAGGACGAAAACCGGGTCTATGTGCTCAACGCCCCGGTCATGAAATCCATTGACGGGGGAAAGACCTTTAGCAATCTGCCCACCCCCCACGGCGATAACCATCATTTATGGATACATCCTTACGATAATTCCAAGATGATCAATTCCAATGACGGGGGCGCCAATATTTCCAACAATGGGGGCAAAAGCTGGAGCCCCCAAACCAATCAGCCTACCGCACAGTTCTACCGGGTCATTACGGACCATCTGGTCCCTTACAACGTATACGGGGGGCAGCAGGACAATTCGGCCATAGCCATTGCCAGCCGCACCAACGATAGCGGTATCGATTGGAAGGATTGGTACTCCGTTGCCGGTTGTGAAAGTGCCTATCTCGCCTTTGATCCCGATCGACCCGATATTATTTATGGCGGTTGTTACCAGGGGATTATTGAAAAATGGGTGAAAGCCTCCAAGGAGGGCAAGCCCATAAAGGAATATCCAGAGCTTGCCCTGGGTAATGCCCCGGAGGATTTTAAGTACCGGTACAATTGGAACGCTCCGATCATCAGTTCCCCGCACGACCGTAACACCATCTATCACGCGGGCAATGTGGTCTTCAAAACTACCGATGGGGGAAACAGCTGGGACGTGGTGAGTCCGGACCTCACCCGTAACGATAAAAGCAAGCATGGTCCCGGTGGCGGACCCTATACCAATGAGGCGGCCGGTGGGGAAAACTACAATACCATAATGTACCTGACGGCCTCACCGCATGAGGAAGGGGTCATTTGGGCAGGCTCTGATGATGGCCTGATCCATATTACCCGGGATGGCGGCAAAAATTGGGAAAACGTTACTCCAGAAGGCCTTGCCGAGGGCATTGTAAACAGCATAGAGGTATCCCCGCACGACCCGGCAACGGCTTACGCCGTGGTCATGCGCTATAAATTTCTGGACCTAAAACCCTATATCTTTAAAACTTCGGACTACGGAAAAAGCTGGACCAAGATCGTCAACGGTTTCTCCGACGAACACACTTTTGTACGGGTGGTCCGTGAGGATAAGAAGGTAAAGGGGCTATTGTACGCCGGTACGGAAACCGGGCTCTATCTGTCCTTTGACGATGGTGAGAATTGGCAGTCCCTTCAATTGAACCTTCCGCCCGTCCCCATCAATGACCTGGTTATCCGGGACAATGATCTTGTGGTGGCCACGGCAGGCCGTTCCTTTTGGATCTTGGATGATATCGCTGCCCTACAGCACCGCGTACCCCCCAACAAGACCGTGACCCTATTCCCACCTAAGGACACCTATCTGATTTTTGGCGGGAGCAGCGAGAAACCCGTTCCCGGTCTGGGACAAAACCCCAAACAAGGGGTTACCTTTGATTACCACCTGGACAAGGATGCGGATAGCCTGGACCTAAAATTGGAAGTCTGGGACAAGGACAAACTGCTGCGGACCCTGACCAATAAAAAACCTAAGGACTTCAAATCCTGGCCAGGCGGACCTTCAAAACCGGCGGTACTGCCCTCCAAAAAGGGATACAACCGCTATACTTGGGATTTTAGAAGGGAAAGCCTGCCTGCGGTGGACAAGGTTTTTGTATTTGGCAACTATGGGGGAGGTAGAATCGGTCCGGGAAGTTATACCTTAAAACTGAGCCTTGAAGGATCCACTTCCGAAACCGAGGTACGGGTATTGCCCAATCCAAAAGTAGCGGCTACCCAAGCAGATTTTGAGGAACAGCAAGCCTTACTCGTTCAAATAACCGAGACCGTGGAGGATATTCACAAGTCCGTGAACCAAATGCGATCTGCCAAATCACAGTTGGAAGCCTATGCCAAGCTGCTGAAGGACCGTTCCGGGGCAGATAGCCTCATTAAAAAAGGAAAGGTCCTGATAAAACGGATAGATAGCTGGGAGCAGAGCCTCATACAGCCCGAGCAAAAGACCTTTCAGGACGTCATTAATTACAACAACCAACTCAATGCGGAACTCATGTACCTAAAGGGCTTTGTGGATACCGCGGAACCCAAGGTGACCGAGGGGGCCAAGGAACGTCTAAAGGACCTGTTGGCAGATTGGGCCGTTTACGAAAAGGAGCGGGATGCCATTGTAAGCAAGGAAATGGCGGCCTATAATCAGTTGTTTAAGGCGCTGGAACTACCTGCCATACTGCTGAAGGAATGATTTCGTAAGGGTTATGCGGATAAGGTTCCAACCCTTCGGAATTTTTCAATTTTCAAGAAAAAAATTTGTATATCCGATTTTGTTTGTTACTTTTGACGTGTACTAGATAACTAATACACTAATCATGATAGCGATCAACCGCTTGCGATTTCATTATCCCAAGGACAAAATGGTTCTTAACAATATCTCCCTGGAGCTGGAGCCTGGCAATATTTATGGGCTTTTTGGGAAAAATGGGGAGGGAAAAAGCACCTTGATCAAAATCATGGCGGGCCTGTTGTACCCCAAGACCGGAAGTTGTCTTGTGATGGGTGAACGCTCCGAGCGCAGAACGGTCAAAGGCCTACAGGAAATTTTTATCGTACCCGAGGAATTTGAACTGCCCGGAATTCGGATTGCGTCCTACGCACGGATCAATGCCCCTTTTTATCCCAACTTCTCCAAAGATCGTTTTAATACGCTGTTGGAGGAATTTAAGCTGGGCCCACACGAAAGAATCGGTCGCTTATCCTTTGGGCAAAAGAAAAAAGTACTCATCGCCTTCGGTATCGCTGCCAACACCAAAGTGTTGTTGATGGACGAGCCCACCAACGGACTGGACATCCCCTCCAAAAGCCAGTTCAGAAAAATCATGGCCTCCGCCGTAGATCAGGGAAAGTGTATTGTAATCTCTACACACCAGGTAAGGGATCTGCACAGCCTGATCAATCACGTAGTCATCCTGGACAATGCGGGGCTTGTATTTGACCGTTCTCTATACGAGGTCTCCGAAGGCCTATGGTTTGGAAAGGCCCAAGCGGACGACACCGAGCACCTCATCTTTTCCGAGGCTTCCTTTGGTGGAAAATCAGTCCTTCCCCGGGCCCATAGGGACGAAACGGAAGTAGATTTGGAATTGTTGTTCAATGCCGTGTTAACGGCCCCGGAACAAATAAATCAAGCATTAAACATAGCGACCCATGGCACCACAGTTTAATCCAAAGCGTATCGGCCATTTTATCTATCGGGACCTTGTGCTGCTCAAGGGAACCTTGATTACCAGCCTTTCTGTGGCCGGTGGTGCGTTGTTTCTCTTTAGCCTGTTCGCTATGATTAGGGACAAAAACCTTACGGACGGGGAGTTTACGGGCATTTTTGGTCTATTTTATATTCTAACGGGACTGGTGTTCACCTTTGCCATTTTTAGGGAGGCACAGCACAAAAAAATGGACCATTTGTACTTCGCCCTTCCGGTGTCCCCCTTGGAGCGCCTCATCGGTGCGTGGTTTGCCACGACTGTGCTCTACACACTGCTGTTCTCGATAGTGGCTCCCCTAATCGGGCAGTTTGCCATTTTGGTGGGCAGTGTTGTTTTCGGGGCGAATTTTCATTTGCTGTCCCTTTTTCAAGAGGCATACTGGCAGGTGGTGAAGGTTTACTTTTTTATTCATCCGGTCTTTTTGTTGGGTGCCATTGCCTTTGGCAAAAACCGGGTAGGCAAGACCTTGCTCTTCCTGGTCCTTCTGGTCTTGGGGGTGTTGTTTTACAATATGTTGCTCTACGGCATCCTCAATCACGGCCATGGGGTGTTTGACGATGATGCCTTGGCCTCGTATGCCTTTGACAGTGCCAAAAGTGATTTTGTCGGAGCCGGTATTGTTTTGTTCGCCGGCATATTGGGACCCGTACTATTGTTAACGGCATATGTAAAGATGGTGGAAAAGGAAGTATAACTATGGATTTTGACAATAGCAAACCTATTTATTTGCAGATAGTGGACTTCTTTTACGAAAACATCCTGATACGAAGGTGGCAGGACAACGAGCGGATTCCCTCGGTCCGTGAGATTGCCGTGATGGTCGAGGTAAATCCCAATACCGCCATACGTGCCTTTACCCATTTGCAGGAGCAAGAGGTGATTTACAACAAAAGGGGAATCGGGTATTTTGTCTCGGAAAACGGCTATGGGAAAGTACTGAATATTAAGAAAAAGGAATTTATGGGAGAGGTACTCCCCGATGTGTTCAAAAAAATGCGCTTGTTGGATATCAGCTTTGAAGAAGTAAGGCACGCATTTGACCAACAGAAAAATGAAACCGACCATGAAAAAAAGTAATCTGATCATATGGGGTGCCATAGCGGTGGTCTTTATTTTTTTCACCGCTTTTCAGCTAAGGGTACATGGCTATGTGCGTAAAGGGGCTCCCAAGGAGGACTTGGGCGATCGGCGAAGCGAGGCACGCACCCTAACGGATTTTAAAACGTTGTCCGTGGGCAAAGGCCTCCACGTCTATTTTCAACAGGACAGCCTTGGTTCACTGCGCTTGGAAGCTCCGGAAAAGCTGCTGCCCGAAATCCAGGTGGTGCAAGGCCCCTATACCTTGAACATAACCGGCACCGAGCGGATACGGAAGGTAGATTCAATAAAGATTTTCCTATCCAACCCATTTCTGGATACCTTAAAAGTGGGCACGCAATCCCACTTTGAAACCAACGGGGCCGTTTCGGGAAAGGAGGTGGTACTGGAATTTGAGGGCAACAGCACGGGGGTACTGCAATTGTCCTACACCAGGGTGAAATGTATAGGAAGTTCAGATTCCAAGGTGAAAATCACCGGGGATTCCAAGGAAATCGATTTTTCCAACTAAAAAACAAAACCATTGACAGGCATACCATAATCAAAAAACGAACAATCATTACATCAATCATCAATCAAAAAACGAACATCATGAATGCAAACAAAAAATTAGGTAGAATTATAGGAGTTTTACTACTAATCGTGGTCATTTCAGGGGCTCCGGGAACCCTGTTAAGAGGACTGTCCCGTTCGCTATACGAGACGCCCGATTTCCTTGATCAAGTGTCCCAAAACGCGGTGCAAATGCGATTTTCAGTACTTCTGGACATGATTGCAAGCTCCCTTTGGGTGGGGATTTCCATTGTATTGTACCCGCTGATAAAACAATACCGGCACAGTTTGGCCCTTGCATTTTTTGGGCTTTGGATCGCCAATATTGCCATTATCATCTCGGGCAATATGAGCCACCTCTCCCTTTTATCCTTAAGTGAGGAGTATTTGGGGACCGCAGCATCGGACCAGGGTGTTTTAAACGCCATCGGCATGGTGAAAATAGAGGAATATTTTTGGTCCCATTTTATGAGCCTCATGCTCTATAGTTCGGCCTCCCTTTTCCTGTTCTACTTTTTCTTTAAGACCCGTTTGGTTCCCCGTTTTTTATCGGTCTGGGGCATGGTGGCGGTCAGTGGCGTATTCCTGGCCTGCTGGTCCAACATCTTTGGCCAAAGCGTGCCCATGTACGTATACATGCACAACGGTCTTCATATCATCTCTCTCATCATATGGCTATTGGTCAGGGGCTTTAACAGCTCCTCTTTGGTCTCCGCACCCACCAGGCCCATGGCCCATGGGGGTTAGGGGCCCAAAAGGACAGTGCTAAGGCAAACATCATCATCAATCATCAATCATCAATCAAAAAACGAACATCATGAATACAACAGACAGCGGGGTACGTACCGCCCTACCCAGAAAAATCGGAGCCGACGCGCTCCTAAATGCCGCAGTTAAGTTTTGGTTTCTGGTCGCAGTCCTCGGCCAATGGATCTTTGTCTATTACGTAAGCGCATTCTACGGCGGTACTGCGCTGCAAGGGGAATTTGCGCGATGGAACGAAGTACTCCCCCACGGTTATGTTGAGGGCGAGACCATGGGCAATTTGGCCGTGGCCCTGCATATCTTGCTGGCCGTAATCATCATTGTGGGCGGACCGCTACAGCTTATTCCACAAACCCGGACCCATGCCCCCAGTTTTCACCGTTGGAACGGGCGGTTATACGTTATGCTAGCCTTTCTCATCAGCGTGGACGGCCTGTACATGGTGTGGACCCGTGGAACCATCTCGGGCTTGGTGGGCGATATCAGTGTCAGCATCAATGCCGTACTCATTATGCTCTGTGCTGCCCTGGCCTGGCGCTATGCGGTAGCCAAAAACTTCCCCGTACATCGACGTTGGACCCTCCGCTTGTTTCTGGTGGTCAACGGGGTCTGGTTTTTTAGAATCGGCCTTATGTTCTGGCTTTTTGTAAACGGGGGTCCTGTAGGCTTTGATCCGGAAACCTTTCGGGGACCTTTCCTTACCTTCCTGGGTTTTGCCCAATACCTTTTGCCCCTGGCCATCCTGGAGCTTTACCTGGCGGCCCAGCGCTGGGGCGGCACCCTGGGCAAAACCACTATGGCTATAGCGCTCTTTGTCATCACTATGGTAACGGGGGTCGGAATTTTTGCGGCCACCACAGGCATGTGGTTGCCCCGACTCTAACTTTTGCCCCCCATATCACTTCAACTAAAAAATCGTAGAAAAATGAACAGCACTGCACTATCACAGTTACCCCAGAAGGAGCAAGACCCCTTGGAAAAAGTATACCAAAGCCTTCGCACCGTAGAACGGACCAAGGACTACAAGGACTTTTATTCCTATCTAAAATCCACACGCATACCCTTCATCCCTTGTGATGAAAGAAAGGCAGGGACCATGTATAGGGAATGTTTCAAGGTCCTACACGGTATGGGACAAATTTCCATTCCCGTAGCCGTAGCCCTGTCCATGCATTATTATATGCTGGCCGCCCTTGCCGCCTATCCCCTTTCAAAGAAAAGTACTTCCTATTGGAAAAGGGAAATGCTGCTCGCCAAAATTAAGAAGGAACGCCTATTGATTGCAAATACGGGCTCTGTCCGCACCTTCAAGGACACGGCCGAAAATTCGGGTATCCTAGCACGTAAGGAAAAGGGGGGCTATACCATACAGGGCAAGGCCCCTTTTATGTCCCTGGCCGGAGTGGCCAATTATGTGGTCTTCGCGGCAGAGTTGCCCTCCGGTGAAAAGGCAGTGTTCTTTGTTCCTTTGGACAATGACCAAATTGAATTTGAACATACTGCCTTCGGAGACAGCATGCAGGGATCTTTTACCAAAGCCGTAAAATTCAAGAACCTAAGGGTAGGCCATGCCAATGTACTTTCCTTGCCAGATTCCCAGGCCAGCAACTGCGAAATCCTGGTATACCAAAGAGCGTGGTTCCAGGCCTTTATACCCGCTCCCTATCTGGGTGCAACCTCCGAGGTCCTTTCTTGCGCAAAAGCCTTTGCCAAGAAAAAAATAAAAAATGGCAAATCCTTGGCAGCATCGGAAAGCTTTCAAGGGCGAGTGGGCGAACTACTGATCAAATACAGGGCTGCCCAGCAGTTATGTGAGCATACCAGGGCGGCCATGGACGATTTTAAAAGAGGGGACCGGATCTCCCTGGAAAAGCTGTTCGAGAGCTCAGTGCTTTCCAAACACTTTTCCACCCATTTTGCTGAAGAGATCGTGACCCAGGTCCGCTATCTGATGGGGTCCCAATTTCTGTTGCCCGGAACCCTGACCAACAAAGTGTACAAGGAGATTGTCTTTGGTGCGCTACAGCCCATGAGCGACACCGATATCAAGGACTATTTTGCCCGGGCATTTATGGATCCTTGCAAGCTATCTTTTTAGCGTGTATCTTTACCTTTAGGTAATCCCTTCCAAGGGCATGTTTTGCGAAAGTCTCGCTTTATCCGGTTTATCCCTCCCATAAAACAAGCGTTCATAATTTGTATATTGTATCGATTTAAAACCCACGATATGAGAATGCTCATCCTTTGTTTCATGCTGTGCACCCTAGATTGCAGCGCCCAAAACACGATTTCCTTGGAAGAAGGGGCCGCTTCCCCCAAAGCGTCGCTCGCCGATGTGGAATGGATCGCCGGACATTGGAAAGGCGAGGCTTTTGGAGGGATTACCGAGGAAATATGGAGTCCGCCCCTGGGAGATTCCATGATGTTTGTGTTTAAGCTTGTTGTAGACGGTGCGGTACAGTTCTATGAGGTTGGGGGCATTAGGCAGGTAGATGGAAGCTTGTTGCTGCAACTGAAGCACTTTCACGGTAATTTTAAAGGTTGGGAAGAAAAAGAGGAGACGGTAGACTTTAAACTGGTAAAGCTTGAAGGAAATCGTATTTACTTTGATGATTTCACCTTTGAAAAGGTCACGGAGAACGAAATCAATCTCTATGTCGTGATCTCAAATAAGGATGGCTCCCAGGAAGAGGTAAAATTCAATTATAAAAGGCAAGGTTAGCGTGCAAAAAACCTGTTTGGAATGCAATGAGGTCATTGTAGGTCGGGTAGACAAAAAATTCTGCTCGGACTATTGCCGTAATTCCTATAACAACAAAATAAATAAGGACAGTAAAAACCTTATCCGTAACATCAATAACCGATTGCGAAAGAACTATAGGATACTGGACAGTTTTCCCTTAAAGGAGAACAAGACCAAAACCACCAAAAACAGGCTGTTGGACAAAGGTTTTGATTTTGAGTATTTCACACATCTATACACTACCCAGAAAGGTACGGTATACTACTTTTTATACGACCTGGGTTACCTTCCGTTGGATAATGATTACTATATGATCGTGAAACGGGAATAGGGATAAGGAAATTTTTGTCCGTAAAAATTTACTTCCAGTTCTGACCGCTGAGCTTAAGGGCTGCGATCACAATATCCTTTCGGCTGATCTGCCCTACCAGGATATCGTTTTTCATTACGGGCAATCTACGTCTATTGTGCTTGTCAAATACCCCCGCAGCGTCAAAAATGCTCATATCGTGCGCAATGGTCTCCACATTCTTGGTCATAAAACGTTCCACACTTTTGTCCAATATGGGCTGATTGAAGTAACGACTTTCTGAAATCTGCTTCATACAATCCGCTTCGGAAATGATTCCGACCAGGAATCCATTATCGTCCATTACCGGTCCCCCGGAAATTTTGTTCTTCGCAAAGGACTCCATGACCTCTAAAATAGATTGTTCGGGTCTAAAAGTCACCAATTTTCTGGTCATATAATCCTCTACCAGTATGGGAGCGTTGTATTCCTTTTTGGAAACCTCCTTTGCCCTACGCCCCTGAAAACTCTTGATTCCCATAGTAATTACTTTTTAGGTTGATTAATAAAGTTAGTGAATTTTGGTGAAATTCCGTGAATTTTTTAAATAATATTGGATGAAATACACAAAACCTTGAGAATTTTATATTTTTAGGCCACAATTAGCTACTTCTGAAAAATGAAACAAATTACTTCCCTCACCTGCCTATTACTCATTTTGTTGGCTGCCTATTGGAGTTTTCGGGCGTTAACACCTTCCTATACCAACAATCGCTCCCTTCCGGAGGCTTCTTTTTCTACCGATAGGGCCATGGCGCATGTGGAAAAGATGGCCAAGGCCCCTCACGGAGTGGGTTTTAAAGCCCATGCAGCGGTTAGACAATATATTGTTTCCGAATTGGAGCAACTGGGATTGGAAACCAGCTTGCAGGAAGGGTATACGGCCGGGGACTGGGCCAACCTCAGCAAAGCCACCAATATTTTGGCTCGAATAAAGGGCTCGGGCTCGGGAAAAGCCCTGCTACTGTTATCACATTACGATAGCAGTCCCCATTCCTCCCTGGGTGCCAGTGATGCGGCCAGTGGCGTGGCCACAATTTTGGAAAGTGTGCGCGCCTTTCTATCCGAAAAAAAGACGCCCAGGAACGATATTATCATTTTGATTACCGACGCCGAGGAGTTGGGCCTTAACGGAGCGGATCTTTTTGTAAGCCAACATGCCTGGGCGAAGGAGGTGGGATTGGTATTAAATTTTGAGGCCCGTGGCAGCGGTGGGCCAAGCTATATGCTCATTGAGACCAATGGGGGCAATGGGAAGCTTATTGATGAATTCTCCAAAGCCGATCCAGAATTTCCCGTGGCCAATTCCTTGGCCTATAGCATATACAAGATGTTGCCAAACGACACCGATCTAACCGTATTTAGGGAAGATGGCGACATCCAAGGCTTTAATTTCGCCTTTATTGATGATCATTACGACTATCATACCGCCCGGGATACGCCGGAGCGATTAGATGTAAATACCCTTGCCCACCAGGGAAGCTACCTGATGCCCTTGCTCCGACATTTCAGTAATGTGGACCTGGATCGGTTGAAAAGCCAGGACGACTATATCTATTTCAATGTGCCATTTTTTAGGCTGGTATCCTATCCTTTTGCCTGGATATGGCCCATGTGGGGACTGGCCGCACTGCTCTTTATGGTCCTATTGATTCACGGATTCCGACGGAATGCACTACAGACCAAAGGTGTTTTTTCGGGTTTTTTGCCTGCCTTGCTGGCCTTGGTCATCAATGGCCTTATTGGTTTCTACAGCTGGTCGGTTTTAAAATGGGCCTATCCCGAATACGAAGATATGCTCCACGGATTCACCTATAATGGGCATACGTATATCGCTGCCTTTGTATTGCTTTCGGTGGCGGTTTGTTTTTGGGTCTACCGCAAGTTCAAAAAAATAGGCACACCAAACCTTTTGGTGGCCCCTATCTTCATATGGTTTCTGCTCTGTGCAGTAGTTTCGGTTTACCTAAGGGGTGCCAGTTTTTTTATCGTTCCGCTCTTTGCCCTCCTGGCCTCCTTCTTGGTGGTGCTTAACCAAAAACATCCCAGTCCGTATCTATTGGTCTTTTTGGCGCTTCCCGCCATATGGATCTATGCGCCTTTCATTAAGATGTTCCCTGTAGGACTTGGATTGAAGATGATGATTGCCGCCACGCTGTTCACCAGCCTGCTCTTTTTGCTGCTCCTGCCCATTTTTGGGTACTTTAAACATATGGGGCGTTTAGCTTCCATTGGCCTGTTGTTGTTTTTGGGTTTTATGGTGGGTGCGCACCTGAATTCGGGTTTTTCCCAAGAAAATGCGAAACCCAGCAGCCTTTTATACGTGCTGGACGCCGATAAAAATACGGCCCAATGGGCCACTTACGAGCACGAGCTTTCGGATTGGACGGCACAATACCTAGGGGCCGATAAAACGGTACCCCAACAACTGGCCGATAAGACCATCAGCAGTAAATATGCTGCCGGCTTTACCTATGTGGTCAGTGCGCCGGCAAAAACCATTGCAGCACCCAAAATCGAAACGACCATGGACACCCTCATAGGAAATGAGCGATTGTTGGAAATCTGCATCAGTCCGCAGCGGACCGTGAACCGTTTGGAGGTCTTTTCCAATGACATCCCCATAACAACGGCCTCGGTCAACAACATTCCCCTATCTCCCTATTATTTGGAACACAGAAAACGGGGGAAATTGGTAACGCACTACATAAGCGATAACACCCCTACCGAGTTACGACTGCGCTTCCCAAAGGATTCCGTACTGGAACTTACGCTCTACGAAGCCTCCAACGATCTGCTGAACAATCCCTTGTTTAGCGTTCCACCCCGGCCGGAAAATAGTATTCCCATGCCATTCGTACTCAATGATGCCATTTTAGTGACCAAAAAGGCCCGGTTTGAGTAAGTGCATAGCTATCCTGGGTTGTGGCTGGTTGGGGCTGCCACTGGCCAAGTCCTGCATAGAGGATGGTTTTAAGGTGAAAGGAAGTACCACTTCACCGGAAAAACTGGGACTATTGAAGGAGGCGGGTATTTTGGCTTACAAGATCTCCCTTTCCGAGGAGGCCGTGAGCGAAGAAATCCATGATTTTTTGTTCGGGGTAGATGTCCTGGTCATCAACGTCCCCCCAAAGCTGAGGCAGCGCAATGCAGAAAATTACGTGGAAAAAATGCGGCGACTGCATAAAGCAATCAAAGCATCAAAAACCAGGAAGATTATTTTTGCCAGCAGCACCTCGGTCTATGGGGAAATCGAAGGGGAGGTTTCCGAGGACAGCGCTCCAAGTCCGGTGACCGCATCGGGAAAACAGCTATTGGAATCCGAAAAGCTATTTGTTAAGGACAGTGAGCTCAATACCACAATCATACGTTTTGGAGGACTCCTTGGACCAAAAAGGCATCCCATTCATATGCTTGCAGGAAAAAAACTGCCCACCCATGGCAAGGTGTTTACCAATCTCATCCATTTGGACGATGCCATTCGGGTCATACAGGCAGTAATTGCCCATAATTGGTGGAACGAACTGTTCAATGCCGTCTATCCCAAGTACCCTTTTAAGGACGAATACTATACCCAGGAAGCCAAAAATAGGGGTCTTATTCCACCACAATACCAGGGAACAGGGACCAAAATGGGGAAGAAAATCCTATCAAGTAGGCTAATACATGTTAAAAAATTCCGTTTTAACACTTCAATTCTCTCTTGATTCACCACGCAAAAAGCATTTTTCACAACAAAAAACGGGCAATTTCGTTAAATTATGTCATTGATTTTAAGCACTTTACATTTTAAGCTGTACCTTTATTAGGTAATTAAAATCGATTGATATGGAAAATTCAAGTCTAAAAAGGAGGATTCTCTCGGAAATTGAGAGCTTGATCTCCCGCAGCTGTCCCAATCGAAAAATTCCCAAAAACTTTGAAAGCCTACACATTGCTATTTTAAAGAAGCATTACAATGCGGCAGAGGTCTCCATTGATTATCACCGAAAACGTGTGGCGATGGACATTGTAATGGACGACAAAGATTATGACCCTAAGAAGGTGAACCTACATGTTCCCACCCTGCATGCAAATCTCCTGTTCAAAAACCTACGCGATTTCTTAAAATCGTGCATTGACAAGGATACGAGGAGTTTGGCCTTTTATGCCGGTTTGCTGCGTTCCTATGAAAACAAGGACGTAACGCTCACGGTAGCTTGATTTAAATACCACTAAAAACCACCATACGGAAAAAGGATGCGCTCTAGCATCCTTTTTTTATTGGTATAGAAGTGTTTATGAATATCCTTAACACTTTACTTAAAAATATTTTAATAGTTTTGCCGCACAGTAATTTTTGAGAAGAAACACATGAAAAAAATTGTATTATTTCTATTGATCGGCCTGCCGCTGTTGGGCATGGCACAGAACAAAAGTGAACTGCTACAGCATTATGAGGCTTTTTATAAGGAAATGAAGTTACAAGGAGATGTGAACGGGGTAATCAGTGCCTTGACACATTTAAACGTATTGGCTCCGACCAAGGAACGCAAGGACACACTTGCCTATGTATACGCCAATAACAATCAACACCTACAAGCGCTGAATACTATCGGTATTGAAAGCAATGAAGGTGATTCCGATTTGGCGGTACGTGTTAAGGCCGTTTCCCTGAAAGCGCTCAACCAGCCCAAACGGGCCTTGGAGCAATTTGAAATTCTATTCAAACGATCGCCCAGTCCCTATTTGGCCTACGAACTGTCTGATCTAAAGGTACAGACCGGGGACAATACCGGTGCGGCGTCGAATATTGAGTATGGGATTGCCAATGCCAAGGACGATATGAAGTATGCTTTCTATGAAAGACAGCAACCCTACGAGGTTCCTTTAAAGGCGGCTTTGATCCATATGAAAGGTTTGGTAAAATACAATACCGACAAGGACGATATAGATGGTGCCATTGCTATTATTGATGAGGCCCTTAAAATTGATCCCAATTTTAATCTGGCCAGTTTAAGCAAGCAAGCCTTGGAATCGCGCAAGGCGCAGCCAGAAACCCAGGAATAACCTATATTGCATATGAAGAAGGGGCTTTATGAAAAGCCCTTTTTTTATTCCCCCAAACCCTTGAATGGTCAATTTTGTTTTAGACGGCGCAGTAAAAGACTATCCTTCTCCTTTTTAATGGCAACTAGCTCCGTGACATTTTCGTTGGGTACGGCAATGGAAAGTACATAATGCGCTATTTTCCACTTGCCATCCACCAATTTCAACACACCGGAACCGCGACAAAGCTCCATCTGCGTGTCCAATAATTCATCGAACCAAGCAAGGTCCAAGGCTTCGTTCAGGTAGATATTCCGTTCCACGGAGGTAAAGCTCCATGCCTTGCCCCGATCAAAATAGGGTTTGGAAAATTCCCTGAAAGCCTTGTTCTGCCAGTTCTCCGTAGCATCCGTACCGATAAACACCCCATCGGCCGTCATCTTGTCAAAATACGCTTTAAAATCGGCCTCTGCAGCTGCCAGGTGCCAAGCATCCAAAACCGAATGTATCTGTTTTTCAACTTCAGTCTCCTGCGCGCCCAACTGGGCAAAAAACACGAGCGCCAGACCTAAAACTAATTTATTCATCTAATATCAATTGTGTATCCAAGGTATTGTTTACAATAACATTGAATTGGTTTCTCATTGCGTTGTAGGCCTCTACCATTTCCAGGGCAGGGCTGGCCGTTTCCGTTCGATATTCCAAACTGGCCTTTACCTTTAATATATAGGTGCGGAAAACCCTTTGCCTACTTTTTATCTGCGGAATATCAAAGGCTTCAGGGTAGGTAGAGGCTGCAAGCAGCTTTTGTTTTTCGATCAAATCGTCAATAACAAACCCCAGGTCTTCCTTGTTTTTGGCGCGATATAAGGCCTCGAAACTGGTCTCCAGGCCGTTGAACTCGGGCCACTCCCCAAGGATTTTTTTTGCCTTGGCATTGACCAGGAAGATTTCTGGTAGTTCGTCCGCATCAAAGTCGCTCCCCGATGCACCATCGGCATTATCATTGTTTTTGTTTTGATTGCAGGACAGGAGCAACAAGAAAGCTGCCCCTAAAACGAATAATTTTCCCATGGAACGAATGTACAAATTTTAATAAAAGTTATCTTTGCCCTCGAATCCATTTAACTTCGATTTGATGCAAAAATCCATCTTGATTTTAGGCGCCTGTGGACAGATAGGCACGGAACTTACCTTGGCGCTCCGCGAGAAATACGGGAACGATCAGGTGGTGGCCAGCGACATTCGGGAAGGCAGTAAAAATTTAATGGATTCCGGACCCTTCGAATTGCTCGATGCCACCAATTATGACGCCATGGAGGATGTAATCATGTATTACGAAATTGAAGAGGTCTATCTTATGGCGGCCATGCTGAGCGCAACGGCAGAAAAATTCCCCATGCGGGCCTGGAATTTAAACATGAACTCGCTTTTTAACGTGCTCAACCTGGCCAAGGAAGGAAAAATCAACAAGGTGTTCTGGCCCTCGAGCATTGCTGTTTTTGGACCCAACACCCCCTTGGAGAACACCCCGCAGAGCACCATTATGGAACCGAGCACGGTTTACGGTATCAGCAAACAATCCGGGGAACGATGGTGTTCCTATTATTTTCGCAAATACGGCGTGGATGTTCGCAGTGTTCGATACCCGGGACTCATTAGTTGGAAAACACTTCCAGGCGGGGGCACCACGGATTATGCCGTAGAAATTTACCACAAGGCGGTTTCGGGAGCCTCCTATACCAGTTTCTTAAAGGCCGATACCAAATTGCCTATGATGTTTATGGACGATGCCATTAGGGCTACGGTAGATATTATGGAAATTGAAAGTGACAAACTTACCGTGCGCTCGTCCTACAATTTGGCGGCCATGAGTTTTACACCAGCGGAAATTACTGCGAGTATCCAAGCTTATATCCCTGAGTTTAAAGTAGATTTTAAACCTGATTTTAGACAGGACATTGCGGATTCCTGGCCCAACAGCATAGATGATTCCCAGGCAACGGTAGACTGGGGCTGGCAGCCTCAATTTGATTTGGAACGTACCACGGAAGAAATGTTACGGAACTTGGGCAAGTAGCGTATTTCTCAGGTGTTGAGAATATCGGATTTCCCCCCAGTTTTCTTTAGCAGTTTGATCTGATGGATCTCCACGCCCTTATCGATAGGTTTTAGCATATCGTAGATATTCAGGGCCACCACACTGGCTCCGTGCATGGCCTCTACCTCCACTCCCGTCTTATATACCGTCTTTACGGTAATCTTTATTTGGATCTCAAGGTTTTGGATCTCATAAGCAATATTGGTGTACTCAATGGGCATAGGGTGGCAATCGGGAAGTAGGTCTGCCGTTTTCTTAACACCGAGGAGTCCTGCCGCCCGGCTCTGGGCAAAAACATCCCCTTTGGGAACCGTCTTGTTTTGGATGGCGTCTATGGTGGCCTGGGTGCTGACCCTCACAATGGCCTGGGCAATCGCGGTTCTTACCGTAGGGGACTTATGGGTGATGTCTACCATAATCAGTTATTCACTTTCCATTGATAGCTTTCGTCCTCAAAAAGTTCCTTGCCAAAAACGGGGACTTCTGCCTTTATTTCCTCCACGATATAACGTATGGCCTCAAAGACCACCTTGCGGTGCGGGGAGGACGCAAAAACGAACAAGCAGATTTCCCCGGCCTTTACAATTCCCGAGCTGTGGTAAATATGCATACAGCTCAGATCAAATTTCCCAAAGGCGGCCTCCCGTATTTCCTGGAACTTGAGATTGGCCATTTCCTCATAGGCCGTATATTCAATGGCGGCCACGGTTTTTCCGTTGATCTCATCGGCCCGTACCTGCCCCAAAAAAATATCATGGGCCCCAATATGGGTCTTGGACTGGTGCAGGGCAATGGAATTCGCAATGAATTCCGGGCTTATGGCACCGTTTACAAATACGTTTTTGGTTTTTTGTTCCATAACAGAAGTTTCTGCTAAGGTAAACAACAAAAGTCAAAAGACTAAATTGCATCCTCCGCCATTTCTATTTTGTTTTACCGATGAATATTACCTTTCATCCATTTTAACATGAAACATAAAAAATCTACGATAATTATCCTCCGTAAAAAAAACGAATTCCGTACTTTCCACCCATGAAGAAACACTACTTTGTCCTGATTTCCACAGCGCTACTTTTCTTTGGATGTAGCAGTTCCAATGAAGATCCTCCGGTGGTAAACCCACCTGAAACACCGGATAATACAGCTCCCTCCATAACACTTTTGGGTCTGGAGGCGGTGGTAGAGGTACTCACTACCTTAAATATTACCGTTACGGACAATTCAGATAATGTTACTTCTTCCGTATTGGTGGATGGCACCGAGGTATTCAGCAGCTCCCAGAAGCAGTTTTCCTACGAATTGGATCCTTTCGATTTCTTGGATGGCGAACACGAGATTTCCATAGAATCCGTGGATGACAGTGAAAACAAAGGCATGGCATTGGACACCTTTGAATCCAAGAAACTGTTGTTCGCAGTGACCACCACCGATTTCAATAGCGATCTCATTGATCTTTTTTTTTCACTCCACTCCTTGGAGGGTAAATTGATTGAATACAGAAATGTAGCGATCTCAGCAGAAGAGCTGCATTTCTATGCTCCGGACAACTTTAAAAGGCAATCCTTTATTGCTTCCGAAATTGTCTTGGGTAAAAACGGTTTTGAGTTTGATGTCATAACCTCCTATGCGGATATCGTGCCTGGCACCAATGAGACCGAAATACAAAATGCGAGGGCAAATGAGTTTCCCAATTACAGTGGCATAAAAAGGGATGGGAGTTTTAGTCTGGGTATAATGGACACGGATTTTACACCTTTTGGACTTTTCAGCACCAATTATTCCACCATTAGGACCTTCCGAGGCGCCACATCTTCAAGCTTTGATTTTGAGTATGATACAACAGCTACGCAGAACATATTTATCTATACACTTCCCATTAATAGTAGGAACCTAGACGAATACAGCTATTTTATTCTTGATGATTTCAAAGATCAAACCATTAGTCTGAACGATTTCGAATTACCGCCTCAAACAAATACAGTAAACCTACCTGCCGGCTCGTTAAATTTTAATTTTTCATTACGTGGGTTTGCCAATGAAGCTGGTTTTAATAACAACAACTTCAATCAAATAGTCAATTTTGCAGGCAATCCCAGTGATTTTAACAATACTATGGAACTGCCGGTTATAGACGCGTACAATGTGGTGCAACAACGCTTGAACATCCAATTGGATAACAAAAGGTCTATTGAGTCCTGGTTCAAAGGATTCGGTGATATTGTTATTCCGGGATGGAGCGTTTCCAGGGCAGGAAATGAGGTCAGCATTTCCGCGGACTACGTTCGATCTTCGTTTCGTTTGGATTTTGAGCGGCCTGGGTCTACTGGTTCCAGTCCTTTAGCACCTTTTATCTGGAGTTTTACAAATCGCCCCAACACTACGGTCTCCATTCCGTTCGGGAGCATGGAAATTCCGGAAGAGGTTGCCAACAATCTGTTGGCCAAGGGGTTTGATTTAACGAATATGGACTCTCCGGACAAGTTGACCTTCACCCTGTACACCTTTGAAGAGGAAACTTCTTATGAAGAGTTGATTTTTAACTTTTATACCAACCAACGGGGCGATCAAACCTTCATGACATTTGATATCAATGATTAGGTGTTCTTGTCATAGCCTAAAACCGGGAGCACGGTTAGATACAATGAAATATTTCCTACCGTACTAGCTTACATGGTACCTTGGGTATTACCTAAACCATTTTTGCACATCTCGGTCAGGCCGCTTTTAATGAACCATTGGAAATCGGTATCGCACAAATACGTGAAGTTATTCTTACAGCATCCCGGCAAAATGCAATTTGGCAAGCGGGTGCCCTGTTGGAAACCTTCCCTTAAAAAAGTGCAGTCCAGAATGGCTCGGATGCCTGTGATACCCGTGTTTTTTATCGAGGATCCACTGCATCGATCATATTAAATAATCCTTATCTATCGGTTACGATTTTTATCATCTTTTAGTGATAAAGACATTTTTTTATACATTTATCCTATGCAAATTTCATTTAATGAAGCATTAGATTGAAATGTCGGTCACAAAACCAAAAACGAACAAGTTACTCCTAGCGGAATTCAAAAAGGGCAATAAAAAAGCTTTTCGAAAGCTATTTGAGCTATTTTGGGAGCCCATGTACGTCAATGCCAAATCCATCGTTCTTGATGAGGCTATCGCTAAAGATATCGTGCAGGATATTTGGTTGAATCTATGGCAGAAAAGAGAGCACCGGGAAATCAAGAATTTTGAAGCTTATATTTTCAGATCGGTGAACAATGGCTGTTTTAAATATTTACGGGACAACAAGCTAAGTGCTTCCCAGCTTCAGGTTATTGAGTCATTGGAATTGACCTCCCCGTCCGATGCAGAAAGTCAACATAACCTGGATCAGACCCGATTTATTATCGAAAAGTCCTTGACGGGCCTGTCACCCAGATGTCAACAGATTTTTAGGCTCAGTCGTATGGAAGCTGCCAGCAATGAAGAAATAGCCAGGCGCTTGGGCATATCAAAACGATCTGTGGAAAATCAAATGTCCATAGCGCTGAAGTCCATTCGCCAAAACTTGAGGCTCGCCCAATCTTCCCTGACTTCCCTTTTTTTCTTGAGCATCCTCCTTTGATTTTCTCGTTAACGGCCAAAAGCCATGCGCGCTGATTCTACAGCTATATATGTTAATGAAATGTTAATTTTATAAAACTTGTGTGCGTTCCCCCCGCTTTACGGTTCTTACTAGTATAGCGCACCAAATATGCAAGAGAAAGAATTCAGAAAATTGTTGGACAAATACCTGAACGGATCCATATCCGAGCAGGAACTGGAGGTCTTGGAAAAGTTCAAGGCAGAACTTTCATCCAACCAGCAACCCTATTTTAAAAACGAGGCCCATAAAAATACCGTGAAGGAATCTATATGGACGGCCATTAACGCACAAACCCGGAATCCCAAAAGGAGAAAGGCTTCCCTTTGGAAGGTATCCTCGGCCGCAGCCCTGTTTATAGGCCTCCTGACCAGCGCGTATTTCTACCTGCAAAATTCCACCTCAAATACCCCGGCCGTACTACCGGAAAATGCCATCACCCTTCAGCTCGAAAATGGTGACCTGCAGATTATCAATGAAAATGGGCAAGTGGAAGTCCTGGACGCCCAAGGCCAAATTGTTGGGAAACAGGACGGGAAGAGTTTGAAATATACGGGCAACGACTCCAAAAAAGAACTTGCCTACAATACGCTGGCCGTACCCAACGGAAAGACCTTCGAGCTTCAACTATCCGATGGTACCGTGGCCCATCTCAATGCTGGTTCCTCCATCAAATACCCCGTGCAGTTCGTAAAAGGTTTACACAGACAGATCTTCGTGACCGGGGAAGCCTATTTGGACGTTGCCAAGGATGCCGAGCACCCTTTTATCGTGAGCACAAATGGATTGAACGTCCGGGTATTGGGGACACAATTTAACGTGTCGGCCTATCCAGAGGACGAAACAACGGAAGTGGTATTGGTAGAAGGTGCTGTAAGCCTCTATACGGAAGCGGAGGGATACAATACCGACAAAAACGTATATCTGAAACCTGGGTTTAAGGGAAGTTTTGATCGGACCAAAAACAATATCGACACCGCTGAGGTAATCACTAGTTTATATACCTCATGGATCAATGGAAAACTGGTCTTCAGGAACATGACCTTTACCAACATACTCAAAAAGCTTGAACGGCATTACAACGTGACGATCATTAACAACAATACCGACTTGACCCATGAGGAATTCAATGCCAATTTCGGAAATGAACCCATTGAAAATGTGCTTGAGGAATTAAAGGTCAATTACGGAATCGAATACGAGATTCTGGACAATAGGATACTGATCGAATAACAACCTAATACTAAAGTTTTAAAAGGAACGCCTATGAAGTAACCCTAATTGAAGATGTAACCAAAAAAGATTACTTCTTGTGATGGTCAGATATGGCCATAAAAAAATCGGAAAATGCTACGAACATCTTCCGATTGGTCGAAGTGATCAAACTTAAAAGATTAACCACAGTTAACACTATAAAAGTATGAAAAAACTTTTTAAGCTTAAAAGAAGCCCTTATCCAATATTTAAATATGATCTAAAAATGAAACTCAGTACGTTGTTCATCCTGGCTGCTCTCTTCTCCATGCAAGCCAATGAGACCTACGGACAACGCACCAAAGTTACACTAGACCTGAACAACGTTTCCGTAGGGCAATTGATCGATGAAATTGAAAGTAAGACCGAGTTTGAGTTTGTTTATAAAATCAAAGATGTAAACCTCGATCGTATTGTCTCCATAAAAGTAAACAGGGAACGGATAGCCAATGTGCTCAACCAGGTTTTTCAAAACACAAATACCACTTTTAACCTCAATGACCGCCGTATTTATTTGGTAAAACGAACGGAACCCGACCTTTCAATTCAACCCGAGGAGGCCAATTCGACGGCTCCTGTACAAAACGCCGTCCAGGGAACAATCACCGATGAGCGTGGGCAACTCCTTCCTGGTGCCAGTATCATAGAAAAAGGAACCACTAACGGGGTCAGTTCGGATTTTGATGGAAACTACTCCATTGAGGTATCTGGTTCGGATGCCGTACTTCAGGTTTCCTATTTGGGATACTCCACCAAAGAGGTTGCCGTAAACGGACAAAGTACCCTAAACATTCAATTGCAGCCCGATGCTGGAAAGCTCGAGGAGGTTGTAATCATCGGTTACGGGTCCACGACCAAAGAAAAGTTCAATGGAGCGGTATCCAAAGTAGATAGTGAAGAGTTGAACAATTACTCTTCCGCCAATTTTGAACAGGCCCTTGCGGGCAATGTTTCCGGGATACAGATTCTGGGAAATGGAAAAAATCCGGGCGAGAACTCCGTTATTCAAATTCGGGGACTCAACACCTTGACGGCCGGTACAAATCCATTGATCGTCATTGATGGCAACCCTTTATCGGAAGGTTCTTCCTTTAGTTCGATCAGCAACCAGGACATTGAATCCATCAACATTTTAAAGGATGCCGCGTCGGCCGCTATCTACGGATCCAGAGCCTCCAATGGGGTTATTTTGATTACCACAAAAAAAGGAAGACCGGGAGGTTTAAAAGTTACCTATGACACCTACTACGGTTTTCAGGACCGCATAGACAATTTTGAGTTGGTAGATGCCTATGATGCTGCCCTATTTGATTCCGATTCCAGAAACTTCGGTTATGTCTCCGGGGGGCCGGGAAGAAGTGTTACCGATGATAATGCCACCCGTGATGCCAATGGAGGGGGCAAGCGCAGTAGGATTCCAGGATACCTACAGGGCTATCTGGACGGACAGGCCGGTCTGACCAATACCAACTGGACAGATGCCGTTTTCAGGACAGCCGCCCAACAAAACCACTACCTAAACCTCAGCGGGGGAACCGAAAAGACCGATTATTCCGTTTCTTTTGGGTATTTGAACCAAGAAAACATCATCATCGATTCGGACTATAAGCGCTATACAACCAATTTCCAACTCAATTCAAAAATAAGTGACCGCATCCGTTTTGGAATTAGCTCCAATGTTTCCTTGGTCAATTCCAATCCAACAGGAGAAGCCGGTTGGTCCAATTATGGCCTGAACCCAGGAGCCCAGCCAGACCCCAGTTTTTCCATCATATTAATGCAACCCTACTACCCCATCCGCAACTCGGACGGCACTTTCGCCATTGCCAATCAATTGAACGACAACAATGACAATTGGGATGGCCCTATCTCTGAAAACACCATTGCGCAAACCGAATTGAGCGACTTTTTTGAGCGCCGTTTACGGGTATTCGGAAACGCCTATGTGGAAATAGAGCCCTGGGACGGCCTAAAATTTAAAACCTCTTTGGGAGGCGACTACAATAACATTTTTACGGAATTCTTCGCCCCTTCCAACATAGGAAACTACAGGACCCCGGTGGCCAACAACCTTGCGCAAGCCTTTGAAAACAATGCAAGAAGGGAAAACTATATTACGGAGAACCTCCTGACTTATACCAAAACCTTTGACAAGCACACCTTTGATGTGTTGCTCGGTTTTAGCTATCAGGAAGAGCGCTTTTTCAACAGCAGATTACAGAGCAACAACTTTGCCGATGACAACCTGCGCAATATTGCCGGGGCCACCAATCCTTCGGCTACCGTGAACAGGAGCAAATGGGCGCTTGAATCCTATTTTACCCGCTTACAATACGATTATGATGGGAGATATTCGCTTTCAGCTTCCTTTAGAAGGGACGGTTCATCACGTTTTGGAGCCAATACCAAATATGGGAATTTCTCCTCCATTTCCGCCGGATGGAACATAAGCAATGAGGCCTTCTTCCCTGAGGACGGCCTGGTAAGCTTTGCCAAGTTAAGGGCAAGCTGGGGCCAGACAGGGAACAATCAGATAGGCGATTTTGGTTCCATAGCCTTGATCGCCCCGGACAATTATGTGATTGACGGGGAATTGGTTTCAGGCTCCTTTACCGAAACCTCACCAAATCCCGATTTGTCGTGGGAAACCAATAGTGCTCTGAACCTTGGTTTGGATTTGGGCTTTTTGGACAACAAATTGTTGTTCGTCGTGGAATACTATAACTCCAAGACTACAGATCTCCTATTGGATGTGCCCGTACCCCAGCAGTCGGGATTTTCCGAATCCTTGCAGAACATCGGCGAATTGGAAAACAAGGGATTTGAATTTGAAATCCGGGGAAATAGTTTTGAGATCGGCGAACTGAGCTTAGGTTTCAATGCCAATATTACTACCAACCAGAATGAGGTGCTGGCCTTGGGCGAGGGCCAAGAACAGATTATTCAGAACAATGGTGGCATGGATTTCCTTACCCGTGTAGGGGGCAGCATTGCCGAGTTCTATGCCTACGATATCGAAGGGGTGTTTAGGTCCCAGGCAGAACTGGACGCGGCAACCGTTACCCCCTTGGCCGGTACCGAAGTGGGCGATTATATCGTTAGGGACGCCAATGGCGATGGCCAGATAACCCCGGATGATCGGGTAACATTGGGCGATTACAATCCCGACTTTACTTATGGTTTTGGTTTTAACCTAAATTATAAAGGTTTCGATTTCACCGCACAATTCACGGGAATTGAAGGTAGGAAAGTCTCGGACCGTATGGTTTATTTTGCGGAAAGCGGGGAAGGGTTTTTTGTACCTACCCAGCATTATTTTGATAATTATTTTTCGGACCGCAACGCCAACGGTTTTTTCAGGAGACCTGATTTTTCCAGTTTTTCGTCGGCCGGTCGTCTTACAAGGGCTTCCAGTCTTTCGGTATACGATGCGGATTACTTTCGCTTAAGGAGCCTGCAACTGGGCTACAACTTTGAGGAAGGTATTACGGATTACCTGGGAATCGATTTTCTCAGAATTTACCTTACGGGGAACAATATTTTCAACAGCACCAATTTTAGGGGCTTCAATCCCGATGGCATAGATACCAGACCGGATCCCTCCGGTACCCGGGGAAGCAGAAGACAAACGTTGACCAGGGGCTGGATCCAGTCCGCAAGCCCTTTGACCCGTTTTATTGCACTTGGATTAAACGTTAAATTTTGAACCAAAAAAGAAAACAAAATGAAATTCAATAAATATACATTGCTAATGGTGGTCGTCTTGCTTGGATTGTTCTCCTGTGAAAACGAATTGGACATCGTGCCCATTACGGAAAAAGCCTCGACCAACTTTTTTTCAAACGAGCAGGAGTTGGAAAGTGCGGTACAGGGTGTCTATGCACAATTGCAGGAAGGCGGACTCTACGGTCTGGACCTGATCGGTGTGGGTGAAATTTCGGGGGAGGACTCCTTTGAGGAAATTGCGGCCAATGACGGAGGTCGTTTTGGTCAATTGGACGATTTTTCCACGAATGCCGGAAATGACCTAGTGGGTGGTATTTGGAGGGAATCGTACCGGGGCATTCAACGGGCCAATACGGTACTGAACCGAATAACCGACATTGAATATGAAACCCCTTCCCTTAAAACAAATAGAATAGGGGAAATGAAATTTATTCGTGCTTTACTGTACTTCAACCTGGTACGCCTGTACGGTGATGTTCCTTTGGTAACGACCGAAACGGAGAGTCCTTTCGATTTCTTTGGACAGGGCCGTACGCCATTGGCAGAAGTCTATGCCCAAATTGAAGCGGACCTCAATGATGCCATCCAAGATCTTCCCGCGGACAAAGCATCGGGCAAACCTGCCCGAGGAGCGGCACAGGCCCTTTTGGGCAGCGTATTGCTCACCCGGGGCAATTTCAGTGGGGCCTTGACCAATTTTGAAGCCGTGGTCAATTCAAACAGCTATGCCTTGGCAGCGACCACTTCCGAAATATTTGGCGTGGCCAATGAGGGCAATTCCGAGATTTTGTTCGAGGTACAGTTTGCCAGTGGTTTTAATGTTGACGGCGTTCTCGAAGGGAGTCCGGCCGGCTCCCAGTTCCGACCCTCCGGTACCACCGCCAACGCAAAGGGGCATAATTTGCCAACACAGGCCTTTATAGATTCCTTTGAAGCCGGGGATACCCGACTGGGCGATTATGTGGATGTGGACCTAGGCGCAAACCCCTTTTATTTTTCCACAAAGTACGAAGTGTCCCCTACCGGGGCCGACGATGGCGGAAGCGATCACCTAATTATCCGATATGCGGACGTCATCCTGAAATACGCGGAATCCCTTAATGAAAATGGCCAGACCGCCGAAGCCGTAGTGCAACTTAACGCCATACGGGCCCGGGCCGGTCTGGCGGCTACAACGGCCACCACACAGGCAGATGTGCGGGCGGCCATCCGATTGGAACGTCGGTTTGAGTTTATTGGCGAAGGACAGCGTTGGTTTGACCTAAAAAGATATGGAACAGCGGTGAGCGTTATGAACGCCTTCTTTGCCAGCACCGGGGCCGGCGTTACAATCGATGAGAACAAATTGGTATTGCCCATTCCGCAGAGTCAGTTGGATACGGATGCCTCCATAACCCAAAACCCGGGTTATTGAGCTTAGGACGGGGCAAGAGCAAGACAGGTATTCCAATATAACGATAGTTAGTTTGAGTTAGTTTTTTTTTAATTCAGTGGGGGGACTATGTCCCCCTTTTGTTTCCTTATCAACAAATTTCAAAAATCATTACATGAAACCTTATTTCTTATTTGCGGCCTTACTCCTCTGGGGAAGTTGCAACAACCCTAAAACCATAGAACCTACCACAGTCGCCCAGGCAGCACCCTCCTCCATACAGGACAAAATTGCCAATTTACGGGATGCCCAAAATAAAGAGGTTCTTGTGGTGGCCCATAGGGGAGACTGGCGGCACGCCCCGGAAAACTCATTGCAGGCCATTCAAAACTGCATCGATATGGGCGTAGATATGGTAGAAATTGACATTCGGGAAACCAAGGACGGCCATTTGGTCTTAATGCACGATGAAACCATAGACCGCACGACCAATGGAAAAGGGCACATAAAGGATTGGACCCTGGACTCCTTAAAGACATTGCGATTAAAGGATGGGCTTGGAGTTCCGACCGCGCATAGCATCCCCACACTGGAAGAGGCACTTTTAACCACTAAGGACAAGATCCTTGTTAATCTGGACAAAAGTTACACCATCTTTGACAAATGTTATGAGGTGGTAAAAACAACAGGAACCTTGGACCAGGTCATCATCAAGGGAGCAAAGACACGGGAAGCGGTTGAAAAAGAATTCGGGGCCTATTTGGACAAAGTGTATTTCATGCCCATAATCAGACTTAAACCGGGCAGTAAGGGTGTTGTGGACGATTATATAAAGCACAGAAAACCCGTGGCCCTTGAATTTATCATCCCAAGGGATACGGTTGGTTTAGGTACCTATTTCAATGACATTAGAAAAAAAGGTACAGGGGTATGGGTCAATTCGCTGTGGCCCCATCTCAGCGGTGGTCATGACGATGAAAGGGCGGCGGTAGATATCAACACCTACCAATGGTATTTGGATAATCATGTGGATATCATCCAAACAGACCGTCCGGAACTATTGCTGGAATTTTTGAGGAGCAAGAAGCTGCACCATTGACACGGATTCCGGTACAACGTATGAAAAATAAGGAAAAGTTTCGAATATAAACGAGTTGGCAAACATGTGGTGGTATGGTGATCATAGGGCGATAAAAAAGTAATCAACGGCTGTAATATCCCCTTTTCTCCATAATTTAGTTGTCAACGATGAACGATAAGGATTATTTTTCCCATTTATATGAGATAGCGAGCCACCTGAACAAGGAATTTTCCTTGCATTCGGCGCTTCGGAAATCTTTGGAGCGCACGGTGGAAATTCTGGAGGTGGAAACGGGCTGGTTCTGGCTTACCGAACCGGACAACAAATCGGTTTATTTGGCCGCTTCCTACAACCTGCCGCCTGCACTGAGCAATCATCCCGAGCGCTTATCCGGGTGGTGCTATTGCATAAAGCAATACCTGTCTGACGATATCGATCAGGCCGTGAATATCAGTGAAATCAGATGCTCCAGGTTAGAAGATATCAGCACGGGAACCAAAGACCTGAAATTTCACGCAACGATCCCCATAACCATCAACGGCCAAAAGGTAGGCCTTATGAACCTGCTCAGTAAAGAAAGACGGCAACTGGACGAAAAGGAGCTGGCCATTCTTAACACCATTAGCGAATTGGTGGGCACTGCGGTTCAGCGTACCCGTTTACAACAATCCTATAGTACGGGGAACATGGAATCGGATACGGGCATTCGGCGTGCGCTGGAACGAATTTGCAACCCGCAAATGGAAACCTTGATTTCCTGCCTTGATGGCCCAAAGAACAACCAGGACAAAGTGAAGGAGGCGCTGAAAAAGGCGAAGGAACTCCAGAAGCAATTATCCATGTTATGCAGAGAGGCAGAGGAACATGAAGGAGCCGTTAAGGCCAAAGCGTTTCACTATCCCGAGTTACCGCTTACCAAACGCGAATTGGAGGTACTAAACCTGATTAAGAAAGGCCTCACCAATGGCCAGATCGGCAAACAACTCTTTATAGCCGAACGTACCGTTAAATTTCACGTTACCGCCATCCTGTCCAAGCTCAATGCGGACACGCGCACCGAAGCCGTGGATATTGGCCTAAAAAGGGGGTTGTTAAGCATTTAATCTAGAATCGTTTGTTTTCTAACCTGTACCATAGTACAGTAACTTTTCTGTACCTAAGTCCGTTTTACAGATCACCTGCGCTCTTGATCTTTGTACCGAACAAAAAACAAGAATTATGCAAAGACAAAATATCTATCTGGAGCACGCCAACATCACGGTAAACGATCTGCAGGAAGCGATCAAATTCTTCCAAACCGCTTTTCCCCACTTTAAGATACGAGGTGGTGGCAATAATGAAAGGGAATGGGTCCATATCGGGGATGACAACACATATATAGCGCTGAACCAAGCCAAACAAAGCGATTTAGGAGTTAGCAAGAATTACGACAGTGTGGGGATCAACCATCTGGGCTTTGTGGTAGCCGATGTGGAGGAGATTGCCAACAATCTGTTGAGCAGGGGGTACAAACGGGATTTTCCAAAACAAGTGGAGCGATTCAGGATCAGGGATTATTTTGCCGATAAGGACGGCAACCAGTATGAGTTTGTACAATACCTCAGCGAAGTGGTGCAGGAAAAAAACAGTTACGCCGTCGACTAGAGCCCCGGCGATCAAAAACTAGGGCGCCCTATACTTAGAGGTTATTTGATCTGGTTATAGGTAACAGGCCACTGCAGGGTCATCAAAATATCCAGGCACGGTTGAAAAATCAGTTGCCTTTTCTGGATTAACTTGAAGGATGTCGATACATATCTTGGAAGAGGATTTTCCCAAAATAAAAGAACTCCCATTTAGTTTAGCAAATCAATTTATAACCATAACCCCTGACATTGAGAATCTGCACATCGGGGTCTTGTTTTAGTTTTTTTCTGAGTTTGGTGATAAACACATCCATGCTTCGGGCGTTGAAAAAATCATCATCGCCCCAAAGTGCTTTCAAGATGGTGGAGCGGTCAAGGACAAGGTTCTTTTTTTTAACAAGATGATATAACAACTGTGATTCCCGATGGGTGAGCATAATTTCTTCGGCTCCCAAAGACAACAACTGTTTTACGCTATTGAAGCGAAACTTACCTATGGCAATATCCTCCAAATTTTGTTGCAGGGTCACCCGATCTAAAAGCGCCTTTATACGAACAATAAGTTCTTCCATGCTAAAAGGCTTCTTTAAATAATCGTTGCCACCGTGTTCAAACCCTTCCACAATATCCTTGGTCTGCGATTTAGCGGTTAGAAATATAATAGGAACGCTCGGATTCTCCATTCTTATTTCTTGTGCCAGTGTAAAACCGTCTTTTTTTGGCATCATCACATCCAACACTAAAAGATCCGGTTTAGTCTGACGGTAGGCCTTGAGGGCTTTTTCCCCGTCTTCGCAGAAAGTAACGTCAAAATCCCGTGTTTCCAGGCTTTCCTTAATAATAGTACCTAGAGCGGTTTCGTCCTCGGCTAGAATTATTTTGATGGGTGGAGTCATAGCAAGATTTTGAAAATGGTGAGTTTTTTATCGGCGACCAATTGCAGCGTACCCCCATGTTTTTCAATGATTTTTTGAGAATAAAAAAGCCCAATACCAAAACCCTTTACATCATGTTGGTTTCCAGTTGGTATGCGGTAAAACTTTTCAAAAATACGATCTCTTTGCGTCTGTGGGATGTTGCCTCCATTGTCAGCCACCGAAATCTCCGTTTGGTCCATCAAAGAATTAAGATTGACCTGTATCTGGTCCCCTCCATACTTGAGGGCGTTGTCAATTAGGTTGGCCACGGCGTTCTCAAAATGGAAGGGGTCTATTTTGAGCTGTAATTCTGAGATGTTGGTGCTGAACAACAATTCCTTTTCAGGTGTGATCATGCGATATTTTTCAACCAATTGTTCCAGCATTTTTATAACATTGGTGGGTTCCTTGTTTATAAGGAGCTTATCATTATCCAAGGTGGCTGTTTCCAAAAGCTTTTCTACCATTTGATTCAGTTTTTGTAACTGTTGGTTGGAGATGTCCAAGTATTTTTCGGTTTTTGCCCTATCGTTTTTCTGATTAAAGTTCTTAATACCCTCAATGGCCGTGGTTACCGTGGCAATGGGTGTTTTAAACTCGTGGGTAATATTACTAATAAGGTCGTTTTTGATTTCGGACAATTGTTTTTGTTTGGTGATGATACGAAGTAGGTGCAAAAGACAAAGAATGATGGCCGAGGACAGCACAAATGAGAGCAAGATGCCCGTTAAGCTCCTTTTGAGAATCGCCAGGGTTGGATTTGAGAAGAACAACTGTAAATTCTGGGAGTCGGGAAGGTAGGTGGATTTTGAAAAGGTTTTTAATTTGAACCTTTTTGGAATATTCCCGCTGGATCCGAGGCGTATGGAATCATCCTTAAAATGAACCAATTTGTAACCTATGGTTATGTCCTTTCGCTTAAGTTCGTGTGTAAGTAAGCTGTCCATAGTGGTAAAGTTTATACTGTCGTTTATGGCAGCTATGACCAATCGGTTGGCAAGTTTTCTCATTTCCCCCAAGCTATCCCCCATCATTTGCCGGAATACGTGCAAGGGTTTTATGGAAGGATGGTCTTCTCTCAATTGTATTATAGAAATCGATTCTTGCGTACTATCCTTCCCATTGAAAACGCTCTGATGTTTACGTAAAGAATCCAGTCTGAATTTTATTCGTAGGGAATCATCACCGACTGCCTTCCAGAAAAAATTACTTCTTTTTTGCCTGTTTTGTTGATTGGTTCTTCCGGCAAAAGCAAAAAAATCTGTTTTGGCAAGACCAGCATAGTAGGCTTCCACGCTATTGTCCAAACTGATCTGTACTTCATTGATCAATCGTTGTTTGTTGGTGGCATAATTTTGAACGTTCCAATATATCTGAATGCCAATGGTAACCAGGATGGTCAATCCTATGAGATAAACTAAGATCCTATGTTTTTTGTAGTCCACTGCCCCTAAAGTAAAGGTTTGTTCCGTGAATTTATTGGTGGTTAACACTGGTTAACGGTATTTTCTACTGATGGGGTTCAAATTTGTGGAAATGTCTAACCCAAAAAAACGAATATGAAAAACATACAGTTTACACTTCTGATTCTAGCGGTCATTTCAGTTTCCAGCAATGGGGTTGCACAAGATTTCCAAGGAAAGGCCACTTATTTTAGTAAAACTTCCATCGATCTGAATTTGGACGAAAGGCAAATTTCCGAGGAACAGAAACAACGTATACGGGAGCGAATGAAGAATTTCTCGGAACGGACTTATGAACTGACCTTTGACAAGAGAACTTCACTATATAAGGAGGAGGAAAAACTGGAAGCCCCATCCAATTCCCAAGGAGACGGTGGTCTTCGCGTGTTTGCCAGCTTTTCAGGGGCAGATGGCAAATACTATAAGGATATACAGGGTCAAAAATATCTAAATCAGACCGAGATGTTCGGGAAGCAGTTTTTAATTCAGGACAGTCTTAATCAATGGGAATGGGAGTTGGGTTCCGAGACGAAAAAAATAGGGAACTATACCTGTTATAAAGCCACGGCCATCTCACGTCCGGATACTACTTCATTTAATCGCATACGGCGTACGGCCAGCAGTGCCGGGGACAGGCAAGGGCAACAAGGAGGGGAAACCAATGCCCATGCTAAGGATAGCACGCAAAACAATTCCCTTTTATCACGAATTGAAGAACCTGAGGAGCGGATTATCACCGCATGGTATGCTCCTGAGATCCCAATTAGCCAAGGACCTGGACCGTATTGGGGGTTACCCGGTCTCATTTTGGAAGTGAACGATGGCAGAACCGCTATCCTGTGCAACATGATAAGCATGTACGCGGAAGACAAGGAAGAAATCAAAGCGCCTTCCAAAGGGAAAAAAGTGAGTCAGGAAGAATATGACCAAATATTGGCAGAAAAAATGGAGGAAATGTCAGAACGTTTTCGCGCTGGGAATAGACGAGGTAGCAATTCAGTAAGAATCATAAGGGGTAATTAGAAGGCATGCAAAATTATAAATTGTTAGTCTGCGCCGTCCTGTTTGGTGCATTGGGAAGCTACACCCAAGCTCAAAAAGTAACAATCCGTGGTACGGTTAAGGACAGTTTGGGGAATGCTTTGGACGTTGCCAATATTGTTGCTATCAATCAGGCTGATCAAAAATTGGACGGCTTTGGGATAACCGATCCCAAAGGTTTTTATAAAATCAATGTCAAAGCGAATGCAACCTACACCTTAAAGGTGAGCTATTTGGGATTCCAAACGCAAGAAATTCCATTGACAACCCAAGAAAATGATGTAGGGCTTGATATTACCCTATTTGAAAAGCCTGAGCACTTGGATGAGGTGGAAGTCGTATATGAAATTCCCATAATCATACAGGGAGACACTATTGTTTACAACACCGACTCCTTTGTTTCCGGTACTGAAAAAAAACTGGCCGACGTACTTGAAAAACTCCCAGGAATTGAAGTAAATGATGATGGTGAAATTGAAGTGGAGGGCAAACGTGTTTCCAAAGTTATGGTGGAAGGAGAGGATTTTTTTGATGGAGATTCTAAATTGGCCTCAAAAAATATACCCGCCAATGCATTGGATAAGGTGGAAGTGTTGCGCAATTTTAGTGAAGTCTCACAATTAAGGGGAGTAACCAATAACCAGGATAATGTTGCTCTCAACATTAAACTTAAAGAAGGAAAGAAGAAATTTTGGTTTGGGGAAGTTACCGGTGGAAGTGGACCGGATGGTCGTTATGTCGCCCATCCCAAACTATTTTATTATAGCCCTGACTATAGCATCAATATCCTTACGGATCTTAACAACATAGGGGATTTACCCTATACGGCCCGTGACCTATGGAATTTTACCGGGGGGTTGCGCGGGGCGACCCGTCAAAATAACGGTACCCTATTCAATACGGGTGCCAATGATTTGGGTTTGAGTACACTGCAAAACAATAGGGCAAAGGAAATCGATTCACGATTTGCAGCTGTCAATTTTAGCTATAAACCCTCAAAAGAATGGCGTTTTAGCGGTTTTGGTATCTATTCATATAACAATAGTCTTTTAGAGACCAATGCTGTGCGAACCTTTATCACGACAAACCAACAAGAATCTACAATGACCGGAACGGATCAAGTGTCCAAATTAGGTTTGATAAAATTTGAATCCCATTTCAGTCCTTCATCCGATCTGCAATGGAATTATGACGGATTTGTAAAATTCTCGGATGAAAAGGAAGCTGTAAATGTACTTTCTGTTGCGGACGTTACGGACAATATTGAGGAAAACAGGGTACAACGGCCAACAAATCTCACACAGAATTCAAACCTGTATTACACCTTGAACAAAGACCACATTCTTGCCCTTGAGCTGCAATATGTGCATACCGATGAAGACCCTTTCTACAATGCCATGCGTGAAGAACAGCCATTTTTGAACATCATTCCATTTGATGATACACAAAGCAATTTTGATATAGGTCAAGAACAGCGTGTATTGACCAATAGGATGGATGCCAAATTGGACTATTATTGGGTCACGGGCCCAAAAAGCAACCTAAATTTTACTTTTGGAACCACCCAAAGTAGTCAAAATTTTGACTCGGGCATTTTCCAGATTTTGGATAATGGATCAACATTGAATTTTGCTGAAGATGAACTAAACAACAGGGTAAGCTATGATTTTTCCGATATGTTTTTAGGGTTTCACTATAAGCTGATCGCTGGTAAGTTTACTTTTAATCCAGGATTTACAGTGCACGATTACACGGCTACAAATTCGCAATTGGGGACTGATGTGAAAGATGAACTTTTTAACATTGCACCGGATTTGTTTGTCAACCTGCAATTGAAGCAATCTGAAAGCCTTAGGTTGAACTACAATGTAAGACGCAACTTTTCCGATATCAACCGTTTTGCCCAAGGCTACGTGTTCAGTGATTATAATTCGTTATACCAGGGCAACAGGAATTTGGAAAGTGCTCTTTACCATAATGTATCGCTGAATTTTTTCAGTTTTAATATGTTCAACCTGCAGAATATTTTCGCCAATGCTTCCTATAGCAAAAGAATAGATGCTTTTAAAAGCAGTACGGATATTGGAGGCATTAACCAAGCCAACACTACCATTAACTCCAATTTGGAAGATGAAACCTTTAATGTATCTGGGAACTTTCAACGCACATTTGGAAAAGTAAAGCTAAGTTCCAGAGCCAGCTTAAACTATTCCAACACCAATAATATTGTGAATGATGCCCCTAGAAACTCCACCTCTCTAACGCAAAGCTATAGTGGGTCCGTGGGTAGTAGCTTTGTCAATGCACCAAATTTGGAATTGGGGTATCGCTATACCGTAAACGACTATGATAATGGTGGAACGGAGTCTACCTTTTTTACCGACCGCCCATTTGCCAAATTCGATATGGCATTTTGGAACGGGTTTATACTTCTGGCAGATTATGACTACTATTTTTATCGGGATAAATTGGGTACTGTAGAAAATAAATACGGCTTCTTAAACGCCAGTCTGTCCTATCAAAAGAAGGATAGCAAATGGGAATATAGTGTAAATGCCACAAATTTGACCAATAACCAAGTGTTGAACAGCGATACCTTCAACGATCTCTTTTTTAGGACATCGTCTTATGTGGTGCAACCTCGTTACATTATTTTTAAGATTAAATACGATATTTAACCAGAGGCATCAACAACGGATTGCTGAATAACTATCAGCATACAATAATCAAATCTCCTTCGTAAAATATCTATTATTTGGAGAAAAGGTTCTTTAAATCCGATTTTAAGGATTTCGGAGCGCTGCTCCACAGCGCTACGCGCTGATGCCACGCCTACTTCGTAGCCCCGGCAAGAAATCACCTCGACGGCGCTCGGCACGGGCTTCGATCCGGAGCGTTGCTCCACAGCGCTGCGCGCTGTTGCCACGCCTACTTCGTAGCCCCGGCAAGAAATCACCTCGACGGCGCTCGGCACGGGCTTCGATCCGGAGCGTTGCTCC
>NZ_JBNGOQ010000001.1:334501-489454 GCF_050589645.1 Eudoraea algarum | reverse complement strand
GCTCCACAGCGCTGCGCGCTGTTGCCACGCCTACTTCGTAGCCCCGGCAAGAATCGAACTTGCATCTAAAGTTTAGGAAACCTGCCTGCCGTAGTAGCCCTACCAGGACTCGAACCTGGATCTAAAGTTTAGGAAACTTTTGTTCTATCCCTTGAACTATAGGGCTTTACTGAATCGGCACGCAGGCAGGCTTCTGTTCTATCCATTGAACTACGGGGCCCAACTTTTGGAACTGCGAATTTATGAATACTTTTTGATAAGTTTTTCCCCTAGCCGCGGATATTTTTTCGGTTTTCGCCCTATTCTTCACTTTTTTTGGCTCGTTCCCGGTTTTTAGGAAGCGAAACACCCTCAAATCACCCCTTTTTGGGCATAATCAATACTTGAAATTGGCATCTTTCTCCGTAATTTGGACGGGCACCCCGGCCAAAAAGCGGTTTCACATGAAAGTATTGCCATTGTCCGAGCTTACACGCAACCGAAAAAAAATACCGGTCTACACAGACCATGTCCTTGCCACGCTAAGCACTTCAGGTCCATTTCATTGCGAAACGCACTACACCGGTCTGGGCATCATATCCCTGTTGAACGGAAAAGGACATTTCAACATCAACGACCATCAAATAGCACTAAATACAAGTAGTTTTTTGATAGTGAACAGAGGCAGTAAACTGTCCTTTAAACTTTCCCCTAACAGCAGGCTGGTCATCCTAGGGTTCAACCCCAAGCTTTCCGATCTCGTTTCCCAGACCATGTTCTCTCAAAATAAAAAGAGGCTCCCCGATAAAATCAACATTCATGATTACGCCCTCCTAGAGCATATCCACATCATGAATTCCACATTGAAAAACCACTTGGAAATTTTAATCGCCCTTAGTAGCAGTTGTGCTTCCTTTCATGCCTTAAAGACCGATATGGTTGTCCGATCCATATTGGATCAGTTGATCCATGAGAACTACGATGCAATTTCATATTCCTCGAATCTCTCTGTTGTCAAAAAGAACACGCAAATACATCTCTACAAAAAGCTGTCCGTAACAAAACGCTGGATGGAGCACAACTATGGGGAACCGATCAGTATTGACCATTTAGCCGATATCGCCATGCTGAACAACTATCATTTTCTTCGCCTTTTTAAACAAGCCTTTGGCATTACGCCCCATCAATTTTTAATAAAAACGCGACTTAAAAACGCTGAACTGCTATTAAAAAATAGTACGCTGAGCATTTCGGAAATATGTCATCGCGTAGGTTTTGAAAGTGTCTCCTCTTTCAGCACCCTTTTTAAAAGGCGTTTCTCCAAAAGTCCGACCGAATATCGCCGGTTCACTGAAAACTAAATTCTCAATTTTCGATAAATCAAAGTCGTTCATTCCCAATAGCTTTGTTAGGTACTAAAATAGAAACGTTATGGACAAAAATCAGTGGAGCGCCTTTAAACTACGTGTCAATATCAATTCGGATATCCAAACTGCCTATCGCGCTATTGCTACGGCCGAGGGTTTGGAGTCCTGGTTTTTGAGAAAAGCCTTGTTCAAAGATCCGAAGGGAAAATCAAAAGAGCCAAGCAGCCTTTTGGCCGCCAGGGACACCTACGAATGGTATTGGCACGGTTATCCAGACAGTGTTGTTGAAAAAGGAACGATCCTCAAAGCCAATGGGCAAGATGTTTTTGCCTTCACATTTTCTCTGAAGTGTCCTGTCACCATTACCCTTTACAAGGATGTTGGTACACTTATAGTAGAACTGCTGGAAAACGACCTTCCCACGGATGAAACTTCAATGATGAATCATTTTGTAGGGGATTCCAGAGGCTGGATCTTTTACCTGACCAACTTGAAATCCGTCTTGGAAGGGGGGTTGGATCTAAGGAATAAAGACCCAAAACTGACCAATGTGATTACGGCTTAAGCAGCAATGTAAGTCCCATGGGGAAAGGCCCAATCAACCCATACCAGCGTATAATTAAGTGTCCCGCAAAAAAGATTTTTGCGGGACACTAATTTTTTGGTTCAGAAAGTGCTTAGACCTCTTCCTTGGGTTTGGATACGTCCTTAAAGCGTAACATTTCCAAAATCCTACTGGACGCACCGAGATAGTATCCCGTTTCGTGCTCATAGGTTTTCGGGTTTTTAAAGGTCCCGAACACGATATCTATCAAGGGCAAATCGGAATAATTGTACGCGTGTATGCCCTTTGCGTGATGTATGGTATGGCTCTCCGGGCGCTGAATAATATACCCCAACCACCTGGGCGTATTAATATTGGCATGCTGAAAGATTCCCATAAAGGTCAATGTCAATATAATAATGGTAATGGCCTGTGGTGCCAAGCCCATGAGTAGGGCAAAGGTAATGGAGCCTACCAGGGACAGTCCTATCATATCGTTTAGACTAAAGATGAAGGCGCTGGGCACATCCAATCTTTCCGCACTATGGTGCATTTGGTGCGATACCCTAAAGAGAAAATCGGATTTGTGCATACTGATATGCCAACCGTACTGCACCAGTTGAAACAGGACCACGCCCAAAACCACCTGTGCAAAGATGTTTAAGGAACTGAGATCTACCAGCTGATAGGAGGCAAAAAAGTCGTCCCACACTAGGGGGATATAGGTGGTTAGCAGCACATAGGCCACAAAAAAGGCCACGCCCCTAAGTATCCAGAACTTTATTTTGGGCAGTTTGCGGGCCGGGAAGAGTGCTTCCCAGAGCATGAGCCCTCCAAATAGGGCATAGACGAATAAAGAGATGGGGTCTAAAAGTATCTCCATGGGAGATGGTAATTGCGAAAAGAAATTTTCCATAATCAATTGTTTTAAAAGCTAATAATTTTTTATTTATACAGACTAGATGGTACAAATATAAAAATATTTTTTACTATACCAACTAGTCGGTTAAATTTTTTATCTTTGGAGTATGGGAAGAGATGGCACACCAACACGCAATAAAATCCTGGCCCAGTCCCGGGCCCTGGTATTGCAAAACGGATTTTCCGGGACCAGCATCGACTTAATTTTGGAACGGACCGGTATCACCAAAGGGGCATTTTTTTATCATTTTAAGACCAAAAACGTCCTGGCCCAGGCCCTGATCGAAGAATTTGCCAAGGAGGATATCGACACTTTGGAATCGGCCCTGGAACAAACGGAACACCTCAAGACCGATCCCAAAGAGCGATTGCTGCAGTTTGTACAATTGTTTATCGATATGATGACAGGGCTCACGGAGCCCTACCCCGGTTGCCTGTACGCCTCCTATACTTATGAGCCCAATCAATTTGATCCGAAGGTCATGGAACCCATTTCCAGCGCCATTCTGCAATGGAGGACCACCTTGGTGCGCTTGCTCTCCGAGGTACGCCAGGAATACGATATGCAACAAGAGGTGGATATTTCGTCCTTGGCCGATCTCTTTACGGTCATCTTCGAAGGGGCCTATGTAGTATCCAAAGCACTGAACGAACCCGACCTGGTGGCCCAGCAGCTACGTCAGCTGTCCAATTACTACGAGCTTCTCTTTGTGCCAAAGCAATAGCCAAGACAAGGCCCAACTTCCCCCTATTCGTGAACAAATAGTTGCGGATCGGTCACCGTGATGCCGTTTGGCCGTTCCAAAAAATAATCCGCTATGCGTTTGTATAATCGTAAATGCGCTTCCACGCCCTCCCAGTTCCAATGCTCGTTGATCTCGTCCTCCGGACTATGGATTCTTCCAAATGGAATGGGTTCGGCCTGCCCGCCCCCTATCAACTGGGCACCCGTCCATAAAGTAAAAGCGGGGATCCCCTTTGCCAGAAAGGAAGCGGTATCAAAATTCGTGTTCATCCCATCTATCCAATCGGGCGGATTATAGACCCATCCTAGGGTCGCGGCGACGGATTGGATCTCATCCAAGAAATCGACCCCCTGGCGCGGCATAACAAAATAGTCCGCCCTGGGCCCCGAGATATTAAAGCCATCAATATTTATGCACAAGGTAATTTCATCCCGGGGGAAAACCGGGTTTTCAACATAAAAGCGACTTCCATGAGTACCTATTTCCTCTGCGGCCGTTGCGATAAAGACCAGGTGCTGTCGTGGCCCTTCCTCTTCCATAAACTGCCGTGCCAATTCGATCAAAGCGGCCACGCCAACGGCATTGTCCCGGGCTCCGTTATAAATACCATCTTCCTCCCCGCCCGATTCTGAAGTGCCCAAGGCGTCATAGTGGGCGGTAAACACCATGGAACGATCGGTAGGTTGGGCGGCCGGGATAATCCCAATAACGTTGGCTTCCTTTTCGGTGTAGTCCGGAACATGGAACCACTGGTAATAGGATCCATCGGCCTGTGGTTGCAAGCCTATTTGCCTGAACTGTTCCGCAATGTATGCCGCGGCAAGCTTAATTTCCGCACTCCCGGTGCCCCGCCCTTTTAAGGCGTCCGATGCCAGGTAGGCGGTATGGGCTTTAAAATCATCCAACCATTGGGCAAAGGAAAGCGATGGGATCAGGGCAAGTACGAGCAAGGGCAGGCATTTTTTAACAGCGTAGTGCATAGGGATTTGTTTAGAATTACCCTATAGACCCCTATTTCGCATTTTGGTTACATAGCCAGAAAGTATAGTAAAGATATGGCCCTGGCGTGGCATCTTTGAGGGAAATTTTTAAAAGGTAGCTGGAGCTAGGACGACATCTGACTGGCTTGCCATTGCTGTACCCATTTGAGGATCGGTGCGATACTGGTTTTGTCCACAAAATCGAATCCATGGAGCTCTTGTTTTCTGGCTTCCGGATCCCTATTGGCCATGGCACCTATTTTCAGCATCATACGGTCATACCAGCTGAGCTCTTTAGGCACTTGCCTTCCTCGAAGTGCAACATGGTGCATTTTCTTGATAAAGCTTTCGGGCAAACTCTTAGCGATCCACCCATCCAGTTTGGGCCCGGCAGGAGCCCCGGAAACCGAAAAGAGGCATATGGGTTTGCCGCCCAAGCCAGCCAAATGCCCTTTCACCCATTTGCGGATGCTGAGCCTGAAATACAATATGGGGCTACCCAAAATCAGAAAATCGTAGGACGCTGGATCGGCCTTGGCATCCTTAATATCGAACACGGGCAAGCCGGTCGCCTCACCGATCCAACGGGCGTACTGCGCTGTGCTGCCGTACTTACTCGAGAAAAAAATGGCCCCGGTCATGATTTACAGGTTTTAGTGATGCCAAAGAAACGCCCACAATACAGGGCGCATACCTAATGCGGACTTGTTCCTATAACCTAACAAAGGTAGCTGCTCCCCAAACTGGGTACAATGATTTTGGTCATCATATGGATATCCCTATTGGACAATCGCTCTAACTAATCTATCTTAGGCCCGTAATCACTATGCGAATAATCTCGGACGAAATATGATCAGGTGCGGATCCATTTTGATGTTACTAATAGTTCTTTACGCTTGTAGGCATCATGCTAAAGGCGAAAACGTAAGATCGGAACAATCAAAGCAAAAAGAATTGGTTCACAAGCAGAAATCCTACAAAAACGAAAACGGATGGATAATAATGTCCAAAATAAGTGTTCTGGATTTTTTGAAAGAGTTAAAGGCAGAGGATACTATGGACACGGAACTGAATGTTTTAACTACTATGGGGCAAAGCGGTGAAAATTGGATTACGGAGTCCGAACTTGAATTCCTTGTTTCCCAAATCGAATCCAAAGAAAAAGCAAAGTGTGTTACGCGGGTTATTTCCTCATTTATACCGGATTCCAAGAACATGACCATCGGAAATCATGCCATTTCGATAATAGAAGTCTATCGGAAAAAAGAGGCCTACCCAAATGAACTATACATTTGCAGTTCCTATGACGACCACAAAGTAGTGGAGCTAAAGGATTGGTGGAAAAGCAAAAAGAAATGAAACGGTAATAACCCCTAAATATGCCTTAAACCCTAACTTTGAAGATATCATTGTCTAAAATGAGCTTCATAGGTCCGAAAATCACACCTTTATTTCCAAAACCTGATGTAGTGCCGGAATATGTACGTTCCAACCAAATACCTCCTTGATCTTTTTGCCAAAGGCATCCAAAGCGGGGGGTTCCCCATGTACCAGAAAAACCGCTTCAGGAATGTTTTTTACGCCCCCCAACCAATGCAATAGTTCGGACTGGTCCGCATGGGCGGACAAGCTTTCCAGATGCACAATGTTCGCTTTTACCGGATGATGTTTACCAAATAGCTTCAATTCATGAGCCCCATCCAACAACTTCCTGCCCCTGGTACCTTCGGCCTGGTAACCGACCAACATAACGGTTGTGGAAGCATTATCTATCCATTGTTTCAAATAGGTCAGCACGCGTCCGCCAGTGACCATTCCGCTTCCTGCGATCACTATTTTAGGTCTTGGATCATCAATGGTCTCCCAGGTTTCCCTGTAGGAACTTACGATATTGACATGATTGCACATGGCATGGTATTCGTTCATGGGCAATTGGTGCCAGTGAGGGAAATGCTCAAAAACAGACAATACATTGTCTCCCATAGGGCTATCAATAAAGATGGGGATGTTGGGAATACGGTTTTTTTTGTACAACCGCCATAACAAATACATTAAGGATTGTAAACGTTCAACGGCGAACGAAGGTATAATCAGGTTGCCGCGTTCATGAACCGTTTTATGAACAAGTCCTATCACCGTCTCCTCAACCACTTCATCCGGGTGCAGCGTATTGCCGTACGTACTTTCAACGAACAAATAATCAGCCCATTCCGGTCGCTCCGGAGGGGCCAATAGCAAATCTTCCCTTCTCCCCACATCTCCTGAAAAAACAAATAGTTTTCCAAAGATTTCCAATTCGATAAAAGTGGCCCCCAAGATATGGCCGTTGTACCGGAATCGATATCGGATGTTCTCCGTTACGGCAACCCAAACGTCCTTATTTTGGGCCTTGAGGAATTTAAAGGTCTCCACAGCGTCTTCCCGCGTATAGAGAGGTAGTGCCGGATGGTGACGGCTGTACCCTTCCCTATTGGCCTTTTCCGCTTCCTCTTCATGGATCTTGGCACTGTCCTTTAAAATGATCCTGGTGATGGCCAAAGTAGGGGCCGTACCTATTATTTCCCCTCTGAACCCTTCTTTGACCAATCGGGGCAAATATCCGATATGGTCCAAGTGACCATGGGTCAATAGGACCAGGTCTATTTCCTCGACATTTATGGGCAAGGGGTTCCAGTTCATGTTCCGAAGGTCCTTCAAACCTTGGAACATCCCACAATCTACCAGTATGTTGAGCTCGGGAGTCTCCAAATAGAATTTGGAACCGGTTACGACTCCAGAAGCCCCTAAGAAATGGATTTTAATGGTTTTCATCATACGGCATTATTACCTACAGAGCAATCCTATCTCGCTGCGGATTTTTTCTTTTCGCATATCTGAAATTCCTAAATGGTCCAGGAAAAATTGATCTTTGATCAATTGCCTGCAGAGCACAACATCCCGAGCCAACAAAAACTGTTTTTCCCGGTTGGTGAGCAAAGTGGATACCGTAATCGGGTATAATCCAAGTCGATCTATTCGATCCTTTAACCCATTGTCCTTGGGATAGTCCCAGCTTAGCAAATACAGTCCGGCACAATTGCCATATGCAATGGCATCCTTTGTAAATCGGGTATTGGTAACTACCCAGCCAACATTCAAGATATTGTTTCTACCCTTTTTGTTGTTCCAATGGGTCTTTACATCTACATAGCGGGATTTAATATACAGCGGTACCTTTACGTTACAATTGCGCCCTTCCTCCCCGTGGAATTTACACTCCACAATGGTTATCTCCCCATTTTTTTCCGCGACCACATCTATTTCATGGGTTACGCAGATACCCTGCATGACAGTACCCACTTTTGTGCTGTACCCTGAATGGTCCAATATGGCCGCTACAAACCGCTCGAATGGAAAACCTGTTGGACCGAGTTCATAAATCGCCTTTTTCAATTTATACTTGGAAGCAAAAATCGATTTCTTCCGCTTTAACATGGCAAAGGCCCGATTGTGGATTTCCCTTGTGGAAATGCCCTGATATAGTTCATCGCGAACACTGTCGAGTATCTGGTTGATCAATTTTTCGTCCGCCCCACTGTGTTTTAGGGAATTGCGCAGCTTGTTCAGGGAGAAGCTTGCCTTTTCCCCTGAGGTCTTGGTCACCTTAAAATCCTGTTTTTCCATAGTCGCCTATAAAATGTTATGTGGACGAATGCTCCATTTAGGTCACCGAATAAGGATTTATCCTATTTCGGACATCCCCTTTTCACCTATATCCCAGTCCCATTTTCCAAATCCCCTTTCTACATGGTCACCTCTTGCTTTGGATTGGGATTTTACCTGGACAACAAATGTTCCAGCCAATCCCCTACAAAATAGGCAACGAAGGCAGCTATACCCCCCAGAAGCAATGTTTCCAGTACTCCCTTTAAAACCGATGTTTGATTCACATAGGTCTTTAACCAGCCTATAATGATGAAACCCATCGCGGTTAACACGGATGCGATGAAAAAGAGATTTTGTTCGAGCGGGTGTGTATAATCAATGACATAAATCAATAAGGGAATCAAGCCAATCGAAAGGAACGACAAATAGGTAATCCCACCGATCCACAGTGGGGATTTATCTATTTCCATCATGCCTAATTCCTCCCGCATCATATCATTGACCCAAACTTTTTTGTCACTGGTGATTACACCCACTATTTCCTCCAAAAGTTTGTCTTTAAAACCCTTTGCCCTATAAATTTCCTTGATTTCCTCCTTTTCGGCATCTGGCATATGTTCAATTTCCCAATATTCCGTTTGCTTGTGTTTATTGTAGTTGTCTTTATCAGATTTTGTTGACAGGTAGGCCCCTACGGACATGGCGAAACCATCCGCCAGTAAATTTGCAAAGCCAAGAATCAAAATAATAGCGCTATCCAGTCCGGCCCCAACAGAACCTGCCACAACGGCAAAGGTTGTAACGCAACCATCTATTCCCCCATACACAAACTCTGCAAGATATTTTTCAAAGGCTTTAAAGAAACCGTTGGTGCCATGTGCTTCTTGTTTATAATGTTCCTGCAACTTCATCGGATATTGGTTTTATAGTTTGACTGGTTGAGCGTTGATTCATAAACGCGAAGGTTGTTTTCACAAATGCCCAATGGCCCTTATCCACCTTCTCTTTTATACGTCCTATGGTATTTGTGCCAATTTAAAATCCGAAGCGGGCATATGAAATGACTTTCATCATTTTCGGTTTCCATCCCGGGCCTTGGTTTAGTCAATATCTATTTGCCGAGAATACAATCGGGCATTTTTATCCAAAACAGCTTAATTTCCTTGCTGCCGGTTCCCTATCCCTTCAAGGTGTCCGATATCAGGTAGGCAGTATGGGCACGGTATGGAAATCTTTAAGGATAGTTGGAGTTATGATGGAACCCGATTATACAATAAAAGATGCAAGTCGCACATAATCCCTTCACCATCAGGGCTTAAATGATTAAATTGTATGTGCCTTTTCTGAAATTCCCTCGATAAGGCTGATTTAGATGGACTATCCAATCCCAAGACCATGAAAACCCCGAATTTCAAGTTGTTTCCCCTTTTTTGGCTCCTGATGGTATGCCTATCATCCCTGGCACAGGCGGGTAACAAAGTGGACAGTCTTCAAAATGTGCTTAAAAATATGCCGTCCGATACCCTTAAAGCCAAAACCTATGGGTTATTGGTTTGGTACTACGCACGGTACAGCATCGACACCGAAATCGAAAAAAAACATATAGACAGCTCCATGGTCCTTTCAAAGGCATTGGATTTCCATAAAGGTGTGGCCTATGCACATTTGCGGTACGGGAATTTGGATAAGCGGTTGGGGAACTACCAACAGGCCATACACCATATAGACTCTGCCCTCCAATATTATACCACTATAGGTGATTCTACCCGTGTGGCCGATGGGTTATTTGATCTGGCGGCCATTCACCGAAGTTCAGGGAACTATGAAAAAAGCCTGTCCTATTATTTACGCGTCCTGGACATAAGTGAAATGGAGGGCAATCCGATCTCCCTGGCCAGTACCTTAACGAGCATTGGATTGCTAAATCGGCTCCTAAAACAATACGACCAGGCCATCTCCAATTACCAAAAGGCCCTTCGGATTCTGGATAGTGTGGGTAGTTCCAAAAGAATGCTGACCTCTCTCAACGGTCTTGGGACGGTATATATGGAAATTGGGGAATACGATACTGCCAAAAGCCATTTTTTAAAGCTCTTGAACATTACACGGGAACAGAAGTATGAACGTGAAATGGGGTATCAATTGGCTAATTTGGGAAATTTGGAAATCCAGCTGGGGAACCCGGGGAAGGCTTTGGAATATCATCTGCAGGCGCTTCAGGTGAGGGAAAAGCTCCCTAGAAAAGCAGACCTTGCCTTGAGTCTCGCGGATGTCGGGAATACGTACCTTCAATTGGGAAATCATTCGCGATCCCGCCAATATTTGGCCAAAGGTCTGGTACTGGCCCGGGAAATACCTTCCAAACCGCTGATCAGGGACCTCTATAAGATGCTTGCAGACCTCAGCCTATCGGAGCACAATTACAAAGAGGCCTATCACTACCGAACCCTATATGAGGAAGCGAAGGACAGTATTTTGAATGCAGATGTCAACAAACAATTCCAGGAACTGCAGGTGAAATATGAAACCGAAAAAAAAGACCAACGGATCACCCTTTTGGCGCAGGAGAAACAACTGCAGGAAAAAGAAATCCAGCGACAAGCCACCCTGAAGAATGTGTTTATCGGGGGTGCGATATTAACGGTCCTACTTGCTAGCCTCTTATGGTACACCTTTCGCCAACGACTAAAGAATCAAAGGACAATCGCAGCCAAAGACCAGGAAATCAAAGAGGTGAATTTTCGACGACAACTCTCCGAGCTCGAAATGAAGGCGCTTCAGGCCCAGATCAACCCACACTTCATTTTCAATTGTATGAATTCCATTAATCAAATGATCAAGAACGGTAAGAACCAAAACGCTTCAAAGTACCTCACCATGTTCAGCAAGCTAATTCGATCTATACTGGAGAACGCCGAAGATACCGAGGTCTCCCTCAAGGACGAATTGGCGACCTTGAAAGCCTATATCCAATTGGAAGCGCTCCGGTTTAAGGAGGATGTCAACTTTAAAATGGATATTCAGGATAGCATTGATCTTGAAAACACCTATTTGCCTTCCATGGTATTACAACCCTTTGTTGAAAACGCTATTTGGCATGGCCTTAGACATAAAAAAGTGGCCACTGATGGAAAAATTTCCATTGCAATCCGCAAGGAAAAAGAGCAACTCCTATGTCTTATCGAGGACAATGGGGTAGGAAGGCAAAAGGCTTTTGAATTACAAGAGAAATCGATTCTAAAGCGCAAGTCCCTAGGCGTAAAGATTACGGAAGACCGATTGCGATTGTTGAGCAAGGAATTACAAAAGCAACTCGTTCGCATTACAGATTTGAAGGACCCGACCGGAACCGCTTTAGGGACTCGGGTGGAAGTAAGCATACCCATTTCATAATACAAACATGATCAAGACCATTATTGTAGATGACGAACAGGACGGCCGCGAATCGCTGGAGCAGGCTTTGATCGAATATTGCCCCGAAATCGATATCATATCCACATGCTCAAGCCCGGAAGAAGCTCTTGAAGCCATCAACAATCACAATCCAGATCTGGTATTTCTGGACGTGCAAATGCCCCATATGTCCGGATTTGACGTATTAAAGCAACTAGCCCCCATCGATTTCCAGGTCATTTTTGTTACGTCATATGATCGCTATGCGATCAAGGCGATCAAGTTCAGTGCCCTGGATTTTTTGCTGAAGCCCCTGGATGTTGATGAATTGGTCGGGGCGGTCCAGAAGGCCAAGAATCAAATAGAGGCAGGGAGCAGTGTGCACCGCTATCAATCGGTGTTGAACAACATTCAGTATACCTCTGGAAAAATTGAAAAACTGGCCATTCCTACTTTTGAGGGTATTGATTTTTATAATACCAACGATATTATCTACTGCAGTGCTGAAGGAAACTATACTACGCTACACATGGTATTGAAGAAAAAAGAAGTCGTTTCCAAGAACCTCAAGGATTTTGATAACCTGCTATCAAACTCCGGTTTTTGCAGGGTTCATAAGTCCTACTTGGTCAACATGCAGCATGCCCGTAAATATATTAAGGGCGATGGTGGATATGTGATTCTTACCGACGACCATCATGTAGATATTTCCAGGCGGAGAAAAGACGCTTTTCTGAGCATGTTCGAAACGATTTAGTTTTAGGCTCTTTTCCTGGCTGGAGGCCTAAAAGACCACCCGTTAACATCCCAATTTGCTCCTTACACACATTCAACCCCTCCGATTATTTAGTGGTACTGGTGGCGCTCGTACGCGCTCCCTAGCTTAGCTCAAAACTTCCCCCTCTGATGTTTTGATGGATGTCCTTTACCCATTTCGGATATCTCCCTACATCACTAATCCATAACAGAATGTTTAATCAAAATCTGAAATCCTATGTGTAAGTCCCTTTTATTTTTATCGCGATTTTTCTTTGCCATGGCCATCATTTTCATCATAAGCTCCCTGCTCATGGTCTCCTGTAGCAAGGATGATGGTCCACCTCCAGAACCACAAAACCAAAACCCAGAGAACACGGATTCTATCTTGGAGGCCGAAGACTATAAAACGCTCAAGGCCCTGTATGATGCCAACCCCAACAATACGCTGGGTTGGGATATGGATGACAAGGGTATGCAAAACTGGAGCGGGGTTACCCAACAAAACAATCGGGTTACGGAACTGGACCTCAACGGTAAGACCCTTACAATCATCCCTCCCCAAATTGGGGATCTTGATAGGCTTACACGATTGTCCATGAGTAGCAATGACATCCCAGAATTGCCCGCTGAACTGGGCAATTTGGACGATTTGACCTCCCTTAACCTAGAGGACAATGCCCTAACCGCTCTCCCTGTAGAGCTGGGCAAGCTGACCAAGCTCTCCTATCTGCATCTGGGCAGTAACCTCCTGGACGCCTTTCCGGAGCAATTGACCAAACTGGACCAATTGGCCACCTTGATCGCCCATAACAATTCGTTGGCGCAACTGCCCCAGGGCATGGAAAAAATGACCGCCCTTCAGGTACTGGACCTGGCCCAAAATTTACTGGACAGCGTTCCTGCCGCCATTGGAAGTCTGAATGCATTGAACAGTCTAAGCCTCGATGATAACCGACTGACCGAAATTCCATGGGAATACGGTCGCTTGATCAAGCTGGAATACCTCTATCTGGAAAACAACAACCTATCACAGTTGCCCCAGGAGGTATGCAAGCTGGCGGAGATAGGTACGGAGATTACCACAGATGCACAGGTAGGCTGCGATCTAATCGGTTACAATTATCGGGGACTGGTAGCGCTTTACCACGCCAATCCGGGAAATACCTTGGAATGGGACCTTACCGACACCAGCATGCAAAGTTGGAGCGATGTTACCCTGCACCTGGACGGCACCGTGCAGGAGTTGGAGCTGTACGACGAGCAAATAAGCCATCTCCCGCCCGAGATAGGAAATCTTAGCTCGCTTACCTACCTGGGCCTGCGATTTAACTACCTTACCCAACTTCCGTCAGAGATCGCTATGTTGCAAAGTCTGAAACGCCTTGTCGTTTCCGAAAATTTGTTGACCGACCTGCCTCCGCAAATAGGGAGCCTCTCAGCGCTTGACCACCTATCACTTGGGGACAACGCCATCACACAGCTGCCTTCCGAAATTGGAAATCTTTCCAATCTGACCAGCTTGAATATTGAACGCAACGATCTCACAGACCTTCCCTCCCAATTGGGCAACCTCAAGCAACTGGGGGAACTATATGCCAGGGAGAATGCCCTGAACACAATCCCGCCCGAATTGGGCAACTTACAACAGCTGCAGTACCTCTGGCTATCCGAAAATGTCCTTGAAACCGTTCCTTCGGCTCTCGGGAATCTGCCAAATCTTTTTGATTTGAGGCTCGACAAAAATGTACTTATAGAAATACCGGCTTCCCTGGGCGACTTGGACGCGCTTGGTTTTCTGAATTTAAGCACCAACCTCCTTAAAGAAATCCCTAGAGAGTTGGGCAATCTGACTGGCCTTAACCGCCTCAATTTGGAAAACAACTCTTTGGCCAGCATCCCAAAGGCGGTCTGTGACCTTGCAAACCATGGGACCACCATTGAAATTGATGCCGGGGTTGTCTGCAAATAGGAAGGCGCCGATTGCGAATGAATCTAAAACATGGCCTATGGCCAGTTCCCCCGAAATCGATAAAAACAAATTAAAATTTAAAACGATGTACAGAAAAGAAAAAATGGAACCGCTATCACAAATGTTGAAAAGAAGCCTTTGCCTACTGTTTGTTTTGGGCGGTATGGCACTTATGAGTATAGCCTGCGAAAAAGAACTTGAACCACCTATAGAGAATCCACAACAACAGGAAAACCCGAACGGGCAGGAAAATCCTGAAGAGGAAGAGCCCAAAGACTCGGTACCCGATACCACAAATGGAATAAGTGCAGACGCCCTGTCGGCCTATTTGGTGTTGAAAGATGCCGTAGAGGTGACTGGGGAACTGCCTACCGCCACGGATAGCCAATTAAAAATAGACGTAAGGGATACGCTCTACCTGATCAAGGGATATCCATTTGGAAATAGGATACGTGTAAAACACGACCCTGCACAGCATATTGCCGGGTTCAACATCTATGTGGGCGGTTCATCCTACTATTTCGATGTGCCGGCCGAGACCGCTGATGGAGAAAAAGAGAACGATACGATCTCCTCCTTGATATTGGATTTGGATTTGCCCGAAGACGAAATGACCCACTACCCCTTCACCACAGAAATTACGATTCAGCCTCATGACGGCTCCGGCAATCCATTGGATGAGTTTCCGCTTACCCTGACCGTTGAAGAACCCGTAGATGATCAGACAGGAAACGGACCAATTTGCAATTCCATTACCCAGACCTTTGAAGGATTGGAAACCCCACCACGCTGGAAATGGGACTTCTCCCATCTGGAGTTCAATGGGGAAATCCTTATTTGGGCACCCAACCGCAAGCAAAAAATCAACCCCCTGGGTTGGGGTTGCTGTGTCAATGGAAATATCAGCGGTACGGCCGCGGACAGTCCCTTTTGCCGTGAGGGAACCACACAGCCGGGTTATGTATGGGTAGAGCTCGAAGTGGACGACTACGTGATTCGCAATGAGGAATTTATGTGGGTGTTCGATAATGGCTTTTTCAATGTCCAGGGCCAGGAAGACAAAAAACAGTATTTCCCGAGCCTAACCAACTTTTGCACGGGTGAAATTGGTTATGAATATTCCTTTGAAGTATACGGGGCCCCTAATGATACCCCGGTGGGCACGCACGACTTTACACCCGGTGCTACGCGAATAAACTTGGATTTGCCCAATTGGCAGGGCTCCTATCGCATGCCACGCAGTGCGACCCTGGTTTATACCTGCCATTCCGTGCTTTTCCTTTGGGATTTTGAAGGCTTGGACTTCTTTTACTCCAGGTTTGAGGAGTATCCTACGTTCGGACCCGAGTTCCATGACTAAAAGCGCAGCTCTTTTGGACGATTTCTTTTATAGGTAAAAATGCCCTCGGCAGGGGGCATTTTAGCTTGTCAAAAAACCATCCACACAGCTTTAGCGTCCATCCGTAAATCATCTAAGAAAAATCACAGGTTAATTCACTAATTTTAAGGGATTTGAACACATTTTCCTTTGCCGACCACTAAAACAAATCCCATGCGACGCGCGCTTCTGATTTTCCTTCTGCTATATTCCCCGCAACACTTTTCCCAAACCTCGGAAACAGCCTCGAAAAAGGTGATATGGGCCGGTGCGGTACTGGATGTGGCCGAAGGAAAAATGAACAAGGATGTTCTTATCGTCATTGAAAACGGTACGATTGTGAAGTTGGACAAGGCTTCGGAAAAGGACAACTATTCCCAAATTATCGATCTATCGGAATACACCGTGCTTCCGGGCTTGATGGATTGCCATACCCACTTAACGAATCCCTTTTTCGACAAATCCATGGATGTGTATGAATTGCCCGTTGCCTCCTACGGCATCTTGGGTGCCATTTACGCCAAAAAGACGCTTGAGGCAGGCTTTACCACAGTTCGTGATGTAGGCGGTTATTTTTATAGCGATGTGGCCCTAAGGGACGCCATCAATAAGGAATGGATACCAGGACCCAGAATGTATGTAAGCGGGAAAGCCCTGACCATGACCGGTGGCCACGGTGCTTGGGCCAATTGGATGGCACCCCAGCTTCGATTGGAACCAAATCCGGGATATCCCGTGGACGGTGAGGTAGCCGTACGAAAAAGAACCAGGACGCTGATCAAACACAGGGTTGATCTAATTAAAATCAACGCCACCGGAGGTTTCGGGACATCCAACTCTATCCCTGGCGCAGCCTCATTTACCATTGAAGAAATGCGGGCCGCTGTGGAGGAAGCAAAAAAAAGGGGATTAAAAATCGCCGCACATGCCCATGGTGCGGAGGGCATAAAGAACGCTATAAAAGCAGGGGTCCATTCCATCGAACACGGAACATTTCTTGATCAAGCGTCCATTGATCTGATGAAAAGCAAGGGTGTTTTTTTAGTGATGGATTTGTTGGCCGCTTATGTGAGCCTGATTGAAGATAAAGAGGATATCAGCGATAAAGCGATAGATGAAAGCAATGAGGAAGTGTACAAAAACTACGAAGATAAATTTGGTATGGCCTATCGCCAAGGCGTGAAGCTGGCCTTTGGAACCGATGCCTCTATTTTTGAACACGGACGAAATGCAGAGCAATTTCACTTAATGGTAAAGGCCGGCATGAAAGAAATGGATGCCATTCGATCCGCTACCCTTGTTGCTGCGGAGCTTTTGGGAATTGCAGATCAAACGGGCAGCATAAGCGTGGGAAAGTGGGCCGACATCATTGCGGTCAAGGGAAATCCCCTTGAGGATATCACCACGCTCGAAAAAGTCCAATTTGTGATGAAAGAAGGAAAAATAGTCAGACCTAGGGCAAAAGGCAAATAGATGTCCTGTTTCAACATAGCGTAAAAATAGGTTTTGAGCCAATCTGGCCATAAGCCCTTGTAGATAGGTAGCGTAAGCCTATGGTAATTGCAATCCTTGTCATTTGCCTTTCCCAAAAATTTCGGTGCTCACCCAGTAGATATCCTGATTGCTCGTATAAAGAAAGTATTTCCCATCCTGGGTAACCCAGGGACATAATTCATGGTTTTTGCTATTTATGGGCGCTTTTAGGTTTACCGCTTTTGACCATTCCCCGTTTTCTTGTTTAAAACCAATATAAAGATCTCCTTTCCCGTATCCATCCGCTCTGGTGGAACAAAAAATTATATAGGATTCGTCCGGCGCTATAAAAACGTCTGCTTCATAATCGGTGCTATTTATTTGGTTTCCCAGCCTTATCGACTTTTGAAACACACCATTTTTCTGCTTGGAAGCATAAATATCATAGTCATAATCCCGTTCCTGCCCGGCATTTTTATTGGAGGAATAATACATGGTTCCATCCGAGGTAAAAGAGATATAATACTCATTTTTTGAGGAGTTGATGTTCTTGCCGGCATTGATCGGGCCAGACCAGCCATTGGAAAGTTTTTTGGAGTACCATATATCGTAATCCCCGATCTGTGCTCCAACCCTGGGCTTATTGGAAATATAGTACAGCCTATTTTCGTCCGGAGAAAGCATTGGATCGTTAAAACTATAGGTCTCGTGCCCAATGAGCATTACAGGACGGGTCCAAGTACCATTTTCCATTTTTGAGTATCTTATTTCCGCTTTTCCATTGATGTCTACCCCATAAAAAAATTCCGAGCCATCTGCTGAAAAAACAGAGCCAAACTCCGATTGGTCGGGTTTGGATATCATACCAGGTGCAAAAACTTGGGGCGTGGTCGACGGTGGAATCTGTTCAAAATACCGTGGATTGGTTTGCCCCGTCAAAAGCGTGCAACTGAAACAAAACAAAAGTGATCTAAAAATGGTTTTCATCATCCTATTATTTCTGAATTGAGGTTTAAGTGGGTATTCACTACTATATAGTCAGAAAATTGGAAAAAGTTACACATAATCTTTTTCAATCTTCGGGATAAACCCTATCGATTCCAAAATTTTCCCAATCCTGCAAAAAGAAGGGATGTGGAATACCTTATAGAGTATGGGGTATTTGGAAAAAACGGGTGTAATCGCGCTAAACCTAGAAGATACTGCTCAGCTTTTTCAATTCCTTCCTTGCCACTTTCAGGAGCTTTTTCAGCTTTCTCCTTTTCTTCCTGCATTTGGTGCATGACAGATCTTCATTGGTTCTATGGATCAGGGATTTGCAGTATTCCAATCGTGCTATGGTCGGAAGTTTGGAAACTATGTTCCGGTACAGATCATCGATTTGAACCAAGGAATTTTTAAACATATTGCCTAATGAAAACATGGAATAGCGCTTAGGTTTATGGTATATTTGTTCCGATCGAAGTGCGTTCCTTCGGACAGTTAGGGCCATTGCCCATACCTCAAATTTCATTCCAAGGTCGTTCAATACCGGAAACTGTTTTCCTTTGGAGGAATGAATTATAATTCTCCATTATTTTATACTTTGCACAGGATAGTGATATGGATCTACAATGAAATGGATAACGCGTGAACGACCCAAAATAGATCGCCTGGCCTGCCCTTGGTTGATCAAACGATTTATTGATCGGGAGGCCGAATTTCTCTACGTCCCTTTTGAAGCAGTACAATCCGAAGCCACGCGCTTGAAGGCCATCCCCTATGACGTCCCCGATGTGGAATATACCCATTACGAAGACCAATGTACCTTTGACTATTTTGTAAAAAAACACGGAATTACCAATCCGGCCCTGCTGACCATAGCTACCATTGTTAGGGCGGCCGATACCGACAGACACGATATGGCGGGCCAGGCTTCGGGCCTATGGGCCATAACGGCGGGACTCTCCTACAATATCAAGGATGACCATGAACTGTTGCAGCTGGGGATGGTCCTCTATGACGGCCTCTATTCCTGGGCCAAGCATCTCCAGGGTGAAAAACATACGCAAAACCCAACGGAATACATGCTATTGGAGGTGTACCGGAAATTCCTAAAACAAAAATCCGCCGCCAAAAAAACACCAGCTTGGGTAAGGGAACTCAAGGGTATCATCCAGGACCAGGTGGATACCGATCTTAGCCTACGGCTGCAGGACGTATCCAAAAACCTGCAGGTACATCCCTCTTACCTGTCAAGGGAATTCTCCAAATATTTTGACAACCTCACCTTTGGGGAGTACATGCGAAAACTACGGATCGAAAGAGCCATCCATTTGATGGAAAGCACGCCCTACTCCCTTTCTGAAATTGCCTACCTATGTGGGTTTTCGGACCAAAGCCATTTTAGCCGCATCTTTAAAAAACATACCGGGCTTTCGCCCAGTTTGTACAAAAAAAGCAAACTTAAAAGATCAAAAAGGTAAAATTTGTTCCAATCGTAAAATACGTTCTATGTATTGTGGGCCCAAGTCCTTAGTCTTGTGAAAAGCAAGATCATGACGAAACTCCTATTCAAATTCGCCCTGAGAAATCTGAAAGGCCAAGGTCGATATACGCTGATCAATTTGGGTGGACTCACCCTAGGACTATTGATCTTTTTTGTAGTCATTTTACACGTTTCCCAGGAAAGGAGCTATGACCGCTTCCACAAAAAGGCCGAGCGCATCCATCGGCTTACCTCGGCCACCAAGGAACGGGTGGCCGCTATAGTGCCCTACACCTGGGGCCAAGCGATGAAAGAAGAGATCAGCGCCATTGAAAATGTGGTCTCCTTCCAAAACATTACCATTGCACTAACTGTAAAGAAAGGATCGGAAGTACTGGCACAACACGGTTTTGTGGGGGTGGACTCCACCTTTCTGGATATATTTGATTTTCCCGTACTTCAGGGTGGCAAAAAGGAATTGCTTAAGCAACCCGACAAAATGGTCATTACCCCGGCCATGGCCACCAAATATTTCGGTGATGAGAACCCCGTTGGGAAAACACTTGACGTTAACCTTTGGGGAACCTATGTTACGTTTGAAGTGGAGGGTGTGGTGCGTTGTCCCAAAAACTCGCACCTCCAATTTAATTTTCTCATTCCCATTGAACCGGTCAAAAGGAATTTCTTTAGTCCCACGGCCTTTGATTCCTGGACCAGCCATTTTGCCCACACCTATTTTCTGATGCAAGGAGCTGTTGATAAGCAGCAAGTGGAACGGGACATGGAAGCATTTCTTCTTCGTCATGGGGGTCCCTCCTTGGCCCATAAATACACGCCGGCCATCCAGCCCTTGAAGGATATTTATCTGAAGTCCAATATCCAATTCGATTTTCAGCCCAGGGGAGACCATCAACAGGTCCTGATACTCTTGATGGTCGCTTTTGGTATCTTGTTCATGGCCATCATCAATTTCATCAACATCAGTTCCGCTCAGTCCCTAGGGCGCCTAAAGGAGACGAGCCTTCGAAAAATTCTGGGCTCCAGAAAAAGGGATTTTTTTCTGCAATTTATTTTAGAGTCGACCCTAATGGCCTTGTGCGCCACGCTCCTAGCGATACTGATATTCCTTTTGTCCCATTCCTTTTTCAATACCTTTGCGGGAACCTCCTTTACCCTACCGGAATTGTTTACCGGCACCCATATGGCGGTGGCTTTTTTAGTGGGTCTCTTCGTAGGTGTGTTGAACGGGGTGTATCCCGCACTTCTCCTCTCCTCCTACAAACCCATTAGCATCCTTCGCTCCCGATCTGGGGGTAAACTAAAAAGTGGCCTTATCAGGAAGGTTCTGGTCATCCTACAATTCGCGTTGGCCGTTGTGCTTCTTAGTTCTACGGGCATTATCTACAGGCAGGTACAATACATGATCCATAAGGATCTGGGTTTTGACAAGGAACAGGTCATTATTCTGGGAAGTGCCCGGGAAGTCGCTTCAGACCCCACCAAAATGGAGCTGTTCAAAACTGCCCTCTCCCCATATGAATGGTTCCACGGCGTCACGGCCTCCTCCTCCTATCCTGGGGACCATGAAGGCCAATGGTCTGCTCGCTATATCCCAGAAGGGATGACCACAGAGGAAAGCGTAGCCCTTTGGACCATATATGCCGACCACGATTTTGTACCCACCTACGAGTTAAAACTGGTGAAAGGCAGGAACTTTGATCGCAGCATCCAATCCGATTCTATTGGGGTTTTGGTCAATGAAGCTGCGATACGGCAATTTTCCAATGCGGATCCAAAATGGAGCAGCGACCCTTTGAACAGGTACCTGGAACAGAGGGGCGGACTAAAAAGCAGGGTTTTGGGTGTGTTGAGAGATTTCCATTTTGAGTCGCTCAAGGAACGGTTAAACCCGCTGGTCATTCAAATAAATGCCCAAAACGCCTTTTCCATCCAACTGCGCTTGCAGACCACCAACATGGCCCAAAGCCTAGAAACAATTGAAGACTCTTGGAAGGCCTTGTTTCCAGAGATTCCCTTTGGCTATAGTTTTCTGGACCAACGATATGCCGAACACTTTGAATCGGATCAACGGCTTGGTAAAATATTACAGATTTTCACCGTGTTGTCGATTATAATTGCCGCCTTGGGGCTATTTGGACTGGCTACTTTTCTGGTCCATCAAAAGTCGAGGGAAATGAGCATAAGAAAACTTATGGGCGCTTCGGAAAAACAGCTTACGGTGATGCTCAGCTGGGATTTTCTCAAGCTGATTGTCATCGCAAACGGTATAGCGGTTCCAGTGAGTTACCTATTAATGCGAAGCTGGCTGAACGGGTTCTCTTTTAAAAATGACCCCTCCCTCCTTGTTTTTGCCCTGGCCACTGTATTTACGGTGGCAATCGCCCTGCTAACTATTGGACAGCAAGCATATAGAACCGCTACCGTGAACCCGGTAAACGTATTGAACAAGGAGCAATGAAATTTGTTCGCCTCCTTTAACTTTAGTAAGTGAATCCTCCAGTTTTAGGACAAACCCTCCAAATGAAGACAAATGGAGGGTTTGGAAAAATCAATCCTGAAGATCAAAGAGTGCCTTAATTTCTTCATAAGACATTTTCCCATAATCCTCGGCAGACAACGATTTATTTGTTGAAACACCCCCTGGAATAAGCACGTAGCGGTACTGCTCCAGAAAAGATCCATCACCAACGTTTTCCCCCTCTTCATTGGCATGTACCGTTATGACTATTTCATTGTCATTCGTAGCAGTAAAAAAGTACGATTGTTGGCGGCCCGCTCCAAAAACGATTGGAAGTTGATACACACTGATTTCTATGGTGGGACCCGGAAGTACCTCAAGCCTTCTGGCAAAAACAAGAACGGTTCCAAAATTAAGCATGTTTGCATCGATTTCCGGAGCAGCTATGGTAAATGATGCACTCGAAGCCGCTATGGCATTTCCAAATTCGGTATCTACCCAATCGGAATACATCACATTGGCCGTCCCTGGATCTCCCTGTTCACCTTGAGGTCCTTGCTCGCCCTGCGTTCCTTGCTCACCGGGAGCACCAGCAGGACCGGCCGGTCCTTGATCGCCCTGAGGTCCCTGTGGGCCTATTGTTCCATCTTCTCCGTCCTTGGAACAGGCCATTAAAACGCTTACTATAAATAGTAGGCTAAAAAACTTTTTGGTGCTTTGCATTGTTTTCATAATACATGGTTTTAGTAATTAACACATCAAATGTATTGGAGTTTCAAACCATGGACATGACCATATGTAACAAAGCGTTCACCGTATGTAACAAGAGTAGTAACTTACTGACAAACAGTAGATTGAAGATACTGGGAAGGTGTTTTTTTGAAGGTTTCCTTAAAACATTTCATAAAATACCTTGGGGTGTTGAAGCCAACGGTGTAGGCCACCTCGCTGATGGTTAAATCAGATGAATTAAGAAGCTGCACAGCCTGGCTTAGGCGTTGGGACCGTATAAAGGCAGAAGTGGACAAGCCCGTATATGCCAACAACTTTCTGTGCAACTGCATTCTGCTCATGTTAACCTTTTTGCTGAAAGCCTCAGCGTTGAATTCAGGATCGGCCAGATTTTCATCAAGTACCTGCTGTACCCTGTTTAGAAATGCTTCATCACCGGGGGTAACGGTAATATCCTTGGGTTTTAAAACGAACTCCTGGCTATACTGCCTCCTAAGTTTCCTTCTTATGGCAATAAGGTTTGCGATACGTTGTCTTAAAACGGTTATTTTGAACGGTTTGGTGATGTAATCATCGGCCCCGGAGCTTAAGCCTTTAAGCTCAAATTCCTCTCCAACACTTGCTGTGAGCAGAATGATGGGAATATGCCCGGTACGTTCATCGTTTTTAACCGCATTGCATAGCTCTATACCATTGCGCACCGGCATCCTTATGTCGGAAAGTATAATATCCGGGACCGCGGAAATGGCCAGCTCCATACCTTCCTCTCCGTTTTCGGCCTCCAGTATTCGATAGTGCTTTTGAAGTGCCAATCGGATAAAAGTACGTATCTCCCCATGATCCTCAACGACCAGCAATAGGGGAAGCGCTTCCTTGGGTCCGGAAGTAGGACAGTGATTCCCTATATGGATAACCTCTGAAAGGTTTTCAGCTGTTTTGGGAGACCTGCTGGGTCTCGTGATCGATGCATCAGGGAATGCTTCGCGCTTAACCGGTAGCTCTAGACGAAAATGCAATAGCTCATTTTGCTCCAATGCTACTTTGATCGTACCGCCATAAACCTTCACAATTTCTTTGACCAAGGAAAGGCCAACCCCCATACCTTCCGCATAAGTATCATGTTGATAGAACCGATTGAACAGTTTTTCCAAGGGCAAGTTAGCGGCATTAAGTGCTGTGTTTTTAACACTAAAAACCACGTAATCTGCATATTTGTTGGCCGAAAAAAAACACATCCCATTGCGCGGGGTATATTTAAAAGCATTCGAGAGCAGGTTGCTAACTACTTTCTCAATGATGTCCTCGTCATACCAGACCTGGTCCAAATTACCGATATCCGTAGTATAGGCAATATCCTTTGATTGCGCCTGAAACCGGAACGATTGGGAAACCGTTTGTAAAAACAGGCCCAAATCTCCTTGGGTAATCTTAAGATTAAGCTTGCCATCCTCCAATTTGGCAAGCTCCAACAGCTGATCCACCAGAGAAGTTAAACGACGGGTATTTCGTTGTACTATGGAAAAATTGGCTTTGTTGATATCGGTCAGATTTCCCTCGGATAGCGAACTGTCAATAGGCCCGGAAATCAGGGTAAGGGGAGTCTTGAATTCATGGGCGATCTCGGTATAGAGGTTAGACTTAAAAGCATTCAGCTTTTTTAGGCGTTGGGCCTCCTCTTCCGTTAATTGAAGGCTCAGTTTCATGGTCCAGCGCCATTTGAAATACAAATAAATCCCTATACCAATGGTGCACAGCAACAAGGCATACAAGATTTTGGCTAGAGTGCTCAGGTACCAGGGAGGGGCAATAAGGATTTTGAAGCTCTTGATCTGGTTATTATGGGCCTTACCGTCATACAGTGCCTTTACCTTTAAGACGTGGTTCCCATACGCCATATTGGTAAAATAGGCGGTTTGTAAATCGGTCATTCTCCAGTCGCCGGCATCCAGGGAATAGGCATAACGTATCTTTTCGGGAGCGATAAAATCCATCGCGGAGAAACGTAGGGAAAAATCATTTTGAAAATGAGCAAGGGAAAGCTCGGACAAAAAAGGAGCTTGGGAAGGCGCAATAAACTCCCCTGTCTTCTTCCCATTTGCATGAATGGCAGTTATGACAGGAGTAAAGCGTTTTTTGGGAGCAAAAGGTCGTGATAAATCTAATAGCTGAACCCCCTCATCTGTTCCAAAATACATTAGTTCCCTTGTTTCATCATAAAATCCTGATCCAAAAAGAAAGGCGTTCGAGATCAGGCCGTCGTTTGTGGTAAAATGCCTAAAAGCTTTTATTTCTTCGTTGTAAACATAGATCCCATCACCAATGGTGGTAATCCAAAGATTTTGGTTGGCGTCTATCTGAAGTGACATTACCTTTTTGTCAAATACGCGATCCTGAAATTCCAGTCGGTGAAAGTTGCGGCCCTCCTCTCTGTACCTTACTAGTCCATATTCTGTTCCGAACCACATCTGACCTTTTTCATCTTCCTCCATGGTCAAGACAATATTGGAAGTTATTGAGTTTGAGTCTTCCTTGACACTTCGGTAGTTTACAATTTTCAAGTTTGCAGTATCAGGGTCTAAATTTGAAATATCTTCAAGCATATAAATTCCATAACCGGCTGTAATGACCCATAGCCTATCCTTCGAATCAACATGAACATTAATAATTTTAGCTTCACCATTCTGGGACTCCGTATTTAAAGAAATGAACCTAAGCGGCTGCCCCTGCTCGTCAATAATATGCAACCCCCGCCAGGAGCCTACCCATAACCTGTCCTTATGGTCTTTGGTTAGGCCGTAGACCACTAGTTTCTTATTAAATGTGTTTGATATCTCAAATGTGCCATAAGGCCTGTCATCTACAAATTTGTAAATCTCTTCCATAGTGGAGCTTGCCACAAGAGCGTCACCCCCATCAAATAGTGCCGTGATACCGCGATCTGTTATTAGAGGTCGAATGTTGGGCCCTTCAACTTTGAACAAACCATTTCCGCCCCCGAGGTACAGGGAACCTTTGTGCTTTACAATTCGTCGGGCATGAAGATTTATGTTATCCCGAAGAAAAGCCTTATTGTACTTTTTTTCTTTATATAACCCCTTATTGGTTCCCATCCACAGGTTGCTTTGCCGGTCCACAAAAATTGTTTCAATAGACCTCTTAGTCATGTCTACGTCAATATCGATTTTTTGAAGGCGAAACAAGTTGGGATCAAATTTGAATAAGGAGGAAGCGGAAGCTAGGAAATAGTCTCCATTTGCACTTAAGGTCATGTTGACTACGGATTCAGCCATAGGGATCTGTTTTTCAATTCGACCTTTGTTGAAAAGAATGAGTTCGTTTTTCAGGCCAATGACAAGACCCATTCCAGGAATGTATTCCAATAAATTAATGTCTGATTCAAAGGTATGGACAAGCCGAATATTACTTGACTTAAAGTTTTGGGTATATAAAACTTGGTTTTCTGCCAGCCAAAGCAGGTTTTCAGAAGCAGTTATAGGAGATTTAAAATACCCTAAACCCAAATTTCGTCTGGAATTGGTGTTGATATCATAAAGTTGAAACCCTTCTTCCGTAGAACTTACCATGTGGTTTTTACCTGCCAAAACCGTATGAGAAATGATCTTTCCTGTAGATTCATTTGGTTCGTCAATAGCAAAATTCCTAAAGTCCATTGTTCTTGGTGAGAACTTGGTGAGCCCTCCGCCATGGGTCCCGATCCAAAAATTATGGTTGACATCGGTAACGATAGCGCGAATCCAATTTGCTGCCAGGGATTCGGGTGCCTCGGGAGAATTTCTGAATACTTCAAAGTGGTATCCGTCGTAGCGGTGTAGGCCGTCCTGTGTTCCTACCCAAATAAATCCCGTACGGTCCTGGGCAATGCAGGAAATCCATTTGTTGTTCAGCCCGTTTTTTATTTCCGAAAAGGACATGGTTGGCCGCTGTTGTGCTTGAAGAAAAACACCGACAAAAAGAAGGCCATAAAAATAACGATTAAATAGCAGCATGCTCAGGTGCTTTAGCGTTCTTTTGAATGCCGTTTTAGCTGATACATCAATACTGTGGTTTGGTACCCTATAGGTTATAGGTGCCGGAGGATGTTTATATAGTCCATGTCCGATTCCCGATACAAGAAACTAATTATTACTGTATTAACAGATCGTTTATGTGTTGCTTACACCCTTTTTTGTATTAGTATCCCCTATGCATGTATAAATGGGATTCTACTAACCTTAATTCTTGGCGTGGCAAAAATAGTTCCCCCAACGTGGCCGTTAATTTGGCATGTTTTATGCGCTTTGGATAATTCTGATTTGCAAATTAGGGAAAGAGCGGTAAAGGCGTATTTCCATACGGTCCTCCTTCACGTTATTTCATCGCAAAGACCTGTCCCGTACTTTGAAGGACCGCGAACCAAAACTCACCTTCCACATCTATTTTCTTCCGCTCGTTCACTACTGCGGTAATGGGCAAGTAGACATACTTCCCGTTCACCATACCCACCACGAATCTGGTTTTCCCGGCCATGGCACCGTGCACGGCCTGATAGGCCAATCTACTGCAAAAGATACTGTCGCTCGCATTGGCAGCGGCGCTCCTAATGATATAACTTGGGTCGATGTACTTTATCGTAACCTCTTGCTCGATACTTTTGAAATGTTCCGCTATTCGTTCTTTCAGGAATATTCCGATATCCTGGTGTTTAATGTTGCCAGAGGCATCCGTAATTGTATTTTCCCCGCTGTTAAAAAGGTGTTGGCCTGCCCCTTCAGCTACCACGATTACGGCGTGATGTTTAAGATCTAACCGGCGTTTTAACGATTGTAACAAACCGTTTTCACCATCCAGGGTGAAATCCATTTCAGGAACCAGCACAAAATTTGCCACGGGCATGGCCATAGCAGCCGAGGCCGCAATGAATCCACTATCCCGACCCATCAATTTTACGATTGAAATGCCGTTATAGGCACCGATGGCTTCGTTATGTGCATCGCGCAATATGGGCGTTGCCACATCAAAGGAGGTTTCAAAACCAAAGGATTTATCAATGAGGTCAATATCGTTGTCTATGGTTTTGGGAATGCCCGCAACGCATATTTTAAGGTCGCGTTTAGCAATCTCCTTGCCAATGGCATCCGTTCCTTTCAAGGTGCCATCACCCCCTATGGTAAACAGTAGATTTATGCCCTCCTGCACTAAAGTATCGACCATGTCCCCAACATCCTGGGCACCTCTTGAAGATCCCAAGAGCGTCCCGCCAAATTCGTGGATGTCCTTCACTTTGTCCGGGGTCAATCTGATGAAACCTCTCTTTTTCTTCATATTAAGGCCTTCATAACCATAAGGTATGCCAACAATGTCCTTTACTCCATAGAAATAGTGCAAAGCCATGACCAGACTTCGGATTACGTTGTTTATGCCCGGGCAGAGTCCACCACAGGTCACTATGGCCGCCTTAGTCTTCTCCGGGGCGAAGAAAACCGTTTCCCTGGGCCCTGCTTTTTCCATGCACAGGGGTTCCCGACTTTCGTTTAGACAGCGATTAAAATCTTCCAGGGAGACATCAAATAGTATGCGTTCCTGATCGGGCACAAAGTTAAAAATATTGTCCCCTCTAACCGTACTTAGACCAAGCGGGGACGGAACGGTAGCTTTTCCAATTACCGGTATTTTAAAATTCCTTTCCATTTTTCATTCCGTTTAACCATCTGCTTAGGCCACAAAAACGTCTAGGTGTTCCATGCTGACCAAAGCTACCTTAAAATTATGCATTTTATGGCTAGCAACCGGCGTAAAATGAGCCTGCCTGCCCCACGACGGATGATATGGGCACCATTTCTATAACCGTTCCCGAAAAATGGTTGATATCGCCTGAATTTTTAAAAGCTCCAAAGGCATCTTTGGCTGTTGCCAGGAAGCAGCGGTAATCCCTTCATATGCCCGAGTTACTTAAAAAATGGAATTCTTCCTTGGACAATTTACAATCCACGGATTTTATACTTTCCTCCAACTGTGCGGTCTTACTGGCAGAAATCAAAGGAATGATTTTTGGCGTGTGCGCCATAATCCAAGCAAGTACCACCTGGTTCATAGTACACGATTTTCTGTTGGCCACCTCTTGGAGCGCCAATAGTCTTAGTCGATTATCTTCTGTGGCATATTCCTCGGGCAAGGCGGTTTCGCTTTTGCCATAAAATCCGGACAATAAGGTAGAATAGGCCACAAGGGTCACATCCTGATTGTTGGATGCATAGCTCATCATTTCTTCGTCAAGCAATTTTTGAATCCAAAAGTCGGCATTGTGTTTTGGTCGAAGAAAGGAATACTTCTGCTGTACAAAATGGTAAGGCACATGGTCTTTATCCCTGCTGTACATCTGACTTTCCGCTACCCTCCATGCTTGGGTATTGCTTGTTCCGGCAAACCTGATCTTCCCTTGTTCCTTTAACAGGGTAAAGGCTTTTAGACGTTCATCGATAGGATATTCCATAAAGTCTATGTGCCCATAAAGTACATCTATATAATCGGTTTGTAGCCGCCTTAGGCTGTCCTCCACCGCCTTGATAATGGTATCGTAGGAGAGTCCTTCCAGTTTTATGGTGTTCATATCTCCAGCGTAATAGGTAGGACGCGCGCCACACTTGGTGGCCAAAACGACTTTATCGCGTACACCCGAGCGTTTAAACCATTTTCCCAATGCCTTTTCGCTTTCGTCGCCAGTGCCGTGATCCATCCAAAAGGAATAATTGTTGGAAGTGTCCATAAAGTTCCCTCCATTTTGGACAAAGAGATCAAGCAGTTTTTCCGATTGTGCCTGATCCGTTTTAGTCCCAAAATACATGGTTCCCAAACACAGTTCGGAGACCAGGGTTCCGGTATCTCCCAATGTTTCCCGCTGCATGTCTAGTCCGTAAAATAATTGGTGCTCATATAAGCAATCTTCCATTGGTCCTTTTCCTTGACCATTACCCGGATTTCCCTTTTTCTCCCTTGTGTGGGGTCGAGCTGTATGTAGGACACCAAGGCCGATTTTCCAAAAACCTCAATTTTGTATTCGGGCATAGCCGTGGGGACCGGTTCGGGTTTGGGATGTGCCTTCATATAGTCCTTTGCGGATTGTTGGATAACGGGCCATCCCATTTGCTCCAGGTATTTGCCGTCGCGGACATAGCATTTCATCACAAAGGGCCCGTGCGACCATTGCCCTTCCCATTTTGAGATATCCCTTTGGTAAAAATATTGGGTTTCCAACCTTAGGGCCTCCTGTATTTCATTTTCTACCTTATCCTGTCTTTGGGATTGTCCCGTCATACCGTTCGCTTGCAGAAAAAGAACCAGAAGGGTCGCCCTTAGAAGCAAGGATGACGCGGACGACTTCATTGATTTCATACGATTTGCTTTTAATTTTGGATAAAGGTATGGGCCCTGCCGAGCTAGGGATAGTAAAAAAGCGTCATGGGCGCATACTTTTTTTGGCAATCCTGTTTTGGGCCCTAAACTTATGGGAGGAGGTATGGGAAGGTGTGGTTCCCAAATTGGCCCTGAAATCCTTTATGAAGTGGCTCTGATCAAAATAGCCGTGATCAAAAAAGTGGCCCAGGGAGGTCTCGGAAAGCACATCCTTTTTATAAACGGATTTAAACCGTATCAGTTTGGAAAACCTTTTGGGAGAGAGGCCCACACATTCCTTAAAATAGCGTTGTATCTGTCGTTTGCCCTTCCCGACCTTCGCCGACAGTTCGTTCAAACCCATATTGCCCTGTGTTTCCAATATCCCGTTGATGCATTCCTGCACCACATCCTCCTTTTTTGAGTATTTGAGTCCGGACTTATGGGCGTCCAATGTATGATCGATCCTTGCTACGGCCTTATCCGGGGATTCCGATTTTCTTAAACTGCCCTCCAGTTCCAACAGATAAGGTATATCAAATTCATGGAGCGACAAGGTATGCCCAAGGGTACGGGCAGCCATGGGTCCAAAGAAGCGGTAAAACCCCATGGGCTTGAATTTTATGCCAAACAGCCTCACCTTGCCCATGCGTTTTACCAGCAAAGATTGGTGTTGTATGCCTACGACACTGGAGCTATTGACGATCGCCACCTGACTCTCATCGATCAGCGGCCTTTTGTGATAGGCGCCCTCGAGTATAAAAATAATTTCGGGATAACCGTCGGGAATCAAGAGATCCGGATAGGCTTGCTCCTCTTCGGCCTCATTTTCCATATACCAGTAATAACTGATGTACTTTTTCAAATCTATAAAGGGTTCGTGCCTTTGATATGTTATAGTGTCTGCCATTGGTCCCGATTGTTGGGGAAAGTTCGTGAAAATAGTTTTATTGGAAAAAACAGCAGGCACTGGGAGACTAAAAAAGGACACCCCCTCCAGTGAAATTTATCAATAAAGTTCTTGGAAAGGATGTCCCTGTGCAATGGGCTATTGCAATTCAACTACACATAATGAAATTACTTATTTGAATTTTAATTCCTAATACGCTTCCCTTAAGGTGGAGCAAAGCTCTACCTATGTAACGCGGCCGTAAACGCCTAATTTATCTGTTTGATAAAAATTGCGTTTGGAGTAGCCAACCCTCCTGATCCACTGGAAACCAAATCGCTAATAAAACGCCCATCCACATCATACATCTTGACCGCTCCGGTGCCGCCATTCCCTATTAGAAATTTTCCATCTGGCAGGGTAGCAATCCCTTCAGGTTGATTAAGTCCGGCTAAATATGTATTAAGGAAACTCCCGGAGGCGTCAAAACGTTGAACGACTCCTGCCACCCAATCGTTTACCAATAAATCCCCCGAGTCATCAAACCAGATATTCGTAGGGCCTTGCAGGTTGGAGTTAATGAAAGTTTCCAATTCCACTCCCGCGGCATCAAACTTTTTAACGAAAGCGCTACCAAATGAAGAAACATAGAGGTTTCCATCGGAATCCCAATCCAGGCCTATGCTCTGATTTACACCAACGCTTGTAAATTCATCAACAAAGGTTCCGTCCAATTGATATCGCAGCACCCTACCGTTCCCGGACCATTGCAAAACGTACAATAAGTTGTCTGCCCCTATTTTCATCCTGGTAGGTCCGGAAATTCCTGTAGCGAAGTTGTCAATAAAATCTCCTGTGGCTGCATCGTAGCGAGTAATCTCCCCGCTATTCAGATTTGAGATTAAAACCGTACCCTCCGCTTCCAAAAATAGGATGTCTTGCGGCCATGCCAGGTTCTGATTTATAAAAACACTAGGGTTCTGGCCATTTCCATCGTACCTCAGAATCTTCCAGGGAGGGCTGTCAAAATTGCCCGCATCGCTCACAAACAGCTCCAAGGCCGATGCCCGGGAGACATCGACCACCACAATATTGAAAATTGCCTGAACGTCCCCCGAAACAACCATTATTATTGACGAGCCCTCCCTCTGGGCCGTGACATTCCCATCCTCATCCACGCTTACATTGCTGTTATTGGAGGACCATTGGGGTGAAGAACTGAAGGCGATGGCATTATTAAATTGATCAACACCTTCGGCCGTTAAAACAGTGGTTCCGCTATTTAGGTCGAGTTGATTGCCGTTAGATGACTCGATCGTAATACTGGTCAATACGGGAACCGGAGGGGTATCATCAGAATTGCCCATTTCCATGGGGTCGTCAGCGCTGGACGAACTACAAGCAACAAGCGCCAAGACAGCGAACGTTATGCATATCTTTTTCATCATTTTTTTGTTTGGATTCGGTCACACAAGATAGCCAAATACCGTTTTTTATGTTTGAATAAACCGGCTGTATTGGTATCATTTTGCGTAAATGAGACCTCCTATGATTGACGCGTACGGGCGTTGTAGATGAAGTGAAGCTCCAGATAAAAAGTGGTCCGTCTACAGGTAGGCGATACTATATTACTTTTCCAGTTTCCGCTTTCATTTCAGCAGACGGGACTTTGGAGAATGCCCTTCAAACAACCGCTGCCCCATTCCGAAATACCCAAAAAAAGCTACTTATCTTTTTAGGGTTCTTTCGTATTCGCTCGGGGTCATTCCTTCATACTTTCGGAATACCCTGTAGAAGGTTGCTTTAGACCTAAAACCACAATCCCTGGCTATGCTGAAAAAATCGTAATTCTTGTAGAAATCTTGGGCAATCTTGTCCTTAAAACTTTGAACTCTGAGCGCATTGATAAACTCGGAGAAATTATCGTAGTTGCCCGCTTTTAAATATTGCCTAATAAAAGTTTGATTCAATTGGTTTGTCCTCACGAACTGGTTCAGGTTAAAATTTGGGTCTAAATAAGCCCTGTTGGTAATGATCAGGGTTTCTATGGATTTTTTGAAACTCCCACTTAAATCAATGGGTTGTTCGTGAATTGATAGCGTCAAAAAATATTTTTTCATCCAACGCAACTCGGTAAAACTGTAAAAAATCAACACAATACATAATACTATGAACAATGGTGTGAGCACATATTCATATATAGGGAAAAGCGCGGTTTCCAATGCTCTTGAGGGAGTAGTGCCTGGAAACGTTCTGGTTACCGAGAGAAAACAAAGCACCAGTATCCTAAGAAGTATGTAAGTGTTGGCTGTTATATAGAACAGCTTAAAACGCATTTGGGGATAGGGTTTGAGTATTGACCTTAATAGCGTTCTAAACAGTTTGAGGCCCTTAAAGAAATAAAAACTATTGAAAAGGAATATGAGCAGAACATAAAAGGGAGCCATTTCATAGTGTGAAATATCAAAAAACAAAATACGAATAGGGTGTACTAACAAATAGACCAACAGAGCCACGAACAAGTGGCGAAGATCCCCTCTGGTTAAAGCCCCTTTTTTAGAGGTGAGCAAATAAACGTACAATAACGGGGCAAAGAGCATAAGCATTGGCCCTCCTATTAGAAAATAGACAGGCCATGAGTTCTCCACATAACCAAAAAACGCAATTTTCAGGGTTATTACGACAATAAGCAGGCAAAAAACACCAAGAATTCTATTTCGGTTATTTTTTTGAAGAAGATTCAAGACACCGGCCACCAGAACCTGCAACAGCATACAAATATAAAGGCCAATTAAAAATGGGCTAGCATTCATCCTAACAAACAAGTTGATTCCGAAAGACTGTAATGTAGTAAATTATTCAATTAAAGAGGAGGTTGCGCCAATTGGCCCGTTTTAGTAGCCCTGAATACGAATTCAAAGAACATTAAAATCAGAATTGTCCTTATATATGGATATAGGATCAATGATCTTGTCCTTACATTCCGGACCACTGAATAATAACATGGAAAAAGATGGACACAAAAAGACCAGAAAACGAAACTCGATAGAGAAGCGGTCTTTTACCAGCAAACCTATTGATGAGATTGAAATTAAAGCTGATTTATATCGCATCAAAGAAGTACTAAGGTTTTTAAAGAAATATGAACAAAAAAGGTGTAGAACATATAGTTCCTGGCCGCCCTTCGGGACGCCAACATACCATATGCCAACCGCTATTTAATGGCCCTGAAAAACGAACCTTTTGTTGGGCTACTCCGTTCGCAAACTCTTCACAGGGTTTACGATGGCCGCTTTGATACTTTGGTAGCTTACCGTTATGATCGCAATGGTTACGGCCATAAAGGCCGCTGCAACAAACACTTCCCAACCCATCTCTATCCGGTAGGAGAAGTTTTGGAGCCATTCGTTCATGGCAAACCAACCTATGGGCAATGAGACCAATATGGCTATGCCCACAAGTTTAAGAAAATCCATGGTGAGCCTATAGGATATTTGGGTTATACTGGCCCCATGTACTTTTCTGACGCCAATTTCCTTGGTTCGCTTTTCGGCATTAAAAGCGGCCAATCCAAACAATCCCAGACATGCTATGAGAATGGAGAGCGAGGTAAAAATGAAAAAGATACGGCTCAATCGCTGCTCGGCCTTATAGGTTTTGTTGAAGGAATCTTCCATAAAATAGTAGTCGAACGGCTGCCCTGGGGCCAGTTTGTTCCAAACCGCTTCGACACCGGCAATGGCGCTCTGAAAATCCGCACTGCTCAGCTTAATGGCCATGGAACCCGCCTGATCGCTAAGGTGCAGGCTTAAGGCTTCTATATCTTCCCTAAAGGGTGAAAAGTGAAAGTCCTTCACTACACCTATAATGGTATAGAATTTGGCATCGGCCGCGCCCATGTCCGGGGTGTAACGTTTGCCTATAACCTCCTGTGGGGGCAATCCGATCGTTGCGACCGCGGATTCATTGATGATGATGCCTGTGGAGTCATTTTTAAACCTTCTGTCAAAATTCCTGCCCGCAATTACTTCAAATCCCATGGTGGAAATATAATCATGGTCCACGCCCCAGGTCTGCATACTAAGCGCACGTTCCTGATCGGTTGCCCCGTCTTCGGGAGCAAAGGTGCTGTCCCCGCGCGCCGAGGGTGTGGGGAAAAAACTGCTCAAGGTGGCATCTTTCACGTACCCCAATTTTTTCACCTCTTCCTTGAACGAGCTAATTTGATTCCCAACCGTGTATACGTCATTGACCACCAGTACCTGATCTTTGGAAAAGCCCAAATCCTTGTTTTGGATATATTTCAATTGCTGATAGACCACCAAGGTTCCAATAATCAAAAAAACGGAAATAGCGAACTGGAAAATGACCAGTCCGTTCCTTACCTTGCTCCCCCCCAGGTTATTGCTATTGGAACCTTTAAGTACTTTTACAGGAACAAATTTTGACATAAAGAAAGCGGGATAGCTTCCGGAAAAAAGACCCAGGACAATACCGGAGGCCAACAGGATCAGCCAGAAAAGAGGATTCCCGTAGGGTATTGAAATATCCTTGTCGGCGAGCTCATTAAAGAAGGGCAGCGCCATTATCCCCACAAGGATTGCAACCAGTAGGGCGCCAAAGGACACCAGGCCCGATTCCACCAAAAACTGACGGATCAAATCCGCTTTATTGGAGCCCAAAGTTTTTCTGACCCCTACTTCTTTGGCCCTTTTTAACGAGTGTGCCGTAGACAGGTTCATAAAGTTCACGCAGGCCAAAACCAGGAGAAATACCGCTATAAAACCCAGGATATAAATGCTCTGTATATTGTTGTTGGGACTTATCTCCGCCACCCTGTCGGACCTAAGGTGTATATCGGTCAACGGAATGGTGCTATAGATCAAATGGTTGCCCGCGGCTTTGAACTGTTCTTCCGTAATGCCCGGCATAAATTGCTGCACCCCGGGAACCACATATTTTCCCAAAAAATCCCGCAAAGGGGCCTGAATGTCATCCACCTTGGCCGTCGGAATCAATTTAATAAAGGTCTGGTAATTGTTGCTGCCCCAGTTTACAATCCTGGAGTCTTCATAACCGGCCATTGCCATAAAGACCGAGTGGTCCCTTAAAAAGGAATTCTTTGGCAGGTCATCTATTATGCCGGTTACCGTAAACGTTTGGGTATTGTTCAACAGTAGGGTCTGGCCCACGGCCTTGTTGATGTCGAAGTGCTTTTCCGCAGCGGTCCTGGTCAAAACTAGGGTATTGGGCTGTTTTAGGGCCGTTTTTACATCGCCCACCAACAGCTTTATTCCAAACATTTTAAAAAAGGTAGAGTCCACAAAAGTGGATTGCAACTCCTTCACATTGATTTCGGTCCCCGAGGGTTTTACCAATACGCTACCGCGGGTACGAAACCTGGTGGCAAGTTCCACTTCGGAAAAATCATTGTCCACGGCTTCTGCCATCGGGGCAGGGGTTACGGCAAACTCGCGGGCCTCACCGCCGAATTTAATGTCCGCGTTTACCCGGTGGATACGGTCCGCATCGGCAAACATGGCATCGTAACTCAGTTCATCAAGGATATACAGTGAGATAAGGAGCCCTCCGGCTATGCCTATGGCCAGCCCAAAAATGTTGAGGAAGGTAAAGAAGGGTTGTTTTTTAAGGCTCCTCCAGGCGATTTTTAAATACGTTTTAAGCATGACTGTCGTTTTTTGATGATGATTTTTCGTTTTCCATACTGTAGCAACCCTGTTATGGACACAACAGCGTCCCCGCTACGGATGGAAACCATGATGACTACCATATTACCATATTTGTGCCACGTTTATAAATAGCTGTGTATTAACACTTTGTAAACAATTTTAAAAAAATGACCCCAAAAGTGTAAAAAAAATTTACAAAAAGTATCCAATATTTTGACATTTCACCATTATACGTTGGGCGGTTTTCGCTTCGCCCAGCGGAAAAATAGGAGGAAGAAGGTCCTCTAAAATGAACCTTTTACGGCATATGGACTTTTCCATTCCCCGCTTTTTACCGGCCTTTTTTTAGGGGCATTGGACACCAATTCAAAAAACATTAAATTAGTATGGTTCGTATAGGTATTATATGATTATTCGTTCCATTTCTACCTAGGTGACAAAGGGGCAACAGTATGGGGAAAGCAGGTTTATTGGTTGTATTGCTATTGGGTTTTACCGTGCTGGAAGCTCAGGACAGACTTTCCGGGAAATCGTTTGCAAGCCGGTCTGAGGTACTGGCAAGAAACGGCATGGCAGCTACCAATCATCCTTTTGCCACCCAAATTGCGATCGAAACCCTTAAAAAAGGAGGAAGTGCCATTGACGCTGCTATCGCAGCCAATGCCTTTTTGGGTTTAGCAGATCCCGGCATGAACGGAATTGGCGGTGACCTTTTCGCGATTGTTTGGGATGCCAAAACTCAAAAACTCCATGGCCTCAATGCCAGTGGAAAATCTCCCCAAAACTTGTCCCTGGATAAACTAAAGGAGGAACTAAAAAATGGGCGTACCTATCGATCTGGTATCCTTTCGGTGACCACGCCCGGTTGCGTTGACGGCTGGTTTGCACTTCATAAAAAATTCGGCAAACTGAAATTTGAAGCCTTACTTAGGCCCACTATAAATTACGCTCGGGAAGGCATACCCATCACCTCGGAAACTGCCGATTTTTTCAAACTTGTTGAACCTCGTATTACGTCATCGGATAACGAGACCTTTAAACACGTTTATTTTACGGAGGAAGGCAGATTCCCCGAAAAGGGAGAAATCTTTAAAAATCCGGACCTGGCCAACACCCTGGAAATCATTGCCCAAGAAGGTAGGGATGGATTTTATAAAGGAAGAATCGCCCAAGCCATAGAAGACCTAATGGCTGAAAACGGGGGCTATCTTACACAAGAAGATTTGGCCCAAAACAAAGCCGTTTGGGTTGATCCGGTATCCATTAATTATAGAGGCTATGATATTTGGGAAATGCCCCCCAATGGTCAGGGAATAGGGGCTTTACAAATATTGAATATTTTAAAAGGATTCGACATCGCCAGCATGGGATTTGGTAGTTCGGCCCATATACACCATTTTCTTGAAGCCAAGAAGTTGGCGTATGAGGATATGAAAAAATATTATGGTGACCCGAACTTTGGCCGCATTCCATTGGATGAATTATTATCTGATGCATATGCCGCAGCAAGAAGAAAAAACATCGATATCGATAAGGCCGGGACCTATGAACCCGGAATAATGGCAGGAGACCATACCATCTATTTAACGGTTGCCGATAAAGACGGTACTATGATCTCCCTTATACAAAGTAATGCTGCGCTGTTCGGCTCCCTACAGGTGCCCAAGGGTCTAGGTTTTGTACTTCAAAATAGGGGTGCGGGGTTTGTGATGGAGGAGGGTCATATTAACCAGTATGCTCCCAATAAGAGACCCTTTCACACCATTATCCCTGCTTTTGTGACCAGGGACAATGCCCCCTTTATGAGTTTTGGCCTTATGGGCGGTGACATGCAACCCCAAGGTCATGCCCAAATCATCGTGAACCTAATTGATTTCAAGATGAATGTTCAGGAAGCGGGAGATGCGCCTCGAATTTATCATAGAGGAGAACGGTCAACAAATGGGGATGTCTACCTGGAGTCGGGTTTTGACTATGAGACCCTAAGTGAACTTATGGATAAAGGGCATGTTTTAAGGATGCGAAAAGGGATTTATGGAGGGTATCAAGCCATCCTATTGAAAGACGGCGTTTATTACGGAGCATCCGAATCGAGGAAAGACGGTCAGGCTGCGGGGTACTAAGGCATGGCTACAAATTCAGGACCGTTAGGCAACTATTGATGTAAAAAAAACGTCTTTATAGATAGTTAGCAACCCACAGTTGCCCATCAACCTAAAAAACTATACCGATGATCTCTAACAGAAAGGCCGTCCGAATTGCAGGCGTATTGTTTCTGCTGCAGATGACTGCGGCAGTTATAAGTCACGAAGTGATATTATCGCCTTTATTAGGAGGTTCAGACTTTTTGGCGGATGTGGCCGCTCAGGCCACCGAGGTGAAAATAGCCATCCTCTTTGACCTGGTTTGTGGGGCATCGGTTTTTGGCATAGCGGTTCTGCTATTTCCCATTTTAAAACAACATAGCGAGCGTATTGCCCTATGGTATGTGGGGCTTAGGCTGGGTGAGCTATTTGCGTGGGTTGCTGCCGGAACCGTTCTTTTGATCCTGTTATCAACAGGCCAGCAATTTGTACAAGCAGGAATGCCGGAATCTTCCCATTTTGAGGTTTTGGGCAAAGCGCTCAGATCGGGGCGTAATTCAACGGTCGACCTAAACCTTATCGTTTATTGCCTAAGTGCCTCGACCTTTTATTACTTGTTGTTTAGATCAAAGCTCATCCCGCGATTCCTATCCGTCTGGGGGTTACTGGCCGTCTTGCTATTGTTCACGGAGGTCATGTTAATTATATTCACCAAAACGTTCAGAATGTGGATGATGATGCCCATGGGTCTCAATGAATTGGTTTTGGGGATATGGCTCATAGTGAAAGGATTTAATACCACTGCAACCACTGCTCGTTCAACGATTCAATAAACGAACCGGTTCCAATTTCAATAGGTTTTGAGGAAAAGGGATAATCGCTGGGAGGCCACATTCAGTGATCAGTGCTCAGAAATCAGAAGTCAGAGGTCAGAAATCCGAGGTCAGAGGTCAGGACTTAGCACTGACAACTGCCCCCTGCCCAATGTTCAAAGTGCAAGTGCAAGCCCAAGGTTCCTGGTTGATCATTGTTAATTGCTAATTGTTTATTGTTCACTGCCCACTGCCGGATACAATGTAGCGCGCCATACGCTAAGCGCCAAGCGCATTGCCAACTCATCGTTCATAATTCAACACTTAAGACTTAACGGCCAACACTGAAAACTGCCTACTGCTTACGGTTTCTGGTTTCTGGTTTCTGTTAATTGAAAATTGTTCATTGCAAACCGCCCACTGTCAGCATACACCACAGCCTGTGCCTCCGCTAAAGCTATGGCGACATGTGGATGGCGTAGGTGTGCACACTGCTTACTGCCTAGTGTTCAAGAATGTCAGCATCCGTTAACTGATTGATATCATTTTAATTGGGCGTGATCAGGATTAATTTTGTAGTTCCAGTGTAATCCTAAAAACATCTATCATGAATCAAGAGCATCCCAACATCGCTGTTTTGAAGAAATTGGATCTCACGAATATCGCCGGAGCTGCTGACCTGTTGGCCGAGGATGCCGTCTTTCGTTATTTTAATCCGCGACTCCCCGATGTCCAGGGAGACTATGTGGGCCCAAAAGGTTTTCAGGCGTTCTTCGAAAAAATAGGAGGACTTACCAAAGGCACCTTTAAAGTTAATCCGATTTCTATCTTTGCTGCCGGAGATGAACTGGTCGTGGTGCACAGCAAGAACACCATGACCCTGGAAGATCAACAAATAGCTACCCATGTGGTGGTGGTTTGGCGTATTGTTGACGGTAAGATTAAAGAGGTCTGGGACATCCCGTCCGTGTATTCGTAAAGGTTAGGGGTCATGAAGTTGCTCACTGACTCTTTGGCCCGGTTGACCATAGGCCATTTTTTACAATCAAATTCGAAACGGACCTGACCACCTAAAATCACCGAATTTTATCCAAAAAGTACTGCTTTCATGGCTTATGGAATGGAGTTCGCCCAAAAAATGCCCCGCATGGGTGCGCTTTCAATTACCGTTGGGTTTGTTATATAGAAACCCTTAAATCATTTATCTTTAGGTCAGGGCAAATCATTTGCGCCATGGGAAGGACGGCAACTTGACCCATAATCTCGGGCAGCGCGTAACCCATTGTACATTGGACCCATTGTAAAACACAAATACCCTTAACATCATGAAGCATTTTTCCCATCTTATTATCGGAACAGGTCAGGCAACAGGAGTGTTACTGGGAAAACTCATTCCCACCAAGGCCACTATTGGGGTTATTGAAGCGGATAAAGTGGGCGGCAGTTGTGTGAACTATGGCTGTACCCCTACCAAAACCCTAGTGGCCTCCGCAAAAACCTTCCATCAGGCCCAAAGAGGGGATTTTTATGGCTTTCGGGCCGAGAATTTACAGCTTGATTATGGAAAGGTAAGAGCGCGTATGAACAGTATTAGAAATGGTGGCAGCAAAGGCCTAACCAACTGGATGGACAACACCCCCAATGTGGACCTCATGATGGGCACCGCCAGGTTTATAGGAAAAAAACAAGTGGAGGTGAATGGCGAGGCATGTACCGCAGACCATATATACATCAATGTGGGGACCCGGCCGTCGGCCCCGCCAATTCCAGGTTTGGATGCTGTAGATTGGTTGGATAGTGCCGGACTGTTAGATCTGGATAAGGTCCCCGAACATTTGGTAATCATTGGGGGAGGCTATATCGGGGTGGAATTTGCGCAGGTGTTCCGGAGATTTGGGGCCAAGGTCAGTATTATCCAGCGCGGGACCCAGTTGATGCCCCGGGAAGACGAGGATGTAGCCAAGGCCGTACAAGAATTTTTGGAAGAGGAAGGAATCGATATTTACTGCCATGCCAACACCCTAAAAATTACGCAAAAAGGCGATTCCAAAGAAGTGGAGATCCAAGTAAACGGGGAAGCGAAGTTATTGTCCGGAGACCAGATCTTGGTAGCAGCAGGGCGGGTTCCCAACAGCGATACGCTAAACTTGGAAAGTACCGGAATAAAAACCAATGCCCGTGGCTATATTGAAGTGGACAACTATTGCGAAACGGCCGTCAAAGGGGTCTACGCGGTGGGCGATGTTAACGGACATGGCGGGTTTACCCATACCGCAGTGAACGATGCAGAGATCGTTTTGGACAAGCTCTTCGGAGGGGACCGGACGCTCGACGGACGGAATTTGATCTATGGCCTGTTTACCGACCCCCCACTGGGCCGGGTGGGCATGACGGAAAAAGACGCCAGAAAAAGTGGCAAGAACGTTTTAAAGGCCATCAGACCGATGAGCAGGATAAGTCGGGCCAAAGAAATGGGCGAAACCAAGGGATTTGCCAAGTTATTGGTGGATGCCGATACGGACCTGATCCTGGGTGCTTCTATTTTAGGGGTCGGGGGCGATGAAATCATCAATATGTTTGCCACGATCATGCATTCCAATATTCCGTGTAAGCATTATAGAAAGGTGGTATTGGTCCATCCCACGGTTTCCGAGTTGATGCCCTGGATTTTGGATGGGATTCAGGAATTGATGGAGGAAAAGGGCCTCTGACAACCTTTAACCCCTTCGTTTGTTCTTTCCGATTAATTCTCAAAAGCAAAGGAGATCAACTTAAGACGTGGATAACTTCAAGCTTATCCGATTACCATGAAAAAATTGAACTCTGTAAGAGAATAGATTGCCCTGGCACAAGCTCCGTCACATAGATTCACTTTAAATTTCCCTAAAATCAAGGTTTAGATTACCTAATTGCCTTTAATTCTGAAAAGGATATACAGTTTTTACCATGTCTTTGCTACCTATCATATGACAACTGGTACATCCAATAACACCATTGCCAATGGCCTGGAGAGCATTGGAATTCTCTGCGCTGGTCACCTCGTACCAGAACCAACCATTACCTTCATCTGAAATTTCCTGGGTCTTGACCATAACCGCCCAACCAGATAGGTTGTTGTTCGCATCGAACATTTCCTTTACTATAGCGGATCCCATGGGGTGTTCACTATTGTTTGCCTCCAGGGAATTTACGATAGCTTCGTTCATATAAACTCTTACCGGAAGCCCCAGTTTCGTATGAGGTCCCGCGGACGGATGTCTGCCCTTTTCTTTTGCTTTAAACGCTTCATATTTCTTATCTGACAAAAAAGAGAACAGTGCTTCCTTATCCACTGGCAGATCTAAATTCAAACCCTCTGGCGTAGGAGCACCAGCTTGCCATATTTCATCCATTGGATCTTCACTCATATGCATCATACTGAAGGGTCCATCACCGCGTTGTGAGGAATTCTCCGGAACAACATCGGCCCCAACTCCTTTAGCAGCACGCAAGACGGGATAAAATTGTGTGAATACAAAATCGTCCGCTGCAGTCTGGTCGTGGCATAGATTGCATTGGTTAGTCTTAAAGGCAACGCCCCTGTCCTTCAAATTTGGTTCATCGTGATTGGTAAAACTGAAATAGGCCCAATTACCGGGTTCATCAGGGAATCGTGTTTTATCCTTAATAGTGGCCTCTAAACCTTGAAATTCGCCCATGAAGTAACCGTTGCCACTGGTGGCGGTTTTTGCACCCACGCTAATCAATTCTTTCATCAGAATGGTACCGTCCCTGAATTCTCCGGTAGCTTTATAATGTTCGTAACTCACAGGATCTATGTATACACTATGAATTTCCGGAAATGGCGCCAATCCGTTATTTAGTTCGTTGGGTGTTACCGGTGCTCCAACATAGACCCAGGTTCTATAGTTGGTAGGCCGAATGAGTTCATCTCCCTCGAATGTGTAAAACGTTACATTTTCATAACCTTTCTCAACGTCATTGCAAGAAGTAAGAGTAAATAAAACTCCCAATACCAGTGTTCCTAAAAGTTTGTGATTCATTTTTATTGTTTTTATTGGTTAATTACCAAATGTTTATGGTAACAAATAAGGTTGTCTTGCCATTTATTCAAGATTTGGTGTTCACTGAAATCGATTTGATGATTTTCGTCCATTGTTACCAAATAAATTATATAAGAAATGTGGTTCGCGGTATACTCAATGTCCGCCACTTTAAACTGTAAAATCTGCAGAGGTTCCACCACCTTTTGAAGTAGCTGTATAGCCGAAGTTTTTTTATTGGTTTTAGCCATATTATCTAGAATTACATTGACTATGTCTGCATAATATTTTTCGACCAAAACGTTATAATTACCTGATGACAATAGCGAAAGGAAGTGATTTAATACATTTTCTGACATACTATCCGAGTGTTAACATATTCGTTGAAATAAATGTTCCATATATCCTCAACCTAGGCTATATCTAGTGAAGACGATACATGCTTTTACAGTGAACACTACAAACTTAACCGAAGAATACGTGTTGTAAAATGTGGATAATTCCAAATTGCTTGTACATTCCACCTAGGTAACCGGAGTAAATACTCTTTTTCTAAATTGAGTAGGACTTGTACCTACATTTTTTTTAAAAAATTTTGAAAAGTTACCCGGTTCGCTGTATCCCAAATTGTAGGCAATTTCCTCAGAAGTTTTATCTGAGAATAGCAATAGACGTCTTGCCTCAATGAGGATACGTTCATTTATGAATGATAAGGCTGTCTTTTTGGTATGTTTTTTAATGATACTTGAAATGGTTTTAGGAGATTTGTGGAGCAACTCCGCATAATCAGTGACCTGATGTTTATTTCTAAAATGTGTTTCTACCAAATAACTGAATTCTCCTATAACGGTAGAGGCTCTATTTGGTATTTCATCATTTTCGCACCGGTTGTTGACCATTCTTTTGAACATGATCAACAATTTTTTTAAAAGTACCATTAACATCTCTCCCTGAAAACGATCCTTGCGTTCAAATTCTTTCTTGAATAATTTAAATAATAGCTCAAAATTTTGGGTGTCGGCTTCATTAAGTCGAACTAATGGCAGGATTAGTGCTCCTTGAAAAAGATAATCTTGAAAAGATAATTTACCTGTGTAATCCCATAGGTTATAAAACTCTTTGCTGAAGATAAAAGAAATAGCACCTTCGGTATGAGGTTCAATGTCCAAGATATTTAAAGGAGAGCATAATAGTACGTGGTTCTTTTTTACAATTATTTGATACCCATCTATCCCAATAGTTATGTTCCCTTGTCTTGCCCAAATTATTTTATAATTATTACCCTTTCCCAATCTTTCCGAAAAAGAAGCACAGTTAAAGTCCGTTAGCGCAAAACGACTTTTATCAGTAAGACCAGAGTAGATATGATTCACGACTCAGAGATTTATAACTTATTTAGGTTTTCTATCAATTTATATTTAAACATGTGACTTCCCTTTGATTTTAAGCAAGATTATTGCCTCCTCCCAATTCGGTAACGTATATGCTTCAATCGTAAGCGTTTTAATTTCTTTTGCTATTGTTTTAGACTTTCCAATTGCGTGCTTGTGCGCCTCATTATGAACAAATCTTTTTATATCATCTTTATTTCTCCACAAGGTCATGGTATAGTACTTTATCCAACTACCTTTCTTTTTAAATTCAATACAGTTATGGGATTTAAGTTGATGAACTATGTTTTGATTAAATATTAAAAAAGCAAAAATTTTAAATGGCGATTTTAGCTCAATTGATGTTATAGCTACAATCATTTTGTTTCTGTACTCTAGCGCCATTAAATTTTGATCTACAAACATTATCAACCTCCAGTTCGCAATATTTCCTAATCATTTGTTGATCCCATACCCTAGGTCACAAATATTAAGAACATTTGAGATTTAAATGCTTCATTCGCTAAATTGAGACCTTTTTACTAGTACGTAAATGGTCTTAGTTTGTAAATTGAGCTTTTTGGAACTCTTTTGGAGAAACCCGCACGTACTTTTTAAAGATTCGGTTTAAGGAGGCTTTTGAGTTAAAACCACTTTCTATGCCAAGTGCCAGAATGGTATATTTACGATTTTCAGGATTAGCTAAAAGGTTTTTTAGGTACTCTACCCTAAAACCATTGACATAATCAAAAAAAGACATACCCCCTTGCGTATTAATGGTTTGAGATATTTTGTGCGTGCTAATTTGAAGACGGTCTGAAAGATTCTGAATTTTTAACTGTGGATCCAGATAAACTTTTTCTTCATCAAGGAGTTGGTTTATTTGGATAAAGAGCAAACGCAACTCTTCTTTAGACAAGGAGGAGGTCCTATATTTCAGATGAGGTGAACTGACATTAAATTGTGTATTATCACCGCTCTCGTAATTATCCAATTCTTTAGGTTCTAAGGATTCATGAAATTCAGCCAGCGTATATTGTCTAATTCCATTATAACATAAATAAAACACGGCCAGAACCATCGTAATACTACTAATTGTGATAATGATAGGAAGGTTTTTTTGAATCCCAAGATCTACAAGAGAAAACAGAATCAATTCAATTATATGAAGTATTAAGTAAACATAGGTGAAATTTCGAAACCAGTTTAAGTGAATCAGTTCAACAGACGAATATTGATTCTTGATTTTATTTTGATACCATTTGATCTTTTTCAAAAACCAAACGGAGACCACTATAATAAATAGATAAAGTGCCTTGTAAATTAATGTATGAATCAGAGGAGGTGATTGGAGAAGTGCTTGCACTTTTTCGGGTGTGCTGTAATCGCTGACAAACACAACATCAATAAGCATAAAAAGGTTGAAGACGATGGCAAAACTAAAGATCCACCACCATTTTTTTCTAATTTTATGTTCTTCATCGATTAAAACTAAGCCATAGATTAGAAAACTCGGAAATAGAAAAGTGTTGAATAGATAGGTAAAAATAAGTTTTAATACCGTAAGACCGCCTTCATGTATCCAAATATTGGTAAGTAGTACAAGTCCAAATAGTAAGATTGTTAAAATGAGCAAATAATCGCTGGTTACTTTCTTTCTTTTTAGAAAAATGAACAACAGAAAAATCCCAAGAATAGATATCCCAACAATATTTACTCCAATCATTTTGAGTTTTGTTAATTGCTAAACAACTAAACTGGGGAACTTACTCTATTGAAAATTAGCAGTTTATATAAATATAGTCAAATATTTATACATGGGCTCAAATGATATATGAAGCGCATTGACATTGTTGTTTTTTTTCTAGGAAGTGTAGAGAAATTCTAAAAACAGAATCCTCCTTTATATTTTTACAATATGCTCCATTGAAATTGAGCATGGATACACGTTTTTCCTGGTTTTAGATTTTTCTTCTCTTCAAAATGCAAAACCCAAGGTAAAGACGACCCTACCGCTGTCCGTGCTGTCAAAATAACCGATATTGGCCGTAATCGCCTCAACGCCAATTATCCATAAAGAGCCACCAACGCTGTTGTGCCATTGGCTGGAAGTATCATCCGCTGTCCAGACCCGGCCATAGTCAAAGCTTCCAGTAATTCCAAACCGGATAGGAATAACACTTGTTTTTAATCCGCCAAATGGAATCCTTAAATCAGTATTTTGAAAGAACGATCGTTTTCCGATAAAACGTTCGTTTCTAAAACCCCTTAATCCATTATTACCACCAATTTGAGCGCCGTGATAGAATTCAAAATCATCTCCCAAAATAAGTTCACCACCAATTTTGGTTGCCAACACCAAAGAACCGCTTTTGGTGAGTTTATGATCAAGGGCAATTTCCGGTTGCAGATAACCGAAACTGTTTTCAGCCTCTGTATTATCAATATTTGCCTTATAACCAATCGCAAGACGAATGTGGAGTCCCAAAGTAGGATAAGCCAGATTGTCCTTATTTATGAACTCGTACGCCACCTCTGCCCCACCATAGGCCTGTTTTTCAAAAACGGTGCTTGTAGCTGGTATTCCTTGAATGAAGCGATCTTGGGTATTCTCTACATCAAAGGATTCTATAAGAGGTTTAATGTGAAACGAACCCCCATTTCTTCCTCTATAGATTAAGGAGACGGCTGCATTCCATTCTCTGATCCTCACGCGGTTAAAATCCAGGTCAACAACATCTTTATCGTATGAAGTCTCATTACCAATACCGAAGAAATTGGTAGCAAAGTTGGGACTTGTATAGCGCCCTTCCATACCAAAATTCCACTTATGGAAAATGTTGGAAAATTCACCTTTATAGGATAAATCGTATCCTGAGGTACTTGTGTAGTACGATGCGCTGATTGTATGCCTTTGTGTAAATGGATTGCGTTGCAGCCCATAGAACGTATGGTTACCGAATACACCAATGCGCAGACCATCATCAGGATTGGCCGCCAGGATGGGCAGTAGCTGATTAAAGCTATGCTTTACCTTACGGTGATCATAGTTGTTCACGCCATAATCGTCTACGATCCATTTTTTGGATCTCTTGTTTACAACCGAATTTTCTTTGCTCTTGTAATCATAGAGTTTAACCCTTCGAGTGTTTTTAAAATCATAGGTGTCGTTTTTTTTGCCGCCAATAATTTTTAATGTGATCAGGTTATCCCCTTTTCCATCTACCGTAAACGTATCTTTTCCATCCAGCCCATAAATCCAGATTTCCTTGGTAATATCGCGAGAGAAGGTCCTGTTGAGAATTCCCAAATCTTTCCGGTGGACGTTAATTGTGGTTTTGCCTCCAGAGCGTCTTGTAATTTTGAAGTCATCCGCTTTTTGGGTTCCTACCACAACCTCAAACTTATTCAAATAGGTGTAGTAGTCCTTTGCAATGCGCATAAGATTTCCCCGCCTGCCTTTGAGCTTCATTTTAATGTCCGATATGGTCTCGCCTTTTACCTCTGTAGGAAGGGTCTCAAACGCTTGCTCAATGTCTTCGTCAGTGATGTTCTCTTGAATGTATTTCGCCTGTTTTTCCCATTCTTCCCAACCCGAACCATTGATTAAGGTCAGATCCAAGTGGTAAGGTGATGTTGCAAACCATTTTACACTTCTCAAATCGTCATCATAGGTTTGCATTTTACGCAGTCCTGGAATGGCACGAGTCAGAAAAGCGATCAGTGCACCGTCGTATTTAGAGAATGCCTGATCCCTGTCCCGGGGAATGGGTTTACAAATTTTCGAACCATCTTCCTTTTTAAAAAGCGCCCACCGCCATTGGTCTTCGTGTCTGTCCCAATCGCCCAGGAGCATATCAAAAAGTCGCGCCCTGATATATGAGGGTTCATCTACAACAGATTTACCCGACTTGTGTATTTCACGCAATACATCGGTGGTATTCAGAATTTTGTCGGGAGTGCCAAAACTTTCTACGTCTAACTGTGTATCCCCGACATGTTCTTCGATCATATACAGTTCATCCCCAAAATCTGCGTTGAATACACCTAAAACTTCTTGTTTAGGGATGTAGAATAGTGATGGGTTGGTATGAAAAACGCCAATGGCATCAGACAATCTACCAATAGCAAAAGGCGTATAGGGATGGGAGGTAGTGTAGAAATCTGCAAGAAATCTATCAATCACGCTACCGTCCAGAGCACTGCCTATGTAGGTGTCTTGAAACGCATTGGTCTGCAAAAATTTAATGGTGCTTTTTTTGAGTGCCCGCATTACGAATTGTTTCCCAGACTTGTCCTCTAATCTTAAGGATTTAGATTGTTGGCCCCCGCCCCGTTTTAAAGGTGTAAGCCCATCCATAAGAGTATCTAATAAGACTACGGGAGCGTTAATAGCTCTGCTGTAATATTCCCTATAATGATTTCCCCAAAGTGCTTTGTAAAAACCGCTTTTATCCGTTGCATCAGTAGTATAGATAGAGGAGGCCTGGGTTTTTGGAAAATCGTTATTTATCTCATAGGCAACACTGGCCTTATTGCCCCCTTTTAAAATGGTGCTTGAAAATACCGACATGGAGGCTCCATTGCCCAGGGTCAAAAAATGCGTGGTAACTTTTCCGTCAGTATCAATATCCAATCTTGCATAACCGTTTTCAGCCATAGCAAAATTACCATCTGATGCTTTTTTCACCTTTTCCAAAGTGCCTGCCGCCCCACTAATGATTTGCGGAACCTTATTGTTTATATATTGAAGGTTTTGGTCATTGCCAGAAACAAAAATGATGTTGTCTGTTTCCCTGGCAATGGTTTTTAATCTTTTTCTTAGTTTCCTATATTGTTTACTTTGAAAATCTTGAAGCCCGGTCCCTCCTGTATTGGCAATCAATCCTTGTTTGGTGTAGGTCTCGATAGGATGGTGAATCGCTACAATTTTAATTTTACCCGCTGCTTTTTTAATTTGATTTTCAAACTCCAAAAAGAACAATGTCCTGTTTTGGATTTCTGATTCCTCGTTAAGATAAATGTGCTTGTTCCAGTCTTCCAAAAACCATTGCGAATCAATTGTAATTAACACAATGTTATCTCCCAGATTACGACGTTTAATAGGTTCACTTTTGTCCGGATAAAATTTTGCCTTACTGTTTTTTTGAACATATTTTTCAATTTCTTGAACACTTTTATGACCCTTCACCCATTCATGACTTCCAGGCACAAAAATGGCATTGTCTTTAAACACCCTTATTACTTCGAGCTGTGCTTTAATTGCATTTGCCGCAATGTTGTCGTTAAAACCATGCCTATTTATTGCATTCCCTAAAATTAATAGGGTAGGCGAATTCATGTTTTGAGCGTCCTTTGCAATTCGATTTAGAACGTTTTGATTACTTGCACCTCCTGTATTGGCCGTAATAAATATGGACCTTTCAATTTCTTGTCCATAGACGGATCCCAATATAAAAAACATACATAGTCCGTAGATGAGTTTTATTGAATCAAGGATTTTCATATTTATCGGTTTGGAATTAGGGCAAGGTATACAGCTAAAATCCGTCCACCTTGATTACTATAATTTGTTTTGTAAGTGTATATCAATATTGAGTCTTTTGACCGATACTGTATGAATTATCCAGTAAAAAGAATGGGTTAACGAAAGTTTTGATGCCACAGATCCCTTTGATGGTAGTATTAATTAATGGTTGTTTTGGGTTGACCGACATTATAGGTGCACTTCCTCCGATCAAAAATCAAATTAGTTGTTTCGAATTAAGTGTTTTTTAAAAAAAAATTTAAATCCAATTCTCGAGAGCATTTTTTTCTCCATATTCCAAAAGAATTTATGTTGCCCAAATAGTGTTCCTATAAGGACAAGAAGAATCTGATAAATAACAAACATCATTAATAGCCTGATCGTCCAGAATACAAACAAGTTTGTAGTTTCCTGGGAAATTCCAATTAGGTGTATAAGTGGTTTGGCCAAAGCAACCGATAATGAACCATTTATTGCAAATACGATCATTATTACTAGAATTTGAAAATTAGATTCAATATTCCATCGTTGTTTTAATTTTTCCATCATTTCATACTTTTTTAAATGGGAAATTGACGTACAATTCATTAAAAAATAAGAAAGAAGGCCTTTATAATTTAAAAGTCTCCAATCCAAAAAAAATAAAATGTCCACCTTGACTCTTAATTTATTTGGTATGCCTTATTTGGAATAATGACATCCTCCATTTCATTTGATCTCCCTCCTTACAATTATAAAGGGGATTATCTTCTATTAAGAGTGGTGGACATTTTTGCTACTTTCTATTCTCCTTCTTTTTCAACAATGTCCGGGCGCAAAGTGCCAATAATTGCCATTAGCTCATCGTGTTCTTTTTTTGGGACATTGAATTTATTCAGAACATCCACCAAATGCCCAGCTACAATGTCAAATTCCGAAGCTTTGATTCCCAGCCCCTGATGTGTGGTTTTGGCACTCCGGCTGATAATTTTGCATGGACCTCCCGTTGCGGCGCAAACCAGGTTTATGTTTTTCTGTTTGAATCCTGCCCTAGAATCATCGCCCATACCAAAAAATCTTTTGCCAACCACCTCATCGTTAAAAAGCCGATCTGCAAAATCATCAACAACTGCAGAAATGGCCTCATAACCACCTAATCTTTCATAGAGAGACTTCTCTTGTGCTAGCACTACGGTGGAGGTGGCAAGTAAAAAGATGCTAACTAATGCTACCTTATTGAAAGAACTAATTAAATTTTTCATTTGTCAGGGTTTTGAAAGTTAGTACTGTCCTATCCGGCGTTAAAGTATTCTTCGTTAACAACTTTGCCATCTCGCCAATCACGTTTAATAATCTCATGCCAGTGGATATGTGAATTGTCTTTCATGTCAAAATCAAAAACAAACCTAGAGGCAGACTTGTTTCCATCTACCAAGGTATCAAGGTGGGTAATCTCATTTACTTTGGCTATCGCCCCCAGAAAACCTTCCATTTTTTCTACCATCTCTTGTTTGCTGGCAGTAGCGACATCACCATAATCTGATGAGGCGGCGGTCTCAGCATAAAATTGTTTAACGGCGTCCACCATTTGTCCTTTCTTTACTAAATCATCCATTTGGGCGTTTAGAATTTTTACATTCATTGTTTTTACTTCCATGATTACTTTGTTTTAGTTAATTACTCGATAAATCACTTTTTTTGATGTGTTAATAAATAGCATTGGAACCAATGACCTATTTATTCGTACCTCAATGATACAGAGGGAATCAAGGTGTAAAATTATTGACACTATAGGTTTTATGGAATGTCAATTGTTCCTAAATAATGGTAGATTTTTCCGAAATAAAAATATAAATTGAGAGAAGAGTTGGAGTTGGATTTGAGGAAATTAAAGGTGGATGGAAAAAAGTATTTAACGGCTAAATTCGTGGTGGACTTTTTGGGGCTTTCGGCACCAGCTTTCTTGGATTTGTGGAAAAAAGGGGCATAGTAAAAAAAGAAATGAAAACACGGGTGCAAGGCTGACTCCTTAACCTGACTCAAGGCTTTGCGAACGTATGACCCTACCATTTTGACAACCGCTCTTAACTTCCTGTATTTTAACAAATCCGTAACGCTCTTAATCGGGTAAAATCACCAGTTTTATATCCGAAAAGCACCATTCCCATGTCTTATTGTGCAGGTATATGGAGTTTTCCAGATATCAAGTAGTTATCAATTAATTTAAATCGGGCCAAATGAACAGCAAGTATTATTTCTTATTACTAATTGGACTGACTTTTCTTTTGCAAAGCTGTAAACCTGATACCCCAAATAATCCCTATCTAGGTCTGGAACCACCGGATGGTACCCCTAAATTATTTGCCCCGTCCGTGGTGAATACCGATGCCATAGAAATCAATACGGTGTTCAACGCCACTTTTACGGAATTGTTTTTTACGCGGATCACGGATGGCAGGTTTGTTATACATCATTCTGAATTAATCGAGGATAATTGGACAGCACCCCGACCCATTCAAATGTTTGCGGACCAAGAGGCCAATTCCGTAGCTATTGATCCATCCATTACCCAGGATGGTAACACGATGTATTTTCTCGGGATAAGCCCCGAAGATCGGGCCAAGAATGCGAAACCGGATATTTATAGGAGTCAAAAAATAAATGGCACATGGCAAATCGCCTCAAAGGTGGGATACCCCGTATCTACAGATGAATATGCGGAATCCTATCCCGTAGTAGTTGCCGATGGAAGTATCTATTTCACCTCCGACCGTCCGGGCAGTTTGGGCAAACGCGATATTTATCGCGCCCAATATCTGGGGGGAGGAAAATTTGACACCCCGGTCAATATCGGTCCCGAGGTGAACTCGGAAAAAAATGAACGCAGCACCTATGTTTCACCCGATGAAAGCTTTTTGATTACCGGAAACACCCAAACGGACGAAAAAGGGTTTGCAGTGTCCTTCAAAAAGGATAACAAATGGCAAACCCCCATTTATTTTAACTTTGGCGCATCTTTACTCAAAGATTGGATTTATTTTTGTCCGTATATGTCCCCGGACGGCAAGTATTTTTTCTTTTCCAGAAGATACAGCGATCCCCCTGAGAGTGGGTGGAAAGGGGCAACCAAAGGAGAAGTGTATTGGGTAAATGCCAGCGGTATTTTTAATCTTAAAGGAAAATGAACATTGAATTTAAGCGCCTAACGGAGGTTACAACATCGGATATCATGGAATTGATGAACAATCCGTTGGTGAAACGACAAATGCCCTTGTTGAAAGATGGTTTTGATGAAAGCGCTTGCGATCGGTTTGTAGCTGCCAAGGAACAGCTTTGGACCGAGCATGGCTATGGCCCGTGGGCGTTTATCATCAATGACCGGTTTGCCGGCTGGGGCGGATTGCAGCCGGAGCGCGGGGAGGCCGACTTGGCCTTGGTACTGCATCCGGATTTCTGGGGCACGGGCAAGGTCTTGTATAAAGAGATTATCCGTAGGGCCTTTGGCGAATTAGGGTTGGATTCCGTTACCGTGTTGTTTCCACCCACGAGAACGCGAATTAAGGGATTTTTGCGCCTCGGGTTCAAGGAAGATACCACCTTGGAGATCGGCAACGAACGGTTTATCCGGTATCGATTGGAGAAAGCGGTTACACCTGAAGGCAAGAAAGAAAACTAACACAGTATAAAATGTATTAAACACATCTTAAACAAAACGTTATATCCTGTTTTTTTTAAAGCCCTGGCAATGTACCGTTTTACGGGATAAGGTAGACCTAATTTGCTTGTTAAAGCAGTCCTTTCTCCTCAAGGGACGTTCTCAGCTCCGCCTGATTTTCCCAAAACCTATCCTTGATCTTTTGGATAGTCTCGTCATACTCCGGATGGCTTTTTAGGGGTTCTACGAGCGGGTCCATTTCCAAGAACAACAAAATCCAATACTGATAATTATCCTGTGCCGCAAAAACTTTGAGCTGCTCAATTGCTTTATCGTTCTTCCCCTCATGCGCATACTTCATAGCTGTACTGGCACTTTTGTAGATAGATTTGTCCTTTTCGCAATATTCGGCGTAGGCATTAAAAAAATCCACTGCTTGTTCTTCCAAGCCCATTTTTTCATAGACCACACCGATCTTAATGTCCTCGTGAGGATAAATATTTAGCTTATACGCTTTTCTGGCCTCGGCAAATTTTTCATAATACGTAAAAGCATTTTCGTAGTCCGCCTGAAAATAATGCAGTTTTGCTACCTCCTGCAGGATGTCTAGCCGGGTGGTGTCCTTCTGCAATTCCCACATTAATGCCTTTTTGGTCTGCTCAATATCCCCATCTTTTGCATACTGGATATATGCTTTTACATAAGGCGCATAATAGTTCCCGGGATCATAATCCAAGGACTTGTTTATATACGTAATTGCCTCTTCCGTAAACCCGGTTTGGATTAAGGCATTTCCAAGGTTCAAATAAATATAGCTTTTACCAATAGAGTCGTTAGCGGCAATATCGAGCTGTATACCCATTAGCGCATACTCTAGGTATTTGGCAGTATTTGGAATATAATTGGCGTATAAACTGGAAAGTACTTGCACCACTGCGGCTGAATTGGGATTGTATTCCAAGGCTTTCTCCAAATGGGGCAATGCCAGTCTATACTCCTCGGCATGCATATAATACAGCGCTTTGGCTATAAGGCTTATATCCGATTTGGAATCGTACAGCAGCGCCTTGTCCGCAAAGTTATTGATACGCTCGGTGTATTGTTTTTGCTTCTGGAATACGTCCAGGAAGTAATACGATATGGCAATATTGGCGTAGGCCTGATCGAACTGCGGATCGTGTTCTATGGCCTTCTCAAATAAGGGAATGGCTTCTTCCAGCCCTTCCTTGGTCCTCGAATAAAAAGGGTCGAGGGCCTGGAGGTAATAATCATATGCCTGCAGATTGTCAGTTGGTTTTTTATCAATTTGCTCGAGCTCGGCAGGGGTCACCACAGCCTCAATGGCAGCTGCAATTTTCCGCGCCACTTCATTTTGCAAAGCAAAGATATCTACCACTTCCTGCTTGTATTGCTCCACCCATATGGGGGTATCGGTCGATGCTTCGATCAATTGGATATTAAGCAATACCTGGTCGCCAACCCGTTGGCCGCTACCTTCTACCAGGTAGTTGACATTGAGTTCCTTGGCTATCTCTGGGATACCCTTGTTGGTTTCTCTGTATTTCTCTACCGAGGTTCTACTAATTACGCGAAGATCCCCAATCTTCTGAAGGTTGTTCAAGGACGATTCCATAAGCCCGTTCACAAAATAGAGGTTGGTAGAATCACTACTCTCATTTTTGAACGGCAGGACGGCTATGGACTTCTCAATTTCCACCTTGGGAACGGTATCCTTCCCACTGTAAAGGAAGAATCCAACCGCCATAACCAGGGCTACAGTCACCATTATAGGCCATAGGTATCGCTTCAAAAAATGGGGGCGAACGCTATTTTCTTCCTCATCTTCCACCGTGCCTTTTCCCACCTCCCCCGGGGGATACCCATACTGCTCCCGAAAACACTTGATAAAGTATGACGCACTTCCAAAACCTACTTGATACGAAATCTCCGAAACCGTTAAGGACGTTTCCTTTAACAGCTCCATGCCTTCTTGAAGGCGAACCTGGCGAATGAATTGGCTTGCAGAAAGCTGTGTCTGTTTCTTGATTTTTCTGAGCAGGTTAGACCGACTCATGTTCATGGCGTCTGCCAGTTCGGACACCCCAAATTGTTCGTTGGCCAAATTCTCCAGAATGATAGCCTCCGCCTGTTCAATAAAGTTAGACCTATGGGATGATGGGTTGGACATGTCGTTGTTTGCTAGCCCTAAATTAGAAAAATGTAAACACATACGTGCTATTCCGTCAGGTACATATGTAATGGGGGGAAGTCACCCTTTGCTTCATAATTGATATCCATGCGCCATAGTTTTTATGCCCTCCCGAAACTTGACATCTTTGGCCGCATAGCTCATAGGTGTTGCATCAGCTTCTAAAGGACCTTTGTTGTAACAAAAATTAAAGTCACACTTTTTAAAAATCAAAATCATGAAAACATTTAGAATTGATTCGTTGAAAACCATGGTAAACATGTCACTTGTTCTCCTTTTACTCACATCTGCCTGCGGTGAATCCGGCACTAGGTCAAAGGCCGGGGCAAACAACGGTACGGAAACCACGTCTGTCGTTGAGGCTCCGGAAATCGATATCCAGGCGGCCATATTATCGGATAATCTGGAAGCCGTTAAACAGCATATTGAAGCAGGTACCGATATTAACAAGAAAGACGCCATGAGCGGCTCCACGCCTCTGGTCACTGCGGCGAGTTTTGGAAAAAATGAGATTGCCCAAGTACTTATTGATGCCGGTGCAGATCTAAACCCTAAAAACAACGATGGGTCAACTGCCCTACATGCGGCCGCATTCTTTTGCAGAGTAGAAATCGTGCAGATGCTTATGGACGCCAAGGCGGACAAATCCCCACAGAATAATTTTGGTGCAACAGCCAGGGAATCCGTAATGGGTCCTTTTGCAGAAATCAAACCCGTCTATGAAATGCTTCAGCAACAATTAGAGCCCTTGGGCATGCAACTGGATTTGAACGAAATAGAAAAAACGCGTCCGGTTATTGCCATGATGTTGCAGTAATCCATCTAAAACCACATTCCCATGATAACAGAAAGAAGACACGATATTGATTGGTTGCGCGTAATCGCCATTGGCTTGCTCCTCATCTATCACATCGCCATAATATTCCAACCCTGGGCCATGTTCATTGGCTTTATCAAGAGCGATGAACTCCTTGAGGGTTTATGGAAACCCATGACCATGCTCAACGTCTGGAGAATTCCCCTTTTATTCTATGTCTCCGGGATGGGGCTCTATTTTGCCATGCGTAAGCGAAATTGGAAGCAATTGCTTACGGAGCGGACAAAGCGAATTCTTTTGCCCTTCCTCTTTGGCTTTGTGGCAATTACCCCGCTACATATGTTTGTTTTTCAAAAATATTATAACCTGCCCTTGGGTTATTATCCCCATATGGGTCATTTGTGGTTCCTGGGAAATATATTTCTGTACGTACTGTTGTTGTTGCCACTGTTCTCCTATCTGAAAAAGAAGGAGAACGGTAGTATTGGGAGGGGATTATCCGCACTTATGGGCCATCCTGGTGGATCTTTGTTGGTATCCCTGTTTTTCGTCCTTGAAGCCGTATGGGTAAAGCCACAGCTCTTTTCATTATATGCACAGACCTGGCATGGCTTTTTCCTTGGGTTTCTCGCCTTCTTTTTCGGTTTTCTTTTGGTCTACAGCGGCAAAAGGTTCTGGCTAACCGTTTTAAAATGGCGGTATGTATACCTTGGTATGGCCGTTGTTTTGTACAGTATCCGATACCTTGTTTTTGCAACGGAAGCCCCTGGTTACCTTATGGCCCTTGAATCCAATGGCTGGATTTTTGCCGTTTTTGGCTTTGGCTACAAATACTTGAACAGGCCAAGCAACCTCCTTGGTTATTTAAGTAAGGCCGCGTATCCTGTGTACATCATTCACATGTTTGTCCTGTATGCCGGGGCCCTGATCATTTTGCCCTTGGAGATACCGGCCGTGCTAAAACTCGTGGCAATTATCACGTTTACCGGCCTTGTATGCTATCTGATTTATGAATATATCCTGAGGAGAGTTGTTTTCTTAAGGCCTTTGTTCGGGTTAAAATGGACGTATAAGCAATTGGAAAGGCCAAAACTCAAAGCGTCACCTGAATCAAAAATCCAGTAAATTCAGCTGCGTTGTAAGGTTGAAGCGGCCTGCGGGTTTATGGTACCACCGCATTTGTTCATGCTTATACACGCATTGTTCGTATATTGGATATATAACCAATGACCCTATTCTTAAGTTATCGGGTGCAATAAAAACGATGCATATGAAACCAATAATAATTGCAGTCCTATGTTTATTCCTTCAAGGGGTAAGCGGACAATCTTTAAGCAAGTTGACCATCACAAATGGATCCATTACCTATTTTTCGGCTGGTCAGGGAGAGATAATCGTTTTTATTCATGGGGGGCAAGAAGACTATAGAGTATTCATGCCTCAAACAGAATTACTTAGCAATGAATTTCAAGTGGTTACCTATAGTAGGCGTTATAATTTTCCAAACAACAATGAAATCAACGGGGAGTATAACGTTAAAACAGAGGCTGCTGATTTGAAGGTTTTAATTTCAATGTTTGATAAACCTGTGCACCTGGTAGGGCATAGTTATGGTGGGTTAATCGCTTTGGAATTCGCTGTACGCAATCCCAAAATGCTCAAAAGTCTAACACTTTCCGAACCGGCTTTGGTGAATTGGCTAAATGATATCCCCAAATGTGAATTTTGGTATGAAACCGTTCAGGAGAAACTCATTAATGAAACACGAGATGCTTTTATAACTAAGGATACCACTTTGATAATGAAAGAGTTATTTGAATTTTTTGCTGGCGCCGACATACAAAATCAGATTCCGCCTGAGGTGTTAAGTATGCTAAAGGCAAATCTTAGGGAAATGGAGGTCTTAGTGAATTCTCCTGCTGGGTTTGATTCTCCCTCCCCGGAAGATGTAAAGGCTTTGGATATACCTTTGATGATTTTGACATCGGAGAAAACAATGCCAATGTTGACCTGCACAAACGCCAAACTAATTGAGATCAAACCTCAGGCAACGCATCACCACTTAACAGAGGCTGGACACGAAATGTGGATGACCCACCCCAGGGAATTATCTGTTCATATATCAAATTTCATCAAGAATTAGCATACTTGCAAGTTGGTCAAAAAGTGGTATTTTCACGGGGTGTAGTATGGCTATACGGAAATTTCTTTATATCCATTAGTTAGCCCTTAGTACGACCAACTATTGACCAATGATAAAAATTTTTCGAAAAACTAGACAAAAATTCCTGGCTGAAAACAAGTTCAGTAAATATTTGGTTTACGCCATTGGAGAAATCATTCTGGTTGTTATTGGAATTTTGATCGCATTACAAATCAATAATTGGAATGAAAGTCGAAAGGATGACCTCCAACTTCAGGAGTATGAACAAAGTCTTATAGGAGAGCTAAGAACTGATTTAACCAGGTTGAAGGCGCTTGACAGCGTGAACAGTAAAAAAAAGAAGGCCATCAAAAATTATTTTGATTATTACCATTCTGAAAACCCGGAATCCGAAGTCCTATTACAAGAAATGAACAGCTTGGATATTTCAAAAAGGGCTTTCTATACCACCACTTATACCATTGAGGACTTAATTACCACAGGGAATTTGACCCTATTTCCCGAATCGAAAAGGATTGCCATATTAAAGCTCAAAAATGTTCACGAACAATATTCGTTTTATGAATCTTCCAGTATGCAAGACGTTGCATTGTACGAGCAGGAAATAAAGAAGAACTTTGATTTGGTATTACTAACAGGATTATCCAATAAAGAAAGGGAAGAAACCAAAAGTTGGGAGTTAAATCCCGAATCAAACCAATTGAGGATACTGAACAATTCTGTCGTTGAAAGCTTGAAATTGTTCGAGTTTCAAAGTGAATTGTACCAGGTCATTATCAAAGAGACCACGGAACTTCTGGAACTATTATCCAAGAATAACAAAGGCTAACAACAACGATAACCTGCCTGCCAGGAATCATAGCCAAGAACGTTACCAATCTTATTTTCTGTAAAATCCCGCAAATGGAAGGTTTTATAGACTTAGTCTGCTCGTAAGCTCTCTACCGGATTGGCCTGGGCCACCTTTAGCGTCTGGAAACCAACTGTTGATAAGGCAATAACGAACGCTCCCAGTCCGCCAAGAACAAAAACCACCCAAGTAATATCAATACGGTAGGTGTATTCTTCCAACCATTGTCCCATAAAATGCCAGGCTACTGGTGCAGCTATCAGAAAAGCTATAGCAATCAGCACAATAAATTCCTTGGAAAACAGATATAAAATATTACTGACCGTCGCTCCCAAAACTTTTCGAATACCCGCTTCTTTTATACGCTGGTTCACCATAAAGGAAGCCAGTCCGTAAAGCCCTAAACAGCTCAATAAAATAGCTATGATAGCAAACAACTTGTACATTTGGGAAAGCTTTTTTTCCTCTGCATAAAAATTGGCTATTTTGTTATCCAAGAATTGGTGCTCAAAGGCATAATTGGGAAAGGTATCGTCCCATGTTTTTTCTATGGCCGTTATCGTGTTCGAAATATTGTTCGTCGCCAATTTGATTCCCGCCATACCGAGCCAACTTTTTCTATTTACCATTATTATTGGGGACATTCCGTCTTTAAAAGTACTACTGTGGTAATCTTTTATCACGCCAACTATTTCTCCTTCTATTCGGCCACCTGCAAGACGTATCTTTTTGTTCAGGATCTCGTTTCCGTTAGTAACCCCAAGACGTTTCATAAGATTTTCGTTCAGAAGAATTTCTGTGGCTTCAGAAGATTTTTTTACATTTCTGCCGGCCACTAAAGAAAGTCCATAGGTTTCCAAATATTTATGGTCGATTCCTTTTCGGATGCTATAAAAGTCAGTTTCTTCGGAAGCGTTGTCATAAACGAACCTGGTCCAGTTATTTGTTCTGTACTCCGTGGGAGTATTCGAACTAAAGCTGACATTTTGGATACCGTTTATATCCAATAGCGAGTTGCTTAGATAGTCAATTTTATCTATGCTAACGCTATCCGTGGGTATCAATACGTTTACAATGGCCTCTTTATCATAACCCATGGATTGATTGGTAAAATAGTCCATTTGTTTTACGGTAATCAGTGTTCCAAAAATTAGTGCTTGCGCAATTGTAAATTGAAAAACAACAAGGCTTCGTCTTAAGGTAATCCCTTCGGTCTTACCAACTTTTCCCTGATTTTTGAGAGCGGAAATAGGATTAAATTTAGAAAGCACCAATGAGGGATAAAATCCTGCCAAAAAGGTTACAACAATGGCCATAGCACCGGTTAAAATCAAGGTTTTCAAATTTAAGACCGAAGAAATGGACAAGGGTAAGTCAAGAAGCTCGCCTATCGATGGCAACGACATAATGACAATCATGGATGCAATACAAATAGATGTCATAACTATTATTAGGGTTTCGGAAAGGAACTGCGCCTTCAATTGAATTCTTGTACCCCCTATCACTTTTCGTACCCCTATTTCCTTTGAGCGATTTACCGCCTGTGCTGTGGATAGGTTGATGAAATTAATACAGGCGATCAAAAGAATGAAAATCCCGATGAGCCAAAGGACATGTATGAGTTTCTTGCTTATCGTTTTTCCGCTGTAATTTCCGGCCAGAGCATCATAATGAATCTTATCCAATGATTGTAATAAGTGAATATCTTTGTTAGCGCCTGTCTTTTTTTCCTTGGACAACACTTTTAATCTGGCATTGATATCACTTTCAGAAACATTTGGTGGTAATAGCACAAAACAACCAAATCTTCCGTTGGTACCATTCCAATTATCGGAGTTTTTAAAGTTGGTAGTAAATCCGGTACCATAGGATATTACCGCTTTAAACCGTAAATCCGTATTTGGGGGTATTGTTCCGAGAATTCCCGTGACGGTCAAAATTTCATTGTTATTCCACTTTATCGTCTTTCCTACCGCGTTCTCCCAACCGCCAAAATATCTCTCGGCGGTTTCTTTCGCAAGTACAACATTATTCAGGTCTTTTAAGGTAGCAGGTGCACCCGCTAGCCATTCGTAGTCCAAGATGTCGAACAAAGAAGGCTCGACTAAAAACACCCCATTTTTTTCCTTGAACTTTTTAACGGGATTACCTTTATTGTCCAGCACCAATATTTGATCATCACCATCAGAATATATTGCCGATACCTTTTCCAATTCAGGAAAAGAACTCTTTAACTCTTCGGGTAATGGATACGGGACCCCGCTGCCATAGAAGATTTCAGGCTCTGCATGGTGGTACTCGGTCAACACACGATAGACACGGTCTTGCTTTTCATGATAGTCATCAAAACTCGATTCAAATTGAGTAATAATAAAGATCATCAAACAAACGGCAATCCCCAAAGCCAAACCCCCGATATTGATCAGGGCATGGCTTTTTCGCCGGATTAAATTTCTGAAGGCTACTCTAAAGTGGTTTTTAAACATGGTTCCCGTTCTTGATGACGATGTTATTTCATTCCGTTCGCAAACTTTTCACAGGGTTGGCGTTCGCCGCCTTGATAGCTTGCAAACTTATTGTAATCATAGCGATTGTTATGGTTAAGATCCCAGAGACCATAAAGGCCCACCAACCCATATTGATCCTATATTCAAATTGTAAAAGCCAATTGTTCATAAGGTACCAGGCTATGGGCGAAGCGAGCAAAATGGATAGTCCGATCAATTTCAGAAAATCCGATGACAATAGTTTCATTATCCCAAATGAAGTTGAACCCAATACTTTCCGAATACCGATTTCCTTTATCCTAATCTCAGTATTAAATGCCGCTAGCCCAAATAACCCGAGACAAGAAATGAAAATAGCCAAGAATGCAAAGTACCGGGAAAGGCTCAAAATACGTATTACGGAAAGATATTGCGCATTGAATGCCTGATCTTGAAAGGTGAAATTAAAATTATACCCCGGGTTGTAGCTCATATACGCTTGCTTGATCTTTTCAATGGTCGCTACTTCGTTGCCCGGTGCCATTCGAACCATGGCCAAGCTCATATTTTTTTGGGCATACCTAAAAACAACGGGCGAAATGGGCATTATGACCGAGGCCGTGTGAAAATTCTTCATGACCCCCAAAATGGTCTTGTCCTCTCCCCAGAGTTTTATTTTTTTCCCTATTGGATCCTTTATTCCCATTAATCTAATGGCTTCTTCATTTACTACAAGATAAGATTCTGGTGACCCAAGCTCCTCGGTAAATGTGTCCCCTTCTGCCATTTCAATGTTCAAGGTTTGTATTAAATTTTCATCTACACGACGAAGTACAAAATCAATCTCCAAGTTTTCCGCTTTCCCCGGCCAATCGATACCATAGGTAGAGGAGCCCCCATCTTCACTGATCAGGGTTTCACTAATGCCTCCAACATGTTCTACCCCCTCTATGTTTTCAATCTCATCGAACAACAGGGTCGCATTCTCGTATGCCTTGCCTTCAAGATTTATCTGGACCATATTTTCCTTTTGATACCCTAAAGGTTTGGTAAGTGCAAAATTTATCTGATCGCTAACGATCAATACCGATATGATCAACACTAGCGATGCCATAAATTGAAAGACCACCAGTCCCTTGCGCGCCAACAATTCCGATCCCTTACTTTGAAACTTCCCTTTTAAGGAGGCCATCGGGCTAAATGCCGAGAGGTAAAATGCTGGGTAGCTTCCCGATAGTAATCCCGTCAGCAAAGTGGCTGTTAGCAAGATCCAACCATTTTCGAAGATCAAATGTATACCAAGTTCCTTTCCCGTAATGAAATTAAAGACGGGTATAAGAAGTATGACGATCATTATGGCCAATACCAATGAAAGAAAGGTAATTAAAACCGACTCTGTCAAAAACTGAGCGACCAAATTCCCCTTAGTACCGCCAACGGTCTTTTTGATTCCTATTTCCTTAAATCTTCGTGAAACCCTGGCCGTTGACAGGTTCATAAAATTGATGCATGCAATAAGCAAGACCAAAAGAGCAACAAAGGAAAACAATTTTACATACGTTATCCTTCCACCGCTTTGAACTCCATTTTCATAATTGCCTTTTAGGTAGGTGTCCGAGAATTTTCTGGTAAAAAGACTGAACGTATTGTATTCATCATACTTATCTATGAACCGTTCAATTTTCGAATTAAAAGCAGCAATGTCAACATTTGGTTTAAGCAATAGGTAGGTGCTCGGCCCGGTATTGATCCATAGTAAACCATTGGTCCATATATCTTCCAAAAACTTTTTCTTTGTTGCTACAAAACTGAACTTCATCGTCGAATTGTTGGGGGTGTCCTTGAAGACTCCGGTCACCTTGGCATGCTGTTCTTTTCCGAACATAGTGTATACCATCTGACTGTTCATGGCACCTTCAACGGACCCGAACAGTTTTACGGCAAAGCTTTCTGAAATGACAATCGCATCCTTATCGGCAAGTACTTGGGATGCCGTACCTCGAATCAAGGGGAAGGTAAATGCGTTGAAAAAAGATTTACTGGCAAAAAGTCCTCCGGTCTTAAAATTGTTCCCATCGTTTCTAAAGGTAATTCCTTGCCCAAATTTCTCAAGGTCCATGACGGTAATAGCATGTTCCACTTCGGGTAGATCTTTCTCCATGGCCTCGGCGAGCGGCCCCTGAGTACCATCAAGAACTCTACTAATTCCATTTTCCTCGCTCTTCATCATTACTTGATAAAGATTTGGATCGTTTACGTGAAAACTGTCGACCTTTACTTCGTCGGAGACCCAAAAAAAGATTAAAAAGGCACTGGCCAATCCTGTGGAAAGACCAAGGATATTGATCAATGAAAACAGGGGGTTTTTCTTTAGGTTCCGCCAAGCTATTTTAAGATGGGTTTTGAACATGGTTCTCATTTTTAGATTGATGGATGTGTGAACCTTCCAGATGACCGGATAATTGCCTATGGCCGTTGAACAGTTTCAAAATTTCTATTCCTATATTCATGCCAAAAACGTAACTATTTGTATATCAAATTTTTATATCGAATTGACATTGAAGGGGTTCCAAGAAATGTAAAATAACTTTACGGAAAGTGTCTAATATTTTTACGTTCTTTTTTGCAATTTAATCGGAGAATGCTTTCCTACCATAGTTTACCGGTTACAGTTCCAAAAAAAAATATTTTCCAAAAACACCCCTCCCTACTCCATACCTAGCGCCATAGGCTACGTCTTGTTCTTTTCGTATTCGGTCTCGTCAAAATCCTTTTTTCCGTTTCCTTTCCAAACTCGGACCCAGGTTTTATTCGCTATATTTGAGAAAACACTAACGCCCCAAATATGAAACTAGTGAGATTTGCAGCCATTGCATTATGCCTATTTCTTTCCGCAAACGCTTTTGGTCAAACGCAAACGACCAAAGATGATGAAACCAACAAAGTTTGGATTTTTACCGACAAGGAACGCGACAGCATGCAGATCTGGTTTTACAACCGCGCTACGGCCATGGGGCTTTCCGATGAGATCCGGGAGGAATATTACAACATTATCCTCTACCATTCCTTTAAAATGGCTCGTCTTGATGACAAGGACAAGGGCTTTGCACCAGACGAAATCCGAGCAAAATTTGACGTCCTGCTCGCCAAACAGCATGCCGAGGTCAAAGCCATTTTGACAGAGGAACAATACGGGCTTTATTTAAAAAAATACGCCCTTTTGCTAAAGGGCGTGTTTGAAAGAAATGGTTGGGAGTAGGAAACCTGTTTTAAGCGTGTATCATAGTTGTTATGTCATTGCATAACACTGTTATTTTCAACTTCTTCCAACGAATACACATTGATGGGAGCGTTTTTACCCCGTAATTGCATTTCACCCATAAGCGTCGATCTAAATTCTGTATTTAGATCCAAATCGTTTAAAAGTTTTTCGGAAATTAACAGCTTTACATCCAACCTATTGCATTCGCCCTGAAGTCTTGCTGCGGTGTTTATGGTATCCCCATGATAGGCAATATCACGCTTTAACTCTCCAACTTCGGTCATGGATATGATTCCCCCGTGCATCCCGGCCTTAAAATCCGGAACCACACCATACAAGGACAGATAATGTTCAGATCGCTCGTTCAGTCTTTTTTGAAAAGCAAAAAAAGCTTTAATCCCGTTATTCATTTGTATGGCCCTGTCCACATCCCAAGTAAGCACGGCTTCGTCGCCCACATACTGATAAATCTCCGCACGATAATCGTGTACCACCACAAGATCGCGAAAGCAATCCTGGATTAATTTACTGTAGGCAATATGTCCCAATTTTTCCGCCAATTGCGTAGATCCCTTGAGATCGACAAACATAAAAACCTTCTTGGTTACCAAAGGGGTATAAAATTTCCCAGATAGTATTTTTCTAAGGTTTTCCTTTCCAACTATTGCGCTAATGTACATCACAAAGCCGATGCAAAAATTTATGATCAAAATATAGATACAGGCTATGAGCACCGATAGATCATTCAATAATCCTAGCGTAGAATCGGGAAGCTCAACACCCAAAAGCGCCCTCAAAGATTGCATGAGTGCCACGATGATGCCTATAAAGAGGATCAGCTGTACGAGCACGGTGAAAAGCAACAGTTGATAATACTTAATTCTGCCGATTACAAATTTGGCGATAGCAATATGCATCAAGCCGAAGAGTACTCCCATGATCAACCAAAGCACTATGAATACAGTAATATTGCTTAAAGTAAATTGTTGGGACAAAGGCTCCTGACTTAAATCCGTATCCCTAAGTATCCTCCAAACGATGCTCCCAATAAACCACCCTATCAAGTAGGACTTTATCGTATTTAATTCTCTAACTCTTGGCAAGGGTATACGCTATTTATTGGCGCATTAAGATATAAAAATATATGGCATGTAAAATTACATTTTTTACAGCGCTGCATATTTCGAATACAGGGGTCTATTTTTTTTAAAGGAAAAGAAATTGTATCTTAAAATCTGGCAATAACAAGTGCGGATTGCATAGGTATGAGCACCGTCAATAGTATACGCCTTATTTCAACATTTCTATCGTAATCAAATTTACATCGCGAAGTTTGTGGTTTAAATCTTGGTTGGATGGTACGGAAATTTTAACAAAAATCAACTAAAAGTAAATTATGATGTTTAAAAAGAGAACTATTAACACGTTTGTTTTGGGTATAGCCGTTGCACTTGCCGTTGGTTCATGTGGTTCCTCGGGAAAGGCGGTTAAAAACTATACGGCCACGTCCGATCTGTCCGGACTTGTCGAAGATACCAGTCAGGCACCCACACTTTTATATATCCGCCCAAATGCACCCTCTCTAGGTGCTTATGATGCATTTATCCTTGATCCCGTAGTTCTGGACCCCAGAGATCCCAGTATCAAAAAATTAAAAACTGAGGATTTAAAGCGTATCCAAACCTACTTCACTGAAAGTTTGACCAAGGAATTGGAAGGGAGCGGTTACACGATTACCAGTACTCCTGCGGAAAAAACCTTGCGTATTTCTTTTGTTTTGTCCGGCATAAAAGTACCCAATGCCACGGCAAACGTTACAAGCGTTTTAATACCAGTAGCCTTAAGTGTAGGCGGTGTTACGGTCGAGGGAACCTTTAGGGAGTCTATCTCCAATCGTATAGACGCCGTTGTAATAAGCAGATCACAAGGTAGTCGTGTGGCAAATGACTCCCCCTGGTCTACGTGGGCCGATGTTGAATCGGCACTTGACCAATGGGCAAAGGGTATCGCAGCATCAGTAGACAAGGCGCATGACGAGTAAGGTATGGTTTGTCTTTCAAGCTTATACGCTGCCACAAATCATTTATAAGCGTTTATTGGAACTAGGATTATACCTTGGATTAAAACGTTGTCCATTATGAAAAAAACACGGCCGCTAGTCTTTTGTGGAGTGTTGCTACTACTTATTTTGGTAGGGTGCGCACCCGCTAAAATGAGTTCCTCTTGGACCAAAAAGGATTACACCAAGCGTGAATATGCCAAGATAGCCGTTGTTGGCATTGGGAAAAACTTGGCTGCCCGCAATACCTTTGAAAAAGATGCCGTTTCCCTGCTAAGGGACCAAGGTGTCAATGCCGTAGCGGGGACCCTTCTTTTCCCCCCGGGAGGAACGAAGGAAATTCGTACCGCCACGGATTATATTAAAATCATTACGGATAATAGATTGGATGGTGTTCTTACCATGGCCTTGGTGGATTCCAATGAAAGGGACCGCTACCAACCCGGGGAAACACGGTACATTCCCTCCTATTACCGGGTTGGAAAATACATCGTAAGACGTTATGCAGCCTATGAAACCCCGGGGTACTATTCGAAGACCAAATCCTATCTTATCGAAGCGATTTTATACGATGTAAAGGGGGAGCTTTTTGAAGGAAAGGAAACCATGGTATGGACCGGCCAATCTTCTCTTGTTGACCCTTCTTCAATGGAGTCGGCTTCCAAAAGTTTCACCAAGCGATTGGTAAACCAGCTTATTACCGATGGCATTCTAAAGACACAATAAACCATTGATACGACAACCTTTTGCTCGATTCAGGCCCTCCCCGTTAAGTAGGAAACAGCTTTATCCCCTACCAGATGGTTCTTTCTCCAAACGGGGCATACGTTCAGGGATGCTTTTGGCTGTCTCACAATTCAATTTTGCCGTTTCACTTTAAAACCGTTGATCCAGGCTTGGACTTCTATCTACATTTGTTCAAGAAACAGGATATAAACTAAATAGTAAGACCATGAAAATGCAAAGTGTATCAAGTGGAACAGTAATCGTGCCTAACAGGCCCTACCCAACACATGTCATAAAAAAGGTGTTGATCAAGGTCATAGGCAAGTTACCTGAAAACCTTGGGGTCGTTTCTGAAAAAGTACAAAAAGAAATGGAAATTTATGGCGCTGCAGCTGCTGCGGCCATTAGAAACTGAGAATATCAAAAAAAGATGGAAAAAAAGAAAATTGTCTTGGGTTATAATCAAAAAATATTGAATTAATTAATACCTTGATATTCAATACGATGAAGCTCATTTTCATATAGGATATCAACTAAAAACCACTAATTATGATTTGGATTGAATTACTCGTTGTACTCTTTTTTATCTTTTTGGGCTCTAAAATGGGAGGTATTGGTATAGGCTATGCCGGTGGTGCCGGCGTGGTTGTACTTACCTTGATCTTTGGTTTAAAAGCAGGCTCCGTACCTGTTGATGTAATCCTTATCATTATGGCCGTTATTTCTGCCATTGCAGCCATGCAAAAGGCCGGTGGATTGGATTATCTGGTACACCTCTCGGAGCGGCTGCTTCGCAAAAACCCAAAACGGGTAACCTTTTTAGCCCCTACGGTCACCTATTGGATGACCTTATTGGCCGGAACGGGACATACAGCCTATGCTGCTTTACCCGTCATTACCGAAGTTGCCAAGGAAGGCGGGGTCAGGCCATCAAAACCATTGAGTATTTCCGTGGTCGCTTCACAAATTGCGATAACGGCCTCCCCCATTTCTGCCGCTGTGGTCATTTTTGCAAGCTTTTTAGAACCCTTGGGCGTTTCCTACTTGCAGTTGTTGGCCATAGCCATTCCCTCTACGATCTTGGCCTGTATGGTAGGTGCCATTATAGCAAACAGATTGGGGAAACCCTTGGCGGAAGACCCTATTTATCAGAAAAGGCTTGCCGCCGGTTTGGTAAAGCATAAAAGCGAGGAACATCATGAAGATCCCAAAAGTGCCAAGTGGTCCGTAGGTATCTTCTTGGCCGCCATAGTTCTTGTTGTTACCTACGCCAGCCTGATCTCCAAAAAAGTGGGATTGATAGAAAACCCGGCAATTGGCCGTAATGAAGCCATAATGGCCGTAATGTTGCTGGCCGCAATGACCATTGCTTTGGTCTGCAAGATTAAATTAAGCGATGTACCCGCTATGTCCACCTTTAAATCGGGAATGAGCGCCGCCATATGTGTCCTTGGGGTAGCATGGCTGGGAGATACTTTTGTCAGTAACCATATTGAGGAAATCAAGGAAGCTGCAGGAGGAATCTTAAACCAATACTCGTGGTTGTTGGCAATAGTTTTGTTCTTTGCCAGTATGCTCTTATACTCACAAGCCGCAACGACCATGGCATTAATGCCCGCTGCACTGGCCCTAGGGGTGAGTCCCCTGGCTGCCATAGCATCCTTTGCCGCTGTAAGTGCCTTGTTCGTGTTGCCTACATATCCAACGCTCTTGGCAGCAGTTGAAATGGATGATACAGGTACTACCAAAATTGGAAAATACGTATTCAATCACTCCTTTATCATACCGGGAACCGTAACGATCGCCGCAAGTGTAATCTTCGGATTTCTGATCGGAGGTCTAATACTATAATTTTGAAAATAAAAACACTAGATATGAAAACAAGAACAGAAACAGATCTACTAGGCAATCTAGAGATTTACGACGAACTGTATTATGGGGTCCATACACAGCGGGCCGCTAATAATTTTCAAATTTCAAATACAAAAATTGGCGACTTTCCTATTTTTGTTAAGGGATTGGTATTGACCAAAAAAGCTTGTGCTGCGGCCAACAAAGAGATAGGGACCATCCCTGCGGATAAGGCCGATATGATCATGCAGGCCTGTGATCATATACTCGATAACTTAAAAAAGTATGCATTGTTTTTTCCTTCGGATGTATTTCAAGGAGGGGCCGGTACTTCGGTGAACATGAACGCCAATGAGGTGATTGCCAATGTAGGCTTGGAACTGAATGGCCATGCAAAGGGCAGCTATGACCTATTACACCCCAACGACCATGTGAACAAGTCACAGTCTACCAATGATGCCTATCCAACAGGTTTTAGGGTAGCGGTGTACTATTATATGAACCACCTGCTTGAGCGACTTAATATCCTGACCACTAGTCTGGATAAGAAAGCCGCCGAGTTTAAAAAAGTGCTCAAAATGGGGAGGACACAGCTTCAGGATGCCGTCCCGATGTCCTTGGGTGATGAATTTGGCGCCTGGTCCACCAACCTAAAGGAAGAGATCAAAAATTTAAAACACGCCCGCGATCTGATATTGGAAGTCAATCTAGGGGCAACCGCCATTGGCACAGGGGTAAATGCGCCCGAAGGGTTTACAGAACTTTCCATCGGTTATCTACAACAATATACCAAGGCCAGTTTTGTTAGGGCCGAGAACCTTATTGAGGCCACTTCGGACTGCGGGGCTTACGTGATGATCTCCGGAGCTTTGAAAAGAAGCTCCGTTAAGCTTTCGAAAATATGTAACGATCTAAGGTTGCTGTCTTCAGGGCCCCGTTGTGGACTGAACGAAATAAACCTGCCCGAAATGCAGGCAGGGTCCTCCATTATGCCCGCCAAGGTAAATCCGGTAATTCCCGAGGTCGTCAATCAGGTGTGTTTCAAAATTATAGGCAATGACGTTGCGATATCCTTTGCTGCCGAAGCGGGACAACTTCAACTCAACGTAATGGAACCGGTAATAGCACAATGTATATTCGAATCGGTAGAACTGTTATCCAATGCTTGTACCACACTAGCTGAGAAATGTATCAATGGTATAACGGCAAACGAGGAACATACCAAGCAAATGGTATTTAATTCCGTGGGGATCATCACCTTTTTAAACCCATATATCGGCCACCATATGGGCGATGTTTTGGGAAAAGAAGCCGTAGAAACCGGAAAAAGCATTCGCGAACTGGTCCTTGAAAAGGAATTGCTCACAGCAGAGGAACTCGACAAAATTTTGAGTGTAGAGAATCTGATGCACCCTAAATACACAGCAGCATTGCATAAATAGCCGATAATACCTCAGCGATTTACCGATGTTTTTGTGATTAGAGGTCGCAGGGGTATTATCCATAAATTATCTTGGATAGCAACTATTTAAAAGAAAAACAGATGAAAAGGTTTAAAATAATCGTATTGCTTTTGGGTATAGCCTTGCTCCCTATTCGGGGATTTGCCCAGGACACGGATACCGAACTCCCCAACATTAAAATTCTGGCAACAGGAGGGACCATTGCAGGGTCTGCTGCATCGGCTACTTCAGGGAGCTATTCCGCAGGGCAAATTGGCATACAGACCATGATCAACGCGGTACCTGGAATCAAAAAGATAGCGGATGTCTCAGGGGAACAAGTTTCCAATGTAGGCTCGCAGGATATGACCGTTGAAATTTGGTTAAAACTGGCCAATAGAATTAATGAATTATTGGCTTCCGATGATGTTGATGGCATCGTGGTAACGCACGGTACGGATACGCAGGAAGAGACCGCTTATTTTTTAAGCTTGGTCGTAAAAAGTGACAAACCAGTGGTTACTACGGGTTCTATGCGTTCTTCCACTTCCATTAGCGCGGAAGGTCCCCTTAATCTTTATAACGCAGTGGCCATAGCTGCAGATGAGAACGCGAAAGGCAAGGGGGTCATGTTGTCCCTTAACGATCAGATACACAATGCCCGCGATGTCAGCAAAATGAACACCACCAATGTGAATAGTTTCGCTTCCCCAATAAAGGGTATGCTGGGAGGTGTCTTTTATGGCAGGTTGGGCTTTTTCCGCGAACCAAATACCAAGTTCGGTAAAACCAGTGAATTTTCAGTGACAGGGATTACCAAACTTCCCCGTGTAGATATCATCTATGCATATACCGACATGTCACCAGATCTAATAGATATGCATGTAAAGGCCGGTGCCGAAGGCATCGTCATTGCAGGCGTAGGCAATGGCAATATGACGGAAGCCACTTTGAAGGCAGCCAAGAAAGCCTATGAAGACCATGGCGTGATCATAGTCCGCAGTACCAGGGTAGCTACAGGATGGGTGTTGCGCGATAACGAGTTTAAGGATGATGATTATCACACCGTTGTTTCAGGAGATCTGAACCCGGCAAAAGCGCGAATTTTACTGATGCTTTCCCTATCCAAAGGGAAAAAACTGACCGAAATGCAGCAACTTTTCGACACCTATTAATTTTAAAAGCTGATTATGGCCCTTAACCCATTATTTTTTAGAAAAACGATCATCGCAGGTACAGGGCTTTTCCTATGCATATTCCTGATTGTGCACTTATCGGCAAATTGCATTTTACTGCTGCCCGAGGAAACCGCCCGCGGATTGTACAATTCGTATTCCACCACCCTACGGGAGAGTCCGTTGATCAAATTAGTAGCCTATGCGCTTTATGCATCCATTTTGCTCCATGTGGTTTATGCCTTACTGGTTACCTTACAAAACAGAAAGGCAAACCCGCAGAAGTACGTTCTGAACCGTTTCCAGGAAAACAGCACGTGGACCTCACAGAATATGGGACTTATCGGAACAATGATCCTCCTCTTTATTGTTGTCCATCTGGCCAATTTTTGGGCGCGGATCAAACTGGGAATGGGAGAGGCTGTTAGGCTGGATGCAGCGGGAAACATGGATGTTTATGAGGTTACCAGCAGCCTGTTTCACAACATTTATTATGTGATTTTCTATACGGTATTGGTAATTCCTTTGGCTTTGCACTTGCATCACGGCTTAAAAAGCGCCTTTAAAACCCTGGGGTTCTATCATAAAAAAGGGCTTAGGATCATAGCTAAAGTGGCTTTGATCTATGCCATTATTATGGGAGCAGGTTTTGGAATTATACCATTCATTGTTTATTTCAAATAACACAGAAGAATGAAACTAGACGCAAAAGTTCCAGAAGGAAGACTCGAAGACAAGTGGCGCAACTATCAGGTGCAATCCCAGCTGATCAACCCCGCAAACAAAAAGAAGCTCAATGTTATTGTGGTCGGCTCGGGACTGGCAGGAGCCGGAGCGGCATCTACCCTGGCGGAACTGGGTTACGATGTAAAATGCTTTTGTTATCAGGATTCGGCTCGCCGGGCACATTCGGTCGCTGCGCAAGGCGGTATCAACGCGGCCAAAAACTACCAACATGATGGGGACAGTGTCTGGCGAATGTTCCATGACACCCTGAAAGGGGGTGACTTTAGATCGCGAGAGGCCAATACCTATAGACTGGCAGAACTTTCCGCCCCCCTTATAGATCATTACGTGCAGCAAGGGGTTCCCTTTGCCAGGGAATACGGTGGCACGCTGGTCAATAGAAGCTTTGGAGGGGTGCAAGTACAGCGTACGTTTTACGCTCGGGGACAAACGGGGCAACAGTTGTTGATGGCCGCATACGCCCAACTATACAAAATGGTGCGGGCCAAAAAAGTGGAAATGTTCCCGAGAAGTGAAATGCTAGATCTGGTGGTGATCAATGGTAACGCCAAAGGAATAGTTGTTCGCGATTTGATCACCGGGGAGCTAAAAAGATATGCGGCCGACGCCGTGGTGCTTGCTACCGGAGGTTATTCCCGGGTTTTCCGCCTGTCGACCCTGGCCATAGGTTGCAATGGCAGTGCCCTATGGAAAGCCCACAAAAAAGGAGCGTTCTTTGCGGCACCAAGTTTTACACAAATACATCCTACTGCGTTACCACAGTCCAGTGAAGCGCAATCCAAGTTGACCTTGATGTCGGAATCCTTGCGTAACGATGGACGGATATGGGTGCCCAAGCAACAAGGGGATACGAGAAAGGCAAACGATATTCCAGAGCATGAACGCGACTATTACCTGGAACGGCGGTATCCCAGCTTTGGGAATTTGGCCCCTCGTGATATCGCGTCCCGTGCAGCAAAGGAACGGATAGATGCCGGGTATGGCGTGGGCAGATTAAAAAATGCGGTTTACCTCGACTTTAGGCACGCTATTGAAAAGTTTGGTATTCAGACCATAAAAGATCGCTATGGCAATCTCTTTGCCATGTATAAGAAAATCACCGGTATCGATGCCTACCAGGAACCTATGCAGATTTCACCGGCGGCACATTTCTCGATGGGCGGACTGTGGGTGGATTATGAATTGATGACGACCATTCCCGGATTGTACGCCGTGGGCGAATGCAATTTCTCGGATCACGGGGCCAATCGTTTAGGGGCCAATTCCCTATTACAGGCCAGTGTTGATGGTTATTTTATACTGCCCAACACCATAAATAATTATCTGGCAAACGCTTTGCGGGAGGATCATCCCACTACGGAACATCCTGCATTTGAGGAAGCGGAAAACGAAGTCAGATCGTCTATAAACCGGGTACTTGCGGTGAACGGCACCAAAACCGTAGACCATTTCCACAGGGAACTGGGCAAGATCATGTGGCAGGAATGTGCCATGAGCCGTAACAAAGAAGGCCTGCAAAAGGCCATCGAACAGATAAAAACCGTCCGTGATGCGTTCTGGAACGATGTTAAAGTTACCGGAAGCAGCAACGAACTCAATACCGAACTGGAAAAAGCCCTTCGCTTAGCGGATTTTATTGAATTGGGTATACTCATGTGTACCGATGCCTTGCAACGGGATGAATCCTGCGGGGCACATTTTAGGGAAGAGTTCCAGACAGCGGACGGGGAGGCGGTACGGGTCGATGAGGACTATTCCTATGTATCTGCATGGGAATATAATGCCGGAGATTTTAAATTGCACAAGGAAGCTTTGGCATTCGAATATATACAACCCTCGGTACGAAGTTATAAATAACACATTATGAAAGTAACATTCAAAATTTGGAGACAGGAAGGTCCCAAGGACAAAGGTGCTATTAGGGACTATGAAGTAGAAGGACTTACAGAAGATATGTCCTTTCTGGAAGCCTTGGACCATCTAAACGAGTTGCTGGTCCTAAATAACGAAAAAGTAATCACCTATGAATACGATTGTCGGGAAGGGATTTGTGGGCAATGTGGGGTTTTTATCAACGGTAGGGCACATGGTCCCCACGATAATATGACCACCTGTCAGTTGCACATGCGCAGTTTTAAGGAGGGCGATACCATTGTGGTAGAACCGTGGCGGGCGGCATCTTTTCCCGTAATCAAGGATTTGGTGGTGGACCGTTCCGCTTTTGATCGGATTATAGAACAGGGGGCTTACATCAGTGCAAAAACGGGTGCGGCACCGGAGGCGAATGCCATCCCCATTCCGAAGGAGGTGTCGGACAGGGCCATGGATGCAGCTGCCTGTATAGGCTGTGGTGCTTGTGTGGCCACTTGCAAAAATTCTTCCGCGGCCCTTTTTACCTCGGCCAAGATCAATCATTTGAACGGTTTACCGCAGGGGTACGCGGAACAGCATAAACGCGTTAGTGAAATGACCTATCAAATGGAAATAGAAGGCTTTGGAAGTTGCACCTTTACAGGGGCTTGCGAAGTGGAATGCCCGGAAGGTATTTCCATCATAAATATCGCAGAGATGAATGCAAGACTGACAAAATCCAGAATTTTTGGATAAAACATACAACCATATAAACAAGCATTATGAATAAGAATACGTACGCTTTAGGAGGGGTTTTGACGCTTATGACATTCTTGTTTGCCTTATCGGGTATACGGGCGCAGATTGCCCAGGACAACAAGGATTCGAACACCGATTGGGTCGATGAAATTACTTCCAGGATTACCCTGTATGGCAGTCTCCGGATCGGAGCGGGTTTTGCCGAGGAAGGGGAAATAGCAATAGCCAACAATGCTCCCCGGGCCGGGATTAAAATGAAACATGCATTATCCCAAGATGAAGCGGAGAACTTCAACGTCATTGGCGGTGTGGAACTCGGTTTTAACCTTGTCTCCAGGGACGAAACTGTGGAGTTTGCCGTAGACCCCGGTGCAGGAATAGCCCAGGTAGGTGATGCGGTATTTACCCGTTTGGGGTTCGTGGGGTTCTCCTATCAGGAATTCGAGTTCACCTTTGGAAAGCAGAATTCGGTCTACTATACCATGGGTGCCAATCAGGTTGATAAATTTCTGGCTTTTGGTGGAGCAGGCATCGGGGTCTGGAATATTTCGGACGGCGGTATATCGGGTACAGGCCGTGCCAACCAGGTTTTTATCCTCAAATACAAGAAAGATGGATTGAGCCTGGGTACGCAGGCCGAAGCAAGAAATATATCCGAAAACAGTGAAAGTATAGACACCTATGGGTTTGGTGCCAACTACGAGATTGATGGTTTCCAAATAGGTGTGGGCTACAATAAGGTAAATGATGGTGTGGAAGATCCTTTGCCCAATCAGGCAAAGGAGGGCGATGAGGCTTTTGTGGTGTCGGCCTCCTATGAAAAAGATCGATTTACCGTCGCGGCCTCCTATGCAAGCCTAAAGCAACACCAAAGGACCACTTTGAACGGGGACGACTTCTTTTACGACGCTACGGGGATAGAGCTGTACAGCCGTTATAAATTTTCAACCGACCAAAGATGGCACGTGGCCGCCGGTTTTAATTATTTAGGTCCTGATGATGATCAGGGTCTTGGGGATTTTGACACGAAATTTGGAATTGTTGAAGTAGGTTATAACTTCAAGAAATCCAGTCATATTTTTGTGGCTTCCCAAATTGAGCAGAGTAAGGACATCGTTGGGGACCGCCGCAACCAAAGTGTATATGGCTTAGGAATCCGTTTCGGTTTTTAATTCCACTTTACTCTTTTCCCAGTGCCCGAGCACTTTAGACCCTTTCGACGGATTTCGTTCATTGTTCTTTGCAATTCTCCTTGGAATAGTGATCTAAAATTGAAAATATTTTCCAATCATCATCTTCCTTTACCAATTGAAAGGAAGTAGAGCCGCATTGATAGTAAGAATCATAGAGATAAAACTTGGTCTTGACCCAGGCATTGGCGATGTATTCATCTGCATGTATGCTCACATCACTTGCCTCTAACTTGAATTTTGTGGTTTTTGGAATGGCCATAATGGATTTTATAACTTCGGAGATGTCATTTTCCTTTACCGCTTTGATCCAGAATACGTCCTCAAGTTTTTGGTATTTCACATTTCGGTGCAGGGCAAGCTTTATTTTGACAGAATCACGTTCATTAAACCCATCGTAAAACGTTTTGATGACCCTTTCGACGGACACGTCATTTCCGTTTTGGGAATAGGAGGCAAGACCGATCAGTAAAGCAAGAACAAAGACTATTTTTTTCATGATATTTAGGTTTAGGGTTCTTTTAAAGTTACGAAAAAAAAGGGGAATATGGACTCCCTTAGTTCCTCAGGGAAATTACTTTCCCATCCCTGAGGATTTCCAACACGATGGGGTCCCCCGGCTTTAGGGCATTTGCAAAATCCCCCAACTTGGTCAAGGTCTCATCGGTAAACTCAAAGCGGATTCCATTGACCGCCAAAATAATGTCCCCTCCCAATAATAGGGTCCTCTCCTCTATGGTTGCTTCAATGGTCCCTCCTCGCAGGCCCATTTTACCATAGGGTGAATTGGAGACCACGCGTTGTACGAGCAAAGCATCGTTTTGAGGTACGTTCAACATTTTGGCGCTCTCGCCGGATAGCGGGATGACCTCTGCCCCGGTCCATAGGATTTTCCTATCCAACAGCAATTTTTTTGCAATGTTGGAGCTAGCGGCAAAACCGATTCCCTGAAATCCTCCAGTAATGGTCTTGATGTGGCTTACAATTCCAATAACCTCTCCCTCAAGGTTAAACATAGGGCCGCCAGAGTTTCCCGTGTTAATAGCCGCATCGGTTTGGATATATTCGGCATTGGTGAAGGGGTTTTGATCATCGGTATTTTTGATGAAGCCACTGATATAACCAGAGGAAAGTGAATGTGATAATCCAAAGGGAGCGCCTATCACAACAATCCGTTCCCCTACCTTACTTTTATCCGAATCCCCTAGAGCAGCTATTACGGGATTTTTCTTGGGAGCAGTCAATGCTATCAACGCGATATCGGAATTTTTGAATGAGGATACCACCTTGGCCTCAATGATTTCCCCATCAGAAAATTGAACCAAAAGTTGTTCGGCCACATCCACCACATGGGCGGCGGTCAAAATTTCCGTATCGGAAATCAAAAATCCGGAGCCCAAACTTTGCGAACTGACCATTTGGACCGTAGCACCCTGTTTCTCAAGTTTCATTTCCTCGGTAAAAATAACAACGACCGAAGGCCGTACGGTTTCATATAGTTTGGACAGGTCCTGAGCTTTGGACGCCGTATATAGGAACAGTAGGATACCAACTAACAAGTTGCGCATAATTGAATTATTTGGGGTATGTAAAGATAGCAGAATGCCTTTTTCTATAGGGTTAAAATACTACTTTTTGCCGGTGTTCAAGCCTGAAAATGAACGAATCAAACAATAAGCCCCTGTTTTTCCTGGACAACAAATCCTGCGGTGTTCGGGATGATTTCGACGCCTGTAATTGGAGTGTCTTATGTTATTTTTGGGGAATATCCGCTATAAATCTTTGCGCTTTTAACCTGATAGTAAGTATATTTAACATCTATGGACACTAACATCATTCCTACAGCAAGCAGGTGAGGACCAAAATCTCCAAAATACTTAAAAGCTATCTAATTGGTTGGTTTATCGCCAATTGTATCTGGTTCATGGCAACTCATGTTACTCCTAATGAAATTAGTTCTGTAAACGAAACCGCCATTGGTGAAATTTATATGTTCTTAGTTACGTGGATTGCGCAAGCCATCGTTTACGGACTGTTATACGTAGCCATAGACCGCTTTATAAAAGGTAGGGTCCCTTTTTACAAACTTCAAATATACGCGGTACTGCTTCAAATTGCTATGGGGGCTATACTTGTAGTCTTAGTATTTTATTTGTTCAAAGTCTTCGATGTTGTAGACACAAGCACATCGATTATCGTATTTGTAAGTGAACTCCCGGGACTTTGGTTGGCGTTCATCTATGCCTTGGTCGTAAATTTTACCATCAATCTTTTTATGTACATCGATCTGACTTTAGGGAAAGGAAATCTACTAAAAATTATTAAGGGAAGTTTCTATTTGCCCAAGGAGCATCAGCATATTTTTATGTTTTTGGACCTGAAAGGTTCCACTACCCATGCAGAACGGCTGGGGCATATTAAGTACAGTCAATTGATCCAGGACTGTTTTTACGACTTGGCCGTGGTTGATGCCTATAAAGCGGAGGTTTATCAATATGTAGGTGATGAAGCGGTCCTGACCTGGTCCCTGGAACAAGGGGTTCACAATGATAACTGCATTCGGGCCTTTTATGCGTTTAAAGCGCAACTGCAGAAAAGGGCGGCTTACTACATGGCCAACTACAACGCGATACCCGTCTTTAAGGCCGGAGTAAACGTAGGTCTGGTCACGGTTACGGAAGTCGGAGAAATAAAGCGTGAAATAGCATATCATGGAGATACCATCAACGTCGCGGCCAGGTTGCAAGATCAATGCAACAGGCTTGGTGCGGAACTTATTATTTCTGAGACCATGCTGAACACATTAAATTTGGGTAATTGGATAAACACAAAAGCCATGGGCGAAATTGTTCTCAGGGGAAAAGAACGAAATGTAAATATGTATTCCCTCCAAAAAGTGTAGGCCACGGCATATCGTTTTACGGTTTTTAATGGCAGAAATTTTTTCAAAGGTCAAAAGGTATAAAATATATTGTGGATCCCCTTGGACAGAAACCAGGGAAAATGGCATTTGGTCGGGGATAACTTAAACCGGAAGTATATGAAGTTGGACGTAGATTTTGATCCCGTGTTGTTTAGAAAGGGATACCTATTAAATTTTGATGCGCTCTGGTTGGTAAAGGCAAAATTGAACAATTGGGTCATCGTGTGGAGTTCCATAATGATCCTAATGGGCGCCATTACTGCCTATACAGGAAATACCGTTGGTTACCTGATCGTAGGCATCTCCCTCATTCTGCTCATCAGTTCCGTCAGATTTCTACTTCAATATCTTAGCCTAAAAAAACGGTATGCCCAAGGTATTGAGAAGGAGATTGAAGCGTACACGCAGCCGGGTCGAAAACCCATTGTTTGGGCGTTTAATGCCGATAGTTTTAGTTATCGGGATCATAAAATGGAACTCACCTATACCTATTCCGCATTGCAGGGGCATCGGGTCGTTCAGGACGTTATCTTTATCGATGTATCCAAAGAACGGTATATCAGCTATTCCTTGAGCAAAAAACAGTTGGGAGAAGCCAATTTTACCAAGATCGCCGAATTGCTGTCCAAAAAAATCCCATGATTTAGGTGTTGACCCATTTTTTAAATTGGGATGCCTTGGCCTTGCTGATTACAATGCGCTCTTCGGCCGGGGGAATTACATTGACGATCAGTTTACCGCCAAAATAGTATTTGATCTTTGCTATGGCCTTTCTATTGATCACAAATTGCCGATTGGCCCTATCAAAAATCGCCGGGTCCAATTCCTTCTCCAAATCTTCCAGTTTGGTGTCCATCATATAGGCCTTGGCCTGAAAGGTAATTGCCCTTACCACTCCGGTATCTATATAAAAATAGGCAATATCCTCTACCTTAACGGGAATCAGTTCGTCCCTATGGGCCATCAAATAATTGGATCTGTACGCCTTATGTTGTTGCTGTATCAATTGCAATACGTCCTCCAACCGTTCCTTGTTATAAGGTTCTTCTTTGGACCAATTCTTGAACTTTAGGAGTGCTTTGGCGAGTTCTTCCCGGTGTACGGGCTTTAGGATGTAATCAATACTATTGACTTTAAACGCTTTAAGGGCGTATTGGTCATAAGCGGTCGTGAATATAATGGGGATTTCCAGATCGACCTGACTAAAAATCTCAAATGAAATACCATCGGCCAAATGTATATCCATGAAAACTAGGGCGGCATCGGTGGGTTGGGAGAAATAAGCGATACAGGATTTTACCGAATCCAAAACCTTTATAATCTCCATATCCGGGTCAATAGCCTGGATCAGATGGCTTAAGTGCTCACTGGCAGCGATTTCGTCCTCTACGATAACAACTTTCATGACCTCTAATTTAATGGAAGTTTCACACGAAACACCTTATTCTTGTTTGTTATGACGATTTGCCTGTTTTTTAATAGAAAATACCGTTTTTTCAAATTCACCAGGCCGTTGCCGGTGCTGTCCACAAAGGTATTTCTGGGTTGGATTTTATTTTCGACCACCAAGTGCTTTTCCGTACTGAAAACACGGACATGCAAGGGTAGGTTTTCTGAAATTTCATTGTGCTTCACCGCATTCTCTACCAGTAACTGGATTGCCAATATAGGAACTTTCGTATTCATCCATTGGTCTTCAACGTCAATGGTGATCGTAAAGCGATCTCGATACCTTGTTTTGATCAAATGCACATAACTTTCCAGGAATTCTAGTTCTTCCTGTACGGTGGCCAGATCCTGATTCCCGCTCTGCAGGATATATCGGTACATAAAGGAAAGCTTGTTCACAAAAGTGATGGCTTCCCTATTGTCCCTGACCAAGGTGTTGAGGGAATTCAACGAATTGAATAGAAAGTGGGGGTTGATCTGGTTCTTTAGAGCGGCAAGTTCGGCATGTAGTTTTTGCTGTTTCAAAAGTTCATTTTGGATGATATCGTCCTTGTGAATTATCTGATACCGCAAAACCCTGGATACAAAGATAAGGATCAACAGTATGATGAAGTATACAAAATAGACAAGGCCTTGTTCCGATTTGTGCATGGATTGCTCGGTCAAAACCGGATAGAGATAGGCAAACAGTAGTATTGCGCCCGAAAAAAGTATGATGTTCAGCAGGATTGTCAAGAGATATCGAACAAGCGTCGAATACGATTCATATAGGAATCTCAAGTTGGTGTTGCATTGCAGTACGGCCCAGTAAAAGAAGGCCAGGAAAACGAAACGGAAAACAATGTCGTTGATGGTGGCCGCCGTAAAGGATTCCGTAAGTTGTTCCACAATATTGAACATGGACAATACCCTGGGCAAGGTCAGAAGAACGGCCACGATAAGTGCTATGGCCCGGAGTACCGGTTGTTTTACTTTTTTAAATCCCAAGACAAAGAAGGTATTTACGTATTCGTTTTTGGCGTTTGCATACGAATTTACAGGATTTAGCATAGTTTGTTTAGGATAAGCGTCGAAAATCATCTTGTAATATTTAAGGTTCCAGGCACAAAACTGCCGAAGACCATGAAACTATCTCCGGCAGTTCATCCACAACATCACCAATTAAAAAACTACTTGACCAATCGTTTAACAATGCTGTTTGAAAAATCTTTGGAAACGGAACCCAGGGTCGATGGATTATCCACCTCCAACGTAATTATGGTGAGTAATTGCTCGTTTTTTGGTTTTGCCAGGTCGTACACCAAGGTTTCCACGATATATTTTGTTCCCTTTATCTCCACGGTATTATGGTTGGAATAAAATCCTTGATAACCATAGAAGCTTCTATAACGCCTGTACCTGTAGGAGAATGGATCTGAATAATACGAATCGCCATTGCTCACGGTTGTGGTATATTCTTTGGAATCCACTAGGTGGGATACGATTACAATATCAATGCACTGGTCCCATAAATTTTCTATGACTTGATCTATTTCCTCATTTTTTACTTCCTTCAGGGGATCCGAGAGCGGAAATTTGACATGAGCTTCCACCGCTTGGAATCCATTTTTATTCAGGTTTTGGACCAGATCCTTTTCAAAGCGCATCCTGGTGGTCTTGTTTTTCGTTTTGCTAACGACCAGGATGTTTTTTTCTTTGATGTCAAGTGTTTTAAGGCCTCTCCAGGAGTCGGTAACCTTTACAGAGGAACAGCCAGATAACAGGGATGCCACTATAAGCATTCCGAACAATGATTTTATACTTCTCATAATTTCCAGTTTTCAATCCGTTAAGGGCTAAATGAACAGAAAGATATTTTCGTCATTTTCGTACCTAGATCGCAGTCTTCCGAGATCTTGGTGCAGTTTCCTTTTTTTTGGGTATCCCCAAATTGTGGGTATCCTTTTAATTGATTCGATCGTTTTCATATTATTGAATTTTTGTTATTGCGTTAGTTGCTGTCCATGTCTTCCAGGAGGCCTTCTTTCAGCTCCAATATCTCCATTAGGTATGGTACATACGTCGGGTTGGGCTGGTCAACAGCTTGCTCCGTTAAAAGGTCTTCATGCGGTAGCGGCTCGTATGTTGAGGACAAAGGTTCTACATACCTTTCTATAGGTGTTAGATCCGGTTTTCCGTTAAAAGGGATGATCAGGCTTACGATTACCCCGGTCAGAAAAATTGTGCTCATCGTTTTCATAGGCTTCTATCTTTTGATTTACAGGACAAATGTATTATGCTTTGGGTGCTGATACCGGCCTATTCTGGGCAAAACGACCAAAATGCAAAGTGAAGTGACCTTAGGGAAAGGTAAAGGCCAAAGATTGGGTAAAAGGTGTATTGAGGAAACTATTAAAAAACACCACAAAAGGAAGTGGACGTCCTATTTCATCTTGTCGATTTCCAAAGTTTCCAAAAACGGCTATTTTATGGGACCGCGAACCGGTTCAATAATGACTATATGGGTACAGCAGGTATAATAGGCATATGATTATCGACCGTATATAAACGTTGGCCTTCATTATGGCCAACCACAACTACTTCAGTAATTTCATAAGTTGCTTTCACATTTCTCATATAGGCTGGAAGTTGAACAGTCAATCCTTTTGTTATTGAAGCTCATCCGCGATTAGCTTTGCAAAAGATTTTCGAAGACCGCTTCAAGTACAAAGGTAACTGTCCTTTTTGTGGTAGGTTCCAATTCCGTCCCAAGGGGTGGTAATTTGGGTGGGGCATTTAGGTCGTCATAATAGCCTTTTAAGGTAACATATTCGTTGCCGTAATAATCCAACATGGAGCCATAGCCCTCTCGTCTTCTTAAGATTTCCTGTTCTTCTACATCCTTCAAGGACGTCAACAGAAGAATTTGGAATCCTGCTTCCCTGAACATGGATATGGTATTGGTAATCCTTTCCACTGTCTTGTTGGTCAAAGGCTTTAAGTCGGGAAAAACAACATGACTGGCGGTGGCATTTAAGCCTTTAGCTCTGAGTTTTTTTGTAATTTCCTTTTCATAGGCCCTCCTGATATCATCCTGCGGTGTTCTGGACACTACCAATATTTTTTTATTATTAACGGTATCAAAACTATCCGATTTGAAGGACCTCGTAAGTTTCATTGAAGAACAAGCTGCAAAAAAAAAGGCTGCAACAAGTAGAAATATGTATTGACGGGCAGATCTGGCCATAGGAACAAAGCGTGTTGGTTATAAATAAAAATAGGAAAAATAAAGCAATTCATCTGAAATTCATAGGACTTGGGCTTGCCTCGAGGCAGAGCAATAATAGCAAGCCCTTTTTACAAAACCAAATGAAATTGTTCGGTGAGGATCCAAAAAAACTATCACTATTCAAATCGGAGATGTGCATAAAGCAAGTTTGCCCATATGGTCAATGGGTAGAACAATCAGTATAAAATTGGATACAACGGCTATACCCTGCTCCACAAGTTGATCAAAAAGCACTATTTTCATGGGGTATAGTATGGATACAACGTGTTTTCTGTATGTCCCGTAGTTAGCTCACATTTAAATCAAAAAACTATTTGCAAAAAGTAAAGCCTGTACTATCAACTAAAGAAATTGGACCCCTGAGGTTCTATGTTGGAATTATTATTGGATTGGGGTACGGAATTCTTACCCACCTATGGTTTAGGTTGTCGGACAAAGCAATTTTGGTTTTATCCGACATAAGAAATAGGAATTCAATACTAGTAACAGACTTGACTTTCAGTTTGTACAATTCATTATTGATCACACTGACTTGCGCAGCGCTTGGATTTTGTTTTACCATGTTCTATTGGACAAGTAAGCCGCTACATAGCAACCGAAAAAGAACCTTAAAAATGAGGGTGGCAAACACAAACAGCATTTTTCAGGGTATGCTCATTTTATTTGTATTCACAAAATTTCTGACATTCGATACTTCGTTAAGATATGATGGATACGGAGTTGATTTAAAGGGGAACTACGGTTATCTCCCTTTCGCTCTTCCTCTATTCATTTTTCTCTTCAATTGGTTAACGATTTCCAGAGTTTATAAGTCGGGAAAAATTCTGTTTTTTTCAGCTTTGTGTGTCATCCTATATGGAATTTTATTAACTGTAATACAAACGTGAACTAACATCGGCTATACCCTGCCCCTCCCAAGTTGATCAAAAAGTAGTATTTTCATAGTATGCATGGATACGCGGAAATTTCCTTATATCCCATAGTTGGCAACAATTAAACAACTGATATTCCAATGAGGCAATTACTTTTATTATTTCTGATTACGGTTACATCGTGTTCAGAAACCAAAATCAAAGACGATCTACGTCGGTCCAATCTTGAATTGACTTCTCGTTATTTCAATGAAGTTTACAATGAAAATAAAATCGACCTGATCGATACATTATTTGTTGAGAATTACGAGCACACCTCAACAGAAGGAAGAAAATTTAGGAGTCGGGACGAATTAAAATCTGCGGTAAAGAGAATTGAATCACTTCTTCCAAATTTAAAACTTGAAATAGTAGAGGCGATTCCTGATGAAGAAAAAGTTATGTTCTTGATTCGAATGGAATCTGATTTGCCGAAAATAGCACACCCATCGACTAAAGCCACAAAAACAGATTTTAATGAAACTTTCATCTTTTGGGTTAAGGACAATAAAATATATAAAGGCAGGTCAATTGGAGCGCACTTACCCTTTATAAAACAAGTATCTGGATTTGAAGGCGGACTTTTAGATGTCATTAAAACATTAGCGAAAGAAAGTGACTCGTTAAAAGTGGAATAAAAACTGTTGCCAACACCATACCTAAAAAATAACGGTTTTGGTCCTTAAACGAAAGATAAACAATAAAATAAAGGCCCGTTATAAACCGAAAAATTGGTGTATAAAGCCGGTTATGTGCCATTTGAAAAACAAACCAACTTAAATGAAAAAACTACTTTTGGGGATTTTTTTAGTTGCAATTGTAATCAGTTGCAAAGACAATAAAAAAGAAAGGAAGTTTGAAAATTCTTCGGACGAAATTTCAAATATCGTTGAAGAAAATGCCATTACCCTTCTAAAAGACGAACGATTTCATTCTGTCTCCATAGCTGTCGTAAAAGATGAAATTGAAATATCAAAACATTACGGGGAACTCGAAATTGGAAAGGAAAACCCGCCTAACGATTCTACCGTTTATGAAATCGCTTCAGTAACAAAAACATTTTTAGGTACAATAGCGGCAAAAGCTGTTCTGGACGGTAAAATCAATTTAAACGATGATGTTCGAATCTATTTAGAACAATCTTACCCGAATCTTGAATTTGATAAAAAACCCGTAACGATCAAACATCTTTTAACCCACACCAGTGGGTTCCCAAATTTCCCCATTAAAGGAGAGAATAAACCTGATTTTTTTGAAGGATTAAAAGAAATAAAAATAGAATCAAAAATCGGTTCAAACTATGCATATTCCAATACGGCACCTGAGTTGATGGCATACATTATAGAAAAAGTATATGATATGCCATACGAGCAACTATTATCAAAGTACATTTTTGTGCCAAATGAAATGAAAAGCACAAAATTTGACTTGAATGAAGAAGAGCAGTCTCGCTTAATAAAAGGCTATAATGATGAAAATGAATTGATGCCAAATTTTAAACGGAATTTATGGGGTGGTACGGTTGGACTACATTCAACAACATCGGACCTACTTAAATACATACGATTACAGTTGGACGAGACTAACCCTATAATAAAAGAATCACACAAGGAATTTCTTGAAACGCCATATGATTTCTCAATCGGCTATCATTGGAACATCATTAAAGAAAATGACAATATAATTTACAGACATCACGGAGGGATTTTTGGAATGCAAAATTGGCTGATGATTTATCCAAAATACAATATGGGTGTTTCCATCTTGAGTAATACCAGTTTTGATGAAACTGGAGATATCTTAGAAGAAATTGCGGAAAACATAGCAGAAGAAATCAAGGACTTAAAAAAAATTGACTAGAAATAAGGGTATACATCACTGGTAATACCCTACCTGCCAAAGTAGACAATCCTGTTATGCTTCATTTGTGTCGGTTGCAAAATGTGACAGAAAAGGAAACCGAACAAATTCAAATGGCGGTCGATTCAACTGCGTCCTTAGGGAATTGGGCCGCTTCTACTTTGGAAACCGACTTCTTTCTCCTATAAATTCATCGAATTTCAATTTTGAATAATTTCCCAGGCTATCTGGCACAAACTCCAATCTGGACCAAAATTGCCTGTTAATGAATTTAATGATCTGACCTTCCCGGCCTACAACGGGTATTAATGGGGCCCCATCGGAAAGTAACATCCCATGATCATAGGTAATGGTAACCGTACCATTCGGATTGTAAAAATTTTCATCAAACTGAAAGGTCCCGAGCATTTCCCGTGCCAGGTCATACTTGACTTCAGTGGGACTAACGAGGTTTAGCTGTTCATAGTCTTCCCCGAAAACTATCGCGGCGATTTTGGGAACGTTAAAGTAAGGGATGTGTATCTTAATATTCGATAACATTATCACCGTTAACCCTTCTTCGGGATAAACTACAAAATAGCACGAAAAACCAGGTGAGCTTCCGCTTCGGTAATGGCGGAGTCGATCGTCCTGGCGTTTACTGGACATGCCGTATCCTAAAGTCGATCCATAATAGGACGTTGTCATTTTCGTCCAAGAATCACTCGTCAGCAACTTTTTGCGCATCATAGCCTCTGCAAAGGTATTGAGGTCGTGCGCCGTGGAATATATGGAAGCATGCCCAATTTTCGTGGACCAGTGAATTCGTTCCGCACGCTTTAATTCTGTCACCCCTTCCTGCTCATATCCTATGGCCAAATCCTGAATGTGGTCATAAACTTTATCATACCCAAAATGCCCCGTATCGGTCATTCCCAAAGGGGAAAAAATTTTGTGTTCAAGATATTCCCCAAAGGATGCTCCGGACACCAATTCTATTACCTTGGCCAAAAGAATATAGGAAGAGCCAGAGTGTCTATACTTTGCCCCTGGCTCGGCGATCGGCTCCAATTCTTTGATCAGATCCACCAGCGCATCCAAGGTATGGGCGGTTTTGGTCAATTTGGTGTAAGACCCGTCTGCTTGCGAAACAACTCTTGGCAATCCGGATCTTTCCGTAAGTAAGTGATGAATGGTGATTCTTTCTGAATTCGCAATTTGGGGGATAAATTGGTGGAGCGGGTCATCAACGGACAACTTTCCTTCTTCTACAAGCTGCATGATGGCTACCGCCGTGAACATGGCTGAAATGGAACCAATCAAGAATTTTGTTCTTACCGTGGTTTTTGTTCGGCTTTCGCGGTCGGCATACCCATAGGGTTTTGATAACACGATGCTATCCTTTTGTTTGACAAACACCATCCCACTAAAATTATTTGAATTGGAAAGGGGACGGATTAGCGTGTCAATTTGAGCAGCGAGATCGGGTGTCCCGGGAAATTTTGCCTTTTCGGGTCCCTGGCGGCATGAGGTGTAACTCAGTACCATACAAAGCACCAACACCTTACCCAAAAAAGGGTTTATTCTTGATTTTTGCGTGCGGACCATACATTACATACTTCGGGAAATAGGTTTGGTTACAAAAGTTCCGCAATTTGAGAATTTTGTCCGCTTTAATATCTTTGGTCCGCAATGCACGGGCCTACCAGCTAGGCCGTTCCTATGCTTCATTACCTGGCCTTTACCGAAAATTCATGGCAGAAGTGAAATTGGAATAATTACAGCCCATAGGAAATGACAAAGGGCCCACAAGAAGTGGATTGAGTTTCAAGAAAAGAAAAAAAAAGGATTGAACAAATATGGGCCTGACCCAAAATATGAACTATGAAAAACAAAACGGATTTATAATTAAAGTTCAAAAAAAGGATTATAAAATGACTAGAATTAAATCTAAGGCCATTTGGGAGGCATAGGGTCGTTACGTTAAACAACCGATTTACAAACCCGCACGAATCTTTCTTCATTCCCAAAACAAAAACCCCATTAAAACTGACTTTTACGCTAGTATATTCTATGACTTTTGTCAGTTGGCATCGCCTTTTTAAACTTTATCTTGTTATGCCTCCTATCTAAATATTTTAAGTTTTTAAAGTCTATGTAAGAAAAATAAATACCGTACAGCACTAAGTGGGAAATTAAATAATTGAAATTGGGATGTTCTTGTCTAACGAACAATAGCTAACCTAAGGTAAAATCATCAAGCAATAAACTGCCAAAGATGGGTGCAAAACAAATTTTAAATTGGACAGGGCGTACTGCTTTGCTGCTATTATTGTTTTTTATCCTGTTTATAATCGGGTCAATGGCCGTTTCAGGGATGATTCCCGATATAGAATCGGAGCCGGGGCTGTTGCCTGATAACCTTGGATTCTTTATTTTCGGGATGCTCAACACCCTTCTTATCATCGCATTAATTCTAAGCTCACATTGGCATGGATGGAAATTAGCCCTGTTATTGGCCTTTGCCTATTATGGAGCGGTAACTGTTTTAACACAAATTGAAACTTGGTATTTCATGTCAAATATCACAGTAAGTGCAAAACTTTTACCACGGCTGTTTATAATGGGCCTACCGGTAGCTTTTGTTTGTATACCACTGGCCGTATGGATTCTGGGCAAAGGAAGAGCGAAGGAGGCGATAGAACCTAAGGCAGAAATGAAAATGTCGGTTAAACAGACGCTATTTAAATTATTGGGCATCGCACTTCTTTATATTGTACTCTATTGGGGTGCAGGGTACTATATTGCATGGCAAAATCCTGACCTGCGCTCTTTTTATGGGAGTCCGGGAGCCATACTGCCTTTTTGGGAGCACACAGTCAATACTTTAAGTTCGGATCCGGGATTATTTCCGTTTCAGGCATTACGTGCCATGCTGTGGACGCTTTGCGCCATTCCCATCATACGAGGTTCTAAATTAAATGTTTGGCGTACTGCCGTTCTATTGGGGCTTTTCTTTACCGTTCCACAGATATCAGGTCTAATTTTGGCAAATCCACTTATGCCGAGTGCCAGTGTACGCCTAAGCCATATGATCGAAGGTCTTGCCTCCAATTTTGTCTTTGGAATGCTAATCGCTTGGCTGCTTCATCGTGAGCATACATCGATACAGGATTTGTTTGGCCTTGGGAAAAAATAATAAAAGAATAATTTTTATTGCCTAGGGACAATTTTGAAAGTAATTCCATTAAAACGCCCTAACCAAACCATACCAACAAAATTTCCCCCATGTAACCTCCGTATTAGCTTTTGAAACGTCGCTGGCAAAGCGTCTATGGTCTATTTTGTAATTTTAGTACATAACATAAATCCTAGCACTATGAAACGGACAATTTTACACCTCATTTTTGCATTGTTACTCACCGGTATTTCCCAACACGTCTTTGGTCAAAACACCTATGAAGATCTTCAAGGCCGTTTTGTCCTAGATCTGCCCAAGGGTTGGGCATTGGAGCCTCAAACCGTTGATAAAGTCTATATCTTCAAGGGAAAGAGCAAATCGCTTATCGTTGAATACAACGAGGACACTAATGATATTGACCAACTGTTTTTAAACGGTTTGGCCACCTTAAAATCCTCCGGGCTATCCAAGCCTGAAACGCATAGCGAAATTAAGCAGCTGAAAATAAATGGCCTTCAGGCCAAGTGGGGTGTTTACAAATCCGACTACAATGCTTCGGGCATTACGGTTACCCTATACGGCCTGGTAGGGAGTTTAGGACTGCAGGATCAGGGTCTCTATGCCATAGCGATCCTAAATGAAAAAGACCTTAAGAAATGGGAGGCCGTTATTGAAAACATCTTTCAAAGTTTTCGACTCCCGGGGGAACAGTTAAGTGGTGTCCAGGAAATCAGCAGCACGGAGACCGCCGACGACTCGGATGTTTCCCAGGCCGCAACGACCAATGGACCTACCGCCGATGCAGAAGATGGCGGTTCCCAAAAAAGTGCGCCCACTCGCTGGACCCACGACGAATTTTCAATTACCCTGCCCGAGGGGTGGCATGAACAAGAGGGGAACAGGGCCATGGAAAAGGAAATGATCGGTTGGTTCAACTATGCACCTATTGCCGGAGCCAACTCCATGTTGTTCTGTTACCAGGGCATTATATGGAACAGAAAGCTGATCTCACAAACCGCCGACAAGACCGTCAAGGCCGCTATGCCCGACGCCGAACTTACCAACAGCTACGTGACCAAATTGGCCAACAACAAAAAAGCCAATGTTATGGTGTATACCGGAAGCGGCGTTTCCAATGGCAATGAGGTGGAGCTGGGTTCGGTAAACATCATTTACCGGGGCGGCAAATGTGTCCTGCACCAATTTGGACTGGGTCCCTTAAAAGAGATAGCCACCTTGGAAAAGCAGTTGTTGGCCATCGCCAATTCCGTAGAATAATCCAATCATGGAAAGCAGATCCAAAATAGGGTGGATTTTAGGCCTTGTGCTGTTAACGATGCCCATAGGGCATGCGCAAAAAGAATTGTGGATGTCCTCCTCCGACGCCAATATCACTAAACGGGCGCAACGGCAACCCGCTCCGAAATTCCAAATTCCGACAGGGGCCTCACATGTGGACAATATGCAATTAATTGGCCCTGATAGGCTTCTGGTAGGACTGCGCGAAGATGCGCAAGGCGTTCCCAACGCCGATTACCTTTTAATAGATACACGCAAGGGAACGGTGCTCTGGCGTTATCCCCGGGAGAAAGGAGCATATCACATCCAATTGATTTTTGATGATCTGCTGCTTATAAGGGTCGATGGTGAAAAAAAGACCGATTTTTTGGCTTTGGACCCCACCAACGGTACTGAAAAATGGAGGCGGAGTTTCAAAAGTAAAAATACGTCCTTTTTGCCGGTGCTTCCGAGCGGGCAAATATGGGCTTTTCAAGACACGTCAAAAAAAGTACAGATTACCGGTTTTACTATCGCCGATGGGGAGACCGTTTGGCAATCGGAAAGTGCCGGGACCATGGAAAATTCGCCCTCACCCGTGGTCCATGACCCCTACGTCTTTACTACGTTTGACGGCTTAAAAGCGCTAGATCCCCGAAAGGGTACGGTCTTGTATAACCTTCCGGAACTCCAATTGCATGCGCTATCGCCCCCCTTGGAATTTGATGATTCACATCTTTATGTCATCACAAAAAACAATGACCTGGCCATGGTCGACAAGGCGTCCGGAACCATCCTGTCCCGCACCCCATTGTCCGATAACATTACGTTTACCAATGTGTATCACCAGGATGGCGTTTTATATCTTCGGGGGCTCGATGATCAGGCATCGCATTATTTGATTGCTTTCTCCGTAACCGATAAAAAAGAGCTTTGGCGGTACACGATCGGTGAACCGCTACTAAGCAACCTGGTGCTACACAAGGGAAAATTGTTTATGGGAACGGCGAGTTCCTTACTAGCCTTAAACAGTAGTAATGGCAATCAGATGCTGGCCGTGAAGGTCACCGATACCGGAAGAAATTACCCCGTTACGCTTAGAGAGGTCGCAGGGAATATTGTTTATGTGGGAGAACTGGTCATCGCAGCCTATGATGCCACTACCGGAATCCAAACGTACAAACATGGGATGAGTCCGTTGGGCCCCGACCTGCACCTCAACGGTCTTGATGCCTCCATTCCGAACCTCAAAGAAGAACTGGGCAAACTGAAAGCGAGTGCTTCCCCCGGACTGGGGGCTATGGCCAATGCCGAAACACGATCCTATCAGCAGATGGCCAACAGACATTATTCCGATTATTTGAGCTATAAAAACTCCGGAAATTATTCTTCGAGCCAACACAGTTATACGCGCTATAAAATTTCCAACGAGATGGCCAAAACACAGGCCACCGTGGCCATGGCCATTTCATTGGCAGAATTGGGAGGCGCCATTGCAAAGGGGATGCAAGCTGCAGCGGTCAAGGCATCCATTGAGAAGCAAGAGCTTTTTAGAAAATCCATACTGGACGTGTATTCCCGGTCCCAGTCGGCCGCATATCTCTATAGGCCCCATATGGCGTATCACAGTAGCAACGATCAATTCGCGACCTTGAGTTTGATCCACTTGCCCAGCGGTAAAATACGCCGGACCTATTTATCGCCCATCTATCAGAGCTACGGCCTTTGGAACCTGGTAGATTTTGAAAACCAAACAGTGTATCATCACGGTATAGGTATGAACCCTGCGCTTTATACCTTGAGCAAAGCCCGAAAGTCGACCCTTTTTTCCAAAATTAAAACCGTAGAGACCTTTATTATAGCCGTACCGCTTCGGCTGCAGGAATAAGGCAGAACCTATTTATTGGACGTACTTTTGGGTTTTTGTCCAAGAAAAGCCCGAAAAGTGGTATTTTCATGGGGTATAGGATGGATATAGGTGGTTTTCCGGATATCTAGTAGTCGGCCTTAATTTGAGATCCCTAACCCAAAAGCCTAACTCCCTCATTAAAAAAGTGGTTAAGCCAATTATTATTTTTTAGAAACCGTCAAAGTCTCTAGTTTCGAAGCAATTAATCTAGCTCAACTATGCACAGGGCAATAATTATTCTCTTCTTAGTAGTATTTTTTCATGACCTTAGGGCAACCCCTCAGATTCCGGATTACCTTATTTATGAAGGAAAAATGGTTGAATTGTTCACAAATCCCTTAGAGCAGTATTTAGAACTTAAGGGCAAAACTGATATTGACAGAGGATGCAATTCCAGTGCTTGTTCAAGAGGCTACACGGCTATTTGGGAACTAAAAATTGGGAAGCTTTTTTTAACGGAAATCAAGCGCTGTGGAATTATTGCAACTGCGGGAGTCTATACTGGATTGGAATGCGGAGAAAATGAGGTTTCGGAAGTTTTAAAATACTTCGAAAATCAATTTGGGAATAAGGTCGTATTTGCCGATTGGTACACTGGTAAATTGATTTCACCCCAAGGTAGGATTATCAATTATGTGCATATGGGTTATGAATCGACCTATGCAAAAGAAAGACATTTTGAAATTGAGAAAGGTGTTCTATTGAATACTAAGATCTTAGAAAATGAAATTAAACCGGAATATTTTGATTTGTACAACCACAACTTGGTCATAGATACCCTTTTTCACAATATCGCAAAACTAGATTGGAAAAGCTTGGAAGAAGAGTTTTTTTGTGCGGATACCTATTCCATAAAAATTAATAAAAGGGGCAAGGTAGCAAAAGTCTGGTATGAGACTTATTTTGATTCTAAATGGGAAAGATTTTGGTATAATGTGAATGACCTTGGGTGCAGAAGAAAAATAAAAAAGAGCATTAAGCATCTGCGATTTGACAAATATCTTAAAGGACAAAAAAAAATAATGACGGTTCAGTTGAATTTAGATTGGCACAACGGAAAATTAAGATTGCTAAATTAATACAACGCCAACAACGGCTTTGACTCATTGCTTCGCAGGTAGGTTAAAAAGCAATATTTTCATGTGGTACGACAAGTACCGGGAATTTTCCCGATATAAAGTAGGTAGTTGATATTATGATTGACTACAAATAAAACAATATTGATGAAACCATCTTTTTTTCTTCTTTTAATTACCTTATCATCCGGGATTTGTTCACTTGCTCAGTCCGAAAGTCGTGAAATCCCTTCAAAAAAAATTGCTGCGGAAAATATCAAAGGATTTGTCGATAGTTTAAGGCAAAAGATTCTGGTAGATACAATCCGATTTGACCGAAAAGATTTAATACACCATAACGGAAGAACCAAAAATAAAAAACCCTACTCCATGTTGATAACTGTGAATATGAAATATAATTATAGACTGGATATTGTTAAAGGGAAATTGGTAAAAGAGTTTGTTGATAAAATTTTGGATAGCGACCATATTGACTCGATACACTATATAACCAAAGAAAATGCACCGACTCTTGAAGGTTCTACAGCTAAAGGTGGTTGGATTCTAATAGATTTTAAACCCAAGACTAAATTGAACCTCGAGGTCGGAGGATTAAAATATAGAAAAGGTAAGAAAAGAAAAGGAGGAGATAATTATCTTCAGAGGAAAGAAGGAGAAATAATGATTAGAACATAAAAATAACTGTATACAACGATGAATATAAGCGACTACAACTACTCATAGTCGAGACCGTTGGCAAACATTATGAAAAGGACTTTTTTAGTAATATCATTCTTTTTATTTTCAGCTGAAATTTATCCGCAATCTTTGTTGGAAGCAGCCTTGAAAGACCGGTCGAATCTTGTTTCGAAAGAACCGATTAAAATCCACTTGAACAACTATAAGTTCGAGTCACAAGAGTTTTTTGGTTATTTGGGAGTATTGAAAACCCAATTCCCAAAAAAAGATACCATTGAACTAAAAGAACTTATTAGAAAAGTAATGAATTCGAAGACAGATTTGACTACATGGACTGAAAACGAAATCCCAAACAAAATCCTAGTTAAACCCAATGAATTTGTGAAACCAAAAGTCGGACTTGAAAAAATCAAATGGACAACAAGGGAAGAAAAAAAGGCTATTATTAAAGAAATCCGTAAATACAATAAAAATAGCACAATGTGGCCCCGTTATCCCGTTTACTTATCTAGACCAGTTCATTCACGATCTGGTAACTACGCAATAATTGGACTCATTAATGGAGGGAGTACAGGAAAAGTTTCTCTTTATAAAAAGTTAGACGGGAAATGGTCTGTCGTTTCGGACTTAAAACGCTGGGCGTATTAAAAATACTGTGCACAACCAAGGCTATAACTTTTACTCTTAACATCAATGCCGAAAAACTTTATGAGATTGTCAATAACACTATTAATGCTCACCATCTGTCCCTTGATCTTTGCCCAAGATGGGTCGGACATCAACTATATTAAACCAGAAAACCTAGATGACTCCCACATCGAAAAAACCTGTCATATAGACTTTGGGTCAAGATCATTTAGAGGCCAAACTCTGGACACGCTCGAATTGGAAGTCAAAGGTAAGCTTATCAAGTTTGTTGAACGGCGGGTCGACAATGGCTATAACAATTGGTTCAAGGAACAGTATTTGGAAGCAATCACTCCCGGAAAAAATCCGATCATACGATTGAAATATGCTAAAATAGACAGTTTAAGCTCCGAAAAAATACATGTAACGAGTATATTGGGGTATTATCGTGATGGGTTGCCGTTGGATTCCATAACACTGATCCATCATTATTATTTGAGAAAAAACATAGCTGAAATTCTAATTAAACATTGAGAAGAAAAGAAATTTATTGGTTGCTTGGAACAATCACCTTAGTGCTCATTTTGAATCTAGCAATTTTTGGAATTGACGGATTTAAAACCGACTCTACGTTTAGCTTGAATGTTCATGATACATACTACGTGGTTGAAAACATTCAATTTTTATTTCCACTTTTTGTTTTGATGTTTTTTTGCGTTTATAGTATCCGAACACTAGGGCGGAATTTTAAAAATTTGACTGCAAATCTGATTTTAATGATTGTTACTATTCTTTTGATCTTAGTTATCACAGGGTTAAATTCAATCGTTGATTCCCTGGTACAACAAACTTCAGGTTGGACAACATATCCTCCGTTAAGTTCCGAAGAAATTGTATCGGAAATTGAACCTGGGGTCAAACCATATGAAAACAATTTTGGAGTTTTTTCCAATGCAATGCTCATAATCCATATCGTGTTGCTGATTTTATTGGGGTATTGCGGATTTAAAACTGGACTTAATTATAAGCGAAAGGAATAACAAACGTTATACAACAACGGTTATAATCCGCCCTAAAAGTTGATCAAAAAGTCGTATTTTTATGGGGTATCCTATAGACCTATTAATGATGTGCTTTAGGGAGTTAAACCATTTTAAATACCAAAACCCATGACCAAAATATATCTAGTAAAATACATGGCACCGATCATCGTGTTATGTACTATCGGATTGATTTCCTGTAAGGAGAAAAATGCTAAAAAAGTGGCGGTTAAAGAAGATACCACAGCTACCCATTTAAGGGAAGCTCTTACTTTTTATGCCTCTTTTGATACTGGGGTCAATGCCGATTTTGCAGCAGGAGATTCCCTTATGTACACCGTTCCCAACAGAAATGCCCGCGATTCTGCCAGAGCGGGCCTGCACAAACCTGATATTAGTCGCCAAGCGGGAAAGGGCAAATATGGGTATGGGCTTCAATTTACCGAGCGTAGCAAAGGATATATCTACTATCCCAGCACAGGAAACATAGCTTACAGCAAGGAGAATTGGAACGGGGCCATTTCTTTTTGGTTAAGTCTTGATCCCGCCACCGATCTGGAACCAGGGTATTGTGACCCCATTCAAATTACGGATGTCAGTTATAACGATGCCGCTATTTGGGTAGATTTTACCAAAGATAACCCCAGGGATTTTAGATTAGGGGTTATCGGAGATCGAAATAGCTGGAACCCCGAAGGATTGGAAGAGGAAGATGATCTTTTTCTTCCCCAACTCGCAGCCGTTAACAACCCTCCTTTTGCAACAGGAAAATGGACACATGTCCTCATTAACTTTTCCGGATTGAATACCGAAAAAGGCGAAGCTTCCCTTTATATGAACGGGGAACTAAAAGGTTCAAGGTCGGATATTACCGATCCCTTTAGCTGGGAATTGGACCAGTCCAACATCTATATCGGACTAAGTTATATAGGACTTATGGACGATTTGTCCCTTTACAACAGAAAGCTGACCGAAAACGAGATCAAAGCGCTTTATGCTTTGGAAAATGGCGTCCAAACGATTTTGGAATAGCTAAGGACTAATATTCGTTATGTCTGGAAGGTGACCAAACATCTTTGGAAATGTCTTAGGTTGTTCCAAGTCTATGATGGACCGAATATTTTCGTGTTCAAAAGTCCAGCCCACTTCATTTTCGGGCGATCGACCTTGCGCGTGAAGTTCCTCCCCTCAAAATTGGTCGCTGCACCCCTCTTTCTTTTATTGTGGTCACAACCATATTTGAATTTTGTAATTTTACAAAATGATGAAACCTATTTCCCTCACAGATTTTTATGAGCAAATAAAAAGCGACAATCCTCACATCCCCATAGATCAATTGGGCCATTTCAACGTTTTTGAAATCGAGAAAGTGCAAAAGAGAATGGAGCAATCACCAGAGATGCCCTATAACATGCGCACCTATTTCAAGATTAGTCTCATGAAAGGTGCAAACACAGTGGAATATGCGGACAAAACGCTTCATATTGAGAAATATGGATTGTTGTTTACAACACCAAAAATCCCGTACAACTATATTCCAAAAGATGATGACCAATCGGGCTATTTTTGCGTTTTTACCCATGACTTTCTGGCAAGTGAAAATATAAGCGCCACACTGGATTCCCTTCCCATTTTTGGACATGGCGCGCAACCGGTCTTTGAGATTTCGGAAAACGAATACCGGCGTATCGCCTTGATATATAAGAAAATGCTGGAAGAATTGAATTCGGATTACGAGTTCAGGTTTGGTCTATTGCGCACCTATGTGTTAGAATTGATACATCTTGGCCAGAAATTAATGCCAAAACCGGTGCATAGAACCCCTTTAAGTGCGTCCAAACGCATAGTGAGTATCTTTGTGGAATTGTTGGAAAGACAATTCCCTATCGACAATATAGACCAAAGACTCCAATTGCGAAAAGCTGAGGACTACGCCAAGCGACTTGCGGTACATACCAATCATCTGAATAAAACGCTTAAAGAAGAGACGTCCTTCACCACAAAACAGTTTATTAATCTTCGGATCGCCCAAGAGGCAAAAGCGCTTCTTTCCGAAACCGACTGGCCTGTAGCCACTATAGCGGATTGCCTTGCTTTTGAGGAGACTTCACATTTTTCAAATTTTTTCAAAAAGCAGGTAGGGCTAAGTCCATTGAAATTCCGAACCAAACAAACTATTTGATTTTTGCAATTTTTAGTGTGTTTCTTGTAATCACTGCACCTCAAATGTCCTATACTTTTGTGGCATAATTAAAATTATGTCTTATGAAACAAAATAAAATAGCCTTGGTAACCGGTGGAAGCCGGGGACTGGGAAAGAACATGGCCTTGGAGCTAGCAAAAAGAGGATTGGATGTTATCTTAACCTACCATACCAACACCGAGGAAGCTGAAAAAGTAAGCTCGGAAATCAACGCCAACGGCCAAAATGCCGTGGCCCTGCAATTGAATACGGCCAAGATCGATACCTTCCCTGAGTTTATTGAAACTTTGAAAACTACACTCAACAACGAGTTTGGCGCAACGCATTTGGATTATTTGGTAAACAATGCTGGAACTGGGGTATATGCCTCCTTTTTTGATACTACGGAAGAGCAGTTCGATGCCATGATGAATATACATCTAAAGGGACCCCATTTTCTGACCCAAGGGATACTGCCCATTTTGGCCGATGGCGGTGGCATCGTAAATATATCTACGGGACTTACCCGATTTTCATTGCCGGGATATGCCGCCTATTCATCCATGAAAGGTGGTATTGAGGTCTTTACAAAGTACTTGGCCAAGGAACTGGGTGATAGAAACATCAATGCCAATGTGGTTGCTCCAGGAGCCATTGAAACCGATTTTGGCGGTGGTGCCGTAAGGGACAACCAGGATTTGAACAATTATGTAGCTTCCCATACCGCCTTGGGAAGAGCTGGCCTACCGGAGGATATCGGTAGTGTAGTCGCTTTTCTTTGTACGGATGATGCCAAATGGATCAACGCACAGCGTATCGAGGTGTCGGGTGGGCAAAGTATTTAGGGAATCGAATTAAAAAAAACAGTGGCTAACAACAACTATCACCTGCCCACAAGTTGATAAAAAGTAGTATTTTCATTTCCTTTGGCGTGGATGTACCGAGTTTTCCATATATCCTGGAGTTGTGGTGCATTGAGCAGAGTGAAGGATTTAGAAGCATAGATTGAAAAAATATGAAAATAATGTGTCTCAATGGATGGGGTGGAAAGCTCTATGACAAATTGCTTCCATATTTAAAACAAAATAGCCCGGATATCCTGTGCCTCCAGGAAGTTGTGCACACTCCCGCTACAGATAAAGACTGGCTTACTTATAAAGATGGAAATCACATACTTCCTCAAAGAGCTAATTTCTTTCGTGATGTTGAAATGGCGTTACCCGATCACAAAGGTATTTTTTGTCCTGCTGCTCAAGGGGTGCTATGGGATGAGAACGCCAAAATTCCTTCACAATGGGGGCTTGCTACTTTCGTGCGGAAATCTTACCCAATAATCGAACAAACCCAGGGGTTCGTGTATAAATCCTATTCTCCACATGGCTATGGAGAACATCCTCGATCTCGAAGTGCTCACGCGATCAAAGTATTTGATTATAATAAAAACAGCGCTGTGGTTGTTACGCATATGCACGGTCTACGCGACTTAAACGGTAAAATGGACACCCCGGAAAGAGCTATGCAAGCGCATAAACTAGTCTCAATGGCCACAGGCATGGCAGAAAACAACGACCCCTTAATAGTCTGTGGAGACTTCAATGTAGAGCCAAATAGCGAAACCTTAAAAATATTATCCCAAGCCGGATTAACAGATCTGGTTACTACCCTAACCACAAAAGGCACACGTACGTCCTACTACACGAAGCCCAAAAAATATGCGGACTACATGTTTGTAAATAAACATATAAAGGTTTTAAATTTCAATGTCATTTTTGAACCAGAGGTATCCGATCATTGTCCTTTAATTTTGACTATTTAAATTTTTTAAAAACTAAACTGGTGCCTAAAAATTCAAAAACAAAAGAAACGCACCACAATAATGTACAAAACGCATTTTGCACGTACCGTTATAAAACCCTTTGCAACATTAACCATCCATGGATATTTTTAAAATAGAGAAGCATTTTAAACCGGTCAAATCAATACATCGAAGGGAATTGGTAGCACATCTAAACGGACTTAAAAACTATACATTTTCAAAAAAGGGAACCGATTTGAGTGGGACCTTTACCCGTGGGACCGATTTTTTTAAGCTTCCTTTTTCGACTTTGCTGCGGACCAAATTTAAATTTGAAAAGGACAAGTTGATCGGATTCAAAATAGCTCCAAACTTATTGGGCAAGTTTATCCTCATCAGTTATTTATTGATCGGGATTTATCTTCTGATAAAGGCGATTCTGCAATCCGAATTGCAACATCAACTTGGAATGGGCATAACCGGACTAGGTTTTCTAGCGGGAGTTTTCATCGTAAGAAGCGTCCTGTTGAGGGAAACTAAATCAATAAAGAAAAGATTACAATTGGATTAACAACATTTTCCGACCACAACTATACCCTCCGGCAGGTTCATTGCCTCACAAGTTGATCAAAAAGTCGTATTTTCATGGGGTATAGTATGGATATCCGGAGTTTTCTAGATATACAGTAATTGCGCGTAAATTGAGAAAATGGAATACTACGAAAGAATAAATACGGAACGGAATACATTTCTGACCAAAATATTTGAGCCGGAAGAAAATTCTTTGGAATTTGAATTGACAATGGGAATTGTCGGAGAATTAGAAAAGAGCCCTAAAATTCTTGGAGTTGACATTGGACCATCCCGTCCAGTTTATCACAATGAAAATAGCGATGTCTTCAAAGTAATTTTTGACGAGTATATAGCCTATTCTGTAATCAATGAAAGTTACGAAAGTCTAGGCGGAACTGAATATATAGGACAAAGAATTCGGATTTATTCAAAATCCAACTTTTTGGACTACGTAAAAGCGGATACATTCGCATCCCCCAACTATCCAGGAGAATTTAAACATTATGCGTTTATCTCACTAAATCATATTGTGAATGTAGTATCGACTGTTGAACCGAAAATTGAAAAGATAAAATAAAACCTACTTGCAACAATAACCAAAACCTGCCTGCCCACAAAAGGCTAGCGGGTAAGCGGGAATCATAGCCGAGACCGTTAGGCACAATTTAAATTTGCTAAGTGAAATCAATCTTCATCCTATTATTTTTTAGTATTCTCTTTCAAAGCTTTGGACAAAATTCTGAACTGAATTTGAACAACTATTTCTCGGAAACTGAAATTGCGGATTTGAATAGAATGACGGACTTTTTTCAAAGTGAACTCTGTGGAAAAACGGATAGAATCGAGTTTGGCGAGTGTCTAATGGTATCTTTCCCTGAAAATAGGGAATTGTTTCAATACTGTGTAAGTGGACAAATAAGCTATAGGAAACAGAAAAAACTTTATAAAACCTTGAACAACTCCACTTTTAAAAAAATATGGGCATTATGTCCCTCCACAATTTTGATTACTGAGCCTGAGTATGAATATCAAAGTATTTGTTTTAGTGGCGACACTCAATTTTTGGCGTTTATAAAGGCACTTGGAGAACAAAACGAATACCTAAAATATTATGGCCAAAAGCTTGAAAGGATTGGTGGTTTCGATTCAGGAACTTTTTTGTCAGAAAGTATCATCGGACAATCAGAAAAATGGAATTTGGACAATAGAAATGTTCAAATTTTTCTCGCTATCCATTATTTAACCCATAACGATTTGGAGAACAGGGACAAAAAAGCGAAAAGGCTGGAAAAAAGATATAATCGGGACATGATTAAGAAAATTAAAAAAACTGCGCCCAACAAGGGCTATAATTTATAGCTGGTTTTCGTTAACTTCAAACCTAGAAACCATCAACGGCTATAACCGGCAGCCGGAAATCACAATCAAGACCATAAGCCATATGAAATCCACATTTAGTTTACTCATAATAGTGTTCGGATTTTTATCCTGTGTTGCTCAAAACGGGGTGATTAAGGGAGAAATCATTGCTGAAATCCCTGAAGAGAAACAGCTAATTTCAGAAAAAGTAAAGGTCATTTTAACTATTGGAAATATGGAAAAAATTGTTTCGGTTGACCAAAATCTAAATTTTACTTTTCAGCATCTTGAAGCCGACACAATTCGAATTAGAACAGAACCTCACTCATTTGGCCGGAATCATATTCTAATTGGATATTTGAAACCTAACGATACGATAAATGTTAAACTAAACCTCTCTTTAAGCTGTAAATATGCCAACTCCGGGAGCAGCAAAACATGTCCAATTTGCAAAAAAGAGGATGAAGTTATTCCAATGAGTTATGGTATACTGGCAGAAATTACACGGAAAGGAGAACCCGTAAAAACAAACACACGGGAATATAAATATGGCGGATGTGTTAGAACCGGATGTGACCCAAATTGGTATTGTAAGAGAGATGATAATGAATTTTAAAAAACGGTTTACACTAACGGCCGTGACTTGCTTCGAAGTTGGCAAAAAGCAGTATTTTCGGGGTATAGCAAGGTTATATGGACTTTTCTGTATATCCATTAGTTGTAGCCAATTTGGCAAATGAAAAAACTATTAACCATTGTCTTCCTATTCACATCGATTTCAATCTTTGGTCAAAAGGTTGACTTAGGAACTGTTTTTACAATTGAGTTTAATAATCTAAAAAAGAATATGGATTTTAAACTCGAAAAAATGAATGGTTACGATGGTATATTAGACATCTCTGAAATGGACTCAATCATAAAGTCGAATCCAAAAGAGAATCAAATAATTGGAGTATTTGCAAATGGTAAATTTGGTAAAAGCACAAATTCCATGCTTGTTTTAATTAGTGGATTGAATGATAACCTTGATTATGATTTAAGAATCAAAACCCCAAATAAAAGAAGATTTCAAAAGACTTCCACTGTCACTCTCTTTAAAGGTGTAAAATCAATTGAATATTGGCCTTATCAAATTGAGGAAATTGATTTTAAAGAATTTAAAACCATCCCAAAAGAAAATTTTCAAACATTTCAAATTGAAACAAAAATAGATTCAACTTGCATTAAAAATGCTCATAAAAATATTGAGTTTGGAGAACAAGAATTCAAAACTCATCTTAAGTTAGCAATTTCTGAATTTAACAATAATAACGGAAATTTTAAGCTTGATAAAATGACTGAATATGAGAATTCTATGAACTCAGAAGATGTTTCACTTGGACATTTTTGGTCGCTCGGAAAAGGTATTTATCCAAATGAAAAAGAGTTCAAATTCGGTAACCCAATTAGCTACAGAAGAAATGAATGCCCTTACTTTGAAGGAAAATCAAGTTATTTCTACACAAAAGAGAGCAAAAACATTAAAGTTGTTTCATTTAATTGGGAGACATTTAAAGAATCAAATTTTGGAGCTAATCCAAAAATAGAAAAAGATTTGAATGAAAAATTTAATTCTAAATATGACTTTATTGTTACTGTAGTAAGCGAATTATTAGGTAAACCTTTGGATATAGAACAAGAAAAAGATTCTGGAAGAATAGACACGAAATGGAAATCATTAAATGGAATTAAGGCTTACTTGTTCAAGTTTAAAACTTATAATGAAATTAGATTATACATTTACAAAGAATAAAAAAACTAGCTACAACAATGGCTATAAGTAATTGTTTGTACCTGTCTGCTTGCCAAAGTCGAGAATCATACACCAACCATTATAAAACATTTAAAAATTGAGTTCTGCAGGCCACATATTGGATATGATAAGGCGTATTAGACAAAACAAGTCTTTACGCGCATCGAACCGTCAAAAATTTAAGGGAGACAATAGGGAGACCATTCATACTGGAACGGAAAAAAATAGCAAAGCCACATTCAAGGACATTCCGGAAAAACAAGTAAAAGCAAGCATAAAACGAATTCAAGAAGAAGCCAAATCCAAAAGGCGAAAAGAACTTGTTTTTTATGTTACCTTTTCGGTGCTCGTCGCTGCGGCCATTTTTTATGCATTGTTGCCGTCGAACAACTATTCAGCAAACCCTAAGGCCAAAAGTCTACGTTGGGATGGGTATGCGGCCAAATCCATAGAATGGGGCGGTAAAGCATCCGAGCCTTTAAAAATTCCCTTCTCAAATTTTCTTTATGTCCCGGTCGTTAGAAGTATGGAATATAAAGTCGAAATAAATAGAACTTACCGGATATTTCCTCCAAATATGGTCGTTGACAATACAAGGAACATTCTCTTTTTTGATAAAGACAGTATTGCCCTCGGTAAACTTCTCCCCCAAAATGGTTCTATCTCATTCATGCTCGTAGGTCCGGACGGACCTAATGCCGGACCAAAAAAAATAGTCTACTCAATCGCTGAGAAGGACTCGGATGACGATGGTATAGTTGCTGAGGGCGATCGACACTTTTTGTACATTTCGGACCTAAACGGTAAGCATCTTACAAAAATTACGGACCGGGGAATCAGAAGCTTCCAGTGGATCAACCAGGGCAAGGAACTACTAATTAGGTTTAGCCAACAGCAAGAAATAAAGGATAGCATGTACGGTGTATATCATACGGAAACCAAACAAATGATGTTGACCAATAAACCTGATAAAGAGGATTAAAAGGTTGCCGATAATAGCTATACCCATTGCCTCGCAAGTTAGCCAAAAAGTAGTATTTTCATGGGGTAGCGCATGGACATAAGGTAGTTGTCCATAAGCTTAAAAAAATGGAACGAATAGGAAGAATTAATAGAAGAAGGATTTATTACGTTCAGATTAGAAACACCTTGGAATGAACGAAATCAGAAGGTTTATTGAAAATATCACTCCCATTAACGATTCCGATTGGCAGTTTTTTTCCTCAAAATTGCAGGAAGTAAAACTCAAAAAGCACTCGATTTTATTGAATTTTGGAGCGATTGAAAACCATTTGTCCTTTATAGCAAAAGGAATAGTCAGGTTTTATGTTCCAAGGGAAGAATTTGATTTGACTTTTGGCTTTTTGTTCGAAAATGAATTTGTCACGGGTTATGATTCATTTTTAACACAAACCCCTTCCGAATACCAGATTGAAACCTTGACTGAAACCATTTTGTGGAAAATTTCCCACCAAGACTTGCAGGAGGTCTATGAAAGAACAGGCAGCGGAAATATTATCGGGCGCAAAATGGCCGAAAATATGTTTTTAATAAAGTCGAAGCGAGAACTTTCGTTATTAAGTAAAACAGCGGAAGAACGATATTTGGACCTATTCTCTGACCGTCCCAAGTTATTCCAGCAAATTCCATTAAAATATATTGCTTCCTATATTGGTATTACTCCACAGGCATTGAGCAGAATAAGAAGGCGCATTAGTTAACCTGGGTTCATTGTTTTCAGCTGCACGTTTTCCGAAATTTGTATTTCAACAATCCAGAAAAACATGAAACCACTAATTGTACTTTTGACAAGTTTTGTACTCTTAATTTTTGCAATTAAGATGGTCAGAAAAGAATATGACTTTGCCTTATCAGCAAGAATAGCAATGTCAATAATGCTTCTTTTTACGGCCATTGGGCATTTTGCATTTACACAAGGCATGTCCATGATGATCCCCAAATTTATTCCTTATAAAGAAAGTTTGATTTACCTAACCGGAATATTTGAAATAGTACTGGCAGTAGGGTTACTAATTCCGAAGCTAAAAGTACTGACCGGATGGGCCCTTATAATATTTCTCCTGTTCCTATTACCTGCTAATATATATGCTTCCGTAAATCATGTGAATTATCAAAAAGGAACGTTTGATGGTCCAGGAATTACATACTTATTGTTTAGAATCCCTTTACAAATACTTTTTATTGTTTGGGTGTATGTCAGTACAATCAAAATACGATTGTAAAAGGCGATAGCCAAGGGTTAAGAAGGTGTATGGCCCATTGCGGATGAGTCCCACCTCTAAATTCATTGCAATTCTTTACATTTCCATTAAGGTGATTCAAGCCTTTGAAAATACGGGCCGTTTATTAAGGAATAAAAGTTCAAAAAACGACTGGAAAGTGAGGGCATAAGTTCGTCATTGTGTTTCAGCCATCTTTATTTCTGTTATTTCAAAGAAATCTGCACAAATATCCTCCGTTTCAAAAGATTCGTAGATAAAACCGCTGAATACTACACGCACACCATCAATTTCAAATTCTTCACTAAGATTACAAGGACTCAAGATTCCTATTGGGTTGCGATCTAGCTGCTCATCTGGATCAATAATAAATCCACAGACCTCATTCATTACCAATGTTCCATTTACCTTTTCTACCGTGGCCACTATACGTCTGCCACTTTCTTGATAGCACCCTGGTATAGGATTATCATCGGAGCACCCAAAGAATAAAACCATGCTTATTATCAATGCTACTTTTTCCATACTTTTATTCTAGGATACCAAAATTAGCATTAGTTGCTTTTAACTGGTTATAAATGCTTAAAGTTCAAATAAAGGATAAGAAATTCTATAGCTTAGAGATAACCGAATAAGAACATACAATTGCGTATATGAAAAAACTAATCATTCTTTTTTTAATAGTTTCGACAGGAAGCTACGGTCAAATCAAAGAGACCAATGAAAAGTTGATAGACCGCATCAAAACAACCAAATCATCAAGGACTATTGAAAAACAGATAGTAGGAGTTTGGGAGTTCAAGGGACTAATGGATTCAACAAAAAGTAAAGTCATCGGGGAGAGGAGACTAAGAGTTAATGATACAATAACCGCAATTGAATATGTTGAGAGGCCCAGCATTGAGATTAAAGTAGATGGTACGTATTCGGAATATAACTGTCCTGGAGAATGTGAAACTGGTAAATGGAGTTATGATAAAGGAGAAAAAGTATTGAAGTTCAAATTCAAAGAACCAAAATACAGCGTCCCAATTGACAATCTTGCGCCTGGACTTTTAGAGAAACTGAAGGCCAATGGTCAATTAATAGTATTTGAAGGTGATGAATGGGAAATCAAAGATATAACACAAGACGAACTGATTATCATTGAGCATTTACCCCATAACGAATTTGAGCTTTTGTATAATTTAAGGGTATACCGGAAGAAATAACTCATATTACAAATTTAAATATAAGGATGAGGAAGATTCTATTTATAATATTTGTATTATCAATTAGTAAGAGTTTTGCATGCACCTGTTATAGGACAGAGCTAAAAAAGGAATTAAGGCGTACAAGCTCGATTTTGCATATAAAGGTTCTAAAGATTGAATATGTATCTAAAGGCGATATTTTGACCGTTGAAGAACACAAATACCTTGAGGTTAAGTTTGAATCTGAGCCTCAGATCCTTAATGCATTAGAACGCAAATCTGTCACCAAGGTTGAAATAGAAATTATCGATTCTTATAAGGGAGATATAGATGCAACTAGTTTGACAATTTATACTTCCATGCACGGTCCATCCTGCGGCTACTTTGGTTTTGAAGAAGGAAAAGAATTCATTGTCTTCCTAAACCCGGAAAGACTGTCCAAGAGATTATTTGGGGATTATAATAATGGTATTAACAGAAATCGATTATGGACCAACCGTTGTAGTAGGACGGCGGAGTTTGATAAAACAAAAGCTGTTGAAATAAGAGAAGGATTGAAAAGCCTTGACTAAAGCTCAAATAAACGATGCTGAATAATCGTGAAAAACATGAGAAGTTATGTATAGACCTCTAGTGGTGATACAAAAGAAGACTGTTCCATATTTGAACAAGTTGGACTATATTGGAACCACAAGATTTTGAAAATCACATCATATTATGAAAAGCTATAAAATCACCCTAATAGTTCTTCTGGTGGCAGTTGTCAGTTGTCGATGTCAGCAAAGCCCGGAAAAGAAGGATGAAAAAAATCTTCCTGTTGAAGTTGTGGAGACGATTGAAAAGCGCATTTCGGTCGGTGCCACCCCCAGTATTGCATTAGCCGTAATTGATTCATCAGGCGTTCATTACTTCAACTTTGGCAAAACCTCCTATGATGGTACCGAAGTGGACGAATATACGATCTATGAAATTGGATCAATTTCGAAAGTCTTTACGGGGATAATGCTTGCACGGCAAGTTTTGGACGGCGATATCAGGCTGGATGATCGAATAAACGACCTGCTTCCCGATAGCATAACAGTTCCGGTTACGGGGAATAGTGAAATTACAATAGGGAACCTCACGGACCATACATCGGGTCTTCCTCGAATGCCCAACAACTTTGAGCCCGCAAATCCCAACAATCCCTATGCCGATTATACCGTAGAGAAGATGTACGGGTTTATCTCGAATTACCAACCTGTCCGGGCGGTAGGTTCCGAATATGAATATTCAAATCTTGCTCAAGGACTATTGGGTCATCTCCTGGCAACCAACAAGAATACCACATATGAAGATTTAATGGTGCGGACCATTGCAGATCCACTGGAAATGAACGACACTCGAATTGAATTTACCCAGAGAATGAAGGAAAATTTGGCCTTGGGCCATAATGATGGAAAAGTTGTTGAGAATTGGGACATACCCACCTTAGCTGGTGCGGGAGCCATTAGAAGTTCAACCAGTGACATGGGCAAGTTCATTTCTGGCAATCTAGGTTATGAGGATTCACCCTTAAGGGCGGCTATGGAGCTATCCCATGAGGTCAGGCACAAAAAGGCAGGTGCTATGTCCGTAGCAATGGCGTGGCATATCAAGAAAGGAGAGAACGGTGATGTGATCTGGCATAATGGGGGAACAGGCGGATACAGGACCTTTGCCGGATTTGTTAAGGAAACAGGTAAAGGAGTGGTACTTCTTTCAAATTCCTCAACAGGTGCCGATGATATTGGATTCTATTTACTTGACCCTGGATCAGAACTGGCTGATCCAAAATCCAAGAGCGAGGCAGTCGAATTATCCGAATCCGCACTTCAGAAATATATTGGGGTGTATGAACTGCAACCCGAATTCAAAATAACCATTACAAAAGAGGGCGCACAGTTATTTGGACAAGCCACAGGACAAGGGAAATTCGAGATATATCCTGAGAGCGACACCGTATTTTTTCTGACCGTGGTCGAGGCAAAAATTTCCTTTCAGCTAAAAGAAGGAAATGTTGAGGGCTTAACACTTTTTCAAGGTGGGCAGGAAATACAGGGAAAGAAAATTGAATAATTTCAAGCGAATTGGTCGGTACTTCTGGTTTGGATGTTTCGGGGATTCAAAGGCAGAAGATTTCGAAGGCTGCCTACGACAGGCACCACAAATAATAAAGTTCAAATAAACGATTAAATGAAGGTAGTAAACGGGCATTGTATTGAAGTGAAAAAGATAGTCTTGAGGGTAAAACCAAGCCTCCCGAACCAGTTATGTTAGCGGTGAAAAACAACAGGTCCAATTGAACGATAAATGGACGTTGCCATTTAAAGCAAATTTAGAGAATAAGGAATAGTATGTTAATTGGTAGGGCAGAAAGTACTCAAGCCAAACCAATTATCTATGAAAGAAACTGCATAAGATAAATAATGACCGCAACCTCATTGATCATTAACGTTTTAATTGCTTATGGAACTTGTCAAGCATTTTTTATAGCAGTTGTACTATTAAAGTCTAATAGGACATTATTTAAAAAACTATTTGCAGCCCTGTTAATTATTGAGGGAATCACGCTTTTTGAAAGATTCCTGGTAGAAACGGAACTCATCAATGCCATGCCTCATTTTTTAGGAATTGGTAATCCCATCAGCTTTTTAAAACCACCCTTAATGCTGTTTATGACAATGGGAATTACAATACATCATTTTAAATTAACAAAAAAAGATTATTGGCATTTTATAGGTTTTGGTTTTATGTTGATCTTAAATCTGCCATTCTATTTTCTAAAGGGCAATATAAAGTTAGAAACGGTGAGGGCATTTATGAATAGTATTCCCTCTTATTCCAGTTTAGAGTTTTATTTTACATTGAGTTTTTTTGCGTACATAGGCACCTATATCTATTTAAGCATTAAAAAACTAAAAGAATTCAAGAATGAAGTAACCAATAATATCCTGGTAAATTGGTATTACCATGTGTTATTGGGTTATTCTCTATTTTTATTGTTACACCTTATATACTTTGTTATTCAGCCCATTGGAAAATATAATTTTGCTATAGTCAATCAAATAAGTATGCTGGCAATGACTTTTATTATTCAGGCCATTGCCTATAAAATCATTGACAGGTCAACCATATTTAATAGTAAACCACCCAATTTGCATGATTTACAGCAAAGAAAAACAGACGAAAATGCCATTGTAGGGAAGTTTGAAAATGACAAAATATATTTAAACGACAATCTAAATCTCACTACTTTTTCTGAATCGATTGAACTTCCTTCAGCTTACGTTTCTGAAATTATCAATCAAAAGTTTAATTGCTCTTTTAAAAAATTACTCAGCCATTATCGACTTAAAGAAGCCAAAAACAACATTCATAAAAACAAGGACAACAAGATAAAATTAATTGATATCGCCTTTCAATCGGGATTTAATAACAAGGTTTCATTTTATAGAGCGTTTAAAGAATTCGAAGGGCTTTCTCCTTCTGAATATCTCGAAAAAATAAAAAGAATCTAAAAAATACGGTTACAGAACGGTTCTGTAATCAAATCAGACCACAATTTCCCTAATTTACCTTCAAAAACAGTATGCAATTCAAAGGTTCGGTAATTATTAATAAACCCAGGGAGGTTGTTGTGGATTCATTTATCAACCCAAATTTCAACAAAGATTATCAAGACGGTTTTATAAGGAAGGAATTAATAAGTGGCGTTGCAACACAAGTTGACGCTAAATCCAAAATGTATTATACGTATGGCAAACGAGATATGGTGTTGACCGAGACGGTTTTAAAAAATGAGCTGCCCAAATCGTTTGAAGCCTTTTACTCCCATAAGCATATGGACAATACTATGAAATGTACTTTTATTGAAATCGGTCCCGAAAAAACGGAGTATCGGTACGAGTTTGTGTACACACGAATCAATTGGGTCTTACCCAAACTCATGGCCATTTTGTTCCCTAGTATGTACAGAAAACAAGGTGACAAATGGATGAAACAATTTAAGGAATTTGTAGAAAGCCGATAATTCATGTGGGAAGAAAAATTAAAAGTATATGACCTATTGGTTGCAAAGTGTGACCGATTTGAAAGAAAAGGAAAAACAATGCCCTATACCTCAGCCAACGGTCATATGTTTTCACTTTTTAACAAGGCCGGTGAAATAGGCATTCGATTTTCTAAAGAAGTTCAGAAAAAATACCTAGAAGCGTTTGAAACCACTCTGTACAAATCCTATAATTCCATAATGCACGGATATATATTGATACCAGAACGGATGTGGGATGACTTGGACAAGCTAGCTATATACTTAAATGAAAGCTATGATTATGTAATGAGTTTGCCGCCGAAATGATGATTACAACAACACCATATAAAAAGGACTATCTCATAAGAAGCTGGTCATTGCACTTCATCCGCCATTCTTATTTCCGTTATTTCAAAGAAATCTGCACAAATATCCTCTGTTTCAAAAGATTCGTAGATAAAACCGCTGAATACTACACGCACACCATCAATTTCAAATTCTTCACTAAGATTACAAGGACTCAAGATTCCTATTGGGTTTCGATCTAGCTGTTCATCTGGATCAATAATAAATCCACAGACCTCATTCATTACCAATGTTCCATTTACCTTTTCTACCGTGGCAACTATACGTCTGCCACTTTCTTGATAGCACCCTGGTATAGGATTATCATCTGAGCACCCAAAGAATAAAGCCATGCTTATAATCAATGCTACTTTTTCCATACTTTTATTCTAGGATACTAAAATTAGCATTAGTTGCTTTTAACTGGTTATAAATGCTTAAAGTTCAAATAAAGGATTATCCCCATTAGTTGTCTTACAAACTATACATTAAAGAAATATGTCATTTGAACTTAATAACGAACACAGAGAATACTTAGGACTTCCGATTATCCCTGAGCATTGGGAAAGAGTTGATTTAAAGGGTGATTCATACAGACCAAAATCAGTTTTGTACTATGATGGCAATGTAATCAAACGGCATATCCAATCTACAGAAACGAGCTATATAGAAACCCAGTACAATGAAGAAACTGAAAATAGACAATTGCTGTTACCCAAAACAAATAAGGGCAAGCCTAAGAAACTTTCTCCTTCAACTCTTGAATCGAGAACACCAATTGGTGTTTATTTTAAGTATACCAATAATGGAATATATATCGGCAATCACACAACCCAAAGAGATTATTATTCAACCTATTTTGAAGCTATTAAGTTTAAGTCAATAGCGGAATTACCGAAATGGTTAGAAAAATATATCTCTGAAACGTCAAAAGAAGATTTAGAAGAGATAGAGGATTTCGCTTCAAGAAAAAGGGAGAGGGTAAAACTCAAGGAAGGCGATTATTTTGTTTTCAAGGTAGATAGAAGAAACTATGGCTTTGGAAGACTTGTCTGTGATCTTCGAAAACTTCGCAAAGACCCTGGGTTCAAATTACAGAAGAACTACGGAATCATGAATTTGATGACCCAGCCACTTGTAATTAAGGTGTACCATCTAATTCAAGGTACAAGAGAAGTGGACTTGGATTACCTTAAAAGACTGGATTGGATACCTTCTCAATATATAATGGACAATGCCTTGTTTTATGGTGATTTTGAAATTATAGGAAATCAACCTCTAGAAGATTGGGAGTTTGACTTCCCAATTTCTTACTCAAAAAGTAATAGGTATGACGACCCTTATACAGTATATCTACAATATGGAATGATTTACAAGGAAACATCCATCAAAAAGTTTAATAAGCATTTGAATGCGAACAATTCAAATAAAGATACCAAACCTTGGCAAAGGGTAAAGCATTCTAATATCCATCGAATGGAAGGCATCTCAGGTTCATTAAATTTTGATAAAAGTGTTTTGGAATCCTGTATTGCTGAGCATTCAAATCAGCCATATTGGGATTCAAAATATTTTGATAGGGATACGGATTTAAGAAATCCTAAGAATGGTAATGTCAAAAAAGAAATATTTGAATTCTTTAAGCTGGACTCAGAAAAAAACTATTATTACAACTATATTTCAATGGCCAACAACAAAAAGAGTTCTTTCCTAAAACCCAAAAGCTTCATAAAGAAATTATTTCAATAGTTTAAATTAAGGATGAACAATCACGTCGATTTAATTCCATATTGGAAGAATATTGATGTATTTTACATCGTCATAAGCAAGTTAACAAACATCAAATGCTTCTCAACAGACTCGTTAAATTTTTAAACGACAGGAAATCGAAGTCATATCCGTATTCCGATATTCTTCATTTATGGGAGGACGATTATGCAATGATCGAGCTTGTTCCATCGGAAAATTTGGAATTTGCAATTCAAGAGGGCCAAAGGATAAACGAATTTGGAGAAAAACACAGGGATGGACTAGGGTTTTCAGACATAACGGAAATTGCAGAATTAAAAGTAAAGGTGTTGGACAGGCAACTGGGCTTTTCAAAAGTTTTGGGAATTTTTCAATCAACAGAATTACCACCAATAACTAAGGTCGTTCATCAAAATGCTGGACTTAAAAAGTCGGAAGACCCCCCCTTTGGTTTTGGAAGTCAAAAATTCGGGATTTTATTGGAAGAAAATGATGGACACCTAAATCGGATTTGGTTAACAGGATCTACCAAGAATGAAGAAATCAAAAACCATATGAAATTGGGACTTCGTAAATTTTGTAAATACTTCGATTTCATAGCTGTTAACTGGTATCAAGGAACAGTTTTTGACTTACGGGAAGAAAATCAATTACTTGAGTTTGTTAATAAGGTTTGCTAACAACGGCTACAAGTAATTGCCTGTTCTCGCCTACTCCACCACCACCGGCTGTGTCCAGGCCCGTTCGTATTTGCTCTCGTCCAAAACCTTGGGGTTGCTTTGGTCCGAAATCACCTTGGTGCGGACCATGCTATTTGGAAAGCTCCTTAAAATGGCCCTTTACTACTCCATTTTTGGCCTGATCAATGATGTCTTAACCCTCCAACAAACGATTGACTATGCTCCGATAGGTCTGACCAATAGCAACTTTGTGATTTTGGATAAAGATTTGATTTCCTTGAATACGCTCGATCTTTTTTAAGGAAACGATAAAGGATTTATGGACACGTAAAAAACTGTCTTTTGGCAGTAAATTTTCCAAGGTTGATATTTTTTCATGGCTCAATATCATTTCTTCCTTAAAGAACACCTTGGAGTAATTTCCATAAGCCTGTACAAATAAAATGTCTTCCACATGAACCTGATGATACGTTTTGTCGCCTTTTAGAAAAAAACTGCCCTGTTCCCCACCACTGTTCGATGTTTCAATTGCACTTTCTTTCTTTGTTTCATTTACCCTGTTGACCGCCTTTAGGAAACGTTGAAAAGAAAAAGGTTTGAGCAGATAATCCAGCACATCAAATTCATAACCTTCCATAGCAAATTCCTTATGTGCTGAAGTCACTATGATTTTGGGTGGTGTGGATATTGTTTTCAACCATTCAAAGCCCGTCATTTTAGGCATGTTAAGGTCTAAAAAGATCAAATCCACCTTTTCTTGGGTGACCATCCTGGAAGCTTCAAAGGCATTATAGGCATTGCCTATCTTTTGTAAGTAAGGTAACTCTGCGCAATAGCCCTCAATGATTCGATGTGCTATGGGTTCGTCGTCAATGATACAATAGGTTGTCATCAGTGGGTATTAAGGTTCAAATGAACTGCATAGGTGGTTTTCGTTTTTTCAATCCTCAATTCATGTTTGTTGGGATAAATAAGCTCCAAACGTTTTTTTAGATTATGTAACCCAACACCTCCTTTTTCTGGGGAAATATCGGATTCACAATTATTCTCCATATGAAAAAGTATTCGACCATCCTGCGTTTTTAAACGTAAATAAATATACGCATTACCTATTGAGGGTTCCACGCCATGCTTGAACGCATTTTCCAATAAATTGATAAAAAGTAAGGGCGCGACCTGAATGCTCCCATCCACCTCATGGTCAAATTGGATCGCTACTTTTTTCCGGTATCGGATTTTATGCAGTTCAATATAGGTTTCCAAAAAATTGATTTCATCGGTTAAACCGACCCACTCTTTTTTTCCCTCATAAATGGTATAGCGCATCATATCGGAGAGTCCTAGGACAACCTCCGGGGCTTGGGGGGATTTTTCCACCACCAATCCGTACAAATTGTTCAACGTATTGAAGAAGAAATGCGGATTTACCTGGCTTTTCAGTAAAGCAAGTTCGGCCCTTGTCTTATCCGTCTTCAATATCCGCAACCAACGCCATTGTTCGTAAACCCACAAAGCAGTAAAAACTGGAATCGGAATAAACATGAAATTCGTCAAATACAGGCGATGATTTTCTGCTTGATTAGGTGCTATATTAAAAATGAAAAAATTATAGGCTATAACCAATCCGTACACAGAAAGAATGGCTACCCTATACTTTTTGAAAAAGTCAGGTAAAACAATGTAAGCCACTCCCAACCAGAATAGAATCAAAAGCGGAATAGTGATAGAACTATCCCAAATGCCCTTATAATGTGGTATAACAAGCATTACAGCCAGGAAAATGGCAATGATCCCTCCTTTGATCAAAGCCGTATAATATTTTTGAAAAAAACTATTCATAGCTCAAAAATAGGATTCCTACTATAGACTTCGCATCTTTTTGACCAACGCCGTTGGTTTTGGGTTAAACACCCAATTTTTTGTATTCAACTGTATTTGTCCAAGAATAATGGGTATGTGAGCTGTTTTCTACTGGGTCCATCAAAATAATTTCAAGGTGTTCCTAAGTGAAATTATGTTTGGATGGTAGTAACTAAATCCCGAATTATGATACGAATGATCTTGAAGATTTTAAAGTGGATTGGCTTGTCGATCACCTCACTACTACTGCTAATCATTTTAGTAGGATTATGCTTTCGACTGTTTAGAGACAAGCCACAACCCCCTGGGAAACTTGTTGATATTGGAGGCTTTAAACTCCATATCAATAGCACGGGAGAAAGAAACAGCAAACCAACTTTGGTCATTGAAGCAGGAGCAGGAGGGCATAGTGAATATTATAATTGGATAGCGGAAGGTCTTAGCGATAGCATGCGCGTTGTGCGTTATGACCGAGCTGGGATAGGCTATAGTGAACTAAGCGATACACCACGAGACCCTGAAACCGTTGCGCGTGAACTGCACGCTCTATTAGGAAGGACGGGAGAATCACCGCCCTATATTATGGCCGGCCACTCCCATGGAGGACATTACATTCGTGTATTTAAACAACTTTATCCCAACGAAGTGGCTGCCCTAGTTTTGTTGGATTCTGGGCATCCAGATGAACGTGAACGACTGCCCTGGCCTCCTTCCCCTAGTTGGTTAAACTCAATGTATTATACTGGAGCCGTTTTAGGAGATTTAGGTGTCTTGGATTTATACGTAACCCTGTTCGGGAATATCATGCTGGCGCCAGGTTTGCCCAAAGAAGTTACCGATCGTTACGACGACTACTTTTTAGATGGAAAATATCTATGGGGGTATTTAAAAGAACAAGAGTGGCATAAGTCATTGGAAGAAATGTCTAAAAAAGTAATGGTAAAAGATACCTTACCGATTAGGGTTTTTGCCGGAACACATCTAAACGAAAAAGCCCTTAGAGAAATGGGTTTGAACCCAGAGAAGATGAGAGCCAATCGGCAAAAGATGCAGGAAGAAATGGCAGCTCTTTCAACAAATGGCAAGGTATTCTTCCTTGATGGGGGTCATTTTACCATTTTCACCAAAAAGGAAAATGCGGATATTATCTGTAAAGAAATCATTGAACTTTTGGGAGAACTGGAACACTGACCGACAGCACTAATTGATAAATGATCATAAAAGATCTGTTTGTTAAACAAGAAACAATTTTACAGTCTCATAAACCGAACGTTTTTTGAGACTCTTGCCTTTTTCTTTCTCGGTTCCTTCTAGTGGCTGTTTGAATATACTCTTTGAAAAACTGGACTAGGGCTATTCACTATATTACCGTTTGTAAACGAATTTTATTCGGATAAAATACTATTATGACCTTGTATTCATTACTGTTTACTGGGACTTTAGTAAATTACTTCTATAAAAGAAATATAGTAACTTGTTACTATATACAATTGTTGTGTTTAATGTGGACAAATAACACGTTTTGAATTATTAATTAACCTCGCTTAATATATGAATAGTAAAACACGTTTAATAAAACACTTGATTTTGCTTTTAATCTTAATAAGTATTGGCGGATGTTCGAACAAGAAAACTGAATTCCAAGATTCTATTACGAATACAGAAGATGCAATGAGCTACCTTAGAGAATTGGAAGGGGAATGGATAGCTACACTTGAAGGCAACAATGACCTATATGGCTTTGAATACATTCTAAGTGCAAGAGATAATGTAATTATTGAAAGATTAAGAACTGATATACCAACAGAAATGTTAACGGTTTATAACGTTGAACATAAAACATTAAAAGCTAGTCATTTCTGTCAATTACAAAATCAACCTAAACTTGTAGCTGTAAATTCAGGAAAAGGAGATATAAATCTATTATGTACTGGAGAAGTAGGTAATACATCCAACCACGATGAATTTCACATGCACGGTTATCATATACTTAAAACTGGCAAAGGTTATAAAGTATGGATGGATATGTATGAAGACGGTGATATAATGATGAACAACAGATATGAATTATTTAGAGTTGATTCAGAACGAGGTCAAGAATTGACCAATTTGAAAGAAAAACACTAAACACAACAATGACTATAACCTGCCTGCCGGTTTACCTGCCTGCCGGCAGGCAGGCCCGCCCGTGGAGGGCAGGCAGGTTCATCACTACTTTCTAACTAACTTTAAAACCGATAACATTTAAACGGCTGTTTCGCAGTACTTCTTCTTTTGCCAGTACGTGGAATGCGTAGCTGAGCATTGATTATATACGCTTCCTGATATAGGTCATTTTCTTTCTTTTTCTTAGTCGATATATTTGTTTTCATCCATTTATACGGTGGTGAATCAAATTCTTGGTATAAAATAATAGCTTATGTCTAGTAAAAACAAAACTTTGTACAGCCGGTTGAACTATTTATTGGTGTTTCCCTTATTATGTGCGGGATTACTGATAAGTAGTTGCAATGAGCAAGCGCGCGGATTTGCATTACCTGCGGGCAACATTGAAGAAGGAAAGGCAACCTATACGAGCTTGGCCTGTAATACATGTCATAGTATTCCAGGGGTTGAGTGGACGGGAGGAAGTGATAGTCTCAAAATACAGCTAGGAGGTGAAGTATCTGCTCAGAAATCCTATGGGTACCTGGTTACTTCCATTATAAATCCTTCCCACAAAATCGCGCGGAGCTACAAACAAAAAAACCCGGACCACGGAGGTCTTTCAAAGATGAAGAATTACAATGAGGTTATGACCGTTCAGGAACTCATTGATTTGGTCACTTTTCTGCAATCGGAATATGATGTAATAGTACCACCCACGCATTACAATCCTTATTATTGAAGCGTTTAGGAGTGGACAAAAGCCCCGTAGGAACTATATTGAGGGATTGCCTCACTCCAAATAGAGGGGCAACGGCTAAACGTCCATACCGCTAAAAATTAACACTGGTTAATTTTCGGGTTTTTCAGATCAGAACGATTTATATACAAATCCGTTGTTCTCTATAAATTTTTCATTGTTCCGTAAAACGAAGGTTTAATGAGAATTCCTCTGATTTCCCACTATGTTTCTTAAATCAGCCGTTTTGTGGAACAGAAAATTCCTTGTTTATTTCATCCTTATGAAAATCATACGTCATCCTTACCAAAATCCAATGTGGAACAAAGAAAAACCTAATCCCCAGGCTGAAATCTGATATCTAAGAAGTGGGTAGGGCAATGAGTATCACAGCAGATCTTGCTTTTACCCAATAGTGCTTTTCTTCAACTGCTTTTGCGTTTTCAATCTGATTGATATCATTGGGATATGGCATGGAAGTATCAATCAAGCAAACCCACTGCTTTCTTCCAAGCTCTTTAGGGTCTGGAATCTCGAAATTCAAATTTTCGAAATATGCATTATACATCAAATGTATCACGGAAGGACTATCCTTTGCACTAACGGTACAAGCCAAGCTATGCGATGTAGGGCTCCAGTCTGGGTGTCTCAGTCGAACACCATGCCATTGGATATGTTGTTCAGTATTAAGGAAATCCAGTAAGGACAGATCAGGATAATTATCACCCAAATCCCTTTTTGATCTAAATCCGATCAACATCTTTGTAAATCGATGCAGAGCGGAATTGGCTTCTACAAGGTCCCAGTTGAACCAACTTATTTCATTATCCTGACAGTAGGCGTTATTATTGCCCAATTGTGTACGCCCCACTTCATCTCCCATCAAGAGCATTGGAGTACCATAGGAAAGTAAGGTAACGGCTAAGAAATTCTTTATCTGCTGTTCCCGTAATTTGTTTATAGCCGGATCGGTCGTCGGCCCTTCAACACCACAGTTCCAACTAAGATTATTATTCTCGCCATCGCGGTTGTTTTCTCCGTTGGTTTCGTTGTGCTTTTTATTATAACTGACCAAATCCATCAACGTAAATCCATCATGGCACGTAATAAAGTTAATGCTGGTCTCTGCGTGTTGTTCCTTATGGGCATAGATGTCTGGGCTTGCCAATATCCTTGATGCAAAATTTGAGACAGATCCTCTATCTCCTCTTACAAAGCTGCGTATGTCGTCCCTAAACTTACCGTTCCACTCTTTCCATTTATCCCCGATAAAATGCCCGACCTGATAGAGACCTGCGGCGTCCCAAGCCTCCGCAATGAGTTTGGTTCCGGCCAAAATAGGATCAGATTCGATTTCCCAAAGTAGAGGTGGGTTCTTTTGCGGATTTCCAAACTCGTCTCGCGACAATATAGATGCCAGATCGAATCGGAATCCGTCAACATGCATTTCGGACACCCAAAACCGCAGACTATCTCTGATCATTCTCCTTACCACAGAATGATGGGCGTTGACCGTATTGCCACAGCCCGAATAATTGCCATAAATCCAACTGTCACCTTCCATTAAATAATAGGCTCTATTTTCAATGCCTTTAAAACTGAAAGTGGGGCCCTTTTCACCGCCTTCGGCCGTATGATTGAAGACCACGTCGAGAATGACTTCTATTCCAACCCTGTGCAACGCCTTGACCATATCCCGGAATTCATCTAAAGGTCCCATGACATCCTTGCGCGAACTGTATGCTCTATGCGGTGCAAAAAAGGATACAGGGCTATAGCCCCAATAATTTTTTTTCCCTTCCGGGGCGTCATCTTCGTCAAATTGAAAAACGGGAAGTAATTCTACTGCGGTAATCCCCAAATCCTTTAAATAGGGGATTTTTTCGATCAGCCCGGAATACGTACCTCTCCTATTGCTTTTTAATCCAGAACTGGGATGCCTGGTAAAACCCTTAATGTGCAATTCATAGATAATCGTTTCGGAAAAGGGGCAGCGCGGATGGGAATCTCCTTCCCAATCGTAGACGCTGGTATTTACCGCAACACTTTTCATTGCACTGCCAACATTGTCGCCCGGTTTCATGGCTAGAATACGCTGATATGCTTTGGGTAGAACCACCAACTTGCTATAGGGGTCGAGCAGTACCTTTTTTGAATCAAAACGATGTCCTTTATCAGGTTGAAACGGACCATGAACACGGAATCCATACATCTGTCCTGCCTTAAGCCCTTCAACAAAAACATGCCAATAGAATTCTGTTCTGTTCCGCTTTTTGTCTAAAACTATTATTTCATTGGGTTTGCTCGCCTCAGGCCCATCAAATAACAACAACTCTATACCGGTACTATTCTTGGAATAGACACTAAAATTAACCCCATTATGCTGTACCGACGCGCCAATCGGAAAAGCCTGGCCATTAGCAATATTTTTATGCTTCTTCAGCGTCATTGACTATTCCTGTTTCTATATTTTTTGATTAGATTTCGCAATCCTTCCGAAAATTCTTCGTTGATCGCATCCCAATCAAAGGGTGCTCTCACCGAAAGATCTGAACCGGGATTGGCACCATCCACGGGAGTCAAATTATACCCGCAGTTCTCGGTTCCATTGTAGATAACCACCGGACGGTCTAAGGAAAGTAATAGTTCAAACGCATCCAATAAGACCTTGATATTCCCTTTACAATGTAATAGGAACCGATCCATATCATGATTATCCAAAAATGTCACCATAATGTAATCGGACGGAACCTTCTGAAAATGCTCTTTTATTTTGGACTCTAATTTTTTATTTAATAGAAGATCAACCTCCTTTCTGGTTGCCTCCACCAAGATAGAATTCAATTTAAAGTCTAGAACCCCATCCAATTCCCCGTAATACTCTAATTGGATCTCTTCCTGGGACATTCCAAATTTTCTCTTCAATCTTTTATTTTTAAGTCCTGTAGTCTTATATAGGCTTTTGTCCAAACCCTGTGCCCAAACCTCCCCTATGAAAACAGCCTTGGGGTAACGTTTTTTCATTTTTTTTCTAAACACTTTCCAAAATCGATGTGAAGGTCCTATTGCATGGTCTATTCTAAAACCGTCAAGACCTTTTGACATCCAATAATCTGCTACATCAATCATGTAGTCTCGAGTACTCTTATTGTTCAGGTTTAATTTGGGTAGTTCTTTAAAGTTGAGAAAAGACCGATATTCCTCTGGCCACTTCTCAAAAATGAACCAATCTGAGTACTTACTTTTCTTATTGTGGTAGGCATCCTTGAAAAAGGGATGTTGTACGGCGCAATGGTTCGGGACAAAATCGGCTATTACTTTGAGACCTCTGCTATGTGCCTTGTTGATCAATTCTTTCAAGTCTTCTTCAGCACCAAAATGCGGGTCCACTTTTTTAAAATCCGTTATATGGTATCCGTGATAATTGGTGGTTTCATAGAATGGAGAAAGCCAAAGAACGTTTACACCCAAATTTAATAGGTAATCCAGTTTTTTTATGACACCGTTTAGGTTTCCTCCCAAAAACTCAGGCTGATTCTCAGTTTTCTCAAAGCCATGGAACCTATCGATAAATACTTGATAGATTATCGCTTTTTTGAACCAGTTTAATGTGCTCATTATTTTTTCATTTTCCAGTGTGCCAAACTGCCATTAAGTTACGATTTTAAGCAATTTGTTATTTTCAAACTTCAGTTGTTTTTTCATCTCGTGTAACCGGCTCGCTATGGCCAGAAAAACTGTTTGCGAGAACCTGATTCTGTAGGCTTCGGATTTAATTGAAAGTGTAACTATAGGGTACCATGAAACCAAGGTTTTTTTAGCACAACACCCATCCCTACTCCACCACCACCGGCTGGGTCCAGGCCCGTTCGTATTCGCTCTCGTCAAAAACGTTTTGGTGGGTTTTATTGGCCGGCACTGACATGATGCCTTAAATCACCGGTTTTCCTCCAAAAAGTAGTATTTTCATGGGGTATAGTATGGATATATGGAGTTTTCTCCATATCCAGGAGTTGGTGGTAATATAAAAGACAAAAAAGTAAATGACTAATCATAAAATAAGTGAACCTCTATTTAAAATAGACTACAATAAATGGGATCTCCTTAAAAATCCAGAAACGGGATTATTAATAGAACCCGTACCAATTGAAGACTTTGACAGGTTTGAATATTGGAGTGATGAACTTAATAGACCTGTAAGACAAATTATTTCTAAAAAAAAACGTCGGCTTTATGCTGATTATCTAAACTTAAATACTGCATCGTTATATCGAAGAGTATCATCGCTTCTTGGGGTTAGTCCATACGATGATGAGATTAGTAAAGAGAAATATGAAGAATTATGCCAGATAGCCCTCCTCAAGCACAATTATCAAAAACAAATTAACTACGAAATACTCATACCATTTCAATCACTAGCGCTCACTTTTTTAAAATATAAAGAAAAAACGCTAATACGTAAAGCAAATACGCTATATGAAGTCAACTGCGAAAAACAAAGGGTAGAAAAAACATCATTAATCTCAGAGAACATTATTGACAAAGCTAAAGGAATCAGCGAATATGAATTTTATTATTCTGTCATTCAGACAATGATTGAAAAGAATGGAGAGGAGTTCCTTTCAAATAATAGAGCTCTTTAATTAGCATATGACCATTGGTTAGTCATTTTGGCGGGTATTTTTAAAGGTTAACTTTATCTCTGAATGAAAAAAGAAGCGATTTTTGATTTGGCCATCTTGTTAGTCACGTTTTGCGCCTCATGGTACTTTAAGACATTTTTGCCCTCGCAACTACAAGGGCCTTTTGTAGTGGTATCCACAAGTTTAACTGCCCTACTTATAATTAAAATAAGAAATCTCTCCACGGCAGAGCTTGGATTACGACCACGGTCCCCGAATAAGGTATTTGCCAAAGAAGTAGTTCAAGTTGCTTTGTTGATTTTTGCGGTTCAATTCATTGGACTTATCGTCATTGGATTTTTGTTTGGCAGACCAGAAGCAGGAAGTGCTGTGGATAATCTCCCTAAAACCATTCTCGGATTTATTCTTGACAACGTATTAATTGTTTGGATTGTGACGGCATTCGGGGAGGAATTCATTTTTCGCGGAATAATAATTAACAGACTAAAATTGCTATTTACATCCAATAATTCACTCCTTAATTTTTGTTTGATTTCAGGGATTCAGGCGATATGGTTCGGAATGGCACATCCTAGTCAAGGATTATCCGGTATCCTTATTACCGGACTAATTGGTTTTGCCTTGGGGTTCTATTTTTTAAAAAATCAGAAAGGTGGTTTATGGCCGCTCATTATTGCGCATGGGCTTATTGATACAATTGTTTTAACGGCTAATTTCATTTGATCGAATTCCGAGATGTAAATGAATGGAAAAAGAAAGATTGGTACAAAACTAAATTTGGAACCAATACTGGCAAATGCTAACTGCACAATGCTTTGTGTTTATATGTTTGTCATTTTTCTGGTCAACAGCTAGCTCCATTAAAAGGTCTTTATGCGGTAGCGGCTCGTATGTTGAGGATAAAGGCTCCAAATACTTCTATAGGTGCTAGATTCGGTTTTCATCCAAAAAGTAGTATTTTCATGTGGTATAGCATGGACATAAGTTAGTTGTCGACAAGCCGAAAAAAAATGGAACGGATAGGAAGAATCAATAGAAGAAAGATTTATTACGTTCAGATTAGAAACAACACTGAATGGAAATTTTCATTGCCGAAAAATGATTGGGTCGCGTTTACGATTGCGAATAAAGAAGATGAGCAATTAGTTCCACCGGCAGCAAAAATATGTATGGATAAAAACGTTTCCTATACTTGTAGTGCCGGAACCTTAGCACATTGGACCGAACAATACTTTGACGAAGAAATTACTGGGCGAGCGTTTGATTATGAAATGCAGACGAAACAGGAGTTTGACTACGAATCTTCACCAATAACGACAGCTCATCAAAATTTCAACGAAGGATTTTGGTTCGCAACCACATTAGCTCACGACGCACATAAAGAAATTGACAAAGTTGTCTGTTTGGACTTTACCAAACGGAAAGTAAAAAAGCATTTGACCGAACTGATCGACAAAATAAACAATGGTTGGTTACCAAGTGATGAGGAAATTGAGCTTGCAGAATATGATAACTGACAAAAAAGCCTGTAGGCAGGAATTATAGTGGAGGTTGTTGGGGAAATGTCTGAAAACCGAAATTCTAATTAAACATTGAGAAGAAAAGAAATTTATTGGTTGCTTGGAACAATCACCTTAGTGCTCATTTTGAATCTAGCAATTTTTGGAATTGACGGATTTAAAACTGACTCGACTTTTAGCTTGAATGTTCATGACACATACTACGTGGTTGAAAACATTCAATTTTTATTTCCACTTTTTGTTTTGATGTTTTTTTGCGTTTATAGTATCCGAACACTAGTGCGGAATTTTAAAAATTTGACTGCAAATCTGATTTTAATGATTGCAACGATTCTTTTAATTTTACTTATCGCAAGTGTAAATTCAATCGTTGATTCGCTGATACAACAAACTTCAGGCTGGACCATATATCCTCCTTTAAGTTCCGAAGAAATTGTATCGGAAATTGAACCTGGGGTCAAACCATATGAAAACAATTTTGAGGTTTTTTCCAATGCGATGCTCATAGTCCAAATATTGCTGCTGATTTTATTGGGGTACTGTGGGTTTAAAACTGGACTGAATTATAAACGAAGGGAATAAAAAACCTTTTTCAACATTGGCTATTACCAGCAAGAAGGAATCATGATCAAATCGTTAGCCATAATGTAAAAAATGAGAATTGTAATCTATTTATCACTTCTATTGTTTCAATGCCAAATAGCAATTGGACAAGAAGATGCTATCTATATTTCTGACGATAAGCTGTATGGCGAATTAAAAGAAGGGCTTTCAAAACAAGATACAATCATAGAATTAAAGCAAAATGAAATTCTATTGGGAAAAGGAGCAGTCGCAGTAAGTAAGTATGGAGTGAGCAACTTAAAGGTTGGTTACTGGAAAGAATACCATGAAAATGGAAATCTAAAAATGGAAGGAGATTACCGATTAGGCTCTTACATAAGTTGTTGTACTGGTGGAGCGTGCAGGTCTTTCCACTATTATCGGACCGGACCATGGAAATTCTATACCGATAAAGGTGAACTAAAATACGAATTGACTTTTGAACCGACTGAATTACATATTGATACGGCCTGCGAAGGCGGAGACAAATTACTATTTGGAACAATAAAAGAAATTCCGCTAAAATATTGGGGAGATTTGACAAGTGCCGAAATATTCGAACTTCAGCGAATTAGAACCGAAAACGATTATTCCATTGAAATTTGGACACCTTTGAACGGACGAATTTTTATTGAGTCAAAAATAAAATAACGTACCGTAGCTAGCTACAACCATAACCCTCTCGCCGGTTTCCCCCAAAAAAGTAGTATTTTCATGTCTTATTAGTCAGGATAATCGGTAGTTGCCAACACGCTGAAAAAAATGGATTTAAAAAACACAGAGCTTACGTCAATCAAATTTTGAATGATGGAAATTAAGCATAAAATAGATTCTGAATTTATTTCAATTTGTGAGCAGATTTTAAAAGAAAATCTAGACTTAAACGATTGGAGTCTAATTGAAAGTAGCGACCAATTCCAAACGGAACAATATTGTGGCGGATTCGATGGAACAGAAAAAGAATTTACTTTTAGTTTCTATAATGATAATGGTACTGAATTTTGGTTTCAATTACCGCTTTCCGATATTACAAAAGTAGTAGAGGGAACAATTACCGAAATTAAAATGAGTAACGCGGAATAAAAAACGGTGTACAACAATGGCTATAACCTGCCTGCCAGCAGGCAGGGTTCATAGCTAGGACCGTTATGTGCAAGCTAAAAACAATAACAAAATTGAAACAAAATGAAACAAAATGGCTCTGTTGTAATTCCAACAATGAGATACAAGGATGCCTTGAAAGCAATCGAATGGCTATGTAATGCTTTCGGATTTGAAAAGCATTTGATCGTGCCAGGTGAAGACGAAACCATCGCTCATGCACAGCTAAGTTTTGGCAATGCTATGATTATGTTGGGTTCTGAAAATGATAATGGGTATGGTAAATTCGTAAAGACACCAAAAGATCTTAATGGATTTAATACACAAGCCCCATATATTGTTGTTGAAGAAATAGATAAACATTATCAAAGGGCGATTGCAGGTGGAGCAAAGATAATATTAGATATCAAAGACGAGGATTATGGTGGTCGAGGATACAGTTGTCAAGATCCAGAGGGGCACCTATGGAACTTTGGTTCATACAATCCATGGAGCAATGAAAAATAAAAGCCTACACACAACAAAAAATAAAGCGCATTAAAAACGCGCTTTATTCAGGTAGTTGGCTGTAAGTAAAACCAGACAATGAGAAATTAAACAAATAAATCGGAAATATTATGCGAGTCTATTTACAAAAATTTAATCTAACCTATCCACTGTTATTTTTTGTGCTTTGCATTGCGTGTAATACCAATTCTTCAAGTGACATTAAAAATAAATCAAGTTTTAAACCTATTATCGAAAGACTTTCAATTCAAGGTAATTGGAAAGATGCAATTGATATTGCAAACATTGAACTACAAAAAACGACCTCTGACAAGCAAAACTCATATTATTATCTGGTTTTAGGGCAAAATTATTTTTTTTTGGAAGACTATGATTTATCTGCAGCTAATTTCAAAAAGGTTATAGATAACTCTAAAAAAAATGCGGATTCAGAACATTTAGGTGAAGCATATTATGGTTTGGGAGATATAAATTATCTCAAATGGGCTTATTTTAAACAAGAGGAAGCTTTAAATATCTCAAAAGCTTATTTGGATTCTTCTTTAATTCAGGCAAAGCAGGGAAAACTTTTTGAACTTGAATCAAAAGTTCTATATAGACTTGGTACAATTTTACAAATTCAAGGGCAGAATAAGGAAAGTCTTCAATATTTTGAAAAAGGACTAAAGATATCGTTTTCGATTTCAGACACTGCTGGAATGATTAGGAACGATACTCATAAAGCAGCAGAGCTAATGAGAAATGGCAAATTGGATTCAGCATTATTCCATTATACCCGCGCATACAATTATGGAAAACAAATTAATAGTAATTATACAGAAGCGCATTCACTATGTAATTTAGGACAATATTATTTTGATATTGATGAAACTCTCAAAGCAAAGAGTTATTTTGATAAAGCTATGTATTTATCCGAAGAATTAGGTCAACGAATTGTTATGTGTAGAAGTTATTACGGATTAAGTTTAATTGAAAGAAGATTAGGTAATAAGGAGAATGCAGCTAAGTATGCCAAAAAAGGCTTGAAATCAGCGACTGACAAAGAATATAGCATCTACATGCAAGCATTTATGAGTTTAGTTGAAAACATTGAAAATGATAATAACTAATACCAACAGCCAACATTGTTTATAGTGCATAGCTACCCTAAGGGATAACTACCGCACCATACACTTTCCGTTGTGAGTAATTAAATCCACATTTACCATGAATTACAAAATATTATTTCTGGCCTTCTCATTTTTATTTAGCCTGACAATAGTTCAAGCTCAAATAATTGATGTTCATGTTCATAGTTATTCTTCTTTTGATTATTGGGGAGGATTTCAGCATCCAACAGGCATTCAATCACCTAAAACTGCAGACGAACATTTACAACAGACCATTGCTTTATTAGATAAACATAAAATTGAATTCGCTGTAGTAAGTGGGACTTCTATGGAAAGCGTTGAAAAATATGTTTCGGCCGATGCAAGGTTTATCCCTGGATATATGGATGATGAGGAATTAATTTCCATCGATAAATTTGAGAAATTAATAATAGAAGGTAAAATAGAAGTTTTTGGAGAAATATCAGGAGTTTATTTTGGTCGAACACTTAATGATCCAATCTATGCTCCTTATTTACAACTTTGTGAGAAATATGAGGTTCCTGTCGCCTATCATACTGGAGGAGGACCTCCTATGACTCCATATAATTGCTGCCCAAAATTTAGAATTTCCCTGGGAGATCCGCTTCTTATCGAGGACGTCTTAGTAAAATATCCAAAACTAAAGGTTTACCTAATGCATGGCGGTGAAGTTTTTTTTGAACATGCAATAAGAATGTTATCACTTTATAGACATCTATATATTGATCTTGGTGTTTTATTATGGGTCGATCCAATAGTTAATGACTATGCTATACGACTGCTTAAATTGGCTAAAAATGCAAGAGTATTAGATCGGGTTATGTTTGGTTCAGATCAAATGGTATGGCCGGAAGCCATATCTAAATCCATAGAATTTCTTAACAGCATGGATTTCTTAACTGAAGAAGAAAAAAAGATGATCTTATACGAAAATGCAAAAACATTCTTAAACATAGAACGATAACTACTCACCCACCACCACCGGCTGCGTCCAGGCCCGTTCATATTCGCTCTCGTCAAAAACATTTTGGTGGGTTTGTTGACCGGCACTGACATGATGCCTTAAATCACTGGTTTTCATCCAAAAAGTAGTATTTTCATGTGGTATAGCATGGACATAAGTTAGTTGTCGACAAGCCGAAAAAAAGATGTAAGCCGGAAAATTAATATGAGCAAGCAAAAACTGATTAAAAGACTAAAGAGTTATTATCCTATGGAAAGATTTCATGCTTTTGTAACTTTCCCAGCGATATTGGTTTATCTAATCCTTAATAACTCATTTGTAGATATATTTTTTCTATTGTACGGAATTTTAGTTTGTATAATAATACTAATTCAAGGTCAACACTATTGGAAATTAAAGTTATATAGATTAATGAACAAGCCCTTCAGTCAAGAAAAAAATCTAAATATTTTCAGGAATTCCAAAAAAATAAATTTGATATTAATTGGTCTGATTCCAATAATATTTGCAATTCAATTGTATCAAAATGACTGGGGAACTATACCTGAAAACTTGATTTTGTGGGGAATGTTAGCCAATTTTTTCGCAATTCTTGAACATATAAACTATTATAACCGTCAGTTAATGATCGACAATTCAGCTGATTTAGAATATTTAAAGCGGAATAAAAAATTAAAAATTGCAAGTTTAGCTAAAGACTTAAAAGAGAGTGAACTATAGAGCCAACACCTGGCATATGATGGCTATAACCCATTGTGCCTGCCTGCCCTCCAAAGGCGGGCAGGCAGGTAAATAGGCAGGCAGGGTTTTGTGGCACACCAAAATAATAGCCGAGACCGTTATAAAACATTTTGTAACCCGAATGGACGTAAAATTATTCTTTCCAATTATTTTCTTTTTCATAATCATCGCTTGTGACAATAGAACCCAAAAGGAAAAATTTGACAAACACGTTTACGATGAATACCATTCCAAGTATAACGGAATTGTTATAGCAAAGTACATTGATAACAATGACCATAACAGACACATAATAAAAATAGAACACGAAGTATTTGGAATAAATAGAAAGGATTTGACCTTTCAAAGTCTACAGTTATTTGACTTTATCCAAGTTGGAGATACGCTATTAAAAGATAATCAATCCATCAAATTAAATATAAAACGAATGAATTTGGACACAGTAATTCCCCTAGATTTCGGCAATGTTAAAGGAAAGAATCTATATTACTGGGAAAATCAATATGTAAAACGGGAATTTAGTATTGATGATTGACGAGATAATTGGATATACCATTTTTCATCTCATACTGAATACAATCAGTGGGACGATTAGATAGATTTATGGCTCGATTTGGAGAACTATTTTCAAAAAGCCAAAGTTTAAATTCAAGAAATACCTGTTCAGAAGAAAAAGAATAACTTAAACACATAATTGACGGTTATGCGAAACCGTTAGACCTCATTAAAACTAATTTCATTGCTAATAAATAATTCCATATTCAAAAAGTTAGCAAATCAAGTTTTAGAAAACACTTTGGTTAAAGAAGACCTCAGAGTTTATTGTTTTGACCAAACTGAAAAAGCTCTTAAAAGTTGGGAATCCAATAAACCCAATAAGGCAACGCGAGATATTAACAAAGCGATTCAATTCTTGCCGGATGTTCCGTTCCTTTTAATCATGAAAGCGTTATTTTATTGTTCCGCTAAAAAAACTGTGGAATCAAATTCCATTATTGATTCTCTTAACGAAATAGAACTCTCCGAACTGGAATTGAATTTAATGCAGTATATAGCAAGTTGTAATCATGTCCATGAAAGGAAGTTTCATGAATCAATTTGGTTTGCTGATGAGATAATAAAAAGAGATGAAAAAGCATACTATGCATATTTCCCAAAGGCAATTTCTCTACAAGAGTTAAATGAACACAAAAAGGCGATTAAAAATTTCAAGATAGCTCTAAAAGAAAAATTACTATTAAACGAAATTAAAGCGTGTTTAGCATTCAGCTACATGAAAAACAAAAAATTTATTAAAGCTTTGGTTTTACATCTAAGTGTCAAAAAATATTTCGAAGAGAATTACAAAGTAAATCACCATATTGGAGTAAATTTCTTTTTATTAAATTTCTTTGCCAAAAGTCTGAAATATGTCAACAAGTCAATTGAATTAAAATCGGATTTTGCCGAAGCCTATAGGACAAGAGGATTGATTTACTTGACGCAAGGAAAAAAAAGCAAAGCTAAAGAGGAATTAGAAATAGCAAGAAAACTAGGCGCAACTGATATTGACAAAACAATGAATAGATTTAAATTGAATGAAAAAAATAACGAGGCCTAACCAGGGCTATAACCTGCAGGCAGGTTCATCACGCCTTAGCGAGACGTAATCATAGCCATGACCGTTAAAGTTCAAAGAAAGAAATAGATGAACATAGTAAGACAATTTGATGTATTCGAAAAAGCTTCAGATTACATTTACGAAGAAATTGAAATCGAAAGTTTTGACCTGGAAGCTGCTAAAAAACATCTTGACAATACAGAAAATGACCCGTTGCTTTACAATGGATATAAGATTGAAGGAAAAATAAAATCATACTTTGAAAGCCTTGGCTACAAGTTCCTTACCGATAGGTATGATTATTTCTTATGTTGCTACCAAGATGATAACAAGTAAAAGCCTAAATGAATGATGAAAACAGAGTATGTTATCAACGGAACTCGAATTAAAAGTGAAAAGGTATTCTATAATGAAATTGAAAAAGTACTTACTAGTGGTTTAACTTGGAAGATTGGAAGGAACTTAAATGCATTTAATGATGTTTTAAGAGGAGGATTTGGATGTTATGATTATGGAGAAAAGTTTATTCTTAAATGGAAGAATTTTAGTGTTAGCGAAAGACATTTGGACCCTGGATTCTTAAAGAGGGTTTTGGAGATATTAGAAGAAAATGAAAATGTAACCTTTGTAAAGTTCAAATAAACGATTGCTCAGCGTACTATTAGCTTATGAAAAATGAATTAGGAAATTGACTCTGAATCTGCAAAATATTTTGGAAAAAATCTTGACGCATTTAATGATGCAATTACAGCAGAAGGACCTGGCTTTCCAAGAGATTGTATAATTGAAATTGTCGGAACTGAAAAACTTGAGAAAATATTTGGAAAGGAAGAATTTGACTTTATTATTGGACTTTTAAGAGATGCGGAATTTGTAGAATTGATAGTGGAAAAATCAGAAGAATGAAATACAAGAATATTCCATCTGTGATTCACAATTTTGGACATAGCTTTTTAAGCTATGAAAACTATGTCGATTCTGACTTCGTAATTTATGAACTAAATAAAATAAACGGAAAGAATTACGACATCAGAATTGATTGGAAAACAAAAGAGTTTCAACCGAAAAATATGATTTCTGATAGAATAACTAAATCAATTGAATTTTGGTATGACAACATCAATGAACACTTTCATTCGCAGAATGTGGAATTTGATTCTCTAAAATCATTTGAGCTAATTTGGAGAAATGGAGAAAAACCAAAAGTCATTGCAACTGACGATAGAGGAAAATCATACGAAAAGGAGATAACAAAAACATTGTAAACTGAATAAAAAACTACAGCTAACAACGGTTATAACCTGCCCCACAAGTTAGCAAAAAGTAGTATTTTCATGAGGTATAATATGGATATATGGAGTTTTCCGGGTATCCGGTAGTTGGCAATCATTTATTCAAATCAATGAAGGAATTAGGCATTTTTACAAAATTAGCAATAGGATTGGGACTTCTTTTTTTAGTTTATAGTTTTCTAAGTAGAATTATTCCAATCTATTTTTTTTGGGAAAGCGAAATTTTCTGTTTGATATTCTTAGCCCTTGGAATTATAGGATTACTTTGGGATGGAATGAGAAAAAGGAAAGCGCTAAATAAGCGGACAATCTGGAATAAAGTAGGAATAGGACTAATTTGTTTTATCGCCTTGATTCAAGTTGCACTAATGACCATGCTTCCGATGACAGAAGCGTACAAGGTATCTATAGAATACATAAAAGATAATGACGAGATCAAATCTGAATTAGGGAAAGTGGTTGATCTTCAAATTATTCCCTCGGGAGGTATTACCATAAAGCGGACCTTGGATAATGAGATGGGAAGTGCAAACATTGGTTTCATTGTTAAGGGTACTAGAGGATATAAAAAAGTAAGAGTTCGATCATCAAAACAATATAAGGACATTTGGAAGGTAACTGGAATCAAGTAAAACCTTTTACCAACAACAACCATAACCTGCCTGCCCTCCAAAGGCGGGCAGGGTTTTGTGGCACACCAAAATAATAGCCTGGACCCTTAACAAACCCTTGAAAAATGGCCTACCAAAAAATTATTGTTGGAATCGGAGTTCTACTTGGGCTTCTTCTACTTCGTAGAACCAAACCGACTTTTTTAAAGGCAATTTTAATCGGACTTGCCATAAGTTTCGGACTGATTTTCTTTACGGAAAAATTGCTGGTCAATATTTCGTTTTTCAGTTTTGGTATACTTACGCTTGGGTTTTCAATTCATCAGGGGATACATAAAAAATGGAGGAATTTTATAATCGGATTATTTGCCTTTTTATCCTTCCTGTGGAGTTTATCGCATTGGCCGCTTATTGGGGAGCTTCGATTCTTGATGATTATTCCAATAGCCCTTTATGTATGGACTTTGGTCAAAAAAAGGGAAACGGAAAATGGCCTATCCATTATTACAATTTTGGCCTGGTATGAGCTGTCTGAGTTCTTAATTCTTATGGAACAATGGGCGCAATTGGTATAAAAAATCCATTTCCCGACAACAACCTGCCCGCTTTCCACGTACCGCGAAAATTATTACTTTTAAACGCCACGATTTTATAGCTTGAATTTGCCTTTGTAAATTCTAAGTTGAAATCATAGCCGAGACTGCTGTAACACATTTGAGAGAAACACATGAAAATTAAAATAATCACCCTTCTAGCCTTAATTATATTGATTTCCTGTAAAACTAACCCAAACAAACAAATCGATGAGGGAAAAATAACAGAAAGTACGTACCATAGTAATGAAATTGGCTGGACAATGGAAATTCCTACAGGATGGAATGTAACTCACAAAAGTGTTTCAGACGAAAGAACTGAAAAGGGCTTGGAGGCAATTAAAGAATCAGCTGGAATTGATTACGATGCCACTGGACTCAAACAACTTCTTAATTTTCAAAAAGATAGATTTCATATTTTTCAATCGACATCTGAGCCCTTTGAAATTGAATATGAAGGAGAGTGGGAAGATAATAACGAAGGGCTTAAGCAATTACTATATGAGACCTATGAAAGTCGAGGGATTAAAATCGACACATCATCTTCAACAAAAAAAATAGATAATCTAAACTTTGAAGTTTTTCATATTACTATGTATGGACCAGATGGTAAAATAATTCTCTATCAGGACATGTATAGTCGACTTATTAATGGTTTCGATTTTGGGGTCAATTTGAATTACATAAATGAAAAGGAAAAGAACGAAATGATGAAGGTTTGGAAGGAATCAAAATTTGAATGAAAGGTGAAAATACCAATTCATTTCTAATTAATATTGGATATAGAAAGTTCAAATAAAGAATCACCAATTACATCGATTTTATTCCATCTTAGGAAATTATACATGTATCTTACAACCAAATAGAAAAGTTGTAAACCATTATTCGTTGTCAACTAAATAAATGACTCGATTCGCATTATTCATTTTTGTTTTCACATTTATATCCTGTAAATCTGATAGGACTGAACACTTAGGAGATATCGAAATAATATTTCATCAAAATGGTGGCTCTTCGGTTTTCGTGGGAGGAGATAATTTTGAAAACCAAGACGCTCGAAAACTGAATAATGATGGAATCGCCTTGGCCAAGGAAAAAGAATTTGAAAAGGCCAAAGGGAAATTTCTGAAAGGATTGGAATTTGAACCCGAAAACCCAACGTTGCTAAACAATATCGGGAATACTGAACATAGGCTAAGAAATTATCATAAAGCAATTTATTATTTTGAGAAATCCCTAGAAACTTCGGATTCGACCTATCTTAATTCAAGTCTAAACCTTGGACTTTTATATTGGAAAGATTATGAATTTGAGAAGTCGGTCAATGTTCTGGAATTTACCTTATCTAACTCGAAGGATAGATTCGAGAAAGCTTTTGCCCATCTTCAACTGGCCAAAACATATTTGGACATGAATAAATGCAAAAAATCGGAATTAAGCTATTTACAAGCGGAATCTGAGCTAAGTAACATTTCGGGCTTTACCAAAACGCTTCGGGACTTAAAAATAGAAATAAATAACTGTGTGCAACACAGGCTATAATTCATTGTGGCAAAAGTTCAAACAAAGGATGAATAAGGCAGGTTCAGTTTTTGAAATACATCAAACATTTAATATTACTGGACGCGGTATTGTGCTTACTGGTTTTATTCTCAATGGAGATTTTCGGCTAGGAGATATTATAAAATTTGACTTCAATGGAGATTTAATTTCTCGAAAAATAAAGGGGTTTGACAATGGGATGAGAGTGGAAAAGGGAAAGCCAAATGTTGGTATACTAATCGAGTGTAAAAATCAAAAAGAAATTGAAGCATTAAGAAACTGGAGGCCAAATCGTACAATGGCTGAAATTAGGAGTGATTGGTAAAAAAGTTTAAATAAACGATTTAACATGTTCCTTGATAATGATTTTGAGAAGAAGGTTTGGAAAGCTTTTAGGGATGAAATCCCGTTACTGCTCGTTTATATTCTTGTTCCGGCTTTAGTAGTAATATTATTGTATTACTTGGACAAGTGGATTTAGACTCTCCCTAATAAATGAGGTTCAGTTACTACTAAACAAAATGGGAACGTGCCATACAACATACCGCTAGAAAAGTTCAAATCAACGATTGGTGGAAAATTAATAGAATAATTATGAGTTGGGATTTATATGTACAGGACTGGGGAGGCTTTGATTCATTGGAACAAATCCCAGATGATTTTGAACCGCAATCAATTGGCAAAAGGTCGGAAATAATAGATTCAATAAAAAAAGTAGAACCAACTGTAGATTTTTCGAACCCATCTTGGGGCATATTGGAAAACGAGTGCTTTTCAATTACGTTCAACATGGGAGATTCTGAGGCTCTAAATGGTTTTGTTATGCACATAAAAGGGAGTGAGCTTGCAATACCTTGTATTGGAAATATCCTCGATAGGCTAAATTTAAAAGCTGCGGATGGGTCAACTCCTGACTTTTTCGATGTGCAAAAGTCTAAAGAAGGTATGAGTAAATGGATTGAATACAGAAATTCAATTCTTAAGAAATAATAATGTTCAATTAAAAGATTAACCCATTTCAAATAATGTCGGAGTCATTCTGGATAATTTCCACAAATACCAAGGAAAAAAAGAAAGTGCAAAAGCTTCTGAAGAAAGTATTAGATAATATTGGGATTAAGGGTGTTTCGATTGATTTTAAAACTCATCACGAGACGAAGCTTTTTTATGGAGAGTTTCGATTAACACATGAACATTCATCGAAGGCAGATACCGTCTTTCAAGTTATCAAGTATGGCCAATCTATAGGATACTACTGGCAATTATTTGGAAGTATTGAAACGCAACCGGTGGGAAGGTCTGAAGATTCCAACATCTCAGGAATAACTTCTATGGAATGGCACGTTGAATTTGATTAAAACGACAAACAAAAGCTCAAAAAAAACCACCTCCCTTTCAACCAAAAATACCCATCAACGGGTATTTTTTTGTTTCCGATTTATTCTGATATTAAAAAGCTCCTTTTCTTCTTACAAATTCCAAGGCTTTCTAATGGGCCCAAAACAGCAAGACGGTGTGGAAAAGTTTTGAGAGCTCCTAAAGGGAATCCGTAAGAAAAACCAACAAAAAGTAGTATTTTCATTGGGATAGCATGGATATATGGTGTTTTTCCGATATCCAATAGTTAGTCACAAGCTGAAAACGAAATAATGACAACAACCGAAATAAGAAAAAAAATAGCAGAGTCAGCCGAGAAAGATTGGTTTAATTCGGTTGAAGTTACAATTCGATATCCTCATATAGAATTCGAACAATCATTAAAGGGACTTAGCTCAATTCATAGATTTTTATCGAAACAAGTTGTTGGATGGGAGGAATACACATCTGTTCCGAACGTCTTGAACTCTTCAAAACAACATTTCACTAATCTGAAAAACAGAATTGAAAGTTTTATCAATAGATATCATAACCACAATGAAGCTCAATTAAATAATGTTTGGAGCACAGAACGATCCCAATTACGAAGCAACAGTGGTTACTTCACATTTGATTCAGTCTACACAAAATTTCTAATAGATTTATCGGAACACCTACCAAATTCGGTTATCGGAGCTTTTAACTATCTAATAAAATCAAATAATAACCTAAATGACAGAAATGCATTCATTGGAAGTCTATTGGCTTATGAATTTGAATTAAAAGATAAAGCAGAAATAACCGAAAGAAGAAAAAAAGAAAGAACTTCCCTGAGTAGACTTAAAACAGAATTTAAAAATCAATTAAGTGAAACGGAAACAGATTTGGTCAATCATCTTAAAAGCACAAATGAAAAGTATGATGATTATGTAGAAAAAATTGACAATCTGAAAAACGAGAAGGAACAGCTTTTTACGGATTGGTTTGAAGGAAATGAAGAAAATGAAATTATAGGTGTAAAAGAGGAATTTGACAATTTCAAAGCCAATAAAGAATCAATTTTTAACGATTGGTTTGAAGGAACAGAAGAAGACATAGGAGCAAAGAAGAAAGTATCTGACCTTGAACATACCTATGAAGAACTTCTGAGATTAAAAAAACCTGCTGAATATTGGAAAACCAGAGCTTCTGAATTAAAAAAAGAAGGCTGGAAAGCTATTTATTGGTTAATCGGACTTGTCGCTTTCGCTTGTATTACATTGTATCTATTGCTTTGGCTAACACCAGAAGGAATGCTATTAAGTTTCATAAAAGGTAATGCCCAGGCTATAAAGTGGTCTATTGTTTACATTACTTTCATATCATTTCTAGCATTTGGAATAAGAGCATTAAATAAAGTCGCCTTTAGTTCATTTCACTTGGCTAGAGATGCCGAAGAAAGAGAACGATTAACCTATGTATATTTAGCGTTAATAAAAGACAATGCAGTTGATGAAAAAGATAAAAATCTAATTATGCAATCTTTATTTAGTAGAGCTGACACAGGGTTATTGAAAGATGATTCCGGCCCTACAATGCCAAACAACATTACAGGAAAAATATTTGGCGGAAAATAGAAAAGCCAGCCGCTAACAACAACCATGACTTACCTACCTCCCACACTACCACGAAAATTCTTACTTTTAAACGGTTTGATTTCTTAACTCAAATTTGATAACGTAAATTCCAAGTTGACCTGGCTGCACTTCAAAGGGGAGTGCCCGGCAAGTACGAATCATAGCTATGACAGTTAAAGTTCAAATAAACGATGGTATCCTCTTTTAAAAAATATAAGGAATACCTACCCCTGGCAATCATATTGCCAACACTTCTGGGGGCTTTGGTACAATTGATACATTTAATTAGGATTTCTTCAGGATTTTACAAGTTTTTTTCTCTTTCTCAATCAATTATTGACGGCTCTTATATTTTGCTTCAATTGACCATATTTTGTGCAGCCTTTTATATCATGAATCATTTTGCCAATGATGATGAGTTTTATGTTTTCAAAAATCAGACCTTTATGCAAGGTAATACGGGGAAAAAGAAAAAAATTCTTTTTTGGAGATTGTTAAGAATTAATGTGGGGTTTGCTTTCTCGGTTTTTTTTATTCAAAATTTTGCAATTAGCTTTTCAACGCCATCAATGAAAACTATCGGTTTGCTTTTAATACTAGCACTCTTGAGTGGGGTATTTTTGGCTTGGAAAAGAACAAAGATGTATTTACAAAAACTCTTATGGCTTCATAAAGCTAAAGCAACCCCGGTACAAAACAAGGCAATCCAGATCAGTTCACGTTTTGTCTTTTTTGTTTTTACCTTTTTTATCTTTTTAGCCGTCGTAAATTCAAAACCACCTACTATTGGTTATAATAATTCTGTTTTCATCGAGCGCCTAATAAAGGAGTACAATCTGGAAGGTGCAAGGATTTTATATTTTAATGATTCTTACATTATCGTGGATGTTCAAAATAAAGATTGTGAATGGCAAAAGGGCGTCTTTAAAACTGAAGAGTATATATTGCCAAATCCATTTAAGTGAAGTTTAAATTAGCGATGACCAATTACATCGGTCTTATCCTGTTGTGGGGTATAAAGATGTATTTTACACTCATATAACCTAGTTAGCAACAACCCAAACATTAATAATGTCTAGCGTACTCAAATTATTATCACAGGCTCTAAACAAGGGAACATTGCTTGAACTTGTAATTGAGGACGTCTTTATTGATATGAGACTAGATAACGTTAGAAAACAAAAAAGCGGAAGTCAATACGGTTATGACGTCATAGGTTTTCAAGATGGTAAATGTTGGAAGGCTGAATGTAAGAATTTAAAAAGTGAAGCTACAATAAACGATATTGCTCCAAAACTTATTTGGCATCTTGACGGAAAGAAAATTGACAAATTTATTATTGTCAGCGTTAACGGTATTAGTAATGACCTTTTTCATCTTTTTGAAAATCATTTGTTTTCTTTCCCAATTGAAATATGGCATTCTGAGTACCTTGAATTTTTAATTAAAAATAGTCCTCGCGCAAGAAAAAGGCTTGAAATAAAAAAAAGCGAAAGAATTCGGGAGACATCACCATTAACTTTTTTGCCAAAAGGAATAAAATTTGAAGTAGTCTATAAACGGAACACTCCTTTTTCTTATGACTATTTTAAACTGGATAATGAACTGATTAAGTCCTTTACTGAAAAGGACTTCAAACTTGTAGCGACCATTAGTAATTTGACAAAATCGGATGTGGTAATTAAAGAAGTAAACGTCCGAACTATTAATTATAAGTCGACAAAGGATATACGTGTCTTTAGGCAAGGAATGGCACAAGGAATAATCAAGGCAATACAACTCAATTTCATTCCTAAAAATTCAATTAATGGTAATATAAATCTAATAGAAGGTTCATTAATTGAAGTAAAGCAATCCGAAAATGAGTATTTGGAATTCAATTTGTCATCAGAAGCAAAATCTGGATATTATGAGTTAATATTCGAAATTAGTTTTACGGAAAATGGTATTAACAAAACTTTATTTAGCCCTATTTTTCCTCTTCATATAATTAATGCAACTAACGATTGTGTTAGATTAGAAGTGAAAGGCAAGTATTATGACACCCCTGTCCAAAAAATTCTAGACCTAGAGGAACGAATCTGGAAAAGGATAAAACAAGATGAAGACATTTATTTGCGATTTCTTGGACCCAATTTATTGGAATCGGATGAAAATTTTGGACCGTATTGGAAAGTCTCTTCACTAAAAAAGATCTACAAAGAAAATGCTCCAAAGGGCTTTTTTGGTTTGAGATTACTTGAAAATGATGATGAAACTATCGAACTTAAGATTCCAATTGAAGAAAAACTTTGGTCTGAGAAAGAGTTTTTCAAGGAAATGCAACCCTTTATGGATAAAATAAAAAAGGATATGAATCTATAAAAGTAATAGCGCAGTTGCTACAAAGCATAAATGCAATAAAGGTGGAATTTCCTAGCGGAAAGTTCCACCTTTTTGTTTACTTTTAAATCTAGCGGATAATGACTTACAGACTTACCCAGCTGATTCTCATGCAGACCCAAGGTCTGCTGCCAATTGCGCGGCAAGCCCGACCATTACTGACATTTATACAAAACCGTTGCCAAAGTTCAAATAAACGATGAGCCCGATTACTTCAAATATAATTAGTAGAGTTTTTCAGGTTGGGTTTGAGGAAGATTACGGAACTGGCTTTACAATAGAATCTATGGAATCTCAATACCTAGTTTCAGCTCGACATGTCTTTGAACCAAATTACGACAAGAATGAACTGATTCTAAAAAATGGTCAGACACTTAATATAGACTTATTTCACGAAGAAAGCTGGGTAAACTTAGAAGTTATTTGCAATTTGAGTGAGAATGAAAATATGGATATTGTTGTTTTCACCTTGCCTGCCGACATCAGCGGAAGAACAGAACTTCCCATTGTGAAACAATACTTTTATGGAGAAGATGGATACTTTTTAGGATTTCCTTATACCAAAAACATGTTAGATGATACAAAACTTAACAATGGGTATCCATTTCCTTTTGTGAAAAAATGCATTTGCTCCTCATTGCCTTTGAAAACATCAGAAGGCTTAATGTTTTTTTTAGATGGCCATATTAACCCGGGTTTCTCTGGTGGCCCAGTGGTGTTTATTAGGGATAATGGACAAATAGCTTTGGGAGGAGTGGCAACAGGTTATGTTAAACATCCAGGTCTAGTTGAATATGAATATGTTGAAGATAATGGGAAACTGGAAAAAGAGGAACTAGAATATCTTGAAAATTCAGGAATTATAGAAGCACTCTCAGTTATGGAGATATTTAAAATTATAGATAAAGTTCAAAAGAACGATCTCCATTAAAACTAAAAATACCCGTTGATGGGTATTTTTTTGTTTCCGATTTATCCTCATATTCAAAGCCTCCTTTTCTTCTCACGAATTTCAACGCTTTCCAATGGGCCCAAAGCAACAAGACGTTGTGGAAAAGTTTTGGGAGCTCCTAAAGGGAATCCGTAAGAAAAACCAACAAAAAGCTGTACTTTGGGAGGAGTATTTTGAGGAAGGGCAAACCCGCGGTTTTAGAAATCCTGAGAGATTGGATATTTACAGGGCTACCTGTTACTAGTATTTAAGGCATAGGGTGCTTTCTGGGAAGTTGAGATTATAAAAAAATAACCCTTTACATCGATTATATTCCATTTTGGGAGTATATAGATATATTTACATACATATAAACAAGTTAGCTGCAAGCTGGACAAAATGTCAAATTTGTACATTTGACCTCTGAAAACTAAAACCATTCTTGAAAGTAGAACATAACATATCTCGATTAAAACATTTACTGAAGATGTATAAACTTTCAGTATCAGAATTTTTATCGAGAATTAGTGTTGGGCTAAAGCTATCTATCACAGAAGATGACGTTTTTTCTGGAAAAATTGAAATTGGACACCTAAAGAGAATCGATAAAGTTTTCGAAAAAGGAATTCACTATTATTTAGACCCAAAGTCACCTGAAAACTCGAAAGAGGCAAGTGTTTTTTTTAGAAAAGAAAGTTTTGGAACTGACTTAAATTTTAGAGCTAAAAAAATTGTCAGTCAATTTGAAGAACTGAAAATATCAATTACCGCAATTTCTAAATTGGCTGAATTAGATACTGAAAGAAAAATTCCAAAATTCAGTATAAATGACAATCCAGAAAAAGTTGCAAATGAGTTTAGAAAAATTCTGTATCCAAAATTCACTACAAAACGCAGAGATTTTCTCAAATCATTAATTTCAAAATTAGCTGAAAATAACATATTGGTTTTCGAGTTTGTAGAAACTCATAATAGAAAAGAGAAGGCAAACATTGATGGTTTTTTTCTAAAGCCAAATGTTATTGTTTTGAAAAGACATCAATCTTTTCGAAGAGAGATATTCACGTTAGCACACGAATTAGGACATTTTTTACTTGACAAAGAAGAGATTGAATTACTCGATTATGAGGTCATTGCTGATAAGCATTTATCATCCATAGAAAGATGGTGCAATGATTTTGCTTACTATTTTTTAATTGGCGATTATGGTAAAGTCATTAAAAACCTTGAACCAGCCAAACCATCCAATGATTATCATTTCGACTTAATTAAATCTATTTCAGATGATACTCATTTAAGTCAAATTGCACTATTTACGAGGTTGTTATTTCAGAATCAAATCAGCCAAAAAAATTATAATAAGGTTAGGAGTGACTTTGAAGAACAATTCAAACAATATCAAGAAGAAAAGCAAAGAGAAAAGGAGCTACAAAAAGAGAAAGGAATAAAGCAAAGAGGTTCAGTTGCAAAACCAATTTCTTCACCACTGTTCATATCGACTATTCAAGCCGCATTTTATGAAGGTATTATTAATGAATATGACGTTTACAAAAAGTTGAAGATTAAACCTGAAAAATTAGACAAGTTTATTCAATGATAGTGGTAATCGATACAAGCTCTTTATTGTCCTTGGTTCGTTATTACTTACCATTTGACCAGAACAATAAACTTCTGAACTTAATTAAACGAGAGATTCAAAATCATAACATCGTAGTTATTGATGAAGTATTGAACGAGTGTAAATTGGTTTCAGGCAAATTAGTTGTAAAGAAATTAGATTTTTTAATTGATAAAGACTTTTTAAAGGCTCACAAAATTCCTATTAAAACTGAAAATCTAATCCCACCATCGCCTACCAGATTCTATAATCTTGTAGATAGAAATTTTATAACAACAAATGCTAAAAGGTTAAATAGCGCTCAATTTGAACAGCAAAAAAAGGAATTTTTAGAATCTGCGGATGCAAGAATGATTATTTATTTACTAACTCAAATCAGTAAAAACTCATTTGAAGAGATAATTCTTGTAACAGAGGAAACAGAAGGGAGCAATGATTTAAAAGCCTTCAAAAAGCTTCCTGCGATTTGTAAAATTTTAAATATTGAGATAAAAACATTACCAGAATTATTAGAATTGTACACTGATATAAACTTCTCGTTTGAATAGTAAAAAGCCAATGTACAACACAGCGTATAAGACAGTTAGCAAACCCTTGAAAAATGGCCTACCAAAAAATTATTATTGGAATCAGAATACTAAACTTGGCCTAAGAGAATTTTGGTCTGAACTGTCCGATTATATCCCTAATTGGAAGGAACTGTATGAACAGTTGTATAGGATGAAGTTATAAGCAATAGAAATTCTATGAGGAAGAAGCTTGAGACAAAATTTGATTTTAAACAAATAACGGAACTTCGTAATGTTTTTGTGGGGCGAAATTGGGCTAATTTTGATGAGTTTGAGAGTTTTTTTGACAATTTTTGTTCTATCTCCGAGCATTTAGACCAAACTCAAGCAAATCTAGTTTTAGAACTTACTGATCAATTTTTGTGGTTACGAGAAACTGAATATTATTCCATATTTAAAAAGGTTCTCATAAAACTTTCTAAAATAAAACATTTGAACTTAAATAGGGTGTATGTAATTCCCATGCTTTCCCCAACTGATAGAGAAGGAAGCAAAACAAAGAGTTCGCGTGTTGTAGCTTATCTATGTCGAAGTACTCTTTTAAAATTTATTACAGAATTTAAAAGTACAGAGTTTATAATTGTAGATGACTTAAAACATCTCCCAAATCATAAGAAAGTAAAGAAAAATAACCATCCCGTTATTTTGGTAGACGATTTCGTGGGTACGGGAGATACTGCTACTGAAGCATTAGAGGAGATAATAGGAATTCAAAAATATTCAAATGAAACCTTGTTTATACTTTCACTAGTGAGCCAGAGACAAGGTATTAAAGCAGTCAATGATATGGGATATCACCTATTAACAGAGGTAGTCCATCCTAAGGGAATTTCTGAAAGATATGATGGTAAAGAAGAGCTGGAAAAGAAAAAAATAATGAAAAGCATTGAAGATATTCTTGCGATAAGCAAAAACTATCGTTTTGGATATAAAGGATCTGAGGCACTTGTTTCAATGATAAGAACGCCAAATAACACCTTTCCAATGTATTGGTGGAATTGCAAACTTGAAAAAGGCAAGAAATGGAATGCTCCCTTTCCCAGGTAAAAATCAGATAATGGAAGACACAATTAAATTGAAGATGTTATTAATAATGTCGAATGATGGCAGTATCCGTGAATTTATTAGGAATGGTTATACTTATAGCCAGATCGCGATGATGACTAATGAGTTGATTCAAGATGAATACGTTATTGAAAAAGACGGTAGCTTAACCTTGAGTAAAAAAGGTGAAGAGTGGTTGTCAAAGGAATTTAAAGAAAATAGAATTAAGGGGGCAGAAAGTTGGATTGTTCCAGAGGATAAAAGCAGAATTAAGAAGTTAAATGAAAATGAAGTATATTTACCTAATAGAAATGAACTTCATTTTTAGAAAGATTTGGGTAGGGAGTCCCTATCTATTTTGAGAACTTTCTTTCAAGCCAAACAAGGCTTAGCAACGGTAAAATTTCGCGAAGGGCGAAATATTCCCCGTCACTAATCCTTGTTTATTCCGAACGGGGGCTAAAACAATATAGTCCCCTGTTCATATGGAGATGTTGTATGGATTCATTTGAAAAATATTCCGAAAAGTTTACCGCAAAAGCACTAAATGCTGGTTATTCACAAGATGAAATTGATCATTGTTTACATTATGCTGAGCCAATATTTGAAAGGAATCTTCCAATTATTTATAATACCTCACATTTTTCTGCACTAGTTGGGTATAACCAAAAATATATAAGAAGGGTCGTTAGAACTAAATCAACTGAATGGTTCTACCGAAAATTTGAAATAAAAAAAGTTAACGGTGGTTTTCGAACCATACAAGAGCCACTACCAAGCCTCAAGGAAATTCAAAAGTGGATTTTAGATAACGTTCTTAACAAGATACCCATTAGTCCATATGCAAAGGCTTATACTCGAAAACGAAATATTAGGGATCATGCTCGGTATCATAGAAAACAAAAAGTCGTGGTTACCATGGACATCGAGAATTTTTTTGATAGAATTACTAGGAGGGAAATTGAAAAAATTTATAGGAAGGTTGATTATTCAGAAAAAGTGTCTGAGTTACTATCTAAGATTTGTACTCTAGAAGATAAATTACCACAAGGTGCACCTACAAGCCCTTATTTGTCAAATGTTTTAATGAGTGAATTCGACAAGGAAATTTCAGAGTATTGCATTTCAAGTAGTCTAAAATATACCAGATATGCTGATGATATGGCGTTCTCAGGTGATGAGGTAGACTTAAAAAAATTAAGGAGTAAAATAGATAGAGAGCTCAAAAAAGTAGGTTTGAACCTTAACAATGACAAGACATTCGAAATGCCCTCAGTTAAACGACAGCTTATTTCTGGAATAATAGTTAATGAGAAAATACAAGTACCAAGGAAAAAACGCGATGAATTAAGACAGGCAATATATTTCATTGAAAATTTTGGTCTTGAAAGTCATCTAGAAAGAATAGGTTGTGCTAAGTCAAATTATCTTAAACATCTGCTTGGAGTGGGAAACTATATTTTATTGATAAACCCAAAAGATGAGCGAACAAAAAAGATAATGATTAAGCTAAGAGAGCTTTATCAAAATAGCATTTGAGTGATTTTTCTCTGATTGACATTCAGGTAATCTAAACAATTTAGCTAAGTACTATTTTTCATTTACGAATAAAAGTTAATATGAGAGTGAGAGATATTCTTTACAAATCGCACCTTTTGTAAAGAGTTTATTATATGGAACAAATTTTAGTATCTTCCTTAAAAGTTCAAATAAACGATTTTTTAAATTGAAAGAAACTCATTGTCCAGTTTGCTAACGTAAATTCCAAGTTGACCTGCCTGCCCTTCAATGGTAGGTAAATAAGCCGGCAGGTCCATTGCTCAGTAAGTTGGTTAAAAAGTAATATTTTCATGTGGTATAGTATGGATATCTAGAGTTTTCCCCAGATCCAGTATTTTAGATGTAATCTAAAAAATCAACAATAAAGATTTGGAAAAAGATAAGCGCACAGAATTATATAAAGACTATCCTGAAATTATTGAAGGAAATGTCAAAATGGACAAAGCCAATTCAAAAATCAATATTTATTCTGGCGTTTATACTCTTAAAGATGATAAAAATGAACTAAAAATAAATGGGGAAATATTTTTTTCTTGGTTTCCGAATTCGGGAACCTATTTCTCTGGAATTCCGACTGAAAAAGGAATTGACACTTTTGACATTTTGAATAGAATAAATTCTTTTAAAATAGTGATTAATAATCTTGAACTTGGAGATGGGTTTATAACTAACTCAACGATACAAAGTTTTAGCGGAGCATCAAAAATTCAGGGTATCTTGTCTCAACAGGCTGTTTTTGGAGATAAGAGTGTTTCGGTTGAAGCAATAAACTTTTGCGTACCCAACCTTAGAAGCTTTCACGGAACAATTGTAAAAAAGATAACTAAAGGAAAAAGATACACAGGTAAAAACAGATTAAAACTAGAAAATGAAAAGTATCTAATTTCAATCGACAAGGCCAAGAACTACAATGACTTAAAAAGCGAATTAAAAGAAAACGGAGGTTATCTTATTCTATACAATGGGTTATTGAAAAGTAAAAAGGGAGCAATAAGTTTCGAGGACTCAAAAGATATTTTTCATTGTTTAAGCTCATTCTTGACTTTTTTAAATGGTAGAAGAGTTTCTGCTCTATTTGCTACTGGAACCTTTGAGGGCAAAAATATTTGGTGTGACTATACAGACTATCATGTTGACATTTATAAGCATTGTACTTCGTGGCCTCAGAGTCATTCAATTATAGGTAGTGAGGCTATTTGGATAAAATTCAATGACCTTTGGAAAGATAAAGAAAATAGAAACTTCTTAACTTCAGTTATTCATTGGTATGTCGAAGCGAATAATAATTCTGGTTTCTCTGAAGGTGCAATTATTATGGCACAAACTGCTTTAGAATTGTTATATAATTGGTGGATAATTGAAAACAAAAAAATAATTATCGGCAAAGACTCGGAGAATATCAATGCATCAAATAAAATTAGATTACTATTATCTCAATTAGGAATTCAATGTTCTGTACCAGCTGGATTTAAATACTTACAAGAATTTTTAGATAGTGAAATACAAATAGTAGATGCTTGTGATGCTGTTGTACAAATTCGGAACGCTATCGTACATTCTCAGGAAGAAAAAAGAAAGAAATTAAGTTCAATACATTATAGAGCAAAGTACGAAGCCTTGGAACTTTGCATATGGTACATAGAAATGGCATTATTAGGGATTCTAGGTTATAATGATAAATATTATAATAGAACCTCAAATGAATTTGTAAAAAGTGAGGCTAACGAATTAGTACCTTGGTCAAGCAAAAAAAATCAGTAAAGCCTACTTCTAACAATATATAAGACATAGTGCGAGTCATTGCAAACGCTAATGGTTCGTGCATTTTAGGGAAGTCTCCAAATTTAAAAACTCTGCTCTGCGTTAAACCGAAAAGTTAGTGCCTTTTTACACGCTACATTTCATACACAAGACCGTTGTACGCAAGCTGAAAAACGAAGAAATGGATTGGAACTTAAAAAGTGGAGTTATCGTAATCGGTTCATTATTATGGCAGGATTATCTGAACGAAAAAGGAGACGATATTAGGCGCAGTTGGCGAGAAGAACATTTAGACTTAGACAACAAAATTCCGATTAAAGTTCCAATCAGATATGGCCGTTTATCAAGGTCAGGAATTGCTACTATGGTTTATTCCAATAGAATGAAAAATAAACTCGGTTTTGCTTACTTAATTCCTTTGAAGCATAAAATCAATAATACTGAGGCGCTAATTGAAGAAACCCAAGCTCTATCAGTCGCCGAAGGAATGAAAGGAGATTTTACCCGAGCCTGGGGAGTTTTAACATACTTGATGAACGAAGAAAGAATTAACCCGGATTTTAAAAAAAAGATTATCCGAGTTTTCAGGCAGAGAAAAAACGCGGAATTGGATATAAATCAATATAAAGTCGGGCGAGAAAAAAGTTGCATCACAAAATCACTAAAGCTTAACATTGATTGGGTAAAGCCTATTCGGAGTAAGGATTTGAAAAAATTGGAGCAGTTTGATTTTCTAATGGCTACCGCAACCAAACCAAAAAATAGATTACTGACTTTTAAGGAAATTGCAAACGGAATAGAATCAGATTTAGGTAGAGAATATTTTATAAATAACATTAAGAATGGCATTGTCACACAAGAAGATTTCATAATAGCCAAGCAAATGGAAAAGCCAGCGAACAACAAAGGCTCCTCTAAAAAGCCCTAGTCCAGCTTCATAAAACGAACGTTTGGGACAATCCGTATCCCCCCTACTCCACCACTGGCTGCGTCCAGGCCCGTTCGTGTTCGCTCTCGTCAAAAACGTTGGGGTTGCTTTGGTCCGAAACCACCTTGGTGCGGACAAAGAGGTAGGCATCGCTTAGCTCAAAGGTGGCCTTGGTGCCCGCTACCCGCTCAATGATCTTGGATTGCTTCGTGGCCCGCTCCAGGCCGATCAACTGAATCTCATAGTTAACGCCCGGTTCGGCATCCACTTCAATGGTAAGCTTCTTGCCCTTCTTTTCCACCGTTTTTAAGACCACCCCGGTAGAGGCGTAGAAGTGGCCCTGTTCCATGGCGTCAATGATCCCGGCCGCACTGAGGCTATCGGCCTGCACCATGACCCAGCCCCGGCCCGGATTGCCGTTCTCCTTGTTGAATTGGTGGTAATGGTGGCTGTCGTCCGCAGCAACACCATACAGCAACGGTTTTCCTTGCTCCAGGTAGGAGGCATTGATCAAATCCCACATGGTCTCCGTGCCCAGGTGGTCGGCGTCGCCATTGTTGTTCACCAGCGGGTGACCGTTATAGACCTCAAAAAAGCGCACGTCCCGGATCTGGGTAAAGTCGGCCGCGGTGATGGCATAGCCGTAATTGGGGTGGTTAATATGCGGCAAGATGGGGACCCCGGTGCTTTTGCGCTGTTCCAAAATGGCGTCAATGTTGTTTTGGATGACCTCCACCACACTGGCCCCGGGCTGGGGAGCTATCTTTTCCTGGATGTTGGCGGCGTTGATATGTATGGGCTTGTCCTGGTAGGCGGTGGTAATTTCCTCGGAGGGCAGGATCAGAAAGCGGCCCGCTTCCTCGAACAGGGGGCGGTATTCCTCTAGGGTCTTTAATTTTACCTGGGTGTTACCCGCACTATCGCTTCGATGCTGCACCCAATCTTCCCCATAGGTGTTAAGGTAGTCCTTAAACCCTTTTTGTATATGGATGCGATTGGAAAGGGTGATCCATTTCTCCCCCTCGTTCAGGGTATTGTGGTCCGACAGTACCGTAAACTGATAGCCCTGGGCCTTGTACCAGGCCATAATGACCTCCGGGAATTCATTGCCATCGCTCCAATAGGAGTGCGCGTGCAAATTGCCCTTATACCATGGCTTGGTCGGTTCCGGACCGGAGGTGCAGGAAAAGGCCACCAAACTTAGGGTGATCAGGAAGTATGTGCCACTGTTTTTTGTCTTCATTGCTTTGTTTTGTCGGGTGTTTTTGTTCCCTAAATTTACGCTAATCCTAGGGAACCACTGTTCTCGATACGATCTTCTACACAACACTGCGCACTGAAAACTGCCAACTGTTAACTAGTTTCTGGTTTCTGGTTTCTCGGTTACCGTTCCCTGTCGACCATCGTCCTTCACTCAAATTAGGGAAGAGCGAAAAGGTAATAGCGAAGTCAGAGGTCAGAGATCAGTATTGATAATTGTTCATTGCTAATTGTTTATTGTCTTCACTACTTTATGATGACCTTCCTCTTTATCATTGATCCATCCCCGAGCTCCATGACCAGAAAATAGACGCCCGCTTGTTTCCCCGAAAGATCAAGTTCATAGGTGTGGTCATCCTTTCTAAGGGCAGGTGGAACCAATACCCGGCCCGTTGTATCGAACAGTTGAAAACTTGTCCTGGTCCCTACAAAACGTGAGGAGCGGAGGGTGAGGAGACCATCCGTGGGGTTGGGAACCACCCTAATCATTTCACCGGACCAGGGGAGCGCTACGGCCAGTTTCCCCTCACAGGCCACACTGGAAAGGACCTCCACCATGTCCCCCTGGTTTACCGCCACGGAAAATTTATGGGTACCGTACTGCCCAATGACCTTGTCGTTGACCTTTACCGTATAGGGCGCCGTGCCCGAGGCGATCTCCACGGCTACTTTGTTGGGGATACCGCTCCCTGTGCCCAGCGAGGTCTTCCCGGACAGGACAGGGGCCGCTGCCACCATAAGCTCAAAACACTGTTGGTAAGCGGAGCCTTTGACGGCGATGCATACGGGATAGGGGCCCGGGGGCAGGTCCGTTACCTTGAGTTCCTTTGTAAAATCATGGGTCTTGTCCTTTACCGTGGCGGTATATTCAAGTTCCTGTGCGGCACTGATTTGGATCGCGCCGTTGTCCCTGCCCTTGCAGGTCTCGCCCATGGCCCAAAGCTGAAAATTGTCGCCCACCAGTACATCCTCGGCACGGACCACCCTTACTTTGAAGGTATGGATGGCCATACCCCCATAGTTGTCCCTTGCCGTAATGGTAATGTCGGCAACGCCCGTGCCCTCTTCCGTAAGGAGCAAGCTTCCTTGCCCGGAAAGGCTTGCTGTTACCACACCTGCATTGGCCGAGGCGACGGTGATTGTAAGCTCATGCCCGTCGGGATCCGTAAAAAGACCGTCCAGATCCAGAATATGGGTCCCAAAACCCACATTCATTTGCCGGTCCGCTATGGGGTTCGCTACCGCAGGTGGGTGGTTCCCTTGGACCATGACGCTTACAAGGAACACCTCAACGGCCCGGCCCCCATGACCATCTTCCGCACTTACCCTAATATCGGTGACACCCGCACCCGTTTCGGTCAGGTGCAGTTGGGCCCCGTCCCCGGAAAGGCTTGCTGTTACCACACCTGCATTGGCCGAGGCGACGGTGACCGTAAGCTTATGCCTGTCGGGATCCGTAAAAAGACCGTCCAGATCTAGGGTATGGATTCCAAAACCCTCATTAAACTCCTGGTCGGGAATTTCCCTGCTTACTATGGGGGAACGGTTTCCTTCCGTAACCACCGCCACAGCAAAGACATCTGTTGCAACACCGCCATGGCCGTCGTCGGCCGTTAGGGTGATGTCGGCAATGCCGGGACCCGTTTCGGTCAGCTGCAGTTGGCTCCCGTCCTCGGAAATGGATACGCTGACCACCTCCTCCTTGTCCGGGACCGCACGGAAACGAAGGGCATGGCCGTCCCCATCGGCAAACACCCCGTCCAGCTCAAGGTTATGGGTCTTAAAACCCCCGTCCATCAGTTGGTCCGGAATGCCGGCCACTATGGTCGGCAGCCGGTTGTTCATATACCAGGCAATCCTGTTGTCCGCAGTTGAGGCCGAGAGCACATCCAGGTCCCCGTCCCCATCCAGATCGCCAGTATGGACCGAAAGGGCACCCTCCGCATCGGTGGAGATCATTAATTGTTCCCCAAAGTTGCCCGCCCCATCGTTCTCGTACCAGGCGATCTTGTCGTCATCGGCAGAGGCCGAGAGCACGTCCAGATCCCCGTCGCCGTCCAGATCTCCGACGTGTACCGAAGAGGCACCCTCCGCCTCGGTGGAAATGATCTGTTGTTCCCCAAAATGGCCCGCCCCATCGTTCTCGTACCAGGCGATCTTGTTGTCCGTACTAGAGGCCGAAAGCACATCCAGGTCCCCGTCCCCGTCCAGATCACCGGCATGCACAGAAGAGGCACCCTCCGCCTCGTTGGAGATCATTAATTGTTCCCCAAAATGGCCCGCCCCATCGTTCTCGTACCAGGCGATCTTGTTGTCCGTACTAGAGGCCGAAAGCACATCC
>NZ_JBNGOQ010000001.1:290296-334407 GCF_050589645.1 Eudoraea algarum | reverse complement strand
ACATCCAGGTCGCCGTCCCCGTCCAGATCACCGGCGTGTACGCAAGAAGCACCGTCCGCCTCGTTGGAGATCATTAATTGTTCCCCAAAATGGCCCGCCCCGTCATTCGCGTACCAGGCGATCTTGTTGCCGTTGAACGAGGCCGAGAGCACATCCAAGTCCCCGTCGCAGTCCAGATCGGCCGTATGGACCGAACGGGCGCCGTCTATTTCAGTGGAAATGATCCGTTGTGCCCCAAAATGGCCCTGGCCATCGTTTTCGTACCAGGCAACTGTGTTATCATCGAACGAGGCCGAGAGCACGTCCAGGTCCCCGTCCTTGTCCAAATCCGCTGTATGTATGGAAGTGGCACCATCCGCCTCGGTGGAAATGATCCCCTGTTCCCCAAAATGGCCGGCCCCGTCGTTTTCGTACCAAGCGATCTTGTCATCATTGAAGGAGGCAGAGAGTATATCCAGATCGCCATCCTTGTCCAAATCCGCTGTATGTACGGAAGTGGCACCATCCGCCTCGGTACCGATTCTTGTTCCTTTAAAGCTGAGCTCATGGTCTATCACGGCCGTCTTGGCACGGAAGGTCCAGGTGTATACATGCGGTCGTAATCCCTGCATAACGGCTACGTTTACCCGTTCCCCCGCCTTAAAGGGTTGTTCCGGATGGAAATTGACCGTGCTGCCCGAGATCCTAAAACTGCCTTCCGCCGGGCCGCTCTCTTCCCCGCTTACCCTGAAGCTTTCCGAGTTGATCGCACCCGGATCGGGGGGAAAGCTGAAATGCACCTCGATATCGGCATTTTCCGGGATATCCGTACTGTTGGGCAGGGGCGAGACCGAAACGATGCCCAATCTTCTTTCCAGGGTATTGTTATACACGGAGATCTTGCCATCGGGGGACGAGACCGAAAATATATCGGGGTCCCCGTCACTGTCCATATCCGCGGCACGGACCGATAGCGCACCGGCCACAATGTTGGAAACGATCTGTTGTTCCCCAAAACTCCCGGCCCCCTCGTTCCGGTACCAGGCGATCGTATTGTCCCAGGACGAAGCGGAGAGCACATCGGGCCTGCCATCGCTGTCCATATCCGCCGTATAGACCGATCGGGGCCCTTGCGGCATGGTGCTGATCAGTTGTTGGCCGCCGAAATTCCCCCCGCCAAGGTTACGGTACCAGGCGACCTTGTTGTCCAGAAAGGAGGCCGAGAGCACGTCGGGCCTGCCGTCCCGGTCCAGGTCTGCCACAGCGACCGATAGGGCGCCGTCCGCCGCCGTGGAGATGATCCTCAGGTTATTCTGCGGTTCCCCAAAATTGCCCTCCCCCATGTTTTCGTACCAGGCAATGGTGTCATCGTCCCAGGAGGCCGAGAGCACGTCCTGGTCCCCGTCGCCGTCCAGATCGGCCGTATAGACCGCCCGGGCGCCCTCCGCGGCCGTGGAGATGATCCTTTGTCCCCCAAATTTGCCCTGCCCGTCGTTTGGGTACCAGGCGATCTTCTTGTCACGATAGGAGGCCGAAAGTACGTCCAGGTCCCCGTCACCGTCCAGGTCGGCCATATGGACCGATTCGGGATGGTCCACCCGGTCGCTGATGATCCTTCTGTTCCCAAAACTTCCGTCCGTGCCGTTCCGGTACCAGGCGATCTTGCCCGCTCCGGAAGGCAACTTCACCTCGGCGGAGACTATATCCAGGTATCCGTCATCGTCCAGGTCTCCCGTATATATGTCCCGTATAGATATCCCGTGGATAACGTCCGAGAACACGGTCCGTTGTTCCCCAAAATTCCCTGTGCTGTCATTGGGGTACCAGGAAATCTTATTGTCCAGATAGGAGGCCGAGAGCACGTCCTGATGCCCATCATCATCCAGATCGGCCGTATGGATAGAAGTGAAATTGTCGGTCGGGGCACTGATGACGTTCCTGTCCAGACTTTCCATATTCATATTATAGTAGGCACTAATTTTATCATCCCGGTAGGAAGCGGAGAGCACGTCCAGGTCCCCGTCATCGTCCAGATCCGCTGTATGGACGGATCGGGCGCCCCTTGCAGCAGTGCTGATCGTTCTTTGATTGTTGGACAGGTCGCCGACAAAATCCCCATCACCAAGATTTTTGTACCAGGCGATCTTGTTATCCCCGGCCGAGGCCGAGAGTACGTCCAGATCCCCATCGCCGTCAAGGTCCGCCGTATGGACAGATCGGGCATAAATGGCTGTGGCACTGATTATATGTAGTACAAATACACGTGAACTAGTTACTTCCCTGTTTTCATACCAGACAATCTTGTTATCCCTGACCGAGGCCGAGAGCAAGTCCATATCCCCATCGCCGTCCAGATCGGCCGCATGGACCGAGCTGGCACCGCTTGCTATGGTACTTATCGTTTGCTGCCTACCAAAGTTTCCTTCCCCATCGTTCTTGTACCAGGCGATCTTGTTGTCATTGTAGGAGGCCGAGAGCACGTCCAGGTCCCCGTCATTATCCAGATCGGCGGCATGTACCGATCGGGCGCCATCTGCCTGGGTAGAGATAAGATGGTTCTGGAATCTCCCCTCGCCCAAGTTCTCGTACCAGGCAATCTTATCGTCCGCGGCCGAGGCCGAGAGCACGTCCATGTCCCCATCGCGGTCCAGGTCGGCCGCATACACCGATTGGGCTGTCTTTGCATCTGCATTGATCAGCTGCTGGTTGGTCTCTCGATCACCAAAATTGCCCCTGCCAAGGTTCTTGTACCAGGCGATCTTGTGGTCATAGGCCGAGGCCGAGAGCACGTCCAGGTCCCCGTCATTATCCAGATCGGCCGCATATACCGATTGTGCGCCAGCTGCCTCGGTAGAGATAAGATGATTACGGAATTTTCTCCCGCCCAGGTTCTCCGACCAGGCGATCTTGTTGTCACTTTCCGAGGCCGAGAGGATGTCCATATCCCCGTCCCCGTCCAGATCTGCTGCATGGACAGAAGTGGCCCAAGAAGCATGGTGATTTACCACGACCGGAGCCGTATATTCGATCTTGTCCTCCTCCCTGGGAAAAACAGCATTTATCGCGTCGGCATAGGGTTTGGTCTTGGTATGGCTGTACCGGCCCGCATTTTCGTAGAGCCAATAAAAGCCCCCGCCGAGCCTACTATCGCAGTCGTTCTTCCAAACGGCCATTTTGGCCTTTACTTTTCTTGGATCTGTCCATGGAATTTTAGGTTTGGTATACGAAAGGCCGGGGTACACCGGGATTCCAAAATCCCATTTGGAGTCACAGGGATTGTTTACCGCTCCTCCGTCATAGCACTGCAGGTAGTTCCGATCTATATTGCCCGGATAAACTGAATTTACCTCATTGACCAGATCCTTCCAATAGCCTGCTCTTGTATAGGGAACAATGCTGTTCCTATACCCGAGACTGGCCAACATCTTGGTAAGTGCCGCTGTAGAGGACAGGTGGTAAGAACTTTCATCGTCATTGTTGAATGCCTCGATGCCCGGGATGGCCTCCTTTAGGGCCGCAAAGTTCTTGTAGAATACACTTTCCTCACCAAAGGCCTCTTCACCGTCTTCCTCGTATACCTCCCTGATGATTCCACCGGGCACGATCATAAATTCGAGCCGGGAAATCGTGGTGGGCGCGGTCTTGAGCTGTGCAACTCCTCTTGCAAATTTCCGGGCCAAAAGATTAGTCCCTCCTACGTAGGCCCCGTTACTTGCCAGCAGGACACTTCCACCCCCGTGCCAACCGGTGCCCGCTACAAGGTCTCCGTTTTTTTCAATATTAAGACCAACAATAACAAGGGTGGAAAAGCCGGAGGAGCGCAGGTCGTCTATAACGGTTTGCTCCCTGAGCCATAGGGATTCGGCCTGTACGTATATCATGGCATCCTGGCCTGTAAGCCGGAACATTATGGTCAACAAGACGATCAGGAAGCTGAAGTGTTTGAGCAGTTTTTTTGTCTTCATGGCTTTGAATTTTCCGTTTGTTTTAGTTTTTTGCCCAAAGCCGTGGGAACGGCAAAAACCCCTGCGTTCCCTAGGGGAAAAATACAAGGGTCCAAAGGCGGTCCGTAATCTACGGTCTTGCTTTGGGAGGGCAGGCCTGGAGCCTTATTTCTAATCCAGACCCGCAGTGATTTCCTCCAGTTCCGCTATGCTGATCGTATCGTCATAGACCCCGGCCCCTACCTGGTAGGGGAGGCCGGCTACCGAGATGATATAACTGAGCTTGCGGGAGGGGTTGCTTTCCCCGCGTCTGGGCCGCCTATATTCCACCCAACCCCCGCCCCATTGCGCAGCTTTTAGGCACAGGGCACGTCCGTAGGGTGTCCCCTTGTCATCGATACGTTGGGAGACCTTGGCCTGCTGCAGTTCCGGAAAAGCGGGGATGGCCAGGATGCTATCGGCATCACAGTCCAGTACAAACACGTAGGTGTCTTTCCAGATAAATTCCGAATTGCTGTCGCGAAGGATTGCCAGGCCCTTTTCGCCCTGTTCTTCCAAGAGTGCAGCGGCCTTGAGCACCTTGGCGACCACCTCAGAGGGTGTTGCCCGCTGCTGCTGCTTTTCCTTGTCCCTGTTACAGGCCGTCCGAAGGACCACTGCCAGGAGCAGCAGTCCCATGCCGGCAATACCTATGTTTTTATAGCTCATTCACATATAAATTTTTCTCCTGGCCCACCCATTTGTGCACCTTGTCCAACCAGCTGTGGAGCGCAAGGCGCTCGTCTTCGATAAGGGGCTCCGCAAAAAGTTTGGGGATCGGTATTTTCATTGTGTTTAAATCCATGTACACTCCCTGTACTTCGCGGTTTGGTAAAACCCTAGGTGGGGAGTGGTTTTTCTACCCTTCCACCCCTGACCGAAGCGTCAGGGGTACCTTCCCTAATCAAGGGAAGGAGCTTTTTGTGTGGTACTATAAAGGATGACTTGAGTCGGAAAGGGGCCAGTATCAAAGCTCCCCTCCTTGGCAAGGAGGGGAATGAATCACGCCTCTGGCGTGAGAAAGGGGAGGTTTTTATGAGGAAAAAGGGAAGAGCGATGAGGGGTTGGTCCAGAGATCAGAAATCAGAAATCAGAAGTCGGAACTGCCGACTGTCAACATACACCGCAGCCTGTGCCTCCGCTATCCACGTTTCGTCAAAACTTCAGTGGAGACAGAAGCTAAGGCGACATCCGGATGGCGTAGGTGTGCCGACTGCGTACTGTTTACTGTTAATTGTTCATTAGTACCTATATTGCACGGGAATTGATTTTTTCTCTCTTTAAATCAACTAAATGCCAACCCGTGATTTTGTTGTTGTACGCGATGTTCCCTACAAGGATGTCAAATCGGCACTTACCCAGTGGATAGCCCTATATGCGGACCAGCTTTCCCAACAACTTCGGTTTCACCTGTACAGGCAGGACGCCTATCACGTCATTTCCGTTGACGGGGAGCTGAACAATGAACTGTTCTTCTTTCTGGTGAATTACTTAAAATACCCGGAAAACATACGCTATGATGTGGATGTTGCCGGATTTACAACAGGCGACGCGTCCGGGAAATTGGAAGGGCAGGACGTATTGGTCTATATCCCTGAGGAAGATACCGAATATGACGTGGTCTATGTGGTGACGGGTGCCCAAGCGCACTATAAAATTGATTTTGGAGGTGGTATGCATCCTTTAAAAGAAGGGCGAACGTATACGGATGCTGCGGTTGATTTTTCCGGGAGTCCAGAAGTTTTAAAGGTTTCCAAGCGTATCTCGGACAAAACGGTACGGAAAGGAATATCCTTTTTTGAGGTGGGTTGGCGTTTTAAATTTATGGTCGCCCTGGTATTGGCAGCCCTCATAATCCATTTTCTCTTGCCCAGTATCATTAATGATCCCAAGTTGTATGACAAGACTTCCACGCTTTTATATTTTGGCGTTGGCATGTGGTTTTTTATGGATGCTGAAATGCTACAAAAAGATTCCCGCTACCTAGCCTGTCTGGTAATTGCTTTTGCAATTTTCGTTTATGGATTTCATGTTAAGGAGCAGTTACAATCAAGATTAACCAATCGGATTGAGCCCTTTATAATCATGCCACTCACTCTTTTAATGCTCCAATGGCCCAGCCGTAGATTGTACAAATTATTATTTAAACGGGAACCAGCTGTTGACAAGAAGGGAAAGTTTGCCGATATGGTGTATTCTTTAGTTCTTGTTTTCGGGGCAATATTTCTACCGTTTCTGATCGTGGACTTTTTAAAAGAACACTTTTGAAAAGGGCAGTGGTTTTTTCTACCCTTCCGTCCCTGACGCTGTTTGGAATTGCGGATGATGGATTACTGGTAAGTCGTGCAAAAGCCCTCTCCTCGGTCCTCTCCCAGAGGGAGAGGAGACTTCTCTGCACAAAACCCCCTTCTCCCTGGGGAGAAGGTCCGCCCACCACAGGCGGGTAAACCGGCAGGCTGGGATGAGGGGTTGATTCAGAAGTCAGTGGTCAGAAGTCGGAGCCTCTAACCGTCAAATCGAGTGATTTTTCGGAATGAAATGAAGAAAAATTGTATCGAGATTCGGTGGTTCGGCCAAAAAACACTGTTCTCGATACGATCTTCCACGCTGTACACAATCGGTACAGCCGAGCCGATCACTCGAACTGACGTGGTTTTTATACTCACTCAATCGGCTATTTACCTCATTGTAGTTTTTTCAAACAAATTCAAATGATTAGGTTTGAGAAAAGGAATACCATGAAAAAAACGCTTATTCCCATCGTCTTAATTTTATGTCATCTAGTGGCCAAAGCCGATACTTGGATCGATCCCAGCTGGAAAAAAATGATTTCGGGGTCTCATGCCATTGCCCTAATCGAATATGCAAGTGATGGTGACTTCAGGGCCCAAGCCAGGGTTCTTCAGGTGTATAAGGGCAAGCTTGGTCTGGATACGATCTGGATTTCGGGTTTTAGCAATAGATATGGCCCCATTGATACGGTAAGGGTTGGAGATAGGTACATTGTATTTCTCATCAAAAACAAGCCAACAAAGGAAAATCTCGATTACTGGAACCAGAAAATTAAGGAAGACAAATCATTGATACCCTATGTTGAGGCCATAAAAAAAAAGGAAGCATTTTATGTTTGGTCACCCACCTCCGGGGATTTAAAGGTTAGAAACCGCACTGTGCAATATGATTTGCTCCAAACCACTTACCATGAGGACCAACAATTCTATGCCATGGACGAATTTGAACGATTCCTTAGGGCGTCCTATAAAAAACGTGCCGGCTTTCACAAAGTGTCTTTGGCAACCCTTAAGAATAACATCAATACCAATAGGGCCGCACAGCTTTTGATGATGCTGTATTTGACCAACTACAAAAAATACGAGTCCCTCTATCAACAAATTAGGGAAACAAACCTGGATAATTCCCATTATGCACTTGCGAAGCTTTTGGGAAATATCGCTGGGGACAAGTCGCGAAAACTATTGGTCGATCTGCTCGACAGTCAGAACAGCATTGTCCAAGGAGAGGCGGTGAGACAGCTTTCAAAGGAGCCGTCGGATTTTATCGGTCCTATTTTGCTTTCCAAACTACCCGTGGCAGGCGAGGAAGGCTTTTTTCCAGGAAGTATAATGGATCCTGTTAGAAACACGCTGGATGGCGGAAAAATAGAGATTATAAAGGCACTGGGCGAACTCGATTACAAACCGGCCATTCCCGAGCTTCTTCCCTTATTGGAAACAGACAATGAGTATCTATTTACCATCACATTTGAAGTATTGGACAAATTGGGTACAAGAGACTATATCCCCTACTTGAATGCGCAGCTCCTAAATCTTGATTCCGATCTTACTCGCGGGATTTGCGACCTTATAACCGAACGGAACCTTACCGAGTGCATTCCATCTTTAATGTCCTTCGTTTCAAATCACGATAGATCCATCCATCCATCAAAAGAGTATACCATATCTTTTCACTCAGGATTGGGTGCATTCAATACTCCGGAAGTTAGGACCTTCCTTATGGAAGATTTCGAGAAAGTTTTGGCAATGGAACGGGAAGGTAGCATCGACAATAAAAAGGATTGGATCTTGGGATATATCCAAACGTTCGACCAACTTAAAATGACCGGGATGAAACCAAGCGTTTTTGATGCCATGTTCGAGTATTATGGTTTCAATAGTGCTTTTAAAAAGGATACCACCTTATTCCGAAAAAAACTGAAATTGGAAGAGACATTCAAAGACAGGCTTGCGAAATTCATGGAAGAACCGATAATAGACAGAATTGATGTTCAAATACAGATCGATTCCTTACCCCATTCCAACGAAATCCTGGATTATTCGCTGAATATCGTTGTTGATACGGACAAAAGGAAGTGGAAAGAAGTTCATCCCATCTTTGACGGTATTCGGGACAAGATGATCGCTGCTGGGTACGACAAGAATGCATTAAGGCTTACCACCGGTAATATGGTTCAGGATCTTGGGGGCGCTAAACCCATTGCATTTAGGGATAATCTAATGTTGGCGTTCCTAGATTACATTTCGAGCAATCCGGACAAAATGGACTTGGTATTTTTAAAACAGTTACGGCAATACGAATACGCAAAATCGGATTATGGCAAAAGAAGATTAAACAACGCCATTGACACTTGCGAAGCAATGTTGCGGGTCAAGAAATAGGATTATTAAGGTGCGGGGTAAGGCCTATTTTGATAATCATCCAAAAATTTACGAACCCAGAACCGTCAAATCGAGTGATTTTTCGAAACGGAGTGAAGAAAAATTGTATCGAGATTCGATTTTTTTCTACCCTTCCGTCCCCGACGCTCACTCTGAATGACAATACACCTTCATTTGTCATTCCGAGCCTGCGAGGAATCTCTAGTTTCAATACCTGCTCTATTGATTATTGCTAATTGTTCACTGTGAACTGTTTACTGTTCACTGTTAATGGAAAAAAGAGCCTCTGATCCCACACAGAAGCCCTTTTACTAACTAAACAAACACCACTTAAAGTTTTATGAACTACAGGGTCGTTTAGTACCTGTATACTTGCTATACGGGAAAAGTGGTGAAAACCCTAGGTGGGGGGTGGGTTTTTTAATCCGAAGGGGGGTTATCCACGTCTATTAGGGTATTGTTCGTATATTGGGTATAGGATTTGTATTCCTGTAGTATAAAGCTTTGGTGAAATGAGATTCCTTTTCTATATGTTTCTATTCTTGGTTATCTCTCCCGCTATTGGACAGCAAAAGTTGGTGAGATCCAAGATCTTGGCTGTGGAATGCGATGAAGCATTGAATACCAAAAGATTGTTAACCAGGATAACGCATGAGGAAATAAAAAAGGCCTCAAGAATACTCGAGTTTACTACGGTGGCATCCTGCTGTGTGGACTTTAACATCACCTCCCATTTGGAAAACAAGCTGGTCCATCTTAAACTGGAAGAAACCGGAGAAGCATGCGACTGCCGCTGTGGGTATCGTTTTAAAGTGGAACTCATGGAAACCTTAGCGCCCGATATCAAATTTCAACTGAACAATAAGGTCTTGGAAAAAAAAGAATTGCAATATCTTCCGTATGAAAAACGGTATTTCATCTTTGAAAATGACACTACGGGATTTGACGACGAAAACGGCTTAAGACAAGGACTCGTGGTCTTTAAAAGAAAAAATGGTCTTCTAAAACAATACTACCGGGACGGAAAACTACTAAAATATGAACTAACGGACGCCAGCGGAAACGTAGTTGCCAAAGGAACGGATATGGACGAACTGCTGGACCTGCAAAAGAATTAAAAACACCATACGGCACAGCTTATAGCACATAGTTGGCCCGTTACAACCCATTCGCGTAAAATGATCAAATCACTCCTTAAAAAACTGTTCTTTTCCAATAAAAAAAGAGATGGGTGTATCAATAATCTGAAAACCATCCCGGGTTTTAGAACGCTTGATGAAATTGAAAACGACAACTCCAATGATCTCCATACCCTTACACTCGAAAAAGGCGAAATCCAACCGCTTTTTTCTCCGGATTTCGGAAATCAAAAAGGATTTAAACTCACAAAATGGTATTTTAAAATTGGCAGTGTAATTCAAGCGGGGGATGTTATCTGTGATATAGAAAATGAGCATTTATTGATGGAATTTGAAAGCGCTTTTGCCGGAAAGATAATTTCTGCCTGCCCCTTAAACATGCACTTAAGGCCGGGCATGGAACTCTGTAAAATTGAGGGATTGTAATTCGTAACTGCACTTGTAAAACCAGCCTCAGCGGACCGGTCCCTTACTCCCCCTGGACAAAGCAAAATACGTATCTTTAGGTACAAACCAACAAGCCATGAAAAAATCTTATCCCATACTCTGGATCGCCTTGTCCCTTGTTTTTCTCGGATGCGGTCCATCCACCAAGAACGATTCCTCCGATACGAATAGGGCCACCCCCTCGCCCCGCCTTAGGGTCCTAAAGGCCGACTCCCCCGAAGAGCAGGAAGCCTTGAACGAGGCCTTTCTAGGGGTGACCAACAGTGGGCAGGTGCAAACCGGACTCTATTCGATAAAAGCCACCGGGGTACCCACGACCCCCATTAAAAATGCGGTCGAAATTTTTCTGTCCTCCCTGAGCCCCGAACAAAAAGCCAACTGTACCTTCCCCATTGATAGCAAGGAATGGCGAAGGTGGACCAATATTGATATTGGGGAATACAAGCGTACCGGAATTGGTCTGCCCGACCTGTCCGATGAACAACGAAAAATGGCCTTTCAGATTCTACAGGAAAGTTTGAGTCCGGCCGGCTTCAAAAAAACCCAGGACATCATGAAAATGGAGGGCTACCTGGCCCGCTTGGCCAATGATTTTGAAATTTTGGGGCCGGACCTCTATTGGTTCACCTTTATGGGCGAACCTTCCGATACCGAACCCTGGGGCTGGCAATTTGACGGGCACCATCTGATCATCAACTATTTTATCCTGGGCGATCAGGTGGTGATGACCCCCACCTTTATGGGTTCGGAACCCAATTATATCGTCGATGGGGAACATGCGGGCACACGGACTTTTGAAAAGGAAGAAGCCCTGGGGATCGCCCTGTACAACGCATTGGACGAGTCCTTAAAAGCAAAGGCAACGCTCTACGATCGCAAGGATTATGATTACAATCAGGGAGAATCTTTTCGGGATAATGCCGTTGTTCCCTATTCCGGTGTAAAGGTCTCCGCCTTTTCACCAGCACAATTGTCCATGCTCGAAATCCTGATCCAGGAGTATATTGGCAACCTAAGGGAAGGGCATGCCCAAATACGCATGGAGGAGATCCTTGCCCATTTGGACGCCACCTATTTTTCATGGATCGGTGCCATGGACGGCAGCGGACCCTTTTATTACCGCATACAGAGTCCCGTCGTGCTCATCGAGTTTGACCATCACAGACCGGTCTTCTTGGAGGGCGATAAGCCGACCAGGAAACATGTACACACGGTGGTCCGTACGCCCAACGGAAATGATTATGGCAAGGACTTGCTTAAACAGCATTTGGAACGGCATCCGCATTAGAACATCTTGGAGCTACAAATACAATTCGGTCGTTGTCGCATGGTCTTGAAAACTATTCCTATTTTTAGGCTATGAACGGGCAAGTAAGAATCACAACCTAAATCATTGGCTTTGTTTATGAAAAAAAATGTTTTAATCGATTTGTCGGGACTAATTGATGAAGAGACATTTCATGAATATGTCTCAAAAAAGTTAGATTTCCCTGGATATTATGGATTTAATTTTGATGCTTTTTGGGATTGCTTGACGGATGAAGACCAATTTGATTCCAATTTTCGGCTCAGGGTAGAAGGTTTGGGTGAATTTCAAAGGCATTTGCCTGATGTGCATAAAAAGTTTATTCAATGCATGCATGATTATAAAAGTAAATTTCCTGAGCGCAATCTGATTTTGATCGATGACAGTCCTTCAGGAAAAGGTATTGGATTTGAAGACGACTTCCGAAAATAGATCTATGAAACATGAATAAACGCTACTTGCTTATTCTGCTCTTTCTTTTTGCTTCGTGCGAAAAGAATTTAAATTTGGAAGGGATATGGATTATTGAAGAAATGTACCACTCGGGCAAACAAATCTATCCTAACACGATTGTTGCGGGAGTTCAAGTCATAATCGAAGTAGATCCTGCCGGCTACGAAAATGCTGAAAAAATCACTTTTGCGGTAACCGATTCTTCGGCCATTCTTCCAGGTTTCGAATCTGATGTACTCAAAACAACATTTAGCGTTCTAAAAGACTCTATCGTTTTTAAACAAAAAGGGGATTCCGTTTACGACCCAAGGGCGAATGAATTTGGGAGAAAAATATTTCTGGACAAATTCGAAATTATCAGATTTCCCAGAGAAGAAATACTTGGGCTGAAATCAAGGTCCACAACAATCAGGTTGATCAATCAGGATTACTTATTTCAACGAAGCTTCGACGAAATTTTTCACAGGTGATACCACGCACAACAATGACCATAATTCGGTCTCCCCTATCCAGACCGGAAATATGTCACCTTTAATCAACTTGATTTTGTATCCCGAAAATACCTGCGTATTTTCCAGGCTTAAATCACATCTTGGACCATTACCCATACATTTTTGAAATATGAACCCTAACCAACCCAATTCAGAATTAAAAACCGAACCCCATCTTGGGAATCGAATTTTGGCCGGACTGATAGACTACATCATCATTTACGGTTTCTTTTTTATCTACGGTTATATGTTTGGCGAACCCGACGGGGAAGGTGGATTTACGTTAAACGGACTCCCAGCAGTTGTTCCAGTGCTATTTTGGGCGCTTATGACCGTTGGACTTGAGCAATTTTTAGGAGCAACACTAGGAAATTCGCTGGTTGGGCTCAAACCCATTTCGATTAAAAAAGAAGTGGATACCCCAACTTGGGGAAATCATACGGACAAGCCAAGCTTTGGTCAATCCTTGAAAAGACATCTTATGGATCCCATAGATATGTTCTTTTTTGGACTTGTCGGCATTGTCACCATAAAAAATACACCCCTAAACCAAAGAGTAGGCGACTTATGGGCGAAGACGGTTGTGATTAGAGCAGTGGAAAAATAAAACGTATAGCTGTAAAAGCTATAACCTGTCTGCCCTACCACTTGACCTAAAAATCTCTACGTTTAACCGACCTCATTTCCCAACCTTAAATTACTGTGCTAACTTCGTTGAAGTTTTTGTGGGTAAATACGTAATTTACAAGTCGAAAAAGTAAGAATGAAGAAAACTGTATTTCTGACCCTCCTAATCTTAAATTCATTTATTGGTTTTGCCCAAAACCAGGGTAAAAACGTACTCTACGTTGTAGATTCCATTCCCATTATCGAAGAACCCAAAGAAGGATTTGGGATGTTGACCGATAAGGAAATTGACCGGGTCGAAGTCCTTAAAAACAAACAGGACATTGTAACGACAGGATATAAGGATGTCGACGAAATTATATACGTCTTCACCAAGGCATATGCCAAAAGACCCGATAGTATCCGGGCCATTCCCACGACAAATCTCATGGTCAGGAAAATGGGAACATGGTATCCGAAAAACGAGTCTACAGCCTATTCGGGGCCTTTCATAGATTATTATCTAAACGGAAAAAAGCAGGGTGAAGGAACACTTGTCAATGGGAAATTAAAAGGCAAACGATTCATCTATCACTTAAATGGAAAAGTGTCCGATGAAATCACCTACGAGAACGGAATCGCGAACGGGCCCCATAAGCGTTTTTATGAGGATGGGACACTGATGCAAAAAGGGCTGTTCAAAGATGGAAAAGAAAAAGGCGTCTGGGAAATGTACCACCCCAACGGACAATTAAAGCAACGTTCTACCTTTAATGAAAATGGAAAAATGGATGGGGAATCCCTTTCCTATTATTCAACCGGGGAATCAAAAGGTAAGAACGTTTATCAAAACGGCATTTATCAAAAAAAAAAGGATACGGACAAAGTTTTTGAACTGTATCAACAAGGGCAAGATTTATTCAAACAGGGCAATTTTAAATCGGCCATAAAAAAATACACCAAATGTCTTGAAATAAAGCCCAATTGGGCCGATGGCTATTTTGCCCGGGGTACGGCACATTTGAACAATTTCGATTTCGATACCGCCCTGGCCGATTTTGATAAAACTTTGGAGATCGAGCCATTCTTCACCAATGCCTATGCGAATCGGGCGTTTGTCATCATCAGAAAGAACGAATTCGGAAATAGTCGGACACTTTCAAAATCCAAGGATGTCCAAATCTTTGCCATGAAAGAAACCGAAATGTCGGAACCCGATTTGGCCAAAATCTGTGAGGATTTGGAAAGAGCTGTATCCTTGGGCGACAAGAACTGGATGGTGTTGGATGCGGCAAAAAAGTATTGTGAAAAATAAAAACCTGTTTCTAACACCGAATACAAACCACAACTAACAAAACATAAACATGGGAGCTAAACAAATCGGAACTGCGTTGACGACGCTTTTTATCTTGGCCCAAGGGGTCGCACAAGCAACTGTTGAGGATTTTGTCAAAGAAGGAGTGCAACACCACGACAACGGAGATTATGACAAGGCGATCGAAACCTATAAAAAGGCACTGAAAACACATCCAAAATCGGCCCTTGTGCATTATGAACTTTCCTTGAGCTATTTCACCAAGGGCGATTATGAACAGGCTATCCAACATTCCGATGTTGTGCTGAAACAAAACGGGGATTACATGCTTCCTGCATACCTAACGAAAGGGTCGGCCCTGGATGTATTGGGCAAAACAAAAGAGTCTATTAAACTTTTGGAGAAAGCAATTAAAAAAACGGAAGGACATCATTTGCTTTTTTACAATTTGGCATTGAATTATTATAAATTAAACGATTTGGGAAAGGCCGAAGAGCATGTAATCAATGCCATTGAAAAAAATGCAAATCACACCAGTAGCCATTTCATGTTGGCCCATATCCACAATCAAAAAGGGAACGTAGTTCAGACGCTCTTAGCATCCCATTATTTTCTTTTTTTAGAACCTAACACAAAAAGGTCGCGGGAGGCGTATCAATTACTTCAAAATAACTTTGGTGCAAATGTATCCAAAGATGCAAACAAGCCAAATACCATAAATATCTTGCTTTCCGCGAACAATGACAGCCAATTTGGGGCAGCGGAATTAATGGTTTCCATGCTTGAAGCTTCAAAGTCATTGGAAGAAAATGAAGGAAAGACCGAAGATGAAATGTTTGTTGAAAACACCGATTCGTTTTTCACTATTCTTGGGGAATTGAAAGAGGAGAAGAACAGGGATATTTGGTGGACTTTCTACACAAGTTTTTTTTATGAATTAGCCCAAAGCGAGCATATGGAAACGTACTGCAAGTATATCACGCAAAGTGCAAACGAACAATCTAAAAAATGGTTGGTTGAAAACGAAGGGAAACTGACCGATTTTAATAATTGGCTGAAACGTAATTAACACGCCAAGCTATACTGCCTGTGAAATTAGTGCAGGTACAAGATACCTGGCCCACATACTAAACTTAAGGTAATATTTGAAATGAAGAGAAAACTATGTATGCTTATCGTCCTTCTAACGATAGCTGGATGCAAGAATTCCGACAAAGGATTTCAAAAAATAATAACAACCGAAGATGGACGGGAAACTACCCAAGCGATATCGGATAATGAGCGATTTGTCAATAGTGGAGTGTTTGCCTATAACGTCCAATATGCCCATTTTTCCACAAATCAAATTGAAAGTAAAGGTGTATGCGATTTGGAAAAATTCCAGGCCGAGTTCAATAATTTTAAGTGGAAGGAACAATTGACCGAGGCAAATATTCGTGGAACGGTATCCCCCACTATTTCCGTCCGACATAATCCATCAAAATACGAAATGGGAATTTCTGTCGTCGGTAATGATTCGACCGATTATGGTTTTTGGATCTTTTTTGGCAAATCTGGTAAAATGGGATTGGTTGAAGTGCTGGATGAAGCAAGTGTACGTCCGTACATTGCCAAGTTTTTTGATAAAGAGTTCGAAAACCTACAGGCTGAGTTTTAAGCAACATCGTACAGCAATGGAACCCTACCAGAAATTCTTATTTGCTTCCCTCAAGTTTCCCTTTCTGTTCGGCCATTTGGGATGGTGTCACCAAGCACTACGTACTACCAACTGCCAACTGCCAACTGCTTACTGCCCACTTATCCCTTAGACTTTTCATCAAACGCCTCCCTGATCTTCCTATAGGCGGCGCCCATATGATATTCCACGGTTTTTATGGAAATGCCCAGGCGTTCCGCGATTTCCCGATAGCCTACCCCTTCCAGTTTGTTTAAACGTACCACCTCCCTGCACTTTGGGGGCAGGGCGTCCAACAGGGCACGTAATTTGGCCATGCGCTTTTCATGGGATTCCTTATCCTCTGTTATCCGATCTCTCAAGGTCCGTTCCCAGAGTTCCTCCAAGAGCCTGTCCTTGCGCTTTCTATTTTTTACGCTATCCACATAGCCGTTATAGGCAATGGCGTACAAATAATTTTTGGGCGATCGGTCCACATACAGCCTACTTCTATTTTCCCAAAGATCCACATAGGCTTGCTGCACGATATCCTCGGACCGTGCCAGATTGTGGGTATAACTCATGATATAGGCCACCAGACGCTGGTAGTAGCGATCGAACAACCATTTGAACACGGTCTTGTCATCCCGTTTTAGGGCCTTTGCCACCTCAATATCATCCATTTCCTCTCTTTTTTATAGCAGGGAGCTGTGTTTGTTCCTAAGCCAAGGGTTTGGGAGGTGGGAGTGGTTTTAGCGGATTGTTTTTACTTCATGCTGTCTTTTTTCTTTTTGTCATTCAGCGTAAAGCGACGCTTTGCAAAGAATCTCAGCGTTCGTGGATTCCCGCCTTCGGCGGGCAGGCCCGCCATCCAGTTTACCTGCCGATAGGCAGGCGGGAATGACAGTACGTTTGGTGTTTTGCATTGTGTTCCTCTTTCTTCCTTCCGTCTTTCGTCTTTCGTCTTTTCTCTTCCCCTTCCCTTCTTTTTCTCCTTTGTCATTCAGAGCAAGGCGAAGCTTTGCGAAGAATCTCGGTATTGTGCCCTTCTTTTTTCCTTCCACCTTTCGTCTTTTTTCTTTTTGTCTTTCCTCTTCCCTCATCGCTCTTGCCCATTTTTCCCTTTTCCCATCATCGGCTTGATCAGCTTCCCCATTTCCCCGGTCGTATTGGCGTCCCTGGTCAGTTCCCAATAGCTGTTTTGATCGGCCACAAGGACCTGGGTAGCAACGATCCAGCTTTGGATCCAGCCTGTAAGCGTGCACCAAGCGCCCCAACCGTGATCGGCATTGGAGGCCCAATAGTCCCACCGTCCATAATCAAAGGCCCGGAACCAGGCCCCGTCCAGATCGGGATGTGCTTTGCTGTCTACCTGTATGCGCGTAAGAAAATCGGATAGTTTTTTAAGGGCCCGATGGTATCTGGGATTTCCGGTGGCATGCGCCGCTTCGTTCAGACCAAAAAAGGCGAAGTTACTGGTGTACAGCATATCGGCCACGGAATCGCCGTTCTCAAAGATCAGGGGCGCTTCCGTTGTACCGTAGGTCGCATTGGAGGTGGTACGTCCAAAACCGCTATGGCCGGCGCCAAGCTCTTCCCGGATCGCTCCGGAAGGCTGCTGGTTGTCCAACAGTTTGGCAACCATGCGGTCTAACCATTCCCGATGTTCTGCTGTGTCCTCTACGCGGACCAGCCAGGCCAGGGGCAAGAGCATCCGGGCCCGTTCCTGTTGGATCCCATTGGTCCATTTCCATTGTTCGGGGTAGGCCTCCATGGTTAAGCGTATGGCTATTTTTGCCTTTTCCAACAAGGGTCGGTAGCCCGTCTTGTCGTATAACCACAGGTAACAGGCCCACATCCAGGACTCGAAATGGGGGTGTGGGTTTACAAAATCGCGCTTGGCAAAATGTTGCCATCCCTTTTCGGATATCGCCATATGGTCCAATCGCCCTTCCTGAAACCCCTGGATGCCGCTCAACCTAAAATTGGAAAGGATATTCGCGGCGATCTCTTTGTTCCAGGCCTCGGTCCCCAGATAGGCGGCAGCCCCGATCACTCCCAAGATGGCTCGGGCATTATCATCCCCATAATGCACGTTTGGATGGGTCAGGGACCAACTGATCAATCCAAAAACCGGGCTTTCCGGATCGGTCTTTCCCAGACCGGAGCTGTAGATAAAATCCACCAGCTTTTTGGCCTGGTCCAGGTATTCCGGTTTTCCCAGAAGGTTTCCGCCAGCAGCCAAAGCATGGGCGGCTTCCCCCTGTACATCGGCCCGTATCCAATACCGGTACTGTTGCGAACCATCCTTGGACACCTTGGAGGCATGCCCCTCTAAAATCCCCAGGCTGCCGTCGCCGTTCGGCATTTCCCGGGGCATGGGCGGACCAAAAGGGGTAACGCCATCTCCTTGATATTGCGACCAGCGTTCCCTTCCTTCCGGATGGATAAAAAACCGGCCCTTGTAAAACCAGTCGACACCCTTGGCAACGGATTTTTGCAACGCGTCTTTTGGCATGGGCTGGTTCCTGGCATACATGGGTGTTACATCGGAGGGCCAGGTCTTGAGCTGAACGGTATCTGCAGATAGCCAGGAAAGGATATATTCCCACACCTTTTTCCAGGAAGCCTGTGGACCATAGCGCGCCGAGCGAAAATTGGTAAGCTTGGTCATGGCTGCCATCACATGGTCTCGTTGTACCAAAAGTGGATAGGTATGAACGTCGTCTATACCATATTCGGCCCTATCAAAGCCCGCCACTTTGGCCAGGACCATCAGGGGATTCTCCGCCTTAGCCTCCAAAACGGTACAGGCATGCATCCCCAACAGTTCCATAGGCTTTAGTGCTTCCCCAAAAACGGTGCTGCTCACCACCCCTCGTTCCAACGTGGCGTGATGACGTTTTCCAGAAATTTCCAAGCCGGGTACCGATTGGGGATATTCCATATAGAGTCTCACCTTTTTTTGGGCTGCCATTTCATAGACGCTGTGTGGAACCACTGTCCTTTCTTCTGGATACGCATCGGCGGCAATGATTACCCCGCTCCCCTTGGGGGCATTCGCAACCGCCGCTTCGGGCGTATCGTAGCGGTGGACATTGAACTTTTCCGCGATCAAAAGTTGGTAGAGGTCATTTTCGGCACTGCCACAAAAGTGGAGTCGCTTTTTTTGCGCACAGCCGGTGACGATCAGCAGTAGGGTCAAAAGACATAGGGCATATTGACGTATTTTTTTCATGATCTATGACGTTTTACGTTATTTATGACGGTTTACGTTATTCATGACGTTTTACGTTATTCATGACGTTCCACGTTATGTTTGGTTTTGGGTCATTTCTGTCTGTTCCTGTCCAATCGCTCATTCCTCTTCGCTCATTGCCTTTTTCTTTCCGTCTTTCCTCTTTTGTCTTTTCTCTTGCCTCATCCCTCATCGCTCATCGCTCTTCCCCCTTCCCTTCTTTTCTCTTTTTGTCATTCAGAGCAAGGCGTAGCTTTGCGAAGCATCTCGGTATTGTGCCCTTCTTTTTTCCTTCCGTCTTTCGTCCTTTTTCTTTTTGTCTTTCCTCTTCCCTCATCGCTCTTGCTTCTTTTCCTCTTTAATTCTTTTCCTCTTTCCTCATCCCTCATCGCTTTTTACCCTTTCTTTCCTCCCTTTTGCCCATCCAATACCGTTCTATTTCCTCCAGGCTTTTGCCCTTGGTTTCCGGCACATATTTGTAAAAGAACAGGACCGCCAGGAGGCAAAAACCCGCAAATACAAAGAAGCCGGCGTCCATACCGATCTGTGCCACAAACCAGGGAAAAACAAAGGCGGTGGCAAAATTGCTGCCCCAATTGGCAAAGGTGGCCACGGACATGGCCCTTCCCCTTAAGCGAGTCGGGTAGATTTCGCCCAACAACACCCATATGACGGCGTTGATCGAAAAGGCCAGACCGGCCATATAGAGGCAGAGGACCACCACGATCCAGATTCCGGGCGGCTGGGCCAGGGAGAACAACAGGCCTATGACGAGGAGGGACATGCTCACGGAGACCATGCCTCCTATCAACAGGCTACGCCTCCCCCAACTGTCTATTTTCCAAAGCGCCAGGGCCGTAAAGATCAGGTTGATCAAACCGATGGCCACTTGGAATTTCAAGGCGCTGTCAAAATTGAAGCCCGCATCCCGAAGAATGTCCGGCCCGTAATAGACGATAATATTGACCCCCGTAAATTGGCCAAAGACCGACAGTCCAATTCCTACGATCAGGGCAAGTCTTAGGCCTGGTCGGAGCAGTTCGCCAAAAGCGGCCGGTGTTCGGGCCAGGGAATTGCGGATGGCCTGCAGCTCCTCCATGGCCTTCATGGCCCCGTGGTATTTTAGAAGGACATCATAGCCCTTTTGTACCTTGCCTGCCTTGATGGACCATCGCGGACTTTCGGGAACCCCGCGCAACAAAAGAAAAAAGAGGGCGGCGGGAATCATTTCCGCAGCGAACATGCCCCGCCATACTTCGGAAACCAGTATCTTATGCAACCATGGCACGCTTGTGAACGAAGCGGTATGCGTAGTGGAAAAATGCAACAGCGCCCAATTGGAGAAATAGGCCAGTAGTATGCCGAGTACAATAGACAGTTGATAAAAGGCCACCAGGCGTCCCCGGATCCTGGCGGGGGCCAATTCGGAAATATACAAGGGTGCCAGGACCGAGGCGATCCCTATGCCCAGGCCACCTACCAGACGGGCGGGAATCAACACGCTAAAGGAAGGAGGTATGGCCGACCCCAAGGCCGATATAAAAAATAGGAGCGCCGAAAGGATCAGTACCGGCTTGCGGCCATAGGCATCGCTTAAGATCCCGGCCGCCAAAGATCCTGCAATGGCCCCTACCAAGGCCGAACTCCCGAACCAGCCCACGGCTATTTTATCCAGACCAAACTGGGCCTCTACTAGGGCCACCGTACCGGAAATGACCGCGGTGTCAAAACCAAAAAGGATGCCCCCCAAGGAAGCTATGGCGCAGGTCAACAACAAATAGGGGGTCTGGGCGGCCTGGCGATCAATCTTTCCGGGACTATGCATGGCGCGATTCCGTTTTTGGGTAATGGGGTTCGCATAGCAGCTGATAAGCGCGGAACAACGCCCGGGGCAGATGAAAAAATCCCTTCCATCCATTGGCCTTTGCCTGCCAAACTGGGCTTCCTTCCCGATTGAGGTAGCCGTACCATTCGCCCTGTTCCTTGTCCGGGAAATGGTCAAAGGTGTAGCGGTGTACCTTGATATACCAGGTTTCCAAATCTTTCCGGCCCGTGCGCAAGTAGGCCAGCAACAGGGCATATAGGGCTTCCCCATGGGGCCACCAGAGCTTTAAATCGGCCTCCAGCGCATGGGTGGGGGTCCCATCTACATGGGTCAGGTACCGGATGCCCCCAAATTCCCGGTCCCAACCCTGCTCCAGGGAAGCGAGCATCATATCGATAGCCGTATCCATCAAGGGGCCCTCTTTTCTTTCCAAGGCGATTTCCATTAGCATCCAGGCGGTCTCGATAGCATGGCCCGGATGGGACAGGCGCCCTTCGGGCAGATTTAGGATGGCCGTGCCGTCCATGGCCACATTTTCCAGAAAAATCCGCTCCTTTGCCTTCCAGTGCCGACTTAGGATCGAATTGATGGAGGTATTGATATCATCCTCAAACTTCCTTTGGGGCCAGATATCCCTGAATACCCTGGCTACGGTAATGCGGCACATATCATGGGCGTGTAAGTGGAACTCCGTAAAAAGCGGATAGCCCAACATGGGCGTATCGGAGGCCTGGCCCAGCCTGGGCATCAGAAAATCGTACATAATCCTGGCCCGTTGCCTAAGGGCTTTGCTTTGGGAGATTTCGGCATATTCCGCCACGGCCATGGTAGCGAAAACCTCGGTATAGAGGCTCAATACCTTGGAAAGGGGCCGTCCCTCGCGGTCGAGGCGGAAGTACATTGTTCCGTCTTCCCGGAAGGCGTTTTTCATCATAAAATCCAGCCCGTGTTCTGCCAATTCCCGCCAGCGTTCTTTTTCTTCATGCTTGCGGTACAGATGACTGAACATCCATATCTGCCGTGCCGTCATCCACATATCCTTATCGCCCGCATAGGCCGTGCCATTTCGGTCCAGCCGCGTAAGGTATCCCCCGCATTCCCAATCGATGGAATGCTTCTCCCACCAAGGAATCATCTCATCGAAAAGTGTTGATCGATACATTTCCCTTAGCCCATTGATCCGAATTCCCTGTGTCATTTCAGTTTTCTATTGTGGGTTTGTTCTTTGTTCTTTGCTAACTCCAATTTTTTTTGGAAGCTGTGGTCCAAGGCCATCGCCTCGGGCAAATCCACGGTAATATTGAACCAATAAAAATTGAATGAAAATGCGACGTAATAAGTGGGCGTATACAATAATAAATGGGACTATTTTATGGGTTTTGTTAAAACTGGCCCAAGTTGCTTAGCGCACTGTGCGTCATCGTCTTTTTTCCCATCTCCTTAAAAAAGACCCCAGCTTCCGGGGCCAAAGGCTACCCGCTTTGAATAATTTCTTGTACCTTGATCATGGAAAGCGGTACGGCATTTTGTTTGTGCCGTTTCCTGAACGCAGCTAGTAGTATATCGTCTCCCTTAAATACCCGTGATCATGAGGTTTTTGGAAACGAATGGTTGGATGCATTTTTCTCTGGTTTTTTTTGATGCCCTAAAAAAACTACCCCTCCTTTTTTGTCTGTGCGGCACCCTCCTGATGGTATTCCCCCAAGATTCCAATGTTGAAACTCGCATAAACGAATTAAAGCTGAAGCTTGCAGCAGCTCACGAAAAAAGCGATCAGCTGGTGCTGCTCGATAGCTTGGCCAAGCTTGTTCGGGACCAAGCGGGATATCCCTATGATTCCCTTGCCCGTAGGGTCATAGCTCTGGCTTTTGAACTGGATTCCGAAAAAATCGGTACGGAACAGACTTCCAATCTTATCGCTTATTTGAATTCCACAGCGCAAAGGGCTTGGGAGGGGATGGCCGTGTTCCAGCGCTTTCAGGAACGGGATATTGTTTTGGACGATCCTCTGTTAGCGGCCCAATTGTACGCCAATGGGGCCGATAGCCATTATTTCTCCGGGGAACTGGCCGCCGCCATCCCCATCTATGCCGCCGCAGAGGCCTTTGCCCTAAAGGGACAGGATTCTATGTTGTATGCCCTGATCAGGACCTACAAAGCCGCGGCCTACTCCGATATCGGTAAATTTGCCGAAGCTTCCCAAGCCTTGTCCGAAAGTGCCCGGTTCTTTAAGCGGGCCCGGGATACGACATCCCTACTGCGTGCCAGGAACTCCCTGTCTATCCTGTACAGCCAAAACGGTTTTTTTGAGGAGGCCAAAAAAGAACGCGACGAAATCATGGCGGTGGTCAGGGCAAGGCAGGACAACAACGCACTGATTCCGCTATTGTACAATGCCGCCCGTGATTTTGACAAAATGGACAAGCAAGCAGAACGCATCGCTGCCCTTGGCGAAGCCTACGCCTATGCGCTTGGACCGGAATACGATCAACCCCTTAGGCCCGTATTGGCTTATGGCCTGTTGAAGGCCCATGTACAAAACGACAGTGTGGTGCAAGCGGAGCGGATGTACCAAAAAATACGGACTGATTTTGCCCAGGGCACCCCTGTTCCCTACGAATGGCTATACCATGAAGCCCTTGCCAACTACCACTTGGCCAAAGGAAATTATACCAAGGCCTTGGGGAACGCAAAATGGGTATTGGAATACGGAACCCGTTCGGGCGAATTTGAACTGGTGTATGATGCGAACAAGCTTCTGGCAGAACTTTACGAAGCCCTGGGCAATACGGCGCTTTCCTATACCCATTACCGGGCGTACATGCGACATAAGGATTCAATCGGCAGCGTTCAAAAGATAAAAGCCTTGTCGTATTACCAAACCTTGTACGAAACGGAAAAACAGGATTTCAAGATCAAGGCCCAGCATACGGAAATAGCCTTGCTGGACACTCAAAATAAACTAAAAACCCAATGGATCTTATTTGGCGGCTTGGGACTATTGGCCTCCTTTACCATCGTTATTTTACTCTATGCCCAAAGATTTAATCGAAAAAAAAGAAAATTACAGACCCAGTTCGCCCAGCACCTTATCAAAAACCGGGAGGATCAGTACACCCATGTATCCCGGGAGCTGCACGATAGTGTGGGCCAAAAATTGATGCTATTGACCAGGAAAATGCGAGGCAATGGAAACAGCGACACCACAAGCCTGGCGGAAAGCGCGCTGGAAGAACTGCGGACCATCTCGCGGGGCCTGTATCCGGCCGATCTGGAAAGTTTGGGGGCCACTAAAGCCATTGCGGCCATGATCAACGAAGTGGATGCCCATACCGATATTTTGTTTACCCATGAGCTAGATGATATAGACCGGGTATTGGACAAGGAAAGTGCGCTGCACCTATACCGCATTGTTCAGGAAGTGCTGAACAATTTGGTAAAACATTCCGGCGCCAAAGCCGCCTCGGTGCGTATAGCGCATCGGGGAAATACCGTTGAAATGGTCATCAGCGACAACGGTAAGGGATTCGATTTTGAAGAAAAGATCAAACAAAGTACAAGCCTGGGTATGCGTACCCTTTTGGAGCGCGCCAAAATAATACGGTCCCGCTTCCATGTGGAAAGTGTACTTTCCAAAGGGACGACCATAACCTTAACCATAGCCGTTCAAAAATGAAAGATAAACAAGACATCACCCTCCTGATCGCAGACGACCACCCCATGTTGTTAAAGGGACTTTATGAAGAACTGGTGGCCAAAAACTACCGTGTTATCGGGCAGGCGATGGACGGCATGCAGGCCCTGGAAGGTATTCTGACCCAACGGCCCACCCTGGCACTTTTGGATATTGACATGCCCCTCTTGACCGGATTTGAAGTGATAAAAACCGCTAGGGAAAAGGGCGTGGAGACAAAATTCATCGTGCTCTCCTTTCACAAAAGGCTGGCGTACGTAACCCAGGCGAAGGCCCTTCATATCCACGGATATTTGCTAAAGGAAGACTCTTTTTTTGAAATTGAACGCTGTATCCAGGCCGTCCTTGAGGGCCATACGTATTTCAGTGCCTCCTTTGGTACGCTGGCATTGGAAAACGCCGGAAGGGACCTAAAAAAGTTGCGCTTGCTCACCCCTTCGGAGCTTACCATCCTAAAGCTCGTGGCAAAACAGGAGTCCACCAACACCATTGCCGATAAACTGGGGGTTTCGGTCAGGACGGTGGAGAAACACCGAAGCAACATCATTGGCAAGCTGGCCCTGGAGGGCGGCACCAATACCCTTACCAATTGGGCCCTGACCAACAAGGAGACCATCCTGGAACTTTGACCCTTGCAGTACTACGTAGTACTACCTATATTTTACGTGTTGTCGCTTATTTCACCCCCTTGGATCGGTCCCTACCTTTGACTCCAAAAAGGTGTGCTATGAGAGCTCCCAAACTTAGGGCCTATATCGTAGAGCCCGACCCCCGGGCACTGCAGGCGCTTTTGTCCATGCTAAAGCACTACTTCCCGGAAATCCAGGTCTTGGGGTCCGCCCCCAATGGGGCCCGGGCCCTGTCCAAGATCAATGCCCTGGCCCCTGATATTGTTTTTTTGGAGATTGCCCTAAAAAATAGCTGTGGTTTTCAGCTTATAGAACGCTATGGCAGGCCCTGTAGTTTTATCATTACCAGCAGTGTGGATACCTACGCCCTTAAGGCCATTGCCCTTAACGTGACGGCCTATCTGTTAAAGCCCCTGGATCTGAAGGAGGTTTTGGTCGCCATCAACAAGGCCAAACAACAGCTATTGCCCTCCTATGAGGGGTATGCAAAGGACATCGGGACCGCCTATGCTATCGATATCCTTGCGCTGCCCTCAAAGGACAAGGTGGAACTGGTGGCCAAAAAAGACATTGTTTACCTAAAAGCCGAAGGGCGCTACACCCAATTTTTGTTGCGCTGTGGGGCCGCCAAATTGGCGAGTAGGAACCTAGGGGCTTTTGCCCGTTTGCTTCCTCCCAATCGGTTTATCCGAGTGCACCATTCCTACCTGGTGAACATGGCCTATGTAACCCATTTGGACAAGGCCGGGGGCTATTATTTGGAATTGATGAACGGGCGCTATATTCCCGTGTCCAAACGCAAGCTGGAGGTATTGAACCGCTTTTTGGGGATTAAGTGAGGCCTATCAACAATGGCCGCGTTATGGGGCATTCCGATAAAAACCACGCCTTTTGTTTTTATGATGGCCTTTGTTGTATTTTCGTGCTTAATCGACATTATTCGCCAAGTATTCCTTTAGGCTTTCCCCAATGAAATAGTTCCAGCCGGCCACCCCACTTTCCCGTTTAAATTCAGGGATATGGTCAGGAAATTTCTCAAGGACGGTGAAGGTCAACCTTAATTTTGTCCGATGCCCTTCCTCCATGAGCTCAAAGGTCGAGATCCCACGGCCCGGATACCCCTCGAATTGCCATTCATAGGCTATTTTCTTCAAGGGGATCACTTCTGTCAATTTCCATAGGTGTGGGAATGTTCTATCTTCCACCTGAATGACAAATCGCGTCTTAAAGCCTACCACAGGCTCAAAAGATGCGATGTTGGGAAAAAACCATTGTGTCATTTTCCCTTGTTCGGTTATCGCTTCCCAGACGTTTTCCAAAGCGGTGTCAAAAATCTGTTCTACAACAATGGGTTCATCTTCTTTTTTCATGAGGTGTTCATTTTATAGCTAGCTGTTCTTTACATGAAGCACAACGGTTTGGATAAACGCCCATTTTAATGACTTTTGTTTCTTGATATGTGCGGGCTTTGTTCCTTTATTATTTCCCATGCTTCAACATCTCCATCCACCACCGAAAAAAGTGGATGAGGGTCAGGTAATTCAATTTTCACTATTTCCTTGAATCTATTTTCATCCCGGGATTTCAATTTATGGAGCAAGTGTTCAAACTCATATCCAAGTTGTCCCTTCGTTACCTTCAATTTAACGACATTAATTTCCCAGTTGATTTTTTCCTTACTAAAATTATATCCTCTCTCAACAGCTTCGTGATATACTGATATCCAGTATTGATTGATACATGCACTTGGATTGATTGTTTCCTTGAATCGATTAAGTTGGGGATGATTTTTATACCCTTTAGTATTTCCTTCCAAAACATGTTTTGCCAGTAAAGTTTCGCGCCATAAAGCCACGAGCCCTTTAGTATCAAGGTATTTTGGATGTAAAGACCAAATTCTCATTGTTCATTTCCAGTTAGCACACAACGGTTTAGTTTTGATACGTTGCCGACATTTCTGCAGGAAACTGTCCGCAGAAGTCTTAAGTCAGTAAATAAGCCCTGGATTTCCCTGTCCGATAGGCAGCCAGGTTATAGGTTTTGTTGAGTGTAGTGATTTTATTTCAAATTCCATTTTTTTAATATTTTATCAATTTTCTCTTTTTCAAATCCCAACATAGATTGATTGACATCAAAGTTCACCAATAAATCTTCTCCATCTTTCATATGAGCGTGATGCCCATAAGTTTCTCCATTCATATTCCAATGAGTTGTTGTTTCCAACGCTTCATAATCTGCGAAATCAGCATTTGGATTTATGAAAGTATTATACTCAAAATCCATTCTGTTTTGCCACACCCAAAAACTTTTTGTAAAACAAATCTTTTTGCTTTTGTGGTAAGGTTTTGTTTTATCTACTTTCTTATTCGACCAATATTGGCAATACCATTTGTTTTCTAAAAAACGATAGCTGGTGGTATCAATAATTTCAGAAGGAAAGCCGTTCATTCCTCTAACTGGCGATTGTAATACAATACTGTCCAATTTCCAACTTTCTGTTATTGGCTTTAATCCATATTCTATCCGTTTTCTATTTAGTTCAACGTCATATTTGTTTGACAAATTATTGCTAATAGGAATTGCTAAAACTGAATAGGCAATAATCAGTCCTAGTGTCAGATAAACTATATTTCGGATTTTCTTATTCAACCTTCAGTTCGATTTACATTGCACACAACGATCCGGGCTATGATTCCTGCTTGCTCTTCAAAGGCAGGTTATAGCCATTGTTACTCCCGGTTTTTATCAACTCAAAACCACATATTTCGAAATAAAAAAGGAAAAAGGCCAATTACAATCCCGATTATTAAACTTAGCTTATCCCCTTTGATATTCCATTCAGATTCATTGGTCCGAATCAAGTATACGGTCAGTTTGTATATTCCAAAACCAATTAAAGCTCTAAATACTATTTCGATGGCCAACCACCAACCAAATGCATAAGTAAACGCGCTTAACGAAAAGGAAAAAACTAAATTCACAAGTATTCCTATGGTCAATGCCTTTATGGAATTCAACCAATTTTTGTTATTTACAAATATTTGAATTCCGGAAATACAGAGTAGGGTCCCAAAGATAAATTCCGCAATAATACTCGAATTGGAGCGCATTATTATAAATAGGGTTGTGGTAAAATTATAGGTAAAAAAATCTGTGAGGCTATGAATTATAAGGCCAATTCCAAAGGTTAGGAACATAAGCCCAAAAATCCAATTGATATTGTTCCTTTCAGTTATTGTTTTCAAATTGGTGGTAACAATTGCACATAGTTATTGCCTAATATCGGAAAACATAGCCAATTATCATCTACTAACGATATCCAATCCTGTATTTAAACCTGTACTTTGTTCTTCTGGACCTATTTCGAAAGTTGTTCGGACACCCATTGTTCTAGCCCGCCTTGTTCCTCAAGTTCAACCAATTTTTGCATCTTCTTATCCTTCCTTAGGCCTCCGGTTTGGTAAATTTTTATCGCGCTGCGTATCCCAGCCAAACTTCCTTGAAAAACATCTTTTGAATAATTGTTCTCCAAGGCATATTTTGTCCAGCCTGCCATAAAAAACACCAACAATTCACTATTCTTATTTGTGAAAGTCAGCACATTGGCATTCAATTCAAGTGTAACCGTAGGAGAATTGGTAAGCCACGCTACCAGGAGGGCATATTGCGCTTTATGCTTTTCCTTTTCCTCATTGATAGGTGTATTCTCTAGCCATTCAATGGTGCCGAGCACTTTTTTCTCACTGGCGATGAACTGCTCTTTGGTTACAGGTACTTCACTTAGGAGCTGTGATTCCTGGGCTGATGAGTAGGCGGTTAGGAATAAAAAAAATACGGCAAGGATACCTTTCGAATAGGTCATATTTTAGTTTTTGGATTTTTCATAATCAGGTGAATCTATTTTTTAAACAGGGCTAAAATGAGATTTATAGGATACAGTATTTGTCCAAACAGTACCCCAAGAATCGATAGCCATAAAACGAAATTTACATACAGTGTTTCATTGACGTCATCGGGTTTCAGCGGATTGTATACCGTATTTAATAGCGCACCCATAATAGTTATAAATAGGATTCCACCAAAGGTTAACAAAATATGTGCTAAAGTCATCCATCGCCTTAGTTGTCCCTTAAATTTTCGGGTCAACCAATACCCAAGTCCAATCCCCGTAAATATTATGGAAAACAAAACCGTTATGTCCTGGTTCGCAATTACAAAATAGGTGTCATGGACATTTATAGCCAAAGTGGAATCCTCCAAAAACAGGCCGCCGATTACCAATAGTGGAATCATGGCAAAAAAAATCAAATAGGGTTTGTCAATCAACCAGTTCATTCCAAAGGTGTCAACCACGTATCACAGGGTTAAAATAGCATTTTATCTTGTCAAATTTTAAAATAATGCTAAATTTATTCGGGACGGGCCAGTGAGGCCTATATTCGTATTTCCAAAGCAGGTTGAACGTAAAAAACATGACCTCTTTACCTGGCAAATGGGGGTTCATGACCTCTTGGCGAACTTAAAGACAAATCAACATTTACGGCTAGGATATGAACAAAAAGGAGAAGGTGATCAGCACCTACAATGCAGCGGCAGATTCATTTGATAAAGGACCTCTTGGGTTCTGGAGTGCGATAGGCAGGGAAACTGTTGCCTGCATGCAGTTAAAAAAGGGGGAGACTGTTTTGGATGTCTGTTGTGGGAGTGGTGCCTCGGCACTACCCGCCGCCGAACTGGTGGGCAGGGAAGGCATGGTAACCGGGGTGGATATGGCCGACAGCCTATTGAGCCTGGGCAGAAACAAGGCAAGGGCCAAAGCATTGGATTGGGTTCGTTTTTTACATGCCGATATCACCCAAACCTCTTTCCAGCCGGGTGAATTTGATGCGGTAGTCTGTGTTTTTGGTATTTTTTTCTTCGAGGATATGGCGGCACAACTCGCTAAATTCTGGGAGTATGTGAAACCTTCGGGCCAGCTGGTTATCACTACATGGGGCAAGGAAATATTTGCGCCGGCCTATTCGATTTGGGCCGAACAAGTGTCCGCAATACGGCCCGAGCTGATCGGCGATTTCAATCCCTGGGACGATATTACCACCAAAGAGGGACTGTCCGATCTTTTTTCCCAGGCGGGAATTTCAAATGTAAAAATAGTACATCTTGAAAGTCAGCAAGCCCTGCATCATGAGGAAGACTTCTGGACTATTGCCCTAGGAAGCGGGCTTCGATGGGTCGTAGAGCAATTGAACCCCGAAGAGCAGGAACTGTTGAAAAAGAACCTTATCTCGGAGATCAAAAAACACAATATCCAATCAGTAAAAACAGATGCCTTGATCGCCAGAGCCATCAAGGAACCTTAGCAAGCTTATTTGTCCGCGCCAATTTCCAAGCGAGGCAGATGAATCCCTATGACCGCAAAAATCGGGTCAATACCCCTGCAAAAGGGGCAATAGTTCTCCTTAAAAAGGGAATGGTGAAGTGTATTGATTTAGCTTTTGACCCATTATTTTAACAAAAATATGGGGGAAATTAAATGTAAAAAATTTTACTTTCCAGCTTACAAACTTCCAATGTGATACGATGAAATAGCTTCGGTGGTTATGAAAAGAGTTTCCGGTCGGATAAATAACGCTGCTCAAGAACATCTGGTTAGGTATTCTTTAATCTTTGCCCTGTCCTTGCTTATTGTCCATTTATTTAGCTACAACAAATTGCCCTTTTCGACAGATTATCGATTTCCCACCATTTCATTCCTGATTATTGTCTCTTTTGGAGTCTTTTTGTGCACGGTGAACTATATATTTTCCAAAAAAGTAAGCTTTAAAAAAGTTGATTCTTATAGGAAAAGAATGCTTTATGAAGCAGCGTTCCATTTTTCGATAACAACGCTTTTTTACAGCCTTCTATACGTATTGGTCAACCATGTAATCTTTGAATTTGATTTTATTTTCGTCAATTATCTTAAATACCTTTTCATATCCATATTGATAGTCCTGTTTGAATATGTTCTCAGAGAGGCGCTCATAAAAAAGAAGGTTGAAAAGGAAAATAACAGCAAACTTTTTGTAAAAACGAGAAATAAAATACTCACCGTGGACTTTGATGATATCGCATTGTTTCACTCTAGACAGGGAATCGTTTCCATCCTATTAAAAAACTCCAAAACCAAATGGATTACACAATTTAATTCCCTTAAGGAAATTGAAAACATATTGCCCCCAGCGAATTTTTTCAAGGTGAACAGACAATATATAGTGCACAGGGATGCTGTTCAAATCGTAGAGAAAGATGTCAATAGAAAATTGACGGTCCACTTGGATTCCTCCCTAAATAATGGACATCCTTCCGAAATAAAAATTAGTAGATACAACAGTCGCAACTTCAAAAAATGGCTAAATGGCCTCCCGGAGATCGCTTGATTCAATAGGTACAATAACTGCCAAACGGTTATATCAAAAAACTTGGGTGGTTATGCACCTCAATCTTCTTTCTTTAAAAAATTGTGGTAGTGGTGCTGCGCTTTAAACTGCGTTTTTAGATATACCTGTTCCCATTTTTCGTCCACATAGCGACCAACAATAAAATTATAGGTGGTATCATCAACGTATTCCCAATGATCCGTTATCAAGCTCCCATTATAGGAGTAGTGATAAAAGATGTCCTTCCCCCGAATGGACATCGTCCCTTCCGTAAGACTCCCAAAAACATCGAACTCCCAGAATTTAACACCCTTTGAAACCGGGTCAAACTTCCTAATCCCGTGATTTCGCAAACCATACCGGGTTTGTTCCTGGTTGACATAACCTTTTGATCTTGCAATGACAATTTGTTTGTTCAAAGCGTATTCAAATGTGCTTTCCTGCTTAAATTTGCTTCCATCTTCCCAATTCCCCTCGGCAATCCACGTTTTACCGATTAAATGTTCGAAAATGGCCAAATCCGACTTTTGACCGTGGACTATTTGCACAAACAACAGCGTCAAAATTGGTATATATTGCTTCATTGAATACGTTTTTATTTGGTTGAAAATTTTAAACCCTAGGGCATCAAAGAATCAGAATGGTATTTGTTATCTCCAACAGGTAGAAGCACATCGTTTGGGCGTAATTCAGTTATATCGAAGGAATTGAATCTGATTTTCTTATACACATGACGGTGCAGATAATCTTCCTTATCCAATGTTAGTTTGTTGTGAAAGGCGGTGGGCATCATAACCCCCTCAATGGCCTGATAATCTTCGTATATCACCCAGGCACTGGCAAATTTGCCTCCTTCTCTTACGGTGTATTGGGCCAATTCTAGCAGTTTTGTTTCCTTATTTATCCATAAGACATACTGATCATGTAGGGCATGGGGTGCTGCTTTCTCCCAAGTTGCATAAACCAATAGATATTTTTTTTTGTTCCTTTCCCTCTCCCCCGCATAGGATTTGATAGGGGCCTGGGCGATACGAAAGGGGAGTTCGGTCAAATAATGTGATGTGGACAATCCAAATTTTATACCGGTATTTTCCTTGAAAAGTAGCTCTTGCCCCGGTTTTTTTATATAGGACTTCCAGGATTGTATCCCCCAAACTTCCCCTTTTGATTCCGTGTTCAAAAACTCCACCCTGATGTTGAACGAATTAGGTTCCATTTTATAATGAAGATCTACGTCGGTTTCGGGCCAGGGACATCCCAAGCTCCCAAAAAACCCGTACCATGATGAATTGGCGGTATATTCGGCAGTTTTGATTTTTTGCCAGTTACGGATGCCATGAGCTTCCAACATCTCAAGCATGAGTTTATTGCCCTTCCTTTCCATTTCCTTGCTAATACCGTTTTCTTCTATTTCCGGAGGTCTGATATCTGCTATGTAGAGACTAAAAAAAATCCCCAGTACCCCTAATATCAGGACCAATCCGAAAATGACATACCGCATTTTTGATAATACTCTTTTCATAAGAATTGCTTTAACCAAGTTTTTAAATGCTGTACCACCGGACCATTACATTTGAATCTTCTCCATAGCTAAGGAAAGGCGACCGTTTCTCAAGTGTACGTCAACTCTTCCACCAAAGTGAACCTTCAGCGGAAATATCCCGATCGCCAATCCTGATCCATTATAGATAAATCCTTTTTATAGGCCTACTTGCAAACCATAGTATGCCTTCCTATGCTACAAAACCCAGATTCCTATGTAGGATTTCCATCTTACCTTCCTTCCAGTAAGATTATGGTTAAGTCAACAATGCCCGCCCTATGCTTTTTAGCTAGCGAATAGTTTTCTGAACTATACCAGTTCTTGGCATGCGCTTTTGATGGAAATTCCAAAAGAACAAATTTGTTATCGTCGCCCATGCCCTCTATAATTTCTGGGGCTTTGCCAGCGGATAATGTTTTGGCTCCAAATTCTTTTCCTGCCGCCCCCGCTAGTTTGGCGTATTGCTTAAACTTTTCCAAGTTCTGAGGCGCAGGTTCGTTGAATTTGATGAGCACATATCCGGGTTTGCTTTCCTGCCCAGATAAATTCATCGATACCATAAGTACCAGTACTGCTGTGAATAGTGTTGAAAGTGTTTTCATTTGTCTTCTTTTTTTCTTTTAATTTTTGGGAATTCATTGAACATTTTGATCGTAAAAAATACTTTTTAACTGCTTATTCTCTTTTAACAGGCGTGAAAGGAGCAGTAAGGCCCCGCCCAGTGCGGAGTCCTTTCCAAAATGCGGTAAACTTTCCTCCACACCTTGCAATATTTCCGGAAGTTGAACCGTGAAGGCAAAGGAGATGATCAATATCCCTAACCAAAAAGTAACCACCTCCTCCTTGTACTTAAAAAGAATACTAAGACCACCCACCCAAAGAAGTATTCCGGTTAGGACTACCATAAATTCGGGCAACACACTTAAAGGCACCTTCATGGATAATGCGCTTACCTTAATAAAATGCATTGTGGCAAAAACAAGCATGGGCACACCAAGCAAAAAATGCGGAATAAAATCGACGATTTTCTTTAGTGTTCTTTTTTTAACCAGATTCATTCTTAACCTTATTTTTTTCGTGCCCGAGCCTTAGCCCATAAATTGAAATATGCCATGGGACAAGAATTAATGGAACTAAAATCTCTATCCCAAGTATTGTCAACTGCAAGTTGCCGGGGACACCATAAATAAAAACAGAACTCATTCTTGCCAACCCCCCAATGAATAGGAAGATCAAGAGAATTCGAAACAACCTGGTATAGAAATCAAACTTGGGCAATATCCAGTAAAAAAGGAAGCCAAACATGAACAACAAAGAAGATAAATACCTTTGACTGCCATCCATGGAAGCCACGATATCAGGATGTTTTTCCAGTTGGTCCAAGACGGACGTGGGAATCCCTTTGATCATCCCATTGGCGCCAAGAAACAGTGGAAAAGCAGATATTATCGCAACTGAGATTTTCAGCATCTTCTTGCTCATGGTCTTAGCTTTCGTATTAATAATATCTGCAACATGCACCATATCTTATGTCTTATTCTTGAATTCCCCTCGTCGGCGAAAAGGAATGGAATCATCTGAATTTTTTGTTGGTCGGTCGGTTGGGATATTTATTCGTTGTGTATATCGCTCTGCCAGCAAGGACAGGTAGAGCGGTATTATCATACAGATTCTCCATAGAACTAGCGATAGAAAATATTTCTATCCTTTATCAGACCAAACAAAGTGAACCTATAGATTCTTTTTAAAGGCTATTTTTAATACTTATTGAAATCCTGACCTTTTTCTAAATGGCCAATATATTTTTTGATAACCTCATGCCGTATTTCAGGTGCTTTGGCCAATGCCTTCTTTTCCAATGCCAGCGCTTTTTTATAATTCCCTTCGGCAGAATACGCTCTTGCCAAACCATGTTCCGCCAGCCAAACATTTGGATAGCGTTTGGCACTAAGCCTGTAGACCTCCATGGCTTTTCCTATTTGGTTTTCGCTAAGTAATGACCTTCCATATACATACAGCGTTTGAGAATCTGCCGATGGATGATTTATGGCGGTTTTCATTAATTGAGCCGATTCTTCATTCTTGCCCATTTTAGCTAAAAATCCAGCTTTTGTTTTAAGGTTTGTAAAATTTTCTTTCTTGCCTATTGATGTATTGATCCAATCCAAGCCTTGCTCTAAAGCAACATTGTTTGTGAGGCAATAGTTAGCCGCATAATACCACGGTTGCCATTGTACTTGTCGTAAATCCTTTAATTGCGCTTCTACCTTTTTCATTACAGCAGTATGGACATCTACTTCCACCTTGAAAGGAATTCTTTTATTGGCCCATAAAAGAGAGGCAACCGCAAAATCTTGACCTTTGTCCGCAAATTCATAGGTCAGCCACTCATAAAACGTTTTGGTTTCTTCCGGACTTACCGTTATTCTAAGTGCATCCTCCGCCTCTTTATAACCAAAGCTTCCCCATGCAGAATTCGTTTTGGAAAACATCACTGTCCAATCTCCTTCGGTCGGAATCATATGAATACCATAGGTCCCTGCAGCTAATTTGTTCCCTTCAACTGAAACATCATCTGTAAAAGTGATCGTTGTATTTTCATTGGCGCCCGCTCTCCAAGGGAAAGGTTTGCCATTGTTATAGGGCACTATGGCTCCCCACACTTTCCGATCGTTGATGCGTGGACTGGAATAGTTGATCGTAATGTCCGTTAATCCTATTCTCTGGGTAACCGATGCGGCCGGACTTTGCCTTGGTAAACTGAGAAAAGGGTCCGATTGACCATAGGACCATTGTAAAACGGTGAACACCATAGCGGTGATAGCAAATTTCATCATAACTTCAATGATTTTTTGATTTTACTTATTATTAAACTTTCCAAAGACGGTATTTCAATTTGGAATTTTGATGTTTTCACAAACGGTAATGACGTCTTCCGATTTGCTTCTTGACCAAACTACATTTAAAAAGAAAGAGCATCTTATAGATTATTCCAGAATTTTAACCAACGGTACATTAAACTAGGTTGAAATGCACATTTTGGATATCGAAACTTCTAGAGATAAATGGATTCCTTGTGCATCCTGGGCCATTTAGATTTTAAATATCCCTGTGTGCCACTGTCTGCGATTCCTCAAATGGGTACGATGCCTCATGTGGATATCGCTTTTTTTGACAATACCTCTGGAAAAACCGTTGTAGAATTTTAAAAAGGTAATGGAATTGAACCTCAAAAACGCAAATGTTATTGTAACCTTAAGTATATAGGTTCCTACCTCTATCGTTCAAAACCCTCCATAATCCTTTCAGTTATTGGGTTAATCATTTCCTCAGGAATATCGTGCCCCATATCAGCTATCCATAAGGTGTCGGCCCCCGGAATTAGGGAAGCGCATTTTTTTCCGTGCTCAAACGGAATAAACGGGTCCGATTTCCCATGGACAACAAGCGTGGGAACGCGAAGGGTTTTTAGTTTTTCATATCGGGATCCCGATAGCCATACCGCGGCCTGATGTTGTTTTGAAACCTCGGGATTATACCCCTTTCGCCTTTGAATATTGTACAAAACCTGTTCGGACAAGGACTTAACGTTCAGCGGGCGGGTAGTTTCCCCCATGAGGATCATACGGCTTGCCAGATGTAATTTGATCATGTTTTCCTCCCCTCCCACAATACCGTATTTTAGGGAAACCTTGATCAGTTCCTTGGCAATCTCGCCGGAAATTTTTGGAAGTTCCGGATCTTCCACATCACCAGAAGACATGATGGAGGTTAGCGATCCGATCCGATCCGGATGATTTATAGCCAGTTCCTGGGCAATCATCCCCCCCATGGATATGCCTATGACATGTGCCTTTTGGATGCCCAGTTGGTCCAACACCGCAACGCCATCATCTGCCATATCTGCCAGCGAATAGGCGTGGTCGCTGTCCCAGTCCTTTATCCAATCGGACATGCCCGTGCCCCGATGGTCGTACCGTATCACCTGATATCCGGCCCTGACGAAAGCTTCCAGAAAATTCGGCGGCCAGCCGAGCGCGTCATTGGAAATCCCCATAACGAGAAGTACAGCCCCTTTTGAAGTGCCCTTGGGTGCTAGGCTTTCGTACCAAATGTTTAGATCCTTCGATGGTGCGAAGCCCGTTTCGCCCTGTACCATTTCGGGCAAAGGGCCGGTCATGACCTCTTGGATTACCGCTTCCGTGTTGTCCGGTAATGTAGGGCCCGAAGTATATAAATAACCCGCACTACCGGCTAGGAGCACGAGTGCGATTATGCCTATAATTTTTAATGTCTTCATATTGTATTTTTTATTGTTTTAAATCGATTTCTTCAGCTTCGTCCTCATCCGTGTCGTCAGATTCCATAAGGAGTTCTATGGTATCTTTTTTTCTGTTGGCCGTGGGCATGGGGACACCTCCATTGAGGCCTACCCCGATAGCGGCGAAGACCACAAGCACCATTAGGCCCAACAGCCGTAATGCTTTTTTGAAACGTATCATTTTTAAGATAGATCACATCCATTGATAAGGACGCAATCGTTTGTTTTTAAGTAAAGTATTAAAGAAAAAAGGGGATAGCGTTTTATCCTATGGGGAAAGCCTAAGGGTGGGTCTCCTCATTTTGGGGGATTTTTTTAGCTTGATAAAAGATGCCAACGGGCATTGTGATGTAAACTCGATCGGAATAGCTGTCAAACTTAATCTTATGCATTTGGTCATAAGCCATTCGTAGCCCAATTGCACAGCTTTTGGAAAAGTGAAGGCTAGTGTTGTTACTCCCTTGGGCAAGGGCCTTTTGATAAGTAATACTCTGTCCGCCGGTTTTTGATCCGAAATGGGACACGAGCTCAATTGGGTTTACCGTCCGTTCAACTGATGCATGGCCAACATAGTTGGAAAAAGAGAACGTGCTAAGCAAAAAGGTTACGGACAGCAGCCATTTTGTTGCACTTTTCAATCGATATGTTTTTAAAACCACCATTTCGCGTACAAAGTTAGCTTTTTATTGTTTGTATGGCCCATGAAGGTTCATGTTCCTACCGGAACCTCTTCTTTTAAGGCTTATGCGGCAAAATTATCCTTGCCCCTATTTCGTTTTAAGTTCTTTATGGATCAAATGGGTAATGTGGTCGATTTCGTTCATAGCTTGGTGATAGACCTTATCTTTTTCTTCCATGACATCGAGCAGCGTTAAGATCATGTTTTGAAATTCATAAGAGAACAGTCTGTCCGGTTGTTGGATCTTCCCGTCGGAAAACCGTATAAGCGGCATTATCCCGGAAGCCACATAGTTCATCATAACGTCATAATGGATGTTTTCCATACGGTTAATGTACAGGTACTTTTCCTCCAAGGTCCGGATGCTGTTCACGATCTCATAATTCCGCAGCAGTTTTATTTCGCCGCTGTTGATCAAGGTCTCATAGATGTTCCCCTGGCGGTCAAAATCGGAGTATTGGGTAAGGTTAAGAACGATACGGCCCAAGGTGTCCATCCTATTTCGGTTGTTGGTTTCCAAAATCCTCAGGGCATAGGTGTATTCGGCTTTATAGCGATTGTTAAAATTCACTTGCTGCAGCACCAAATTTTTGTCATCGGCAATTTGGTCCTTAAGGTTTTCATAATACCGGATTTCGGCATTTTTCTTCATTCTATTGTCGTTCCAGTTGTTGACCTGAAAGGCCAGACTGATACCGATCATAACCAACAGGATCTCGCCAAGGGCATACGATAGATATTTTTTCAAGTTGCCTTCTTTAATTAAGGTCTGCCGTATTTTTCTAAACAGTTTCATCTTTATGCTTTTTTAGTACACCATTATTTGTCAAAAACCGGGGTTTTGGTAGCTTGATTGCTTGGAACCATCCCTCTTTTTGGTTTTCGTTTCATGCCGAAAGCAATTCTTAAGGGGTTGAATTTTCTAATGATAAACCAACAACAAAGTAGTATTGAGGCCAGGGAGAGAAGCGTTATCAAAACGGCCTGAAAGCCATAGGAAATATCCCATTGCAAGACCACATAGCCTACAAAAATTAGGGCGGGTTGGTGCAATAGATAGAAGGGGTAAATGGCTTCATTCAGCACCTTTCTATACTTGTTATGATTTGATTTTGATTAAAAATCCTAGATTTGTGACAACGTGATTTAAACAATATGCATTATGTTAAATTTTCTAATATTTATTTGGGCATTAGCCGGCGCTATTTTGTTTTACTTCTATAGAGAAATGGCGGCAAAAGGAGTTACTTTCAAATCGAAGTTCCTAGAAAAAATATTCAAAAACAATAGGTCCAGATTGAGTGTTTTTCTATTAACCTGGATAAGTATTGGTATTTTTTTAGTTTTTGTGAACACTCAAATATCAGCTAACAAAAATGAAGCTCAGGATACTCAAATCAAAGAAAACCGTGAAGAGGACAAAAAACAAAACAAGAAAATCGACTTCACCATCACATTGCTAATTGGCAACCTTATTAGGTCCAATAGTGGTTTTAATATTTCACAAATAAAGGACCTACTACACAATTCTTTGGGCTATACGACTGAGGAGGCAGACAATATAATAAATGACCTATTGAATTCAGGTGTTTATATAGACAAAGCCATTGGCCTATATGCTCAGGGCATGTACCAAAAATCCATTGAATTATTTAATAAACAAATCGAAAACTCAGATAATAAATTCATCATTGCCTTGAGTAATTCTTATCTGGGAAATATATATCTCAACAAAATAAATGGCGCTGAGGATAAAGACCCAGGAATTAATTTGCTACGAGCTGAACAAATTTACAATACGATAACGAACCCTAAGGAGGAAGAATTAGCCTCATTAGCTTCAAATTACAGCGATTTAGGAGTGTATTATAAGCGTATTGGGAACTATCAACAATCAGAAGTATATTATAATAAAGCGATTACTACGTTCGAAAATCTAAGTGAAAATAGTAAACAATTATATTATATGAATTTGGGTATGGCCTATAATGATCTATATATTTTGAAAAATCAAACAACCCCTGAAACTACTTCCCTTGAATTACTAGATAAAGCAATAGAATTTAAAAAAAAAGCCCTCGATTCTTATCCTGCAGTAGGGTATTTACAGCTATTAATCAACTCAATTGACATTAAAGGCAACTATTATGTCGATAGAAAGAATTTTGACCAGGCAAAGTTGAATTATGAAGAAGCTCTTAAAAAAATTAAAATAATAGAGGATATCAATCCTTCCAATACCCAAATTAACCCCCTTAAAGCAAAAGTCCTCATTGATTATGCGAATTGCTTTCAGACACAATATTATCATACAAGAGAATCAAGATGGTTAGATTATGCTTTAGATAAGCTAAAAATGGCGGAGCCCTTGCTTAATGAGGAATTGCCCAAAAACAATAGTAATTTATTAACATTAAGTTCATTTTACTACGCGATGGGAGTTGTATACCTAAATAAAAAAGATATTTCCAATTCATCATTTTACTTAATTAAATCTGCAGAGGTAAGAAAAGAACTTGTGGACTCTTTTCCAGAAAATGTTGATTTTATTTCTCAATTAGGCCATTCATATTATGAATTGGCACGTTTATATTTTAGCATAGATAAGAATTGCCCGAGAGCTAAATATTATGCAGAATTGGCAGTTGAACGATACAACTCAACAATGAAATTTCACCAGCACAACCAAAAATGGCTAAGAAATTGTGAAAAAATCATTAAAGCATGTCCCGATATGTAATACACAAACTGCCAAACATGTCAAATGCGTATAATATTATTTAAACAAGGTCTCGTAGTCATTTCCAATTTAACAAGAAGGGCGACACTTTGGCCGCCCTCAAATTAGCTAATAATATATTTCCATTTGTAACCACCACTTTTCTCTCTTTCACGCCAGCAAACCCGGGAAATACAGGTCTTGCTTATTTTAGTTTGTTTACTGGCTTCAGAGACTGAAATAAGCTCATTTAAGAATTCGCCATCAAGGGAATATTAATAAACTTGTTATGCGCTTAATCCTTGGTCACCTTGCTTGGACTCTCCAGCCAAGCTTTTCCATGAAAAAAGCCTTACGGTCTCCCGTAAGGCTTGTCGTCGCTATGCTCCTCCTCTTGGGCTCGAACCAAGGACCCTCTGATTAACAGTCAGATGCTCTAACCAACTGAGCTAAGGAGGAAAATAAATTCTTTCTCTCTATTTTAAACTATGCCCTTCCTGCTCTAATGCCGACGAAGCTTTGCTTGTCGGCATCCTGATAACAGCTTCGCTGTTCGTCAGGACCAACTGAGCTAAGGAGGAATATGTGGTTCGTTTTAGCGAACCTCTCCTGCCAACGCAGTTTAAAAGCTGCAAAGGCGGGTGCAAATATAAAAGTTTTTTTAGTCACCCCAAACAAAAAAAAACAGTTTTCAATTTGATATGCCCCAGAATGATGGAACAAGGGTAAATTTTTTGTTCTATTTGAATATCGCCTTGTAAATATCATTGCCGTTAGCGAACAAAATAAGCGCCAATAACAAAAAGAAGCCTACCATTTGTGCATATTCCAAAAACTTGTCGCTAGGTTTACGGCCGGTCACCATTTCATAGAGCAGGAACATCACATGGCCGCCATCCAGGGCGGGAATGGGAAGCAGGTTCAGTACCGCCAGCATAATGGACAAAAAGGCCGTTATGCTCCAAAAGGCCTGCCAGCTCCAAGTACTGGGAAAAATATCAAAAATGGCCTTAAATCCGCCTACACCCTTATACGCTCCGGTACTTGGCGTAAAGATCTTTTTTAACTGCTGTCCGTAACCCGCTATTTGGTCCACCAGCTTTTTGGTGCCCACACCAAAGCTCTCAAAAAAGCCATATTCTTTCTGAACGATGTCATAGTAGCCCAGTTCCTGGAAACGAAGGGGGTGCTCTGCCCTATAAATCCCCAACTTGCCCTCGGTATCGACCTGTAGTTCCAAGTTTTTGGAGCTTCCGTCCTCCTTAAGCACGTCAGCTACAATAGCTTGGTCTTTGTATTGTTGCAGTTTGGAAGGAAACTGGTCAAAATATTTGATTTCCTCTCCATTTATACCAAGAATGACATCTCCCGCCTCCAATGCTGCCCCTTTGTTCAAAGAGCTGTCGGAGACCTGCCCGACCATAAAGGGGACGCGGAGTTCAAAAAAGGTCCGTTCCGTGTTTACACTCAATTTCCCCAAAAAATCCTCAGGAAGCGTAATCACCTTGGTCTCTCCATCCCGCTCCAGGGTAACTTCCTCGGCTGTGATCAGGTTTTTCCTCAAATCCGAATAGTTCGTATACGACTCCCCGTCAATGGCAACGATGTTATCGCCCGTTTGCATGCCCAGATCGGTAAGCACGGTATTTGTTATCCAGTACCCGTTCTTAATGCTTTTGGTGGAAATATCGGTATCCCCATAGTAAAATGAGGTGAAAATATAAATGAGGAAGGCGATCAGAAAATTTACGGTTACCCCGCCCAGCATGATGATCAATCGCTGCCAGGTAGGTTTGCTCCGAAACTCCCACGACTTGGGTTCCTCGGCCATCTGCTCGGTATCCATGCTCTCATCGATCATCCCGGCTATCTTCACGTAACCCCCCAGTGGCAACCAACCAATACCATAAACCGTCTCCCCTATTTTTTTCTTGAAGAGCGAATATTTGATATCAAAAAAAAGGTAGAACTTCTCCACCCGGGTCTTGAACAATTTTGCCGGAACAAAATGTCCCAGCTCGTGCAGCACGATCAAAAGGGAAAGACTTAAAAAGAATTGTATGGTTTTTATAAGTATCGGGCTCATCCAGTTATTCTAAAATTAAAACGCACAAAAGTACACTTTTACAGGGTCTTATAAAAGGGAACCTTTTAGCTCAGAACCTTTTTAAGAAAGTTTTAGCAGCAAAGCCCCATGAAACCTTTGATTGATATGACATGCTGCCGTACCTTTGCTAGAAGATATATGCGCTCCTTTTTTAGCAAATACAAACTTTTTGGCACCGTCCTTTTGGGGCTCTCGGCAGTAATCATCTATTTGTTCTACAATGCGCTGCAGCCCAAAAAAACCCTGCCGGTGTACCAGCCGTCCGATTTTAATCCGGAACTGGTAGACAGCAGCCTGCATGCGAAAAAAAAATACCATACCATAGCAGATTTTTCGCTGACCAATCAGAACAATGAAACCATAACAGAACAGGACTACGCCGATAAGATCTATATTGCCGATTTCTTTTTTACCACCTGCCCCACGATCTGCCCCATTATGACCAAGAACATGGCCGGGATACAGGAAAAGATCCTGGACGACCCGGAGGTGCTGTTGCTGTCCCATTCCGTGACGCCCCATATCGATTCCGTGCCTCAACTGAAAAAGTACGCCTTGGAAAAAGGAGTCATCGACCAAAAATGGAATCTGGTCACAGGAAGTAAAAAGCACATCTACGAACTGGCACGCCGGTCATACCTTGCGGTAAAGGACGATGGCGATGGAGGCCCTTTTGACATGATCCATACCGAAAATTTTATCCTGGTCGACAAGGAACGCCGGATCAGGGGCACCTACGATGGGACCAATACCGAGGAAATAGAGCAACTCCTAGCAGATCTGGAAATCCTGAAGGCCTCGTACGCGGAATGATGGTTGATGGTTGATGGTTGATGGTTGATGGTTGATGGTTGATGGTTGATGGTTGATGGTTGATGGTTGATGGTT
>NZ_JBNGOQ010000001.1:0-290198 GCF_050589645.1 Eudoraea algarum | reverse complement strand
TTGATGGTTGATGGTTGATGGTTGATGGTTGATGGTTGATGGTTGATGGTTGATGGTTGATGGTTGATGGTTGATGGTAAAAATCAAAAATTCGAGTCCAAATTCATAACTCCTCAACTTATAATTCATAATTCCCCAATTCATAACTCCCAAATTCATAATCCATCAATTCATAATCCATCAATTCATAATTCATCATTCCTCAATTCATAATTGTGCCCCGCCCAATGCGTCAGGTTTGGGATTCTTCGTTCCGCTACGCTTCACTCTGAATGACAATACGTATTGATTTGTCATTCCGAGCCTGCGAGGAATCTCCGGCACTATTAACCACTGCCAACTGTTCCCCTGCCAACTCAAAACTCTTAATCCATAATTCCCCAATTCATAATTCATAATTCATAATCCATCAATTCATAATTGTGCCCTGCCCACTGTTCCCCTGCCAACTCAAAACTCTTAATCCATAATTCCCCAATTCATAATTCATAATTCATCAATTCATAATTGTGCCCTGCCCACTGTCAGCATACACCGTAGCCTGTGCCTCCACTAAAGCTTGTGCCTCCGCTAAAGCTATGGCGACACGCGGATGGCGACATGTGGATGGCGTAGGTGTGCCAACCGTCCACTATCAACTTTTAACTTATAATTCATAACTCCCCAATTCATAATTCATAATTTTACGTTACTTTTGTCCTTACTTAAAATCAATCTAAATAAAAATTGGCTAGCACGGTTGCAGACTTGAAGCGAGGGGAAAAGGGCATTATCAAGGAATTTCCAGAGGATGTCCTACCTATAAAACTGCTGGAACTCGGTTGTTTGCCGGGCAATGAGGTAGAAATGATACAAGTGGCGCCCCTAAAAGACCCCATCTACATCAACGTAAACGGTTCCCATATTGCCATTAGAAGGTCCATCGCACAACAGATCGAGCTCGAACGTATTGAAGACACCACGGCCCCATGAGCAAGCAAATCAATGTCGCCCTCATTGGCAACCCCAACACCGGTAAAACCTCGGTTTTTAACCAATTAACGGGACTAAAGCAAAAAGTAGGCAATTATCCGGGCATTACCGTAGAAAAGAAAGAAGGTATCTGCAAATTGCCCCGAGGGGTAAGGGCCCATATCCTGGATTTACCGGGCACCTATAGCCTAAATACCACCTCCTTGGACGAGAGCGTGGTGGCCGAACTGCTGCTAAACAAAAACGACAAGGATTTTCCCGATGTGGCCATGGTGATCACGGATGTGGAAAACCTAAAGCGCAATCTGCTCTTATTTACTCAGATCAAGGACCTCAGGATTCCCGCCATATTGGTCATCAACATGGCAGACCGTATGTCCCGAAAGGGAATTTCCATGGATGTCTCGCTCCTGGAGGAACGGTTGAATACCAAAATAGCACTGGTTAGCACACGAAAGGGAAGTGGTATTGAAAAGATCAAGGAGCTCATTGCGGATTACAAAAATTTATCGGTAGCCCCCAACATGGATCCCCGGGCAATCGCACCAGAGTATTTTGAACGTTTGGAGCGCACCTTTCCGAACGAAGACCTGTACAAACTTTGGTTGGTGATCACACAGGATGTGAACTTTACCCCCATCGAAAAGAAACGCATACAGGACGCTTCCTCCTTTGTCACAAAATCCAAGGCCGATCTTAAACGGCTACAACAGCGGGAAACCATTCTGCGGTACAAGTTCATCAATGATACCCTAAAGGAAACCTACATGGTAGATAGAAACGCGGCCAAGGGCTTTAGGGCTACGTTGGACAAGGTCTTGACCCATAAAATCTTTGGTTACCTCATTTTCTTTGTCATCCTATTGACCATTTTCCAGGCCATATACGATTGGAGCAGCTATCCGATGGATTTTATTGACGAGTCGTTCGCGATGGCCAGCGAGTGGATAAAACGCACACTCCCCTCCGGGATTTTGACCAATTTGATTGCCGAGGGCGTCCTAGCCGGTATAGGGGGCATTGTAATCTTCATTCCCCAAATCGCCTTTTTGTTCCTTTTTATCGCGCTCCTGGAAGAAAGCGGATATATGAGCAGAGTGGTCTTTTTAATGGACCGTTTAATGCGGCCTTTTGGCCTAAGCGGTAAAAGTGTGGTCCCCCTCATATCGGGTACCGCCTGTGCCATCCCTGCGGTAATGGCGACCCGGACCATAGAAAATTGGAAAGAACGCTTAATTACCATCCTCGTAACCCCCTTTACTACCTGCTCTGCCCGCTTACCGGTATACCTTATCATTATTGCCCTGGTCATCCCCGAGGGACGTTTTTTGGGCTTGAGCTACCAGGCGCTTACCCTAATGCTCCTATACCTCATTGGCTTTGGAGCGGCCATACTTTCTGCCATGGCCCTCAACAAAATACTCAAAATAAGGAGTCGCTCCTTTTTTGTGGTAGAAATGCCCAGTTACAAACTGCCCCTCCTTAAAAATGTGGCCTATACTGTACTGGAAAAGACCAAAAGCTTTGTATACGGGGCCGGAAAAATCATTTTGGCCATTTCCATAATCCTATGGTTTTTGGGTTCCAACGGGTATTCGGACGATTTTAGGAATGCCGAGAGTATCGTGAAGGAGCGTATTGCCAAAGAAGGGTTCTCGCCCTATAGCCAGGCCTATATCAAGAACAAATTGGACGACTATAAAAGAAGCAGCCCGGTAAGTGTGTTGGACCAAAGCAATGCCCTGGGACTAAAAACCTTTCAAGATTCCGTACAGGCAAGGCAGGTCCTGCTTGAGACAAACGCCCAAAAACAGGAAATAGCGAGTTATAAATTGGAGCATTCCTATATTGGTTACGCCGGCAAGGGCATAGAACCCATTGTAAGACCCTTGGGGTACGATTGGAAGATAGGAATCGCGGTAATCACCTCTTTCGCCGCCCGGGAAGTCTTCGTAGGAACACTGGCCACCATTTACAGCGTGGGAAGCGATGAGGAGGAAACCATTAAGAACAGGATGGCGGCAGAAGTGAATCCCATCGATAAAAAACCCTTGTTCAATCTGGCTTCGGGAATTTCCCTATTGCTGTTTTATGCTTTTGCCATGCAGTGCATGAGCACCCTGGCCATTGTAAAACGGGAGACCAACAGTTGGAAGTGGCCCGCTATGCAATTGGTTTTTATGAGCAGTTTTGCGTATATTGTAGCATTGATCGCCTATCAAATCATAAAGTAAGATGAGTTATTTGCAACCGGTATTGGCTTATATCATTTTGGCGATAGCCATTGGCTATATCGCCAAAAAATTCTTCTTGCCCAAATCGCTCTTCGCAACCAAAAAGAAGGGCGGCAAGGCCTGTGGCCACGATGATTGTGGCTGTCACTAAGGTATTTTACATCCGCTTACCTATCAGAAAACAAGAGTTAACCTCTTTATTTTCAACATCTTACATCTTTTCATGATAAAATATATATCAGCTGTGTAACCTTTCGTACATTTCTGACTATATACTAGTGAACACCAACTAAAAACGACCGCTCTTGGAAGCGCAGACGGACGAAAAACTTATGGAGGCGGTAGCCCACGGGAACCTGGACATGCTCCGGATCCTTTTTGAAAGACACCATGTACACGTGTACAATTTTCTCTATAAGATGTCTGGCGATAAAATGCTGAGCGAGGATATCACCCAAGAAGTGTTCTATAAAATAATGAAGTACCGGACATCGTACAAAAACGGCAAATTTATCTCCTGGCTTTTTACTATAGCGAGAAACAGTTTGAACACGCATTATAGCAGGGTAAAAGAGCATTGTAGCGACCTGGAAACGGTACAGGTATTGGAAAAGGAGAAAGAGGATTTTACCCATTTGCACAGCGCCTTGGAAAAGTTGGAAAGCTCGGACCGCGAAGTACTGATCTTAAACCGTTTCCAGGAAATAAAATATAATGAGCTGGCAGAAATTATGGGGAGCACCCCGGGAGCAGTGAAGACCAAGGTATCCCGGGCATTGAAAAAATTGAAGCGAATTTATTTTGAAAATATATAGTCATGGATGAAAATCATATTGTAGCACTACTTCCGGATTATTTGGACGATGCCCTTGGACAAGAGGAACGTGCCCAGCTTGAAGGGCATCTTGCCACTTGTGCCGCCTGCGCAAAGGAACTGGAGGAAATGAAGGTGCTATTTGAAGCTTTTGGGCAAGAAAAGGGTGCTACACCCCCTGAACGGATAAAAACGAATTTTTATAAACTGTTGGAGCTCGAAAAGCAGGCCGATGCAAAGGTAATACCGCTAAATACCCCCGCCACCGAAAAGAGAAATTGGACCAAAGATCTGCTGCGGGTGGCCGCCAGTATCGTTTTATTGTTGGGTGCCTTCCTCTTTGGTCAGCAACAGCAACAAACGCAGTCCAACAAGGAGATTGCGCTCCTACAGGACGAACGTCAGGAAATAAAGGAGACCGCAATGCTCTCCCTTATGGAAAACAAATCGGCCAGCAAACGGATCCAGGGGGTAAACTACATTGAAGAATTTACCGATCCTGATGAAGCCATTGTATTGGCCCTAATCGATAGGATGCGGTATGATGCCAACACCAACGTACGTTTGACGGCAGTAGATGCCCTGGGAAGATTTACGGCTTCGGAAAACGTAAAAAACGCCTTTATAGCAGCGTTGAAAACGGAAAAAGACCCCAGCATTCAAATCACCATCATTCAAGTTCTGGTAAAAATCCAGGAGAAGAAGGCGGTGAAGCCCATGCAAGAACTATTGGAGCGGGAAGACACACAGCCCTTTATCAAAGAACAAATCAAAACACTTTTACCAAGTATTGTATAAACATCAAAAAACGAAAATCATGAAACAGTTCACATTTATTTTATTACTATGCCTGGCTACCGGCACGGCATTGGCCCAAAACGATTACACCAAATCCCTGGAGGGTATCGAATGGGTAAGAATTGAATCAAAAGCCGATATTACGGTACGGACGCACAGTAAAAATGAGCTTTTGATCAAAGTAGGCTCCTCCGTGGCAACCCCCGATAGGGCAAAAGGTTTAAAACTGGTCGGGGAAGGAGGTACCGATAATACCGATGTGGGCTTCTATGTGGTCCAGGACGGCAATAATCTGATCGTTAAAAGTCTCCGCAAGTCAGAAGATGCAGAAATATTTCTTCCCGCAACGCAAAACTTTTCGGTCAAAAGCACGTGGCACGGCGATATTGAAATCGAAGGCTTTACCAGTGAAATAGAGGCCAACGCCCAATTAAACGGGGGCATCGTTATTAGAGAGGTTACCGGACCCATAACGGCAAACGCGCTGAACGGGGAAATTGAGGTGCAATTTAAAACGGTAAAGCAGGATTCTCCCATTTCCATTTATACCACCAACGGCGAAGTGGATGTTAGCTTGCCCCAAGGTACGCCGGCCGACCTGTTCCTCAGTTCCCTCAATGGGGAAATCTACACCAATTTTGATTTGAAAAGACCCGATAAGGATGGACTAAAATCAATCTCCACACGACGGGTAACCGGGTCTATCAACAATGGGGGCGTCTCCATAAAATTGAAGTCCACCAACGGGAATATCTATCTGAGAAAAAAATAATCAAAAAAAGAACAATCATGAAAAAAATAGTAATCGCCCTGGCCTGTACGCTGGTCGGGCTAAGCCTACAGGCACAGAAAATTATCGAAAAGAACATTGCCTACCAGGATCAGCACATTGATGTGGACCTCAAATTTGCCGAGCACATTGAGCTAAAGACCTGGGATAAGGACGAGGTGTATTTTAAGGCCCACCTAAGTGCGGAGGAAGAGCAGTTCCTGGAGTACTACGAACTTAAAATTGATGAAAGCAGTTCCCAAATTCTGATTGTCTCCAAGGCTGAACCTGTTTTTAAGAAGTTCCGGGAGGCCTACGACAAGGACAATCCCGACAGAAAGAAAAGGCATTACTACTGCGGGTACGAATATGAATTCAACTATACGCTCTATGTTCCCAAAAATGCCTCCTTTAGCCTGAGCAGTATCAACGGCAGCCTGGTATCGGAAGTGGTGGAGGGCGATTTTACGGCCGAACTGATCAACGGGGATATTGAGATAAAGACCTATGCCGGGAATTTGGATCTCAGCACCATCAATGGGGAAATCGATCTAAAAATGCGCAATACCAAGGTGGTGGCCGAAACGATACACGGGAACATTTATGCCGATGAGAAACTGAATTTCCAAAGCACGGACAGGCATGTGGGCCAAAAAGTGGAGGGCAGTTTTGACGGCGCCGCACACCGACTTCGGTTGAATACCATCAACGGAAATATGTATTTAAGATTATAGCGGCTTTTTGGAAGGTATAACCGATTAGGCTTTGGAATCCAAAACCCTTTTTGGCCATCCCTAAATAAATTCAGAAATAAAGGAGTATCCCAAAAGTCCCCATCCTATTACAAGAAGCAACCCTCCCAGGGGAGTGACCGGACCCAGGAACCTGAGTTTTCTTCCTTTGGAAGCACTGATACAAAGACCATAAATACTGAAGGAAAATAGAAATACTCCTATAATAAAGCAGTAAACGATATAGGTCTCCAATGGGGAGGTAAAGCCAAAATTGAATCCAAGCACAATCAACAAAATGGCGTGGTACATTTGGTATTTTACCCCGGTCTCGAAACTTTTGAGTTGATCTTCCGTAAGGGAATTTTTAAGGGCATGGGCACCAAAAGCGCCAAAGATTACGGCCAACAAACCGTATAGTGCACCAAAGAAGGGAACCAAAAGAATCATAGGTCTTGCTTTGGGGCAAAGATACAGCTTGTCTTGGAAAAGACGTCTTCTTATGAAGCGTAAAGGGTCCACCTGCAAAATAGATGGACCCTTTCGTTGGTGCTCTTCCTATTAAACCTGACTAACACCACCGTCTACCTCGAGTTCCGCTCCGTTTACATAACTGGCCTCCTCCGAAGCTAGAAACAAAACTACATTGGCAACCTCTTTCGGGTCTCCAAAACGCTTTAAGGGATTAGAGGCGGCAAAACCCTGCCCCATTTCATTCACTACTTCCTCGGGCATTCCCAGCTTGTTATAAATAGGTGTTGCTATAGGACCAGGTGCCACAGCGTTCACACGTATCTTGCGCGGGGCCAGCTCCGTGGTCAATACCCTGGCAAAGGCACGCAGGGCTCCCTTGGTTGCACTGTACACCGCGGAGGCCTCAAAGCCCTTTTTATGTACAATGGAGGTATTGAAAATAATGGACGCCCCATCCTTTAGGTTGGGAATGGCACTTTTTACCAAAAAAGCCGGGCCTTTGACGTTGATGTCAAATTGTGAATCAAAATGCTGTTCATCGATCTGATCGGCCGGAACAAAATAGGCCACGCCCGCATTTACAAATAGGACATCAATGGTTCCATAGGTAGCCACGGCCACCTCCACCAATTTTTTATTGTCCTCCAGTTTGGACTGATCGGCCAAGACCGCCTTAAAATCCCCCGACAGCTCCTTGGAAACTGCATCCAGGGCCTCCTGCCTACGGCCGGAAAAAACGACCTTGGCGCCTTCGGCCAAAAAACCCTTTACACTCTCCAGGCCTATCCCTGAATTGCCTCCAGAAACGACTACTACCTTGTCTTTAAATCTACTCATGTCAAATGTATTATATTAGTGATTATTTTTGAAACGTTCGTTTCAAAATTGATTAAAAAAATTTACTCCAATAATTCCACGGTATTGTCAATAAGCTGTTGCAATACCTTCCGGTCTTTGACCAATATCCCCGTCATGCGAAATCCCTGAAACGCATTGAATATGTAATATGCGTAGTTCCTGGCATCCTGTTTCTTATTGATTATCCCCTGTTCCTGGCCATCACTTACCAGGCTTTGAAAGGTGGTCAATACCTGTTCCTGGGTGTTTAAGAGCCATTGTTTGATGTTTTGGTCCTGATTGCCCATTTCCGCCTTGCAGTTCATGGCAAAACAACCTTTACCCTCAGTATCCTCGAGTATTTCCGGAAGAAAACCTTCAAAAATAAAGCGTATGGCCTCCAGGGGATCTGCTGCCCGTAGCAAGGCCTTTTGAAAAAAGACATTCGTTTCCTTGTTGTAATACGCCAGGGCATCTTGGTACAGCGCCAATTTGGAGCCGAAGGAATTATAGATACTGGAACGGTTTAGTCCCGTAGCCTCCACCAAATCCTGCATGGAAGTACCATTGTAGCCCTTGGCCCAAAAAATGGCCGTGGCCCGTTGCAGTACCAATGCTTTGTCAAATTCCTCTACCCTGGGCATTTTGTGTTCCTTTATCCAAAAGTATATTGAAATAATCGTTTCAAAAAAAATTTAACATAAATTTGGTTTTCCTGAGACACCTTAGCCCATGAAAGCGCAGCACATATTTCTTTTTCCACCCAGCTGAACCTCCGTGATTTAATCTTGTTGAACCCAGATTTTTTCAATACTTTCATTCCCCTAAAGACAGCATTATGAAATACGTATACTCCCTTTCCCTTTTTCTACTTTTTGTCCTGAATCTGACGGCCCAGGGTACACAATTATTAAGACAGCCCACGGTTTCCGGTTCGGAAATTGTATTTGTCTATGCCAATGATCTTTGGAAAACATCGATCAATGGGGGCAACGCCATTAGACTCACTAGCAATGAAGGTTATGAGCTTTCCCCCCATTTCTCCCCAGATGGCAAGCAAATTGCCTTTACGGCAGAGTACGACGGTAATTTTGATGTCTACGTAATTCCCTCCCATGGAGGGGAGCCCAAACGATTGACCTGGCATCCCGGTGGCGATTTTGTACAGGGATGGACCCCGGAAGGGGAGGTTCTTTTCCGGTCGGGCAGGGAAAGTAGGCCCACACAGACCAATAAATTCTACAAAGTTCCGGTGAGCGGTGGTTTTCCTTCCGCCATAGAAATTCCCAGGGCGGCCTTTGGGGAGATTTCACCCGATGGTAAACATATCGCCTATGTACCCATCACCTTTTGGGATCCCGAGTGGCGCAATTATCGGGGCGGCCAGGCCATGCCCATTTGGATCGTGGATATGGAGACCAAAGCGCTAACCCGGACCCCACAGCCCACCAAGGAGCGGCATTTAGATCCGGTCTGGCACAACAATACCGTATATTATCTGTCCGAGCGGGATTATGCCAGTAACATTTGGTCCTTTGACCCGCTTACCAAGGCCGAAAAACAACTTACCTTCCACCAGAAATTCGATGTCAAAAGCTTGGATGCCGGCCCCAACCATATCGTTTATGAACAAGGCGGTTATCTGCACCTTCTCGATCCCACAAGCGGTACCACCAAACAATTGACCATTACCGTCAATGCCGATATGAACTTTTCACGTCCAAGGTGGGAAGCGGTAAGGGGCACTGCATTGACCAATCCGCAGCTTTCCCCTACCGGTAAAAGGGCCATTTTTGAACATCGTGGGGAAATCTTTAGCGTTCCCAAGGAACATGGCAGTTGGAAAAACCTTACCAAAACTCCGGGCATAGCCGATCGTGCTCCGGTCTGGTCCCCAAAAGGGGATAAAGTGGCCTGGTTTTCCGATGGTAGCGGAGAGTACCAACTTGTCGTAGCGGACCAGGATGGCGGTAATCAAAAAGTCTATACTTTGCCGAACCATACCTTTTATTTTAGCCCTGCCTGGTCGCCTGATGGGGCCCACATCGCCTACTCCGACACGGACTACAATATCTGGGTGGTTAACTTGGGCACCGGGGCGGTGGAAAAAGCGGCCACAGACCGCTACGCACATCCCAACCGTACCCTGAACCCGGTTTGGTCGCCCGATAGTAAATGGATTGCCTACCCCAAGCAATTGGAAAGTCATTTCAAGGCTATTTTTGCCTACAACCTGGACAGTAAAAAAACGGTACAGCTCACCGATGGCATGGCCGATGCCATTAGCCCGGTATGGGACGAAAAAGGGAAATACCTGTACTTTCTGGCCAGCACCAATTACGGCCTACAGTCGGGCTGGTTGGATATGAGTTCCTACGACCCCTCGGTAACCCGTAGTCTCTACGCCATAGTGCTTTCCAAAATGGACAAGGCGCCAACGCTTCCCAAGGCCGACAGGGAGGAAGGAAAAAAACCCGAGGCAACGGACAAAAAGGACAAAAAAGATAGCAAGGAAAAAACAGCGCCCTCCAAAGTGGTGGTACGCATAGATCCGGAAGGCATACAGAATAGGATCGTGGCCCTAAAATTGGAGGCGCGCAACTATGTAGCCCTGGCCAAAGGCCCTGAAAAGGTTGTTTTTGTGCTAGAAAACGTGCCGAATGAAACGGGCTTTAGCCTGCACAAATACGATGTGGAAAAATTGAAAGCGGAGGAGTTTTCCTCCAAGGTCACCCAAGTCACCGTCTCATCGGACCGTAAAAACATGCTGCTTGCGCAGAATGGGTCCTGGAGTATCGTTGAGACTAACGGGAAGCCCAAACCGGGAGACGGCAAACTTAAACTGGACCTTAAAATAAAGGTGGATCCCACCGCAGAATACCATCAGATCTTTAAGGAAGGATGGCGCTATATGCGCGACTTCCTTTATGTGGATAATGTGCATGGGGCACCATGGCAGGACATCTACAAGTGGTATGCCCCATGGATCGATCATGTACGGCATAGAACAGACCTCAATTACGTGGTGGACATTATGAGCGGTGAGGTCTCCATTGGTCATTCTTACGTGGCAGGAGGAGATATGCCCGATGTTGAAAGGGTCCCTGTTGGTCTCTTAGGCTGCGATTTTGAATTGGAAAATGGTTTTTACAGGATTTCGAAAATCTATACAGGTGAAAGTTGGAACCCCGATTTGCAGGCCCCTTTGGCACTACCTGGGGCATCGGTAAACGAGGGCGATTACCTTCTGGCCATCAATGGAGAACCTCTCACTGCCGCCACCAACCCCTACAGTCTATTGGAACAGACCGCGGATAGGGAAATAAAAATCAAAACGAACGGGGTGCCCAATATGACGGGTGCCAAGGAAATCCTTGTTAAGCCAGTCAGCAACGAAAGGGCACTAAGGACTTTCGACTGGATCGAGAGCAACCGAAAAAAGGTGGAGGAGCTTTCAAACGGAAAATTAGCCTATGTCTATGTTCCCAATACAGGCGGAGTGGGCTTTCAATATTTTAATCGCTACTACTTCTCCCAACAGGACAAAAAAGGTGTCATTGTAGATGAACGCAACAACGGAGGTGGTTCCGCTGCCGATTATATGGTGGACATCATGTCGCGGGAGCTGTTCGGCTATTTTAACAGCAAAGCCAATGACAATCGTCCTTGGACCACACCTATGGCCGGTATTTGGGGGCCCAAGGTGATGCTGATCAACGAACGCGCCGGTTCGGGCGGTGACTTGTTGCCCTATATGTTCCATGCGAAAAAAATTGGCCCCTTGGTCGGCACCCGTACCTGGGGCGGCCTAGTGGGCACCTGGGATACGCCACGGTTTATAGATGGCGGGCGAATGGTAGCTCCGAGAGGTGGTTTTTTTGATGTGAATGGCAACTGGGCCGTGGAAGGTGAGGGTATAGCCCCTGATATCGAAGTAATCCAAACCCCCAAACTGGTACTGCAGGGTAGCGATCCCCAATTGGAAAAAGGGGTGGAAGAAGCCCTGCGTTTGCTCAAAACCGAGGAGTTTAACCTAAAGCCAGAACCGGCTCCCCCGGTAAAATGGAAACGTCCGGAAGGGTTCCAAAGGAACTAATAACCATACTTGGTGCCCAAATCGTGGTGTTCCTATAGGTACACCTGTATCTTGGTGTCCGAATTTAGCTCAAAACAGCATTCTTTAAAGCTGGGCGGGCCGAACATTTTCATTTTGGCCTTGGAAAAACCGACGTCCTCTTTGGGAATTCCCAACCAGTTGGTGTCCAATTGGCCGTTTCCATTTTTATCATGGAATACGGCCACCGCGTACATCCCGTTGGGCAAGTCTTTAATGGTCACCTCCGTAATCCCCTTGGTGGCCTGTACACTATTGTTCCGATATACCTTTTCAAATTTCAAGAACCCATCGGCTTCGGTATACACCGCAACACTCACCTCGCCCGAATTGCACCCTACCTTGTTTACCGCCACGGAAAGCGTATTCTGGGCCATTCCCAAAAAGGGCAGTAGTAAAAAGAAAAACAGTACGCTTTTCATTGTAGTTTTAGATATACTTCTTTAACTCCATTTCTTTGCCAAAATTATTCAGGGGAGGCATTAATTTTGTCCCCTAGAAAATCATACAGCGTTCTGGTCTGGATGGAGTCAGTAAAATTCAAGTACAGTTTTAGGGAATCCCTATAGACCAATCTTATTTTATCTTGCCTCAAATCATCTACGTACACATAGGTTTTTGTATTCGTAAGGGAGTCCGTGAATATGCCCTTTTCTATGGCTTTGACCGAAAATCCGTTGATCCGTTCCATGGACGGGATTTTAACGACCATGTCAATACTATCCAGGTCTGCAAAGGGCAGTTCCACATAATATACCCCTGAAAGGATCTTGATGTGGTCCGGTCCTATCTTGGTCCAGTTCTTGTAATGTGCGGTAAAGGCCAGCACACAGGTAATGACCGTGATCAGAATCAGCAGGTTCCACAACCAATGTCGTTTTCTTTTGTTTCCCATTCCCTTTTTTGCTCAGGCCAATTGGCATGCCTTGGGGCCAGTACTTTCCCCAGGTAGGACCTTAACAAAAATAAGCTTTCTAAGGTCAAAAGGGAATATTGTCACAAATTTTCATCTGTAACTCTTTCCCATCCGTGTTTTCGAAGAACCTTATAGGCCAAAATATATCCCGAGCAATAAGAGCGTATCCATAAAAACATGGGCAAGTATCAAAACGATCAGTCTTTTTTTGAACAACAGGTAGAACAGACCCAATACCCAGCCCATTATGGTGGTCTGCACCACGCCCGTTAAGCCCCATTGGTAATGGGCGAGCCCAAAAATGAGTCCACTGAGAAGCACGGCAAGTGCATTTTTATGGCGGGAATGGCCGAACAGTTCCGAAATCCTATGTATTAAAAACCCCCTATACACCAGTTCCTCCCCAAAGGAAGATACGATATAGACCCCAAGCAGGGACAGGATCAAGAGTCCGGGGTTGTCCTTTAAATAGGCATAACCAGTCATATCAGCAGGTTCGCCCGAGGCGACCAGCCCCCGTAAAATGACCTCTCCCATGACAAAACAAAAGACCGTGACCACAAACACGAGGGCCGACCATAAAAGCGTCCGTAGGAGATTTTTCCAACCTGTAAACCTTAGGTGCAGCCCTAGAGCACTAAGGCCGGTACCCCTTAGCCATAGCCCCAAGCCGATCAAGACCATCATCAAAATATTGGCCAACCAAACGATTCCTTGGTGCGCCAACAGATTTCCCTTGGCCAAGGGAAGGGCGAGGACCATAAAAACAATGACGGTTCCTGCGACCAGCAATATTTCCCAAAGGGGCAAATAGGGATGGCCTAGTAAACTCTTTTGTAACCGTTCCTTCAAGGTTTTGTTTTCGCTCAATTTAGATTCCATAACTTCCTGTTTTTGATTTCGTTATCAAAACTAGGTGGACTGCTTAAAACTTTGGTTTTACTTCAGGAAGACGAACCCTTTTTATCAAAATTTATCCAAGGGAGGCACTTCTAAACTCGGACGGTGTCTGTTTCATCTTCCGTTTAAAAATGGTGTTAAAGGACGATTTGGACGAAAAGCCCACGGCGTACATGACCTCTTGGATGGTCATTGCGCTGTTGTCATCGCTCAACAAGGTTTTTGCCAGATCAATGCGGTAGGAGTTTACAAAGTCGAAGAAGTTCTTGTCAAAAGACTGGTTGATAATTTGTGAAAGCTCTTTGGAAGGCAGCCCCAAGGATTGCGCAACGTCCTTTAAGGTGAGGTCGGGATTTAGGTACCATTGTTCGCCCTCCATTTTGGATTCCAGTGCTTCGGCGAACTTTTTCCTTTTGTCCTCGGACAAGCTAGACTTTGCATATTTTTCGGCGGTGGTATAGGGAATGCCCATGAACATTTTAGAATCCCTCAGCGCCCTAAAAAGTACGCGGTTGATAAAATAAAAGAGGTAGGCTACAAAGAAAAACAGGGTAATGTTTACATATGCGCCCTGGGCAATGTACGGTACCATGGACTGTGCCATCCCCATAACCCAAATGATAAGAAAGGAATTTACCATAAAGTGGGCCCACCCCAGATCAATACGGCCCGGGTTGGAGTATTGTTCCTTGACCACCCGATCATAGGTTTTGAGCGCCTGTTTGGAAAGCCAAAGGTAAATTCCGCCGTGCAGGTACAGCAGGACTATGAAAATCAGTGCTGCGCCCTTGGGGGCCTCTGCATTGGTAACCACAACAAGCGAATTTTGGTAAGAGGACCCCACCAGGGTGTAGAGGAAAAACAGTCCCAATACACCGATCGCAAAGGGAACAAAATGCCAGACGTGTTTGCGAGTATAGGTAAAGGGTTCATATACAACGGACAAGGTATACAGGTAGATCAAGGGACCGAAAAGTAGTAAAAAGGCGTCATCGAGTAAAAAAAACAGTGAGAAAAAGGACGATATCCTATTGATCTGAAACAGGATATCGCAGACATTGATGGCCAATAGCAGAAAAAAAATACCGAGCAACACATTGCTTTTTCTTTTGGTTACGCCATTGGTAAAAAGGAAAAGGGCGATAAAAAAAAGCTGAAACGCTACCAGGAGCGAAAGCACGGTATTTAGATTAAAATTCATTTCTTTTACGGTTGCCGATATTTCTCCAGCCAGGCCAGGGTATGGGCCACCTTACTGATTAGGTTGCTGGGTTTACTTGCAATACCATGGCTTGCCCCTGGGATTTCTACCAAGACCGTTTCAATCTTTCTGAGTTTCAGGGCATGGTAGAGTTGCTTTGCCTCGCTCGGTGGGGTCCTTAGGTCGTTCATGCCCACCATCACCATGGTAGGGGTCTCAATATTGCCTACAAGCGATATGGGTGAAAATTTCCAATACCCCTCAAAATTTTCCCAAGGTTGTCCGGGATACCGGTGGTTGGCATAATAAAAATAGTTGTCAGCCACCAAGGTCTTGCTGATCCAGTTCATGACCGGTTTGGCCACTACAGCAGCCTCGAACCTATTGTTCTTCCCGATCATCCATGCAGACATAATGCCGCCCGCACTCCCCCCGGTAACGAACAACTGGTCCTCATGGGCAATCCCCTTTTGAATACAATGGTCCACCCCGTCCATCACGTCGTTATAGTCCTCGCCGGGATAATTGTTGAACAAAAGGTTTCCGAAGGCCTCGCCATAACTGGTGCTGCCTCTTGGGTTGGGATAAAAAACAATATAGCCCGCAGCGGCGTACAGTTGTATCTCTGCTGAAAAGCGATCGCCATAATTTAAAATGGGGCCGCCGTGGTTCTCTACCAGAAAAGGATACTTTTTATCAGCATCATAGTTGGGCGGATATACCACCCATCCCTGGATATCCCTTTGATCCACCGAAGACTTGTACCACACTTCCTCTACCTTGCCCAGGGTCCTGTAGTTCAGCAGGGCTCCGTTAAGGGAGGTAATTTTTGAGGTGTTTTTCGATTTTGCGGACACCACCGCCAGTTCGGCGGGATAGCTGGGCCTGCTTTTGGTAAAGGCGATGGTCCCGTCCTTGGCACTGCTGAAGGAACCTCCCGCATACGGGCGCCCTATGGAGGTGCCTCCCATGTCATCGGCCAGTTTGTTCACCCGTCCGTCGAGCGAAATATGTGCAATCTTGCTATTGCCCTTGTCGTCATAGGAAAAATAAAGTCCGGCACTTTTGGCATCCCATATAAGATTGGACACCCCTCTGTCCAGGCTTTCGGAAATGACACGTTGCCCGCTTCCATCAATGTTCATAACATGCAATTTGCGTACCTGATAGGCCTGTACCTTATCCTCAAAACCGATATAGGCAATGTGCCTGCCATTGGGGGATATTACAGGACCATAGTCCGGGCCATTCCTATGGGTAAGTTCCTTAATCTCCCCAGTATTGATGTTTACCGAATAGATTTCGCTGTTCCGAAAATCATATTCCCAATTTTCGCTGCGATTGGCGGAAAAATAGATGGTGCTCCCGTCCGGGGACCAAGACAGTGTGCCGCGGTGATGGTAATCCCCGGAACTGATCTGCCGGGCCGCCCCTCCATCTGCAGGAACCACAAATATATGATTGAACCCCGGTTTAATATATCCCCTGCCGTCGGCTTCGTGATACACCCTATCCGTTATGCGCGGTGCCTCGGCCCATTTTGCCCCCTTGGGTTTTTTGGGCATTTTGGCCAAAACCGGCGCTTTTTTTTCCACGTTCATGGAAAAGGCGAGTTGATCTCCTTTGGGCGACCAGCTCAAGGAACTGGGGCTAAAGGGCAACTGTGTGATTTTTGCGATTTTTCCGGTTCGCACCCAGTACATGTAAATCTCCGACCCCTCCTCTGTAGCGCTCACAAAGGCCAATCGGTCGCCGGTGGGGGACCATCTGGGAGCAGATTCCCCTGCTTCACCGGAACTTAGTTTTTGATGTTGTGATCCGTCTGGCCTAATCATCCAGAGCTGGCCTACGGCCTTATCCTTCATGATATCGAACCCCATTCTGCGGTACACGATCCATGAGGCATCGGGGGCTATCTGTGGATCTGAAACATATTGGAGGTCAAAAACATCCAGATAGGCAAAAGGGGTCTTTTGCGTATGGCCAACATAAAAGAAAAAGAGTATGGCAAGAAGTAACAATTTAGGTCGCATGGTTCTTAATTTTTGAATCATTCCCTAAACTTAGATAATTGCCCACAGTCTAACAAGAAAACAAAAAGACTATTTGGCCCAGTGCTAATCTTTAAATGCTGCTGCCAATTATGTACGAAGCTTTTTGATCAGGGCCAGGGTGTCCTTTACCGTGCCTTCCAGTCCGGCAAAATCTTCGCTTGCCAAAAGTTCCTTGCTGATCAGTTTGGATCCCATACCCACGCAAGTGACCCCGGCATCGAACCAAGCTTTCAGGTTGCTTGCTTCCGTGCTCACCCCACCCGTTGGCATGATGCTGGTCCAAGGCTGCGGTCCTTTAACGGCCTTTACAAATCCAGGCCCATAGGTAGACCCGGGGAACAACTTTACAATCTCACAACCCAGTTCCTCTGCCCTGTTGATCTCGGTAAGGGATCCACAGCCCGGAGACCAGAGTACTTTTCTCCGATTGCAAATCGTAGCGATATCCTCGCGAAGCGATGGTGTTACGATAAAATTAGCGCCCATTTGCATGAACAGGGAAGCCGCGGCCGCATCGGTTATGGAGCCTACGCCCATTACCATTCCCGGCAATTCCTTTAGGGCGTATTTGTTCAGCGCTAGAAATACTTCATAGGCAAAATCACCACGTGCCGTAAATTCCATAAGTCTGGCGCCACCATTATAGCAAGCCTTGATCACCTTTTTCCCCAGTTCAATATCGCTATGGTAAAATAAAGGGACCATACCGCTTTCCCGCATCAGGGTAGCTACTTCAATTCTCGAATACTGTGCCATGTGCTTATTTTTAAATGTTATCTCGCGACTCTCCCTGAGGCATCCCCTCCCATCAACTTCTCCACCTCTGCAACGGTCACCAAGTTGGCATCGCCCTTTATGGTATGCTTTAGACAGGAAGCCGCAACGGCGAAATTCAAGGCGTGCTGATCATCTTTTGGATAGTGCAGCAGGCCATATATTAATCCGCCCATAAAGGAATCTCCCCCGCCAACGCGATCTACAATGTCCGTTATCTGGTATTCCGGTGATTTGTACAGGGTCTTTCCATCGTAAAGCACACCTGCCCAGGTATTATGCGATGCAGAAATAGATCCTCTTAAGGTAGTAATGACTTTTTTTGCGTTCGGAAACTTCTTCATCATTTGCTGACATACCGAAAGAAAGGCCTCTGCCTTAACGTGTTCCCCTTGGGTGGTAATATCCAGCCCCTCCGGTTTGATCCCGAAGTGTTTTTCCGCATCTTCCTCATTTCCCAAAATGATATCGCAGTAGGAGGTAAGTTCCGTCATAATGGCTTCGGGTTCCACCCCATATTTCCATAATTTGGCACGATAATTAAGGTCGGTCGAAATCGTAATCCCCATGGAACGGGCCACTTTTACCGCTTCCAAACATGTATCTGCGGCGCCTTGGGAAATAGCGGGGGTAATCCCTGTCCAATGGAACCATGTAGCCCCTTCAAAGATCTTTTGCCAATTGATCATTCCCGGTTGAATTTCGGACATGGCGGAATGTGCCCTATCGTACACTACCTTGCTTCCACGACTTACCGCTCCGGTCTCCAGGAAATAAATGCCCAATCGGTCCCCTCCAAAAATGATGTTTTGCGTATTTACGCCCTGTTTCCTCATTTCCATAAGGGCACACTGACCCATATCATTATCGGGCAGGCGTGTCACAAAATCCACAGGGACTCCATAATTGGCCAGGGAAACCGCCACATTGGATTCGCCTCCGCCGTACACTACATCAAAACTGTTTGCCTGTGAGAACCTTAAAAATCCAGGAGGTGCCAACCGGAGCATGATCTCCCCAAACGTTACTACTTTCTTCATTTGATTTTATAATTGAGCTATGGTTGTCCTTGTATTGTTGCTTTCCGGGGAAAGCCACTAAAATGGTCTTGGTCCGGATGCTGCGCTGCTAAAATGGTTCAAGCTCTTTTCAATGGCCAAAAACCCTGGTTGATCACCAAGGTTCGCTAAGGTACACACAGATTTTCCTACGTACAAATAATGGGGTTGGGAATGGGAAATAAAAGACTACCCTAAGCCAACATCCAGGGACATCATGATGATAAAGCCACCTATAAAGCCCATGGTCGCGATATCCGTATACTTATCCTGTTGAGTCTCCGGGATAACCTCCTCTACCACTACAAAGATCATGGCCCCAGCAGCAAAGGACAGTGCATAGGGCAATATGGGTTGAAAGGTAAGTACGGCCCAGGCACCCAATACGGCCGCTATAGGTTCTACAAGAGCAGAGGCCTGGCCATACATAAAACTTTTTCTTCTGCTCAGGCCCTGCCTGCGCAAGGGCATGGCCACAGCAAATCCCTCCGGGAAATTTTGAAGACCAATTCCCAAGGCCAGGGCAACGGCCCCGCCTATGGTGGCCCCATCAAAACCTGCCGCAACGCCACCAAAAAGTACCCCTACCGCCAATCCTTCGGGAATGTTGTGCAAGGTGATGGCCAAGGTAAGCAGTGTAGTTCTGTGCCAAGGCGTTTTTATCCCCTCCTTCTGACTTTCCTTAAAATTGATATGTAAGTGGGGCAGTACCTTATCCAGGCCATACAGGAAAATGGCGCCCAATAAAAAACCAATAGCTGCTGGAACCACCTTCTCAAAACCTTCGCCCGGACTCATTTCTATGCCCGGGGCCAAAAGGCTCCAAAAACTCGCCGCCACCATGACCCCGCCGGTAAAGCCCAGCATGCCATCCAATACTGCCCGGTTCATGCTCTTGAAGAAAAATACCAGTGCTGCCCCGGCGGCGGTAAGGCCCCAGGTAAACAGGGTGGCATAAAATGCCGCAAGAATGGGGTTTATAGATTCAAAATACGCAATTACTTGATCGATCATAATTCGTTGGGTTTTACATATAAGTTGGAAGCTATCTGATGGGAAATATGCATTTTTTCCCCGTCTACTTTAATATGCAGGGAGTCATCAAATTCCTCCTTGTCCATAATCTCGATGAGATTGCCCAAGGCGATCTTGTTGCGATCCAGGAACTTTAAAAAGGTAGCGGAAGAATCCTTGACGCCTACACAAACCCCTTGAGAAGAAATGGGCAATTGGCTCAACAATTGCTTTTTGGGTTCCGTAAATTCCCCATTTTTAGTGGGAATGGGATCTCCGTGAGGGTCAAATTTGGGGAACTCCAAAAGTTCATCGAGTTGATCGATCAACTTTTCGCTTTTGATATGCTCCAATTGTTCGGCCACTTCATGGACCTCATCCCAAGTAAAATGGAGCTTTTTTACCAAAAAGACCTCCCAAAGACGATGCTTTCTTATTATGGACAATGCGGTTTTGGTTCCGACGGGAGTAAGGGAAACCCCTTGATATTTTTTATAATTGACCAGTCCTTTATCCGATAATTTTTTTACCATATCGGTTACCGAAGAGGGCTTGGTTTCCATCTGCTCCGCTATGGCATTGGTGGAGACGGGCCCCTTCCCATTCCTTCCCAAGTGGAAGATGGTTTTCAAGTAATTTTCCTCGGAATGGGTCATTAAAATAAAATTTTCACAAAAATACATTTTTATTTGTAAAAACAAATTTTTAGCTTTGTCTAAAATTAATTTTTAGTATATACTAATTGTGTGATGAAAAAAGAGCTTGCTTCCTTTCTATGTCTTGTCCTAGGTATTTTCACTTTACTGGTTTCCTGTGATCATCTTGAACCGCAAGGCCCAGAGGAAGACCAATTGCTCGATGGGCCCTTGGAGGGACTTACAAATGCCCAGTCCAAACAATTTTTGGATGGGGATATTGCCTTTAATGATGAGGTGTTTACCTCTGACAGTGGATTGGGACCCATATTTGTGGCAACCAGTTGTGCAAGTTGTCACATTGGGGATGGCAAGGGCCATCCCTTTACTACGCTTACTCGCTTTGGTCAATCGGAACCTGGTGCAAACGCCTTCCTAAATCAAGGGGGGCCACAGCTGCAAAATAGGGCCATTCCCGGATTTGAACCAGAAAATATTCCTCCCGGAGCCACTTTTTCCAATTTCACTCCTCCGGCCATTACAGGTCTTGGGTTTTTGGAATTGGTTTCTGATGAGGATATTCTTGCCATGGCAGACCCGGATGACGAGGACAACGACGGGATTTCAGGGGTTCCCAATTGGATAGAACCCCCCTCCTTTGTAACGCTGTTCCCCAATGCCATTGCGCAAGATGGAAAATACATTCATCGATTTGGCAAAAAAGCCGCTGCCTACAATTTACTGCATCAAACCATCAATGCCTACAATCAGGATATCGGTATTACCTCGATCCAAAATCCAATCGATGTTTTTTCCGGACAGGAAATAGAGCCCGAAGTTGATCAAAACACGGTCAACGATGTGGTTTTCTATCTTCAGACACTAAAAGCGCCCATTCAGCGTGATCAAAACGATGACGAAGTGGTTCAGGGACAGAATTTGTTTGGGCAGATCAATTGTGCCGCATGTCACAAACCTACTTTAAGAACAGGGTTCTCCCCTGTTCAAGTGCTTTCCGAAGTGAACTTTCATCCCTATACGGACCTGCTTTTACACGATATGGGCCCCGACCTGGACGATGGGTATACCGAAGGTAGTGCAGAAACGTCTGAATGGAGAACCCCACCACTCTGGGGCCTTGGGCTCTCTCCAAATTCGCAAGGAGAGCAATTTTTTCTAATGCACGACGGCAGGGCTCGCAGCATTGAAGAGGCCATACTGATGCACGGGGGGGAAGCCGCCAATAGCAGACAACAATATGAAAACCTCTCGGAAACCGAAAAAGAAGCCTTGATCAGATTTTTAAAATCACTTTAAAATGGAAAGAAAGGAATTTATCAAAACTTGTTCCATTGGCTGTTTGGGGTTTTCTGCCTTTGGGCTTTTGGTACAGGGGTGCGCAGCTTCCAAAGTGGTGAACATTCCCATATCGGATGAAGGTTTGCTAATCCCCTTATCGGAATTCGAGCTCGTAAAGACCGATCAAAAAAGGTATAGGTCTTACCTTATAGTACAAAATGAAAAATTGCAATATCCCATTTGTGTTTATCGCCTTACCGAAAACGATTACAGGGCTTTGTTGATGCGCTGCACCCATCAAGGAACCGAGCTTCAGGTCTTCGGAGACAAACTACAATGCCCGGCACATGGAAGTGAATTTGGCAATAAGGGAAATGTGACCAACGGACCGGCAAGTGAGAATCTAAGGACCTTCCCGGTTAAAATAACCAATGACCAACTAAAAATTCTGCTTACATGAGCTTAAGAGATGTATCGCCAATATTTGTTTGTATCCTTTTTTTTGGTCACCTATCCTTTGGTCAAATAGACAGTACGCTCCTAAAAAGGAGGCCGGTAGACACCTTGCAACAAACGTTGAACATGGATGCGCCCTACAATCGTCCTTTTTTGGATGTTGGGAAGTTACCTGTATCCCTTGGTGGGTACATGGAAGTAAACTGGCAGCGACTTGGTACCGATGGGGTTAGCGAAGGGCATCAGTTCCAAGCAAGAAGACTTACGCTTTTTGTAGCTTCCACGATTTCAAGAAGGTTAAAATTCCTTACAGAGGTGGAATTCGAGGAAGGGGGCAGGGAAGTAGCTATTGAATTTGCTTCCTTGGACTTGGAATTCCATCCCCTACTCAATTTAAGGGGAGGTATCATTCTTAATCCTATCGGGGCGTTTAATCAGAACCATGATGGGCCAAAATGGGAATTTACCGATAGACCCATCTCCGCAACGCAGTTGTTACCGGCAACATGGAGCACTCCTGGTTTTGGGCTTTATGGAAAATACCATTCCGAAGCTTGGATGTTTGGCTATGAAGCCTATGTCACCGGAGGTTTTGACGATTCCATAATTGACAATCCCGAAAACCGGACCTTTTTGCCCGCCTCCAAGGAAAACGCGGAACGGTTCGAGGAAGGCAATACCCTCTTTACCGGGAAAATTGCATTGCGCAACAATGCCATAGGGGAAGTGGGGCTTTCCTATATGGGCGGAACCTATAATACCTTTGAGGCTGACGGCATCGTATTGGACGAAAAAAGAAGATTGAACGTATTCGCGATCGACTTTAATACAACACTGCCGCGGCTTAATACATTTATTACCGGGGAATGGACCTTCATAGATGTAGATGTCCCGGATACCTTTACCCAACAGTTCGGGGACAAGCAGCATGGTGGCTTTATGGACATTGTTCAGCCTATTCTAAAAAAGAAAATATTCGGTTGGGAAAAGGCGGTGGTGAATTTGGCGCTACGATTGGAATATGTGGATTGGAACGTAGGGTCCTTTGATGAAACCGGTGGAAACATAGCTCAGGATATTTGGAATATCATGCCCGCCATAAGTTTTAGACCCACTCCGCAAACCGTGATAAGGTTAAACTATAGACATTCCGAAGAACGCGATTTGTTGGGCAATCCCCCAGCGGTTACCGGAGGCTTTATCTTTGGGCTTTCCACCTATTTCTGAAATTCTACGGTTCTTTCATAAAATATCCCATTGTTTAACCGCCTTGGTATTCCCTTCTTGTTTATCTTGTGTGCCAGTTTTGCCCTATGGAGACCTATGATTACATCATTATCGGAGCGGGAGCTGCCGGACTTATGCTGGCCGATGCCCTGGGAAGCGATCCCTTTTTTGCCCAAAAATCGATTCTGCTCCTGGACAAAGACGCGAAACGGACCAATGATCGTACCTGGTGCTTTTGGGAAAAAGAAAGGGGCCCTTTTGATGACATCCTATATGCAACCTGGGATCATATAAATTTTGGCGGGAAGGATTTTCACAAAACCTTAGCCATAAAACCCTATGTCTACAAAATGCTGAGAGGTGTGGATTTCTATAGGGCGCATTTGGAACGTATTGGATCGTACCCCAACCTCCGCTTTGCACAGGAAACGGTTACCCAAGTGGAAGAGGTTTCGTCCAGGGTTCGTGTACACACCGAAGATAATACCTATGTGGGTACCAAGGTCTTTAACAGCATTCTTGATTTTAGCCGCCTTGGGGAACAATCAAAATTCCCTGTACTGCAGCAACATTTTGAAGGCTGGTTCGTAAAGGCCAAACAGCCAATTTTTACCGAAGACCGCGCCACCTTCATGGATTTTTCCGTGCCCCAAAAGGGCAATACCCGATTTATGTATCTGCTGCCCTTTAGCGCTACGGAGGCGCTGGTGGAATATACCCTTTTTTCCGAACAACTATTGCCAAACAAGGAATACGGACAGGCCATTGAAACCTACTTAAGGGAAACCCTACACTGCACTTCCTACGAGGTGCTTTTTAGGGAAAAGGGAAGTATTCCTATGAGTTGTTATGATTTTGCTGCAGGGCGTACCCAAAATATGCTCCCGATAGGTACGGCCGGGGGGTGGAGCAAAGCCAGCACGGGTTATACCTTTAGAAACACCTATAAAAAAACCACACAACTCGTGGCACATCTTAAAGCGGGGAAATCCTTGGATACCTTTGGCAAGAAAGCCCGTTTCTGGTACTACGACCTGATATTATTGGATGTACTGCACCACGATAACGGCCAGGGGCGACTCGTTTTCGAATCGCTTTTCAAGAAAAGGACCCCCCAACAGATCTTTAAGTTTCTGGATGAGGAAACCCATCTAGGGGAAGAGTTGCGGGTAATTTCCGCGGCACCGACCTGGGCGTTTATCAAGGCCTTGTTCAGACGTTTATTCTAGACCTCCCTCCCCATCAACTGTTCCCCGAACGCACGAAGCGAATCTTTATTGGCCTGGGCAATCTCCAACACTTCCAAAATGGAAAATGCCTTTTCCGTGTAGGTCGCGATTTCCTCTTTGGTCCGCCGGGCGGCACCACTGTCCCTAAATATAGCCTTCACCATCTGCACCTTATGCAAGGGATCCTGGGGCTGGGTGACAAAAAGCTGCTGCAATTGTTCCTTTTGTCCAACCGTGGCCAGTTCCAGGGCCTTCAAAAATAAAAAGGTCTTTTTGTTTTCAATAATATCGCCCCCGAGCTGTTTTCCAAATGCCTTTGGATCCCCAAAAACGTCCAGATAATCATCCTGCAATTGAAAAGCTATGCCCAGATTTAGGCCAAAGATGTAGATGCCCTGTTGCGATTTCCCGCTGGCCCCGGCAATGATGGCGCCCATCTTCATGGCCGCAGCAACCAAGACGGCCGTTTTATATGATATCATTTTTAAGTACTCGGCGATGGTGACATCGTTACGGCTGGCAAAGTCAATATCGTATTGCTGCCCCTCGCATACTTCCAAAGCGGTTTTACTGAATAATTGGGCCAATGATCTAAAGGTAAGGTCATCATAGGACTCGAAAAGCTGATAGGCCAGGATGAGCATCGCATCACCGGATAAAATCCCTGTATTGAGATCCCATTTCTCATGGACGGTCATCTGGCCCCTTCTTAGGGGTGCGGCATCCATGATATCATCGTGCACCAAGGAAAAATTGTGAAAAATCTCAACGGCCAGCGCGGCGTTCAACGCTTTACTGCTATCCGCTCCGAAGACCTCGGCGGTCATTAGGGTAAGCACCGGCCTCAGGCGTTTACCTCCCAAGCCCAAAATATAGGAAATGGGGGCGTAAAGGTTGCTCGGCTCTCGTGGTTTGATACGGGATTCCAAATAGGAAACAAATTCCTCACGGTACTGTTCGGCGGTATACATTTAAAACAAATTTTTTCAAAAATAGGGTAATTCCCAGGATTTGCGGGATATCCCGTTCAGATATCCGGGCCCGGTAATTCCAAGGATGTTCCAACTGCCGTAAACAACAGTTCAGGGCTTGTTTCGACAATCAGCCTGTTTTCCTTTTAGCAAAAAAGACCAGGCGCCTACTTTTGTTCCCGGCTATAGGGTTCAAAAGCTTAACCAAAGATGGATAAATAGTTAAAAAAATGTAAAACCTTGGAAACTTTAAATGTTTTTAAAGTTTCCATCGTTATATTTGTGCCTTTATGAAATGAGCCGTACCAATTTTGGAAACCAATCCAAATGATGGTTGGCGAATTACACCGGCCTGCCGTAGGGCAGGTATGACCGATAAAGCATATAAATATGACCAGATGAAAGAAAAAATCCTGGAAAAAGCCACGGACCTTTTTTTGAACCTCGGGTTCAAAAGCGTTACCATGGACGATCTGGCCAACGAAATGGGCATTTCCAAAAAAACGATCTACGCCCACTTTGAGAACAAGACCAGATTGGTGGAGGAAAGTACCATGCATCTTTTTTTTCTTATCTCGCACGGCATTGACCATATATCGGCGCTTAAAAAAAATCCCATAGAGGAGCTATACGAAATAAAGAAGTTCGTTATGCTGCATTTAAAGAACGAAAAATCCTCTCCCCAGTATCAGTTACAAAAGTATTACCCCAAAATTTATGAGACCCTGAGGGACAAGCAATATGAGGTGATGCAGGATTGTGTCAAGGACAACGTTAAAAGAGGAATAGAACTGGGCATCTATAGGGAGAACCTCAATATCGACTTCGTGTCGCGAATCTATTTTTCGGGTGCCATAAGCATAAAGGATTACCGGCTTTTCCCAGTAAATACCTTTCCCATCGCGAAGTTGCAGGATTACTTTTTGGAATACCACCTTCGCGGAATCGTTACGCCAAAGGGAAGGAAAATTTTAAACTCGATCATCAATTCAAACCAGGAATAACATGAGAAACTTTTTTTTCATTTGCTTTTCATTAGTGTTGGGTACCTTAGGATATACTCAGGAGCCACCACGCACGTTTACCTTGGAGGAGGCCATTGCCTATGCCCTGGAAAACAATTATAGCGCTATTAATGCAAATCGGGAGTTGATAGATGCCCAAAAGCAAAAGTGGGAAACCATCGCTTCAGGATTGCCTCAGATAGAGGGAACCATTAACTATCAGAACCAGTTGAAACAACCGGTAACGCAGATTCCGGCGGAATTTTTCGGTGGGGAACCGGGTACCTTTCAAGAGGTGGTTTTCGGACAGGCACAGCAGGCTACCGCAACCGCCACTTTAAGGCAGCAGATATTCGACGGGTCCTATATTGTTGGGGTCCAAGCCACCAGAGCCTTTATAAGTTTCAGCGCCAATAACAAGGAAAAGACCGATCAAGATGTACGATTGGCCGTGGTAGAAGCATATGGCAATGTGCTGCTCGCCAAGGAGAACGTGGCCATTCTGGAAAACAACAAGGCCACCTTGGAAAAAAACCTTTTTGAAACGCAAAAAATATTTGAAAACGGTCTTGGGGACGAAGAGAGCGTTGAACAATTACAGATTACGCTGTCCCAAATAGACAATCAGCTAAAAAATGGTATTCGCTTAAAAGGGATTACCCGGCAAATGTTGAACCTGGTCATGGGACTGCCCATTGACTCGCCCACAGAACCCATTGAAAATTTGGACGCCCTGGCACAACAACAGATCGATTTGGGACTCTTGGACACCACCTTGAACATAGAGAACAATGTGGACTATAAATTGGCCTATAACCTAAATGAACAAAGGTTTTTTGAACTAAAGCTGGCCAAGAGTCGAGCCTTGCCCACACTGAATGCCTTTGTAAACTACGGGGCATCGGCCTTTAGCGACAATTTTGATTTTTTAAGCAACCAAACCTGGTTCGAGTCTTCGGTACTAGGTTTCGATCTTAAAATTCCCATTTTTAGTTCCTTGGGAAGAAGTGCCAGTACCCAACGGGCCAAAATTGCCCTGGAGCAGGCCAAGACACAGCTTTCGGAAGCTACCGAAAGTATTCGCCTGCAATTGGAAAGGGCCAAAAGCGATTATACCCTGTCCATTGAACAATACGAAACGGCAAAGGCCAACCTGGATCTGGCCGAACGTATCGAGAAAAAGAACCAGATCAAATATTTTGAAGGTATCGCCACCAGTTTTGAGCTTAGACAGGCACAGACACAACTGTATTCCACACAACAGGAGTACCTACAATCCATGGTAGACGTGATCAATAGAAAAACAGAGGTGGAAACCATTTTGAACAACTAAAACATCAACATAAAGCGACATCAACACGTAAAAAACCCATTATGAAAAAAATTGTGTATTTCTTCGTCACAGCCATCGTCCTTTCCTCCTGTGGAAGCAGCGATCAAAAATCTGTGGACAGCCTTATTACGGAGGGCAACCTTGAGGCGTTGAGGGAAAAAAAGGCTGAGATTTCAGAAAGGCAAAAAGTGCTCGAAAATGAAATCAGATTATTGGATTCGGTCATCAGTTCAAAGGACAAGAACAAAAAATTGCCCTTGGTCAGCACCATCGAGGCAAAGACCCAGAAGTTTAACCATTACCTGGAACTGCAAGGCGATGTAATGACCAAGCAGAACGTGCTCATCTATCCGGAAATGGCGGGAACGCTCTTGCGCGTTTATGTTACGGAAGGGCAAAGCGTACGAAAAGGACAGCTTTTGGCGAGCATTGACGATGGCGGAATGACCAGTCAGTTACAACAGTTGAAGACCCAGGCCGCCCTGGCAAAGACCACTTTTGAACGTCAAAAAAGATTATGGGAACAAAAAATAGGCTCAGAAATCCAGTACCTACAGGCCAAGGCAGACTATGAAGCTCAGGGCAATACCGTAAAACAATTACAGAGCCAATTGGCCAAGTCGTCCATTAGAGCCCCTTTCTCAGGAATTATCGATGACGTCATAAAGGATCAGGGTACCGTGGTATCACCAGGGCCCGGTTCTGAAGTTTTCAGGATTGTAAACCTGTCCAACATGTATATTGATGTGGAGGTGCCGGAAAGCTACCTGGGCAGTGTTACCAAAGATCGGGAAGTAAAGGTCTATTTTCCGGTATTGGGCGATAGTGTTACCACCAAGATTCGAGAAACCGGGAACTTTATCAATCCTAGCAACCGTTCCTTTCGGGTAGAAATTCCGGTTCCCAATACCAAGGGCCAAATCAAACCCAATCTGACCGCCAAAGTGCAGATCAACGATTATACCAAGGAAGCCGCCATTCTTATCCCGCAAAGCGTAATTTCTGAAAATGCGGAGGGCGAGCAATACGTCTACGTGGTCAGTGATGAAAGCGAAGAGGCCATTGCCACTGCTACCAAGAGCATTATCACCACGGGGAAAACACAGGGCGATATTGTTGAGGTACTTACGGGTATTGAAAATGGTGACAACATCATTACCGAGGGTGCAAGAAGTGTAAAGGACGGGCAAGAAGTCAAAATTATAAAAGGATAGGCTATGAGCAAGCAAGAGAAAAACGCCAATAAGGAATTTCGACTGTCCTCATGGGCCATTGATAATCCTTCGGTCATTTATGTGATGATCGGTATCTTCTTTTTGGTAGGGTTGTCTTCCTACTTTTCCATGCCACGGGAAGATTTTCCAGAGGTTAAGGAGACCAAAATCTACATCAGCACCCTTTATCCCGGGAACACCGCGGAGGATATAGAACGATTGATCACCGACCCCCTGGAGGACAAGCTCAAGAACGTGAGCAACCTCGTAGAGATTACCTCTACCTCCCAGGAAGATTACTCCATGATCATCGTGGAGTTCGATGAGGATGTTACGGTCGAAGGTGCCAAGCAGAAGGTAAAGGACGAGGTAGATAGCGAAAAGGCTGGGGAGGACTGGCCCATTTTCAACGGCGCAAAGGTAGAGCCCAATGTGTTCGATCTTAACCTGTCCGAGTCCTTTCCCATTATGAACGTGAACCTTACCGGTGATTATCCGGTGGAACGGTTGAAGGAGTTCGGTGAATATCTCGAAGATGAAATTGAGGATCTGCCACAGATAAAGGAAGTGGACATTCGCGGGGCACAGGAAAAGGAAGTGGAAGTGGCGGTGGACATTTATCAGATGATGGCGGCCAAGGTGAGTTTTGAGGATGTCATCAGTGCCATCAACAATGGTAACACTACCATTTCGGCGGGCAACCTGATTACCAGCGGACAAAGAAGGACCATCCGTATCCTTGGGGAAATACAAGACCCCAAAGAACTGCAGGACTTTGTGGTGAAGTCCGAAGACGGGGCGGTCTACCTAAAGGACATCGCCCAGGTCTCCTTCAAGGAAGAGGACAAGACCACCTATGCCCGGGAAAAGGGTCAAAGTGTGGTAATGCTCGATATTAAAAAGCGCTCCGGCAAGAACATGATCGAGGCCGCCGACCAGATTCGGGCCATCGTAGCGGATGCCAAGGCCAACTATTTCCCGCAAGACCTTGCCATTACCATTGCCAACGATTCCTCTAGCCGAACGTTGAACCAAGTGGACGACCTAGTGAACAATATCATTTTTGGGATTATTCTGGTGGTCACGGTCCTCATGTTTTTCCTAGGCTTTAGAAATGCCTTGTTTGTGGGCTTCGCCATTCCCATGTCCATGTTCATGTCATTTATGATCATTTCCGCCATAGGTTATACCCTGAACACCATGATCCTTTTTGGATTGATCATGGGGCTGGGCATGCTGGTAGACAACGGGGTTGTGGTGGTAGAAAACGTATATCGATTGATGGAGAAAGAAGGCATGTCCCGTAAGGAGGCCACCAAAAAAGGGATTGGCGAAATCGCGTTCCCGATCATTATTTCCACGGCCACCACAGTGGCAGCCTTTGTGCCCTTGGGCCTATGGCCGGGAATCATGGGCGAGTTCATGAAGTTCTTCCCCATTACACTCTCCATTGTTTTGGGATCCTCCCTCTTTGTGGCCATCTTTATGAATTCCATGTTGGTTTCCAGTTTTATGGAACTGGGCGAAAAGGTATTGACCCTAAAACAATTGCTCCGCATAACGGCGCTGTTGGGAGGTTTCGGAATCTTTATCATGATTGTAGGGGGAGCCATGCGCGGTTTGGGGACCTTGATGCTTCTGGTGGCCGCTATGTTCTGGGTATACAAGTACCTACTGAAAAAATGGGCGTTGCGATTCCAAAAAAACACACTGGTCCGATTTGAGAACTGGTACGAAAGACGCATACAACATGCGCTCCGAGGTAGAAATGTCTACTGGTATTTTGGGGTAACCGTGCTGTTATTGATAAGTGCTTTTATGTTCTTTGGGATGTCTTTGGCGAGCCAACGCACCAAGGTGGAGTTTTTCCCTGACAATACCCCTAACGAGGTGTATGTCTACATAGAATATCCTCAGGGAACGGCCATTGAAAAGACGAACGGGATTACCAAGGACATCGAAAAAAGGGTATATGCCATAGCCGATGCAGAACCCTATCTCAGTGGAGACCATAATTTCTTGGTAGAATCCAGTGTTTCCCAGGTAGGGAAAGGTGCCGAGAATCCCTTTACCGAAGGTGGTTCCGCGGCCGAAATGCCCCATAGGGGCAAGATTACCATCTCTATGCGGGAGTATAAATATCGCGACGGGATGGATACGGAACTTTTGCGCAAGGAAATCCAGGATGGCCTTAAGGGCATTTATCCCGGTGTAGAGGTTTCCGTGGAAAAGGATGCCGTAGGACCTCCTGCGGGCTATCCCATAAACATTGAAATAGAGGGCAAAGACTATGACACCCTGATCAATACGGCGGAACGTATGCGCAACTTCCTTAACAGCAAGAGCATTGCCGGTATCGAGGAATTGAAGATCGATGTCAACAAAGGGAAACCCAGTATGCAAGTGGTAGTCGACCGTAAAAAAGCCGGAGAACTCGGCGTGGCCGTGGGCCAGGTAGGCCAACAATTACGACGTGCACTTTTCGGGGACAAGGCCGGTATTTACAAAAAGGACGGGGAGGACTACGATATCAATGTGCGGTTCAATGAAGATCTACGCTACAATACAAGTGCTCTATTCAACCAGAATATTATTTTCAGGGACCAAGCCTCAGGCCAGATCAAGGAAATTCCGGTTTCGGCGGTGGCTACCCAGCGCAATACCTCTTCCTTTAGCGCGATCAAACATAAGGATACCAAACGTGTGGTTACCGTGTATTCCGGACTGCAGCCCGGATTTACCGATGCCGGTGCCATCGTGGCCGAGATCCAAAAGGAAATGGAAGAATTCAAAGGTCTGCCGCAAGGGGTTAAGATCGACTATACCGGCCAGATTGAGGAACAGAACAAACAGATGCAGTTCCTAATGGGCGCATTCTTTGCGGGACTGGGCCTCATTATGTTGATCTTGATCTTCCAGTTTGGGGGCATCTCCAAACCCGCCATTATTATGATGGCCATTTTCCTGAGTTTTATCGGGGTCTTTGGTGGATTGATCCTTACCGGCTGGCCCTTTGTCATCATGATGACCATGATGGGTATCATTTCCTTGGCGGGAATCGTGGTGAACAACGGAGTGGTGCTGCTGGATTATACACAGATTTTGATCGACCGTAAAAAGGTGGCCCTGGGGATGTCCGATGATGAATTATTGTCCAGGGAACAGGTCACGGAGGTCATCGTTAAAAGTGGAAAGGCCAGGTTGCGTCCGGTAATCCTTACCGCCATTACCACGGTTTTAGGGCTTATCCCGCTGGCCATTGGTCTAAACATCGATTTCTTTTCGCTCTTCTCCCAATTTGATCCCAAGGTTTATATCGGGGGCGATAATGTGATTTTTTGGGGACCCCTGGCCTGGACCGTGATATTCGGGCTGATCGTAGCCACCTTTTTGACCTTAATCATTGTTCCCGTGCTGTTCAATATCGTATACCGATTAAAACTTCGTATCCGGGGTAGCCGAAAAGGTGATAAGCAAACAAAAAAGGTCATTGATATAGCGGCTTAGTCCTGATTGATAGCACCGTAGCCAAGGAAGAGGTTGTTTGAAAAGTATTAAAAAACAAAGTTGTCACATCGAGCGCCCGCCTCCCCAAGTCTCGTACGGAGGGCAGGCAGTCGAGATGTCTTAAAATTAAGACCCTACAAAGTTCTCGACAGCCTGCCTGCCTCGGGCACGGCGCTCGAACAGACATCTAAGTACTTTTCGAAGAGTCTCATATTTTTTTGTCCCAAGACGGGCTCGCTAGTTTACCACGACGCGTTTGGCCTTCTCCTTGGTAACGACCGCTGCAATTTTGCTGTCGGTATAGTTCACTTCCTTTAGGATATCCCCTTGCCAAAAAAGCCATTTGCCGGTACGCTTGCCTTGGATGTACTTACCCATAGCTATTTTTTTGCCCTCGGCATTGTACATTTTCCATTTTCCATGCAACTTTCCGTTTAGGAAGTATCCGGTTTGGGCCACATTTCCATTTTCATGAAAATAGGTCGCCCTGATGTTATCCCCTTCCTTCTGGAACTGGGGTGCTATGTTCTGTGCATTTAGTCCTATGGAAAGCAGCCCTAGGGCCAAAATTGCGAAAGTCTTCATATAATCTGAGGTTTAAATTTTTATACATACATAACATTAACGTAACAAATATAGGTTTATTCTGTTAAATTTTAATGTTTAAGCAACATTTAATTTACATTAAATTTACATTAATCTTGTAATACGCTGTTTAGCAATGTCTTACATTTTTTGGATAAATTCTATCCCTCTGCATTATAATCCAATAATCCGTAGGAGCTTACTTTGGTCCTTACAAAACATTCGACGTAAAGGCGAAGGGCTGGGGAAAATTATACACAGAACCTGTGTGCTTTCATGAAATGAACCCCTTGTAAAACAAGAAACCCCGCTCTAGAGCGGGGTTTACACTATCTTCAACAACTGTTATTGTTGTACCTCGAAGGGAGGGATCGGAAATTCAATATGGACAATGTCTCCCGCCCGGTCAATGGGCAAAAAGGTACTGTTTAGTCTGTCATAACGCCGTAAATCGAACATGGCATGGCCTTCGGCCCACAGCGAATACGATCGATTATAAAGCATCTCATCTATTAAATCGGGCTCCGCAACCGCCCCGGCATAATCCGCAAGGCCATAGGCGTTCCTGATGACGTTTAATGCGGTTACAGCATCCGCCAGATTACCTTCCTGGATATTGGCTTCGGCATAAATGAGCACCAATTCCTCATTTCGGATATGATCAATTGGGGAAGTCGCGCTCTCGTACAGTGCAATTTCATGGGTGCCATTTAAACCGTCCCTTGCCACAGGATCGTCCCTAAGCCTAAATTTATTGATGCGCGTGTCCCCGGCCTGAATGTCGGTGATAAATCTATTATGGACAACATATTGATCGCCGCTCTGCTGGGGGGCCTTAAAGATAGGGTTCAGCAGTTCGGTTCCCCCTTGGGCATAAACCCGTTTGGGTCCTACCGTAAGGTCTCCGCCCAGGTCGAGAAAAGAAGCGTTCACCGCCGCCAGCGCGCCTGCATAGTCTTCCTGGTTCACAGCAACCTTGGCTGCAACCGCCCTATTAAATAGTGCAAAGGTCGCAGGGGTATTAAAGCCATCGAAGCCAGAGGAAAATGCAAAGGAAAACTCTGCGGTTTGCAAGGCCGTGAAACCTTGGTCCAAAAGATCTCTTAATTCCTGAAAGCCCGCATCCCTGCTTACGAACGGGCCTAGGTTATCGGGATCCGATATATCGATCCGTACGCCGTTGCTGCCCAGCAGGTTGAGTACATCCAAGAGCATTAACGCCCTAAAGGTCAATGCTACGCCCCGATACCCATTTTTCTTGGCATCGGAAACAGGAGAATCGGCCAGTGCATCTAGAATAAAATCGGTGTTCTTCACCGCTTGATATCGGGCAAATATAACACCGGTCAGTTGGGGTTCCGAACCTGTTAGCACAGCCCCGTCCTTCCCAATCAGTGTGGCCGTAGTGGTAGGGTCCGAAGCATTAAAATCGTACAACTCCCTGGCAATGGATCCCGTGGCCGTAATAAATCCGCCTTGTTGATTTATTGCCCTGGACTCCAGTCCCTGAACCAAAAAGTTCAATGTTTCTTCCGTGGGATTGCTCGTTACACTGTCAACGCCTGGTTGGTTGGGGTCGGTGACCTCATCCAAGGAACACGAGAACAGCAGTAGTGTTATCCCAAATAGTTTTAAACTCTTAATAGTTTTCATAGTCTCTTATTTACTAAATCTTAAAACGTTAATGCTAAATGAAAGTAATACTGTTTCGCGCTTGGAAACGGTGCTACTTCAATGCCTTGTGATAGCCCCGATGGGCCAAAAGCAGAAGTTTCCGGGTCATATCCGGTATAATCCGTAATGGTTACCAGGTTCTTGCCTGAAACCCCTATTCTCGCTTTTTCGAACAATTTGGTCGTTATGGGCAAGGTGTAGTATAGGCCTACCTCGCGAAGGCGAATATAGGACCCATCCTCGATGTACCCCGCGGCACCGCTCGTTGAAAATCTGGGATTTGCGATGATATCGGGGTCATCCAAGTCTGGCGTTACGCCTCCAAAATCGGATAAGAGCTTGGTCAAGTTAAGGACATCGCCCCCTTCTTTCCAATGCCATAAAAAGGTGAGATCAAAATCCTTGAACAGTTTGATCTGATTGAACCAGCTCATTTCAAAGTCGGGCGCGGCATCACCAATTATCGTGGTCACCCCATTGATATTGGCAGCCAGTGAGGTAGCCGTTTCCCCTTCTCGGATAAAGGCACTACCAAAGGTAAGGCTGAATCCTTCCCCTGAGGGCTGAAATTCCCCGACGCCCAAACGATCAACATCTGCTGTATTCTTCCAGAGGTTCACTGTCGTATTCCAATTCACTTTGGAATTGTTTATCGGATTGGCGTTCAGGCCAATTTCAAATCCCTTGTTGCTCAAATCGAAATCGTTTCGAATGGTATTGGCAAAACCGGAGGAAAGCGGTATGGATGAAAACGGATAGATCAGATTCTTAACATCCCTAATGTACCCGGTCAGTTCCAGCCCTATCCTACCGTTGAGAAAGCCAAAATCGGCACCAAACTCGATTTCCTGCGAGGTCTCCGGTTCAAGATTGGGGTCTCCCAATTGCGCCGATTGGTTGTTTTGCGCTACTGTCGGTAAAGCCAGGCCGGGGACACCTCCAATAGATGTCGGGCCCAAGGGTGTATATAACGACCCAAAGCGTGCGCTGCTTCCGGTCTCCCCGTAGGCGACCCTCAGCTTAAATTGATTAACCGCATCCACGTTCCAAAAATCAAAATTGGCCACATTCACGGCCAGGGAGGCCCTTGGAAAGGCAAAGAACTTATTGGGATCTCCGTTCAGGTTCGATTTATCGAAACGGACCCCTGCGGTAGCAATGATCTTGTCATCCCAGTTAACCGTACTCTGACCGATGATTCCGAATTCCTCTTCCTCCGTCAAACGCTGGAATACGGCAAAGGAATTTCCTTGAGCCAAATTCGTTTGGGTAGGAAACAATTGGGTCGTCTGGTTGATGACCGCATCGCTTTCAAAATTTAGATAGGAGATACCGAACTGTCCATTGATACTGATATCGCTTTCCGTGGTATAATCGATCACTCCGAACATATTATAGTTGAGCTGCAGGGAATTGGTGTTCCCCGCACTCACAAAACCATTGGTCGTGGCGCGCTGTGTTTGCTGGAACTCAGGAATGTATACAAAGGTTTTGGCCTGAAAATAATCCAAGCCCCCATTGGCTGTAAACCGCACTTGAAGATTGTCCTCGGTAATGGCCTTGTACTCCAGGTTGACCCCTTGTATATATCTGTTGATGTCCTCATAATTGTCAATGACATCCCTGTTTAGGATAATATTGGTCGCGGCGAATCGCCCATCCGGATACACCCCATTTTCATCTGGAAATAGATTTTCCCAATCGGCAGTAACCAAGGCCAAGTTATACCCCACACTAAAACCACCGTTGTTTTCATTACCAACAGGGCCCCTGTCCGCTCGACTGTTTACATAACTTGAGGAAAGGCCTGCCTTGAATCTTTCATTAAAGCGATGGTCCAAATTCAATCGCAAGGAATTACGTTCGTAACCTGTTCTTTGCATTATGCCATCTTCATCACGACGGCTTGCATTAAAATAAAAGGTAGTCTTATCGTTTCCTCCGGATACGGATATCCTACTGTCAATAATCAGTCCTTCTTCTCCGTAAAGTTCTTCTTCATAATTGAACAACTGTCCGCTCGCCACGGCCTGCTCAAAAATGGGCACTTCCGCAGCACCGAAGGTCGAGGCCACGGTGGCCGAGGTAAATTGCCTTCTTCCGGCGAAGTTTTGAATGGTATTAAAGCCCACATCCTGCTCAAATTTAACGGAAGTCTTACCGGCCGAACCTCTTTTGGTGGTGATAATCACAACACCTGCATTGGCCCGGGTTCCATAGATAGCGGCCGCTGAGGCACCCTTAAGTACTTCTATACTTTCAATATCCTCCGGATTGATATCGGAAACCCTGTTAGAGCCTCCTTCTTCCCTTCCCGCATTGGCACCAGAGGCCACGGAAGATCCATTAGCCAACTGAATGTTGCTTATATAGACCCCGTCTACTATGAAGAGCGGTTGATTGTTCCCCGATAAGGAGGAGATGCCCCGTAATCTAACAGCCGTTTGTCCACCAGGTGCTCCTCCGGCAGAATTGATATTAACACCCGTAAGCTTTCCGTACAAGGCCCCATCCAGGGTGGCTCCCGTTGTAGCACCCGTTAGGGATTCGCTGTCAATAGTGGAAATGTTGTTGGCCAGGTTAGATCGTTTGATACTCGACACCAAGCCTGTAACCACCACTTCGTCCAGGTTGGTTACATCCACTTTCATTTGAATATTCCCGGCATCCGCCGCGTTTATCTCCACGGTGGAATACCCAACAAAGGAGAAAACAAGAGTGGCACCGTCCGGTACCTCTAGGGAATATTCCCCATCAAAATCCGTAAGTGTTCCAATAGTGGACCCCTTAACTGTTACCGATACCCCGAACAGCGGTTCCCCACTACTCGAGTCTGTTACATTTCCGCTGACTGTCACCTGGGAATACGCATACCCCGAGAATGTTAGGCACAACAGCAGAAACATACTTTTGAATAAAGTCTGTCTCATTTTTTTGTGTAATTAGAATTAGCTATGTAATCCTTCAAATCAATGAAGAATTTACTCAATTTATGATTTTTTTTTAATTTCCCTAACATTTCGTTAACAAAATTGCATTTCTTATTTTTAAAAATCCTCTTTATTATTTTTAGCCGTTGCGAGCTTATCTTCTTAACTTTGCGCCCAATATTTGTGAATAGCCAAAATGTACAGAAGCCATAACTGTGGTGAATTGAGATCATCGCACATTAAGCGGGAAGCTACCCTCTCCGGATGGGTGCAAAAGACAAGGGACAAAGGTTTTGTAATCTGGGTAGATCTGCGGGATCGGTACGGAATCACCCAATTGATCTTTGACGAAGAACGCAGTTCCGGTGACCTCTTGGAAAAGGCCAGATCATTGGGTCGTGAATTCGTTATCCAAGTAACCGGCACTGTTATTGAAAGGGCTTCCAAAAACAAGAACATCCCTACGGGAGACATTGAACTCTTGGTTTCCGAATTGCAGGTGCTTAACGAGGCGCTCTTGCCCCCCTTCACCATAGAGGACCGGACCGATGGTGGGGAAGACATACGCATGAAGTACAGGTACCTGGATATTCGAAGAAATCCGGTGAAGGACAAGCTCATTTTTAGGCACAAGGTGGCCATGGAGGTCCGTAAACACCTTTCCAACCAGGGCTTTATTGAGATAGAGACCCCATACTTAATAAAATCCACTCCCGAGGGAGCACGCGATTTTGTGGTGCCCAGTAGAATGAACGAGGGGCAGTTCTACGCCCTGCCACAGTCGCCCCAAACCTTCAAGCAACTGCTGATGGTGGGGGGAATGGACAGATATTTCCAGATCGTAAAATGTTTTAGGGACGAGGACCTACGGGCCGATAGGCAACCCGAGTTTACCCAGATCGACTGTGAAATGGCCTTTGTGGAACAAGAGGATATCCTAAATGCCTTTGAAGGGCTCACCAAGCATTTGCTGAAAGAAATCAATGGGGTCGATACGGGGGATTTTCCCAGAATGACCTATGATGAGGCCATGGAGCGCTTTGGGAATGACAAGCCGGATATCCGTTTTGGTATGGAGTTCGGCGAGCTCAACGCCCAGGCCCAGCACAGGGATTTCAATGTCTTTAACACCGCCGAGCTGGTAGTGGGCATCGCCGTTCCCGATGGGGCATCCTATACCCGAAAGGAATTGGACGCCCTGGTAGATTGGGTACGACGACCTCAGGTGGGGGCCAAGGGCATGGTCTACGTAAAGTGCAATCCCGATGGCAGCTATAAATCTACTGTGGACAAATTCTACAAGCAGGAAGATTTAGCACAGTGGGCCAAAACAACCGGGGCCAAACCCGGGGATCTAATCTGTGTGCTTTCTGGAGATATCCATGCAACCCGGGCCCAGTTGAGCGCCCTGCGAATGGAAATGGCGGCACGTCTTGGTTTGCGGAAACCCAATGAATTTGCCCCCCTGTGGGTACTTGATTTTCCCTTATTGGAACGGGACGAGGAAACCGGAAACTATCACGCCATGCACCATCCTTTTACTTCGCCCAAACCTGGGCAACTGGAGCTTTTGGAGACCGATCCCGGAGCCGTAAGGGCCAATGCCTATGACCTGGTACTGAACGGAAACGAGATAGGCGGTGGATCTATCCGTATCCACGATAAGGAGACCCAGGCCACCATGTTCAAACATTTGGGCTTTACGCCAGCCGAGGCAAGGGCCCAGTTTGGCTTTTTAATGGATGCCTTTCAGTATGGTGCACCACCCCATGGGGGGATAGCCTTTGGCCTAGATCGCCTGGTCGCCATTTTAGGCGGACAAGAAACGATCCGCGATTTTATAGCGTTTCCCAAAAACAACAGCGGCCGTGATGTCATGATCGATGCCCCGGCACCCTTGGATGAAACCCAGTTAAAAGAACTAAACCTAAGATTGGATATAAAAGCTTAAGACCCTTATCCCATTTTGTGGCGGGTTTTTTAATACTTTTAGGCAGATAAGAACAGCCAATGCCAACCCAAAGGAAGCGTATACTTACCAGTTTTTTGAAATGGCGGTATAAACATATCTCCAACAAAACCTTTACCCACATCCTTAGTGTTGCCGTGGGCCTCTTGGCCGGTTTGGCATCAGTATCCCTAAAGAACCTTACCTATTTTATACACTCCCAAGCGGAAAAGGGTGCCGTTTTTTCGAACAACCAACTGTACTTTGTGCTGCCTATCGTAGGGCTAACCCTGGTCTACCTTTACGTAAAGTATGTCCATAAAAAACCTTTGGAGCATGCGGTGTCGTCCATCCTGTTTTCGATGTCGAGAAAAAAAAGCATCATCGCCCCAAACAGGATATATACCTCTTTGATTACCGCTCCCCTCACTGTAGGTTTTGGAGGTTCGGTAGGGTTGTTAGGGCCTGCGGTAGCTTCAGGGGCCGCCATAAGTTCCAATGTCGGCCGGCTCTTCCATATGAATCCAAAGACGCGTTCCCTCCTGATCGCCTGTGCTTCCGCAGGGGCCATAGCCTCCATTTTCCAATCCCCTATCGCCGCCATTATTTTTGCTGTGGAGGTCTTTAGCTTAGACCTGACCCTGATGTCCCTATTGCCCTTGTTGCTGGCCTCAATTTCCGGGGTGCTTACCTCCTATTTTTTTTTAGGGAACGAAGTACTTTTTAGTTTTACGCTTTCGGATGATTTTGAGATCAAGGACACCCTGTTCTATATGCTATTGGGTGTGGGTACGGCCATAGCCTCAATTTATTTCACCAAGATGTATTTTGGCATTCTGAACTTCTTTAAACGATTTAAGAGTCCCAAGTACAAACTGCTGGTGGGCGGCCTCGCTATAGGGGGCATGCTCTACGCCATTCCCCCGCTTTACGGCGAGGGCTTTAGTTTTATTAATCTCCTTTTGGAAGGGAACCATATCCAAGCCCTGGGAAAGACCCCTTTTGATGCCTATACGGATAATATATGGGTAGTGGTGGCCTTGCTCTTTGGAATTACCCTTTTCAAGGCCGTGGCCATGACGACCACCTTTGCTGCCGGAGGCGCGGGCGGAATCTTTATTCCTACCATGGTCATGGGAAGTGCGCTGGGCAATGCAGTGGCCAAGGTAATCAACAATCTGGGAATGGGATTCAGTGTCTCCGAAAGTAATTTTACGCTCATTGGCATGGCCGGGCTGATTGCCGGTGTAATCCACGCACCGCTCACGGCCATCTTCCTGATTGCGGAAATCACCGGAGGCTACGAACTTTTTGTGCCCCTCATGATTACCGCCGCCATCTCCTTCCTCATTACCAGAAATGCCATTAATTATACCATATATACCCGTGAATTGGCGCAGATTGGCGCATTGATCACCCACAATAAGGACCAGACCGTACTTACTTTGATGCAACTGGACGACGTGGTGGAGAAAAATTTTAAGCCTGTGCGGCCAGATATGTCATTAGGTGAAATGTTACATGGCACTGTGGCAAAATCTGCCCGTAATATATTCCCTGTAATCGATGATAAAAAAGCCTTGGTAGGCATTGTTCTCCTCGATGACGTTCGGGAATTTATGTTCGATACCTCCTTATACGAAAACACCAAAGTGGAAACCTTTATGCATAGCGCGCCAGAGTACATTTTCTACGAGACCGACAGCATGCAACAGGTTATGCGGAAATTTCAGGACAGTGGCGCCTGGAACCTCCCGGTTATCAAGGACGAAAAATATTATGGTTTTGTCTCAAAATCAAAGTTATTGACCGCGTATCGCCGGGAGTTGATTAATTTTACAAAATAATCCCCGCTATGAAAACAAAACATATTATTCTCTTCATCGTGCTGCTCTCCCTTGGTGCTATCGTATACGGGTTCACCATAAAGGGCGAGGCCCCTGCGCTGGCCAATAAATGTATCGGTTTCGGCACTGTTGGGCTCTTTCTCATCGCAATGCCCATGTTCTTGATCAAGGAGAGCAAGGGCAAGAAGGTAAAGGATTATATGCTCACCGATGAGAACATAAAAAAAATGCGCGCCGGGAAAACCAAGAAGTCCAAAAAACAATAATTGGCCTAAGATTTAATCCTGGATTAGGGGGAAGTCTTGCCAAAAAAAAATTATTTTAGTATTTTAAACACTTATTTTTAACTTTTATTTGAATGACTGGAACTGTAAAATTTTTCAATGAATCCAAAGGATACGGATTCATTACAAACGATGACACCGGAAAAGACATCTTTGTTCATGCCACGGCCCTAAACGGTGTGGAACTGAACGAAGGAGACAAAGTAGAATACCAGGAGGAGGAAGGAAGAAAGGGAATGGTTGCTGCACAAGTGCAAGTAATCTCGTAAAAACATTTTATTTTGATTGGCGTATGACCCTGACAAGACCGTCAGGGTTTTTTTTTGCTCAGTTCAAATTTCGTTTTTGAATAAAAAACCGTTTTAGGACTTCCGAGCTTTCTGTTTCCAGTACCCCTCCGATAATCTGGGTTTTTGGATGTAGTTTGGTGCCCAGGGTACCGCAACCCCTTTCCGGATCCTTTGCCCCATACACAATTTTGGATATCTGGCTCCAATACAGGGCGCCGGCACACATCTGGCAGGGTTCCAGCGTCACGTAGAGCGTGCAGTTAAGGAGGTACTTCCCACCCAAAAAATTGGCCGCTGCGGTAATGGCCTGCATTTCTGCATGGGCCGTAACATCGTTTAGACGCTCTGTAAGGTTGTGAGCCCTGGCAATGATCCGGTTTTCCACAACAACTACCGCGCCAATGGGGACTTCTCCCAGATCAAAGGCCGTCTCCGCTTCTTGCAGCGCCTTTTTCATAAAGTATGCGTCATCCAATTTTAGGTCCATAGGGCCAAAAATACAATTTTAGATAGAACCCCTAGGGTCAAAAAAAATTGAAATTAATGTACATTTGTCCCCTACGATGACACTATTGGATAAAATTGATACCCTGGCCGACCTCCGTCAGCTTCAACCTGGCGAACTTCCCAATCTTGCCCGGGAGCTGCGCAATTTTATTATTGATATCATTGCCGTTAAAGAAGGGCATTTAGGTGCCAGCCTTGGTGTGGTGGAGTTGACCATTGCCCTCCACTACGTTTTTAATACCCCGGAGGACAAGCTCATATGGGATGTAGGTCACCAGGCCTATGGCCATAAAATATTGACCGGCAGAAAATCGATCTTTGACACCAACAGACAATTGGGCGGAATCAGTGGCTTTCCCAAACGCAGTGAAAGCACCTATGATGACTTTGGTACGGGCCACAGTTCCACTTCCATTTCGGCCATTTTGGGTATGGCGATTTCCTCGCAGCTCAAGGGTATCCATGACCGGCAGCATATTGCGGTAATTGGTGATGCCTCTATTGCCAGTGGCATGGCGTTCGAAGGGTTGAACCACGCCGGTGTCACGGACACCAATGTCCTAATCGTCCTGAACGACAATGCCATTGGGATCGATCCCAGTGTAGGGGCCTTAAAAAAATACCTTACCAACGTGAAAAAAGGTACCGCCAAGGACGAAAATATTTTTGAATGCCTCAATTTTGATTATACCGGCCCCATCGATGGCCATGACGTTGACGTTTTACTGAAGGAGTTGAAGCGGTTGAAGCGGGTCAAGGGCCCTAAATTTTTGCATGTCATCACCACCAAGGGCAAGGGCCTACAAAAGGCCGAAGAAAATCAGGTAATCTACCATGCCCCTGGGAAATTTGATAAACAGACCGGAGACCTCCTCCCTAAATCACAAAAAGAGCAGCCGCCCAAATATCAGGATGTCTTTGGACATACCCTGGTGGAACTCGCCAAGCGCAATGAAAAGATTGTGGGGATTACCCCCGCTATGCCTACAGGGAGTTCCTTAAAATATATGATGGCTGAGATTCCGGACCGCGCCTTTGACGTTGGCATTGCGGAACAGCATGCGGTAACCATGGCCGCCGGAATGGCCGTAGAAGGTATGATTCCTTTTTGCAATATTTACTCCACCTTTTTACAACGTGCCTACGATCAGCTTATCCACGATGTGGCCCTGCAGGATTTACCCGTCATTTTTTGTCTGGACCGTTCCGGATTGGTGGGACAGGACGGGGCCACCCACCACGGCGTGTTTGATCTCGCCTATTTACGGTGTATCCCCAACCTCATCATTTTTGCGCCCATGAACGAGATGGAGTTGAGGAATATCATGTACACGGCCCAATTGGGGCTCCCACATCCCATCGCCATAAGATATCCGAGGGGCAGGGGTACAACCCTTAATTGGAGACGCCCGTTTGAGCGTATCCCCCTAGGGAGCTCGCAGGAACTAAAAAGGGGTACCAGAATAGCGGTATTGTCCGTGGGCGATATTGGCAATACCATTACAAAGCTTCTCCAAGAGTTGGACCGTCCGGAAGACGTGGGCCACTACAATATGCGTTTTGTAAAACCGCTGGACAGTGAACGGTTGACCGAGGTTTTTACCTCTTATGAACACCTTATTACCCTGGAAAACGGTTGTAAGATGGGCGGATTTGGTAGTGCTGTGCTCGAATGGGCAAATGAAAAGGGCTTTGACCAAAAGCTTAAGATCTTTGCCATAACGGATACCTTTATCACTCATGGAACCATAGCGGAGCTTCATGAACAGGCCCAAATAGACCTTTTAACGATAAAGCAATATATAAACCGTATTTGCAATGCCCAGTAGCATCTATACAAAAGCCCTAGTTTCCTTTCTTCTCAGTTTTGCGTTTAACCCCTTGTTTGCCCAAGACAGTATTCCCCCGCAACAAGCGGTGGATTCCTTGGTTATTGACACCATCGTTATACGCACGCCCCAGTCGAAGATCAAAAACATTCCAAGAGGGGTAGTCCTAACCAATCCCTTTATTTCATTCAAGACCACCAAACCCCTTACCCAGCGTTTTAAACGGTTTAAATTTCCCTCTTTTTGGGTAAAGGAAAACAAATTGGGACTCAACCTCAGCGAGGTGGCCTTTGTAAACTGGAACGCTGGAGGCAACAATTCCATTTCGGGTCTGGGAAATGCAAAATTCGTGCGCAATTACAAGTTTAGGTACGTCCAATGGGACAACGATCTGGACCTGAGGTACGGTCTTAACGCACAGGAAGGTCGCAAGCTTCAAAAAACGGACGATGCTATACGTTTGAGTTCCACTTTTGGCTACCGAAGGGATACCATCACCAATTGGTATTATTCGGTCAAGGCCAATTTTAACACGCAATTTGACAAAGGTTTTCAGGATGCGGACAGGACCAATCTAATCTCAAACTTTATGGCGCCCGGTTATCTGTTTTTGGGAGCGGGGACCTCCTATATCCCAGAGGGCAAAAAGTTTAACCTATATATTTCTCCCATCACGCAAAAAGCCACTTTTGTCCTTGATCAGGATTTGGCCGATCAAGGAGCTTTTGGGGTCGAAAAAGCAGTGTTGGATGCGGAAGGGAACGTGCTACAGGAGGGAAAAAACGTATTTATGGAATTTGGTTTTCTCATCACCAATACCTGGGAAAAGCAAGTCTACAAAAATATGGTCATTAACCATAGGCTAAGTTTGTACACAGACTATCTACGGAGTTTCGGAAACATAGATGTGAACTGGGAGCTTCTGTTGAACTTAACTGTAAATGAATATGTGAATGCCAGTATTGGCACCCACATAATTTTTGACGACGATATCCGATCCGATGAGGAAACAGCGGTAGACGGCACGGTTATAAATCCTGGAACACCAAGAATTCAGTTTAAGCAAATATTGGGCGTAGGCCTCTCCTATAGTTTTTAAAGCTGCCCTCCCATAATCTTGTTGTGCATGTGCACCGCCGTACTGTCCGATAGGCTGGCCACATAACAGCAGCAGCTGAGTAATATGTGGTAGAGCGATACGTCTGTGCGCTTATAGGATGACGGCAAGGTTTGAATGATCAGCCGGTCGTAGTTCGACGCTTTTTCCTCCTGCTTCCTTACCAAGGCCCCCGTATAAACTTCCAGCAGGTCTGAGATGATCTTATAGCCGGCTATTTCTTTTTCGATTACTTCCTGGGACTTATAGATTTTCGCTACGCTTATTTGAATGATGTCCTCGATCTGTGCTCGGTATTTGCTCTTGTCCAGAAGAGACACCTCAAAACTCCCGTCCAGTAACGCTTCCTCGTTCTCCATAAAGATGTCCACGGCATCGCGGATCAAGGTATTTATCGCCAGGGCCCTTAAATAACTCAGGCGGTCTTCCATATGGACCATGGCGTTGTACTTTTTGGTGTTGATACTGTCCTTTACCAATTTTATGAAATACTCCAAGGCGAAATCTTCGGAGATCAGGCCCAGGTTGATCCCGTCCTCAAAATCGATGATCGTGTAGCAAATATCGTCTGCCGCTTCCACCAGATAGGTAAGCGGGTGCCGGTAAAAACCGATATCGCTACCCGAACCTTTCTGTACCAGGCCCAGTTCGGATGCAACGCTCGCAAAAAAATCCTTTTCCGATTGAAAAAATCCAAACTTCTTGTCGGAAATATGGCGGGTGGGTTTCTTGGGCAGGGACTCTTTTGGGTACTTCATAAACGCCCCTAAGGTGGCGTAGCTCAAGCGGAGTCCGCCTTGAACCCCTTCTTTGGACGCGGACAGCAACCTAAAACCATTGGCATTGCCTTCAAAATCAATGATGTCCTGAAATTCTTTTTTGGTAAGGGCCGACTGATATATTTTCCCGTTTCCCGTTTTAAAATATTCGCCTATGGCCTTTTCCCCACTATGTCCAAAAGGTGGGTTTCCAATATCATGGGCCAGCGCTGCCGCGGCAACAATGGCTCCAAAATCATTGAACCGGTACCCGTGTACCTCCTGTAGGTGTGGATGCTTTTTAAGTAATTCCCTTCCTGCGATCCTGCCAAGACTTCGCCCTACCACCGATACTTCCAAGCTATGCGTAAGGCGGGTATGTACAAAATCGGTCTTGGAGAGTGGTATTACCTGGGTCTTGTCCTGCAGACTCCTAAAAGCGGAAGAAAATATGACACGATCATAATCCACTTCAAATCCCAAACGGGTCTCATCCTGTTCCTTTCGCAATCGTTTATGGGTATCCCCATACCGTCTTAATGAGAGTAATTGTTCCCAATTCATAAAGCATCAAATATGGCGCAAGATACATTTTTTCACCACGACCATGCACATGAAAAAAGGGAGTTTCAATACACGGGGAAAACGTATTTGATAACCATTTTGTTACCTATTTTTAACTTGCCAATAACCTTAACTTTACAATGCTAAGTTTTCTTTGCACAAGAAAACACACCGATATCAAATGAAGGCTATTTTTACCTTTTGCGCTTTATTCCTTACCACTTTTCTATGTGCACAGCAGCAAGGATCCATTACCGGTAGGGTATTGGATAAGGAAATGAACAATGAACCCTTATTGTTTGCCAACATCACGGTAAAGAACACCACTAAGCGCACCCAAACCAATTTCCACGGTAATTTTGAGTTTTCCGATATGGATACGGGTACGTATGTCCTGCTTATAAGCTATCCAGGTTATGCCCCCCTGGAAGTGCCTGTTACCGTGAAAGAAAATGAAGTTACGGAAATCCATAAAGGTCTTGGCGCCCTTTCTATAAGCATGGAAGGTATTGGCTTGTCAACAGATGCGGAAACCGGGGGTCAAACCAGCGGGCTTGTCAGCACAAAATTTAAAGGTCAAAAATAACACGAGCTCTAAAGCTCGGGTCGTTGAACTATAATTTTACGAGCGATTAAAAAAAGAGCGCTGCAACTATCTGCAGCGCTCTTTTTTACGTTCTTATCCGCAGATCAATCTTTGATCACAATCCCGGATTTGCTTTCTTTATTGACCACACCAGCAATAGCATTGTTATTATATTCCACTTCTTTAACGATGCCATCGGTCCAAAAAAACCATTTGCCGGTTTTAACCCCATTTTCATAGGAGCCCATGGCAATTTTTTCACCCTTTTCATTAAAGCTGGCCCATTCCCCGTGCAATTTGCGCGCTAAGTTAAAGGTGCCTTTCTGACTTATCTCTCCATTTTCGTGATAATAGGTTGCTTCTATCAAATTCGTGTCTTCATTCAAAACGAGCGTTTTTTCCTTTTGGGCAAATGACGTTGCCGAAATAAGGAGAACCGCCCAAAAAAGGAGCGTTTTTTTCATGTTCCATTGATTTAATACGTAAGCCATAGGTTAAATATACAAACTACTTAATAGTTTGGCAACATCCACATAACTTTAAATTAACATTAAAATTGTCTGACTGTGATGATATCCTTGTTCCTCAGTTCAAAAAAATGTTAAAGTTTAATATAGACATAATCTTAAGCTTACACAAAATTCATTTTTCTGCACGACCTTTGAATTTATCTTAAGATAAAAAAGGATTTCATTATACGTATTGGTTTTTGTCGACTATATGTTTGAAGTCTAATAGCTACCCCTGGCCAAGGTAGCTTTTTTTTTGTTTGTAATATTGTTTAACAGATAACGTTCGGGAAACATTAACTTAACATTAATTTTGGTTCTTTGTCGGCGACAAAAACTAATACTTAATGAAGACCAAAGTGTTAACCGTTGGGTTACTACTGTTCACATTTTTTACATTGCGTTCGCAAGAACCTAACGCTCCCGCCTTCGGAAAAGGACTTTTCAACTTGGTGGGCAAAGACAGTACCTGGAGTATGAAAATTGCCACACGAATGCAATTTTTGGCCATAGCAAATTGGGATGAAGGACCGGATGGCGGTTTAATAAATCCGGAGTCCAATTTTTTAGTGCGCAGGGCCCGATTAAAATTTGACGGATTTGCCTACACTCCAAAACTTAAATACAAATTGGAACTGGGACTGTCCAACAGGGATATTTCCGGAGCCTCCGAATTTACCAATAACGCCCCCAGGTATATTTTGGATGCCGTGGTGATGTGGAATTTTTATGAAAATTTTGAGCTTTGGGTAGGTCAGACCAAACTGCCTGGCAATATAGAACGGGTTATATCTTCCGGAAACCTGCAACAGGTAGACCGTTCCCTAGTGAACAGTAGATTTAACATAGACCGTGACCAGGGCCTACAGTTGCGGCACCATTTTAAGTTATCCAAAGATTTTATGGTCCGGGAAAAGCTGGCCGTTTCCCAGGGAGAAGGCAGAAATATTACCAGTGGCAATCTGGGGGGTTACCAGTATACTGCACGGTTGGAGTTTCTCCCCTTTGGTGCGTTTCGGAAAAAGGGAGATTATAGTGGCAGTGATCTTCAAAGGGAAGAAAAGCCTAAATTGATGCTCGCCGCTACCTATGACCTCAACCAAGATGCTGTAAAGACTAGAAGTAATCTGGGCACTTTTATGGCCAATGATACGGGTTTTTATGAAACCAACATCTCTACCGTCTTTGTGGATGCCATGTTTAAGTACAACGGCTTTTCATTCATGGGGGAATATGCCTATAGGGACGCAGACGACCCCATCGCCAAAAACTCGGATGGTACTGAAACCGGAGACGTGGTGCTGGTGGGCAATGGCCTTAACTTGCAGGCGGGTTATTTGTTCAAAAGCAATTGGGAGGTGTCTGGACGATACACGGATATACAATTGGACGAAGCCATTACTGGCAGCAATCCTGAAAGCCAGTATACCTTGGGCCTTTCAAAATATATTGTAGGGCATAAATTAAAGATACAAACAGATATCAGTTATCTTAGTGTGGACAACGGCACTAATGGATTGATGTACAGATTACAGTTCGATGTTCATTTCTAAACCAAAAAACAAGATTCCACATAGGATGGCAAACCAGCCTTCCACAGGAAACTAGCCAACCAGAAACTAATTGATCATGGAAAATATTTACATCTTAATGTTAGCGGCCCTTGCCATTTTAGCCATTGCCGATCTGGTGGTGGGCGTAAGCAATGATGCCGTAAACTTTCTTAACTCTGCCATTGGCTCCAAAGCCATTTCCTTTAGGACAATGATGATTGTGGCGAGTCTGGGCATTGGGCTCGGTGCCGTTTTTTCAAGTGGTTTGATGGAGGTAGCCCGAAAGGGGATTTTTGTACCCGGCGAATTTTACTTTGACGAAATCATGATCATTTTTATGGCGGTGATGATTACGGATATCCTGCTGCTCGACTTTTTTAACACGCTGGGAATGCCTACTTCAACAACCGTATCCATCGTCTTCGAATTACTGGGCGCAGCGGTGGCAATGGCCCTGATCAAAATTGGGGCCGACAATGGCTCCATCTCGGAGCTTACCAATTACATCAATACAACAAAAGCGACCGAGATCATTTTGGGGATTCTACTCTCCGTAGTAGTGGCCTTTACAGTGGGCGCAATAGTGCAATATGTTTCCCGGGTGCTGCTATCTTTTAATTTTGAACGAAAAGCCAAATGGGTAGGCGCCGTTTTTGGAGGTGTTGCCTTGGCAGCGATTACCTATTTCATTTTTATCAAAGGATTAAAAGGAACAGATTATTATGCCCAGATCAAACCGTTGATCGAGGGTAAAACTTTGCTCATCGTCCTAGTGAGCTTTGTCATTTGGACCTTGCTTTCCTATATGGTGGTTACCTTGCTGAAAAAGAACATTTACAAGCTGATCATTGCCGTGGGCACCTTTGCCCTGGCATTGGCCTTCGCAGGAAACGACCTGGTAAATTTCATAGGCGTGCCCATAGCTGCCTGGCAGTCGTATGAGGCCTGGGCGGCCTCTGGCGTCCCTGCCACCGAATTTGCTATGGACGTATTGGGCAAAAAAGTACCCACGCCTACACTGTTATTGCTCGTAGCGGGCTTGATCATGGTACTGACTTTATGGTTTTCCAGCAAGGCGAAAAGAGTGGTGAAGACCTCCATTGATTTGTCTAGCCAGGGAGAGACACAGGAACGATTTCAACCCAATTTTCTATCCCGGAACCTAGTACGGTTTTCCATGTTGATAGCTAAATACACCGCAACCGTAGTTCCTGCTTCGCTCCAAGGGAAAATAGAGCAGCAGTTTGTGAAGCCTGTTATTGAATTGCCCAAGGGCAAAACCCATGAACTACCTGCCTTTGACATGGTCCGCGCCGCGGTCAACCTTATGGTGGCCAGTGTGCTGATCTCCATTGCTACTTCAATGAAATTGCCTTTGTCCACCACCTATGTAACCTTTATGGTGGCCATGGGGACCTCCTTGGCCGATAGGGCCTGGGGCAGTGAAAGTGCGGTCTATAGGGTAGCCGGGGTGCTCAACGTAATAGGCGGTTGGTTTTTTACCGCCATTAGTGCTTTTATTGCAGCCGGCACCGTGGCTTATTTGATCCATTTGGGAGGTGCGTCCATGATTGCCGTACTCCTGTTATTGGCTGTTTTGTTGCTCGCAAGGAATTACATAAAACACACGAAAAAAACACGGGAAACAAGAGCGGAGGATAGCCTCAACAGGGCCGAAAGCAATTCGATCCAAGGCGTGATAGAGGAAAGCGCCGACAACATTTCCAAAGCCTTGAAAAGGGTGAGCAAAATAAACCAAACAACGATAAGCGGTTTAATTGACCAAGACCTGGATACGCTTAAAAAGGCAAAGAGCACCGTGGTCAAATTGGAAGTGGAAATAGAAGACCTTCAAAACGATATCTTCTATTTTATCAAAGATCTGGATGATTCGTATTTGGGTGCCAGCAAGTTTTATATTGATGTTATCGGAAGTTTACAGGACGTTGCGCAATCCTCTAGCCTGATAGCCAAGGTAAGCCACAAACATGTGAACAACAACCACAAGGCCCTAAAGAAAAAACAGGCCGAGGAGTTGTTGGATATCAATGATAAACTCATTAACCTCTTTGGACAAATGAGGGAAATTTTCGATTCCCGCACGTTTGATCGCATCGTTCCGGATATCATAGAACAGAAACAGACCTTGCTATCCAGTGTTGAGGACTCTATTCAAAAGCAGGTAGAACGCACTCGGACGGAGGAGTCCAGCCCTAAAAATGCCACCCTGTATTTTAGTATTTTATTGGAAACCAAGGATCTGATTCTGGCCAACATGAACATTTTGAACTTGTACCACGACGAGTACAGCCGCTCACAGATAGTTCAAGAAACTGAGGGTCAATAAGCGGCAAAAAACAAAGTTTAAGGAACGTCCCCCCCGTTTTGACCGTAGTTCCCTGGAGCGCCCAATTGATAACCTTTTCATTACGTTAATGGGTGGGATTTGAAGTAGGTTTGCATCGTTGTTTTCAGCAAAGTAGTTATGGACGATTTTTATTTTTTAATGCTTATCGCGTTGGCTGTGCTAGCGGTCGCAGATTTGGTCGTTGGCGTTAGTAACGATGCTGTTAACTTCTTAAATTCTGCTATTGGTTCCAAGGCCCTCTCCTTTAAGACGGTTATGATCGTTGCCAGTATTGGTATCGCTTTTGGGGCCATGTCCTCCAGTGGTATGATGGAGGTTGCGAGAAAAGGGATTTTTAATCCTGGCGAATTCATGTTTTCTGAAATCATCATCATCTTTATGGCGGTGATGATCACGGATATTCTCCTGCTCGATTTTTTCAATACCCTGGGCATGCCCACCTCGACCACAGTCTCCATAGTATTTGAACTCTTGGGTGCCGCGGTGGCCGTCTCCCTTTTGAAAATAGCGGATTCCGGAGGAGGTTTTAACGAACTTGCCATCTATATCAATACGGAAAAAGCCGCCCAGATTATCTTTGGAATTCTACTCTCCGTAGTGGTGGCATTTACCGTAGGTGCCTTGATCCAATTTATATCAAGGGTATTGGTCTCTTTCAAATTTGATGAAAAACCCAAATGGATAGAGTCTGTCTTTGGTGGTTTGGCCATCACCGCGATCATCTACTTTATTGTGATAAAGGGGCTTAAAAGTGCCGCTGTTTTGGCCGGGGGTATCAATGAATTCATTGCGCTCAATACCGAACTTTTTTTATTGGGCAATGTAGTACTCTGGACGCTGCTCTCCTGGTTGGCCACCCATATGTTCAAAGTGAACATCTATCGGGTTATCATCGTTATAGGCACTTTTGCACTAGCCATGGCCTTTGCCGGAAATGATCTGGTAAACTTTATTGGTGTGCCCATAGCTGCGCTACAGGCGTTCCAAGATTGGCAAAGTTCCGGGGTACCGGCCATGGAATATTCCATGCAGGGCCTATCTGCTCCTGTACGTACTCCTACTATGTTACTCTTGTTGTCCGGGGGTATCATGGTCCTTACCCTTTGGCTTTCCTCCAAGGCAAGGAAGGTAGTACAGACCAGCGTGGACCTCTCCAGACAGGATGAGGGCGACGAACGTTTCCGGCCCAATTTTTTGTCCCGTCAAGTGGTGAAATTTTCCATTCGCGCCATGGATAATTTAGGTGTCCTGCTCCCCTTAAGTCTTAGAAAAAGAATCGATCGTCAGTTTGAAAAACCTTATACCTATGTCCCTAAAAGTAGGGTACAGGACATGCCGGCCTTTGATATGGTCCGGGCATCCGTGAATCTTATGGTGGCCAGTGTGCTCATCTCCATAGCCACTTCCATGAAGCTCCCGCTTTCAACTACGTACGTCACCTTTATGGTTGCTATGGGCACCTCTTTGGCAGATAGGGCCTGGGGACCGGAAAGTGCGGTGTACAGGGTAGCTGGGGTGCTTAATGTTATTGGAGGCTGGTTCTTTACGGCCCTGAGTGCGTTCAGCGCCGCTGCGGTTAGTGCTTATATTATACATCTGGGGGGATTCCCGGCTGTAATAGCACTCCTGATCGTGGCCTTTGTGTTGATCGGAAGGAACTACCTTATCCACAATAGAACAGTCAAGGAAAGCAAGCGTGAAGAAAAATTGCAAAAAGCGGAGAGCAAATCCATTATTGGGCTAATAGAGGAAAGCGCATCCAACATTTCCCTGGCCATGGATCGGGCGAACACCATATATACCTCCAGCATAGACGGTTTGGCGAAACACGATATGGATACCCTGAAAAAGAGCAAGAAGGGAATTATCAAATTAAACAATGAGGTAGAAGGTCTTAGGGACAATATCTTCTATTTTATCAAAAACCTGGACGAAGCAAGTGTGGGCACCAGTAATTTTTATATCACCGCGCTAAGCTATCTTCAGGATATGACCCAGTCTTTGGAGTACATTTCCAAGGCCGGGCACAAACATGTATACAACAACCACAAGAAACTTCGTTTTAACCAGATAAAGGACCTAAAAGAGACCGATCAATATATTGATGACCTCTTTGTACAGATCAAAACCATTTTTGACACCAAGGATTTTCCAGCACTTACCCCTATCATTGTACGTAAACAGGAACTATTCCAAAAAGTGGACGAAAAAATTCAAAAACAGGTGGCGCGTACCCGGGCAGATGAGTCTAGCCCCAAAAACACTGCACTGTATTTCAGCTTGCTGCTGGAAACCAAGGACCTGCTAGTGGCTACGATGAATCTTTTGGAAACCTACGATCAACATGCAAACACCTCGATTCCCTTAGGAAAATGACCTCAGGACTGCGTTTCATCGAAAAGCATATATGGCCTTTTTAATTCTTCCGTTATCTCCTTAGATAACAACAAGCCCCATGTATTTACGAAACACTTTTCTTAGACTTTTTTTCACCTTGATCTGCCTATCGGCATTTGTATTTGTGTCCTGTAGTGAGGATTTATCGGATAGCGACCCCATGCCCGAAGAGCAAGGAGCCAACGAAAATCCAGATGAAAATCCGGCTCCGGAGGACAATACGGCCAGATTGGCAGCGAAACAACTATACGAGGACTTTTATCTGCCCTCTTCCAGCACCTCTAGCGATAGTCCTTGGACTGGTGATGAACCTTCGTGTAACCCGGGAAGCATCCCGGCTACGACCAAGGACAAAATCCTGATGCGTTTGGACTATTATCGAAAGGCAGTGGGCCTAAACAACACCATTACCGAGAATCCGGACAAAAGTACTAAGGCCCAGGAAGCGGCCTTGATGATGAATTCCAACAATGCCTTGGACCACTTTCCTCCCAATACTTGGAAATGTTATACGCCTGACGGGGATGAAGCCGCTGGAAAATCACTTTTGGCCCTGACCCGCAATGCGGAAGCGATCAATGCCTATATCAGAGATCAAGGCTCCAATAACGGTCCAGTAGGCCATAGAAGGTGGTTGTTATGGCCAAGACTTCAGGAAATCGGTATCGGAAACACCGATCGTTCCAATGCCATTTGGGTCATAGGAAATGCTGGTTCGGTTCCCGCTGACAATCCTGAATTTATTGCCTGGCCACCCCAAGGGTACGTGCCCAATAGCCTGGCTTTCCCAAGATGGTCGTTCTCCTTGGCCGATGCGGATTTTACGGCCACCACGGTTTCCATGACGGATCAGAATGGAGGTGCGATAGCGCTCTCCCTGGAACCGCTGAACAGTGATTTCGGTGACCTTACAATCGTTTGGGTACCCCAGGGGATTTCTACCACGGATACCGCCGATACCACCTATACCGTAACGCTGGAAAACGTAGTGCTCAATGGCGTTCCCAACACCTTTACGTACAACGTAATACTCTTTGACCCCAATGGATAGTCCAAGGATGAACAACTGCCAATTAGAGCAACGCCTACTTTGAAGGTATTTTCGTTAACAAACGTAGTCTTTAAATTGATAATTTCTCCATATTATCGTATCTTAGGGAGAATGCTATTGACATATGATGACGCCTCAAATTAACAAAAAGCTCCTAAAGCAGCACGACCTTCCCATCGGGTCCTTTTACTTCTATGAGAATTTTGTGGTTTCAGAAATCAAGGAGGGCGTAACGATGACCTTCGAGACCGCCTCCAAAATATTTGAACTGGGCAAGACGTATTTTGGGAACACTACGCCCTTCGTCTATATCTCCAACCGGGTAAATTCCTATGCTTTTGATCCCACCGCCCACTTTAAGTCTACCGCAATGTTTCCAAACCTAAAAGGTTATGCAGTGGTGGTGTACGATACCATAAACGATAAGGTCGCCAAAATGGAACAGCCTTTTATGAACAAGCCCGCCCATATCTTTAAACGTCTGCAGGATGCCATAGACTGGGTAGAGGAACTGATTCCCCAGGACTGAACTAGTTACGATAAAAATTCATTTCGTCCAGGTATTTCCACACGGAATCGGGGAGCAAGGCCCTGATGTTTTTCCCCGCCCTGTGTTGGTTTCGAATAAAGGTTGACGAAACTTCCATGATCGGGGCATTCACCCGATGCACCTTGGGATGGTCCTCAAACTGCCGCTCCCCCGTATCTTTTGAAATCCGGGGATATACGTAAATATGATGGTTCTCAAGAATTTCCTTGTAATTCTTCCACTTATGGAAGCCTTTTAAATTGTCCTCGCCCATAATCAGGGAAAACTCGTAGGTATCCCCGTATTTTTCGAACAGGTGGGCCAATGTATGTATCGTGTAATTGGGCTGGGGTAAATTAAATTCAACCTTGCTTGGTCGTAGCCTATCATATTCCTTGGTGGCCTCATACACCATTTGATAGCGATGATGGTCTTCCAATAGTGTATTCTTGGTCTTAAAAGGGCTGCGCGGGGTAATGACCAGCCAAACCTCCTCCAGGTCCGAGAATTCCGCCATATGGTTGGCGATCGCCAAATGTCCGATATGGATGGGATTGAAGGTGCCAAAATAAAGTCCTACTTTTTTTCCCATGCTATCCTCATTGCTTCGCTACCCCCAAAAAATCCCCGACCAGCCGATGCGCCTCGTCCAAGGCAGCATCCAGGTCATAATTCTTGATGATGCAATCGAACTGCGGTGCAGTGGCCATCTCTACGGATGCTTTGGCAACACGCATATTAATTTTGTCATCGCTTTCCGTACTTCGTTTCTTTAAACGAATCTTTAACTCATCAACACTGGGGGGCTTAACAAAGACCGCCAAGGTCTGCTCCGGATATTTTCTCTTGATCCGGAGGCCGCCCACCACATCGATGTCAAAGATCACATGCTTTCCTTGGGCCCACAAACGTTCCACTTCACTGTTGAGCGTCCCGTAAAAATTGTCGCGGTACACTTCCTCCCATTCCAGAAAATCGCCCTGCTTAATATGTTTTTTAAATTCCTCCACGGAAATGAAGTAATAATGCTCTCCCTCTATTTCATGCTCCCGTTTGGGCCTGGAAGTAACAGAAACGGAAAAGGCCAGATTGAGTTCTGGCTGCTTCAAGAGGTGCCTTACAAGTGTTGTTTTGCCGCTGCCGGACGGGGCAGAAAAAATAATGAGCTTTCCCCCCTCCATCACAATACATTCAGCATTTGTTCCTTGATCTTCTCAAGTTCATCCTTCATTTGCACCACCAATTGTTGCATGGGAGCGTAATTGGCCTTGGACCCAATGGTGTTGATTTCCCGTCCAATTTCCTGGGAAATAAATCCCAACTTCTTTCCATTGGAATCTTTGGAATTCAAGGTTGTAGTAAAATATTCCAGGTGATTGTCCAAGCGGACTTTCTCTTCCGTAATATCGTATTTTTCGAGATAGTAGATAAGTTCCTGTTCAAAACGGTTTGCATCTACCTCTGTCTTGAGGTCTGCCACGGCCTTTTCCAGACGTTCCCGTATGGTTGCGTTGCGTTCGGGGTCCATTTTTTTCACCAGCTCCAGAAGTGCTTGCAGGGTTTTCACGCGTTCCAGAAAATCCTTTTCCAGCACCTTGCCCTCCTCGCTCCTAAAGGCATTTATTTCCTTTAATGCCTCCTTGAGTGCCTCCTTTATCGCGTCGTATTCCGTTACATCTATATCCTCCCGATCCGTTTTAAGGGCATCTGGTAGTCTGATGGCCATCTCCAGCAATCTGAGATCGTCCCCATCGGCCACTTGCTTAAGCTGCTTTATATATTGCTTTACGACTCCTTCATTGATCTTGGACGGTGTTTCGTCACCGGTAATCTCCATATACAGGCCAAAATCGATCTTTCCCCTTACCAAAGCGCTTGCAATGGTCTTACGCAATTCCAATTCCTTGTCCCGGTAAGCAGACGGAATACGGGCATTTAAATCCAGGTTCTTGCTGTTAAGCGATTTTAATTCAATGGTAATCTTCTTGGTGGGAAGTTGAATAACGTGCTTTCCGAACCCAGTCATGGATTGAATCATAAATTCCGTTTAAGTTTTGGCAAAGGTAATTAAAATAAGGGTTTCGTCTTGGGTGTCACAGCATTCCCATTACAACTCGCGTACCCAGATATTTCTATAGCTCACCCTACTGTTATCCCCGTGGTCCTGAAGTCGGATAGGGGCTTTGCCATGTGGTTTATTGGTAGGTGGTCCTATATACATGGTCCTTCCCTGTATTACATAATGATCTTGGACCAAAACCCCATTGTGCAATACCGTAATGGTGCCCGATCTGATCTTGTTACCATCGGAATCGAACTCGGGCTCATGGTAGATAATATCGTAGGTGTTCCATTGCCCGGTAGGGGCCGATGCCTTTGCCAAGGGAATGGATTGTTTATAAATGGATCCCACCTGACCGTTTACGTAGGTGTCGTTGTCGTTGTTGTCCAAAATCTGCACCTCATATCTGTTCTGTATAAAAACCCCACTATTGCCCCTGTTTTGACCATTGCGCTGTACCTCTTCCGGGGATTTCCATTCCAAATGCAGTTGTATGCTTCCGAAATTGCGTTTGGTCTGTATATCGCCGGCCCTATTTTTAACGGTCATGCTTCCATCTTCGTTAAGATACCATTTGGCCACTGTGCTATCGCGGGCCATGATCCATTCCTGCATATCGGTACCGTTGAACAGGACTATGGCATCATTTGGGATGCCGGTTTCCGCGCTTACCGAGACCACGGGGGGAACAGGTTCATAAACCTCAGTTTCCTCCGGTTTCATGGGCTTCTCTATATTGACGGAGGCATTTTCCCGTACCGGTTCCTTTTTTTCCGATTGTGCCCCGCAGTAAAAACATCCCGTTAGGAGCAAAACGTAAACAAGCTTCATCTTACAATTCTTTTATCTTAATATTTCTGTATCCTATACTGATTTTTTCGCCGTGATCCTGCAGGGCGATTTTCCCAGTGCTGTATTTGCCAAAGGCCTCCCAATCCGCAAATTTGGAATTGGCTACCATCTTGTCCCATCCCTCACCATTGACCGGAAACCGAACAATCTCCTCTCCGTTGAGTACCACAATGCCCTCATTGGTTTTGTGGTTTATGGTCAAAACACACTGGTTCCACTCGCCGACGGGCTTCACCACGTCTTTGGACGGAGCCACCATATCGTACAGTGAACCTGCTTGATGGGTAGTCCCATTTTTGGCGTCCGGGTGGCCCACATTGTCCAGTACTTGGATCTCAGGACCTGTATAGTAAGGCTCCTTGTACTTGGGGTCCTCCTTCACTCCCCACATAATACCGCTGTTTGCCCCTTCGGACACCTTCCATTCCAGGGACAGGGTAAAATTGGTGAATTCCCTGTCGGTCACCATATTGAAGCGTTCCCCATCCTTTCGAACATCGGAGGGGCGTAAAATCATGGCGCCGTCCTCCAACTTCCATGTGTCGGGAACCGGCTTATCCGGGTACACGTGCCATCCGTCAAAAGAGGTTCCGTCGAACAATACGGTCCATGTCTCTTCCTGTTCCACTTCCTTGGTCATTTCCTTTGGGTTTTCGGCAGATTCCCCTGCGGTTTTTTCCGTCTTGTTTTTACAGGCCGTAGCCATAATTACCAGGCAGGCCAAAAGTATTGAGTGTTTCCTCATGTCCGTTGTTTTAAAGTCCCAATATTTTTTTCAGTTCATTCTTGTCAATCTCCGCCCCGGCAAAATCATCGAAGGTCTTTTCCGTAGCTTCGATAATATGGTCCTGGATAAACTTGGCCCCTTCCCGGGCACCCTGTTCCGGGCTTTTAATACAACATTCCCATTCCATCACGGCCCAGACATCACATCCATATTGGGTCAGTTTGGAGAAAATGGTCTTGAAATCGATTTGTCCATCTCCCAGGGAACGGTACCTCCCGGCACGATCGCCCCAATCGTTATAGCCTCCAAAGGCCCCTTTTTTTCCGGTTGGGTTAAACTCGGAATCCTTTACGTGGAACGACTTAATGAACTCGTGATAATGGTCTATGTAACTTAGATAATCTAGCTGCTGTAGCACAAAATGACTGGGGTCGTACAGAATGTTTACACGTTTATGATTCCCTGTAGCCTCCAGGAAGCGTTCAAAGGTATCCCCATCGTGCAGGTCCTCTCCTGGATGGATCTCATAACACACATCAACCCCTTCCTTATCAAAATGGTCCAGGATAGGCATCCAGCGTTTTGCCAATTCCCCAAAACCCATTTCCACCAATCCGGCAGGGCGCTGTGGCCAAGGGTGCATCGTGTGCCAAAGCAAAGCCCCGGAAAAGGTGGCGTGTGCGCCTATGCCCAATCTCCGGCTCGCTGTGGCCGCCTTCTTTACGGTCTCCACGGCCCATTGGGTGCGCTCCTTGGGTTTGCCTTTCAGATGCTCTGGCGCAAAATTATCGAACATAAGATCGTAGGCCGGGTGCACGGCCACCAATTGTCCTTGCAAATGAGTGGATAATTCCGTGATTTCCAGACCGTAGGAATTGATCTTGCCCTTGAGTTCATCACAGTAGGTCTGGCTTTCGGCCGCCTTGTCCAGATCGATCAAAAAACTTTCCCAAGTAGGTATTTGTATTCCTTTATACCCAAGATCAGCGGCCCATTTGCACATGCCATCCAAAGAATTGAACGGGGCCTTGCTGTCTACAAATTGTGCCAAAAAAACGGCAGGTCCTTTAATTGTTTTCATCTAATAATCCTTAGTGTCCTTTTGTACTTACCAACAAGTTTCTCCTTAAAATTAACATGTATACCTCGGCTCACGGACGGCTTGGGCCCTGTAGATTTCCTTTTCTGTATGCCATGCGTCGATCAAATCAATTGGTCGACTTCCATTTTGAGAATTAAACGTTATATTTAGTCGGCAAATACCGCTTTTTTACGTTTTTACCGGGTGAAGCTATAAATATAGGCATAACGAAAGAATAAAAATAAAAATTACGCATGAATCAAGATGTCCTTTATGATGCCATTGTTGTGGGTACCGGAATCAGTGGTGGTTGGGCCGCAAAAGAACTTTGCGAACAAGGGCTAAAGACCCTTGTACTTGAACGTGGCCCCATGGTGAAGCACATAGCGGATTATAAAACGATGAACGACGACCCTTGGGATTATCCACTAAAGGGGGAACTTTCAAAAGAGGAATTAAAAAACTATTCGGTACAACGCAGGTTGTCCTGGGCACCCAAGGAAGACGTAAAGCACTTTTTTGTGAACGATTTGGAACATCCCTATGTGGAGACCAAGCGGTTCGATTGGATCCGCGGCTATCACGTTGGCGGGCGCTCCCTGACCTGGGGACGTCAAAGCTACCGATGGAGCGATATCGATTTTGAGGCCAATAAAAAGGAAGGCATAGGAGTGGATTGGCCTGTGAGGTATAAGGACATTTCCCCCTGGTATGACAAAGTGGAGGAATATATTGGCGTTAGTGGGGAGAAACTAGGATTAAAACAATTGCCCGACGGTAAGTTTCAACCGCCCATGGACCTTCATTGTGCCGAGGTAGACCTGAAAAATGCGATGCAGGAAAAATTTGATGATGGTCGTCTACTTACCATAGGACGGGTAGCACATATTACGGACAAGGCCGGGAACTTTGAGGGAAGAAATCCATGTCAATACCGGAACAGGTGTTGGCGCGGATGTCCTTTTGGAGGATACTTTAGCAGCAATTCCTCTACCTTGCCCGCGGCCGAACGCACGGGCAACATGACCTTAAGACCAAATTCTATCGTACATGAGGTCCTCTATGATGAAGACAGCAAACGGGCAACAGGCGTCAGGGTAATCGATAGGGAAACACATGAAACCTTGGCGTTCAAGGCCAAGGTAATTTTCCTTTGCGCTTCCGCCATGGCTTCGGTAGGTATCCTACTGCAATCCAAATCCAAGCGTTTTCCCAACGGCCTAGGCAATGATTCCGATGCGCTTGGCAGAGGTATTATGGACCATCATTACAAATTGGGCGCTACGGCAAAAGTGGAGGGCCATTTGGATAAATATTACAAGGGACGAAGGCCCAATGGGTTTTACATTCCCCGCTTTGTGAACCTCAATGATAAGACGAAACGAGAAGATTACTTACGTGGTTTTGGCTACCAGGGCGGGGCCAGTAGGCAGGATTGGACAAGTGCGGTAGCCGAATTAGGGTACGGTCAGTCCCTAAAGGAGCATATCCTGGAACCTGGAGGCTGGCAGATCGGCGCCACCGGCTTTGGGGAATTCTTGCCCTATGATGATAATCGCGTTCGTCTAAGTCACGATAAAAAGGATCAGTGGGGATTGCCGCAGTTGGACTTTGATGTGGAGTTTAAGGAGAATGAATATCGTATGCGGGAGGCCATGGTCCAGGAAATTATGGCCATGTTCACTGCCGCAGGATTCAAGGATATAAAACCATTTGAAGAAACTACGGGCCCAGGACTTGGCATTCATGAAATGGGCGGTGCCCGTATGGGTAGGGATCCCAAAACCTCCGTGCTGAACGAAAACAATCAAATTCATGCCGTTTCAAATGTATACGTAACGGACGGTGCCTTTATGACCTCGGCCAGTTGTGTGAACCCGTCCTTGACCTATATGGCATTTACCGCGCGAGCGGCGGCCCATGCGGCACGGAATTTTAAAGCAGGAAAATTCTCTTAAAACAGATACGTTTATGGATAACGCTTCAGCAAGAAATATGTGGGGTGACTATTTGGACGCCCATTTGGAAGATGCCTTTGCACCGGCACCCAAAGTGATTCATTTTTGCGATAATGAAAAAGATGCCAATACCTGCGCCAAATTGGTGAGTAAAGGCATCAAGAAAGCTACTTCTCATTCCCTACTGGGCCTACAATGTAGAAAGGAGGCTCTCCCCAAACTGGGTGAGTTTATGGTAATTACGGACTGGGCCGGCAAGGCACAGTGTATTGTACGGACCACCTCGGTACAGCTAAAGCCCTTTTTCAGCATAGATGAGGCCCATGCCCGGCTAGAAGGAGAAGGGGATAGGAGCCTTGACCATTGGAAAAACACACATTGGGAATATTATACCCGTGAACTGGAACCCTTTAACAAGGTCCCCCGGGAAAGTATGATCGTGGTGTGCCAGACATTCGAGAAAGTATTTTAAACAGGAAAGCCGCAAGACGCGGCTTCCCCTTTATAAAAAGTAATTTAATTTCTTCTAGGCATCCATGGATACCCAAACATTTCCCTGTTTATTGGATTCCACGGTAGCTTCTATAAAGTTAAGGCCGCGCACCCCGTCCTGCATGGTAGGAAATTCCCCATCATTGTAGTTTTCACCGCGAATGGCTCTTGCCACCCCTAAATAGATGTTGGCCATGGCATCGAAAATTCCCTCCGGATGTCCTGGGGGAAGCTTGGTCCCTTCCAAGGACAGCTTGCTGTTGTAGGCATGGCCAGGTTTATACACCTGAGCAGGTTCCGTATCGCTTAATCGATAGAGAAAATTAGGCCGTTCCTGCTCCCAGCGGAAAGCTGCCTTTTCACCATAAATATTAATGGCCAGTCCATTTTCTTCCCCGGTGGCCACCTGACTGCTCCGTATAAGCCCTTTCACATGGTCGCCCATTCTGATGAGCACGGTCCCATCCACATCCATTTTATTGTCTTCGTACAAATAGTTGAAATCGGCCAGAAGTGTTTTTACCTGAAGTCCGGTGGTGTACTCGATCATGTTGAAGGCATGCACTCCTATATCGCCCATACAGGAACTAATCCCTGCCTTTTTTGGATCCAAGCGCCATACGCTGGAGCGTTTTTCCTTATCGTGGATAATAGTATTGATCCAGCCCTGGTAATAGCAGGCATCTACCTTGTGGATTTTTCCCAGGGCGCCGGCTTTGATCATTTCGCGCATTTGGCGCACCATGGGGTACCCGGTATAGGTATGGGTAACCGCAAATACCGTCCCTGCACGCTCCCAAGTGGCCTGCAAGATCTTGGCTTCCTCATAGGTCGTGGTCATGGGCTTTTCACAGATAACATGAAACCCGTTCTCCAGTAACTTTTTCGCCATGGGAAAATGCAAAAAATTTGGTGTTAGGATGGCGCATACCTGAATACGCTCTTCCTCGGGAAGTTTTAATTCTTCTTCCACCATAGTATCAAAATCGGTATAGATACGGTTGGTAGGAACATCGATTTCCTTTGCAAAGGCCATATTAGCCTCAAAATCGGGGTTAAAAACAGCCCCTACGATTTGATAGTTGTCATTGATATGTGAGGCGACCCTGTGCAGTACCCCAATAAGGGAATCGCCACCGCCACCAAGGACGCCCAATCTGATTTTCTTTGCCATAAATTAAAAATTGTGTTTAGTTATGCTTCTTCCAAAGTCTTCTTCTCTTGCTTTTTCATATATATATTGAGCCCCACAAACAGTACAATAAGTATGGCGGGCAGGATAGACATGGTCCTAAGGGCTTCCCCAGCACTTGCGTTGTCCATAAGATTGCCCATTATAGGTAGCACCACCGATACCGATAGCATTCCGGCACCTCCCATTATGGAGAGTCCCAGGGCCCCGGTCTGTGGTAGATACTCCGCAACGAAGCCGAGCATGGTGGGCCAAAAAAAAGTGACCCCTACCGCAAACACGGCCGCAGCCGCAAAGGTCATTCCACCACTGGTGATCGTCAGCAACCAAAGTCCTATAAAAGTAAAGATTGCCGAGAACAACAACATTCCTGCGGGTTTTAACCTGTGCACAACCTGCCCCGCAAAAGCCCTGCCCATAGCCATGATACCATTAATAAATGCCAGTACCAACAGCGGGACCGCAACCGATTCCTTCAATAACGATTCTATGCGTTGGGTGGTTCCCAACTCCGAAGCAGCGGTTAGGAACATGCATACGACCATAAAAATGAAAAGCGGTTTGCCCAAACTGGATATCATTTTGCTATTGCTCACCCCAAGTTGTACCCTTTCGGTCAGTGGAAAAGCCTGGCCCAAGAACATAATGCCATATATCACCAAAGGAATGAACAGCACGGCCACCATAACCTGCCAGCCCAAGCCCATTACATCCATGACCAGCCATCCAACCAACGATCCTATTACGATTCCTCCAGGGAACCAGACATGAAAACGATTTAACATTTTGGTCTTCTGCTTGGGGTACATGGAAGCGATCATCGGATTCAAGGCCGCCTCCACCATACCATTACCTATTCCAACAAATAGCGTTGCAAGGAACAGGGAGGTCATATCCTTGGCGAGGATGGTCCAAATAATACCAATGGCATGGGCAATAAAGGCAATCCATGTTATTTTTTTAATCCCAAGCGAATCTACCAATGGTCCGCCGATAATCATGGCTAAGGTAAATCCCCAAAAAGCCGGGGTAAACGCATATCCTATCTGCTCTAACGTAAGGCCCACCCCTTCAGGGCCAAAAACAGTTTCCAGGCGTGCACGTATAGCAAAAGTCATTGCTGTAACCAGCAGTGCCATACAGGAGGCGATAAAAAGTCTTTTCGTGTTGATCTCATTCATAATCTATAGCTTTATTGGTTGTAACTTTTTGGTTGGGTGACCTTTTTAGGATTTGTACGTAATTTTTTCGTTCTTGAAGGTCAGGGCAAAGAAGAGCAGTACAAATAGGGCAAATCCGGCCGGATACATCCAAACAATGTTCCATTGGTGACCCGCCTCTTCCAGAATGTATGCATTGGCAATCTTGCCTGCGATCCAAAAGCCGATCAACATGCCTACACCATAGGTGGCCAAGGTAATAAGGCCTTGGGCGGCACTTTTAATCTTTTCACCGGCCTTGCTGTCCGTATAGATTTGCCCAGAGACAAAGAAAAAATCATAGCAGATCCCGTGAAGGGCGATCCCCATTACAATCATAAAGAACAGCTCTCCTGCATTGCCATATGCAAAGAGCAAATACCTTAAAGTCCAGGCCAGCATCCCTGCCATTATCGTCTTTTTAAAGCCGTATTTCTTAAAGAAGAACGGAAGCAACAGCATAAAGAGCACCTCCGAAATCTGTCCGACCGAGGCCCATGCCGTAGACCCTTCCACTTTGGATTCGGTTAGGAAGGGGCTTATATTCTGATAATAAAAGGCTAGGGGAATACAGATGAGTACCGAGGAGATAAAGAATATGAGAAAGTTTTTGTCCGTAAGCAATTTCAAAGCGTCCAGGCCCAGAATATCCGAGAGGGTCACTTTCTGGCCCTTGGCCACCTTGGGAGGTGTTTTTGGCAAGGTAAAACTGAACAGCCCCAAAATAGCCGAGGCCACAGCAGTCATCAAAAAGGTATTGGACAACAATCCGTTTTCTATGTTTTGCAACGCATCCCACTTAAAGGCCAAACTGATCAGAAGTCCGGCCACAATCCACCCCATAGTGCCAAATACCCTAACAAAGGGAAATTGCTTGGCAGGTTCCTTCATCTGGTTAAAGGCAACCGAATTTACCAGTGCCAAGGTGGGCATATAAGCAATCATATACCCCAGTACATACGGGTAAAAAACGGAGAAATCCGTAGTCTGCGACATTTGGTACATCAGAAAAGCGCCAACAAGATGCAATAGTCCCAGAATCCGCTCTGCATTAAAAAAGCGGTCGGCTATCAGCCCAATAATGAAGGGGGCCACGATTGCCCCCCAGGACTGTGTGGAAAAGGCCTGTGCTATTTCCCCGTCATTGGCGCTGAGGTTGTTCCCCAGAAAAGTGCCCAAGGTAACGAACCATCCGCCCCAGATAAAGAATTCCAAAAACATCATTACGGAAAGTTGAACCTGTATCTTTAATTTCATCTGCCTTCCCTTATCGTTTGTAATGAATATAGTCCATCGGAATAGGTTCGATCCCGTTCATCCTGAAATCCTTGGAGATCTGAGCCCTGTGATGGGTAGAATGATTGATGACATGAAACAGAATATCCCCAAGGGTGTTTGTAAACAACCGCCCCTCTGTAGTCTCATAGTCAATGCGCCTATCAAAATCATCGGCATTCGTGGTAATCTCAAAAGAACTGCGCTGGTTCTCATAATGAATGTCGCCCCATTCTTTGACCTCGTGTATCTGCCATACCTCATAAAGCGATTTCTTCTCCAAAATTCTCGCATTCCAAAGATGATGGGCATTGAGTATGTGGCTAAAAAGTTTTACGCTTTCCTCCGGTACCTCCTTTAGCCCGGCGCATAACTCAATAAGTTTTTTATTGCAGTAATAGTTATAATCAAACAACTGATTAAAAAAAACTTTCATAGGTTGGTTTCTTAGCCTATTTCCTTGGCCGCTTTAAGCAATAGGTCCTTTGTGGCCAATATGCCCTCTTCCTCTCCGATTTTACCTCCTTCATATTCTACACCAATATATCCACTGTAACCCGCATCCTTAACAATCTGGAGCATCTTTACATAATCGATCTCTGTTTCGTCGCCGTTTGCATCAAAATCGTGCGATTTTGCACTTACCGCTTTCGCGTGGGGCATCAATTCCTCTACACCCTTATAGATGTCATAGGTTTCCACACAGGCGCTCCTCCAATCCGTAGGGTCCTCTTTTCGGATACAGAAATTTCCAAAATCCGGGAGGGTGCCACAATTGTCCATACCCACTTCGGTCATTACCTCGGCGAGCATAGCAGCATTGGAAGAGAGTCCGCCGTGGTTTTCAACAATGATATTGATGTTTTTGTCCTTGGCATAGGTGGCCAGTTGCGAAAGTCCGTCCACGGAACTTGCCATCCACTCTTCGGGCACCGTACTTCCGGCAAGATTGACCCGGATGGAATGGCAACCCATGGCCGCTGCAGCATCGACCCACTTGTAGTGGTTTTCCACCGCCTTTTTTCGTTCGACCGCATCGGCCGTGGCCAGATCTCCCTGACGGTCTATCATGATGATCAGGTTCTCCAGGCCATGTTTTTTACTTTCCTCATTGCATTTGGCCACAAAAGCGTCCATGGCTTCCTGGGAATATCCGGCAGCGTCCAGTTCCGTGTGGTACAAATAGCTAACGTACTCCAGACCGGAAAAACCCCAAGCCTTGGCCTTCTCGGCAAAGGAGTAAGGGTCTACGCCTTCATCCATGATCATTCTATGAATGGACCATTGCGCCAATGACAATTTAAAAAAGGGTGCCGCGACTTCCGCCTGGACCTGCTCGGCCTCCCCTTCCTCTTTCTTCTTGGTCTCCTTACATCCATAAATCCCCAAAAGGGATATTGCTAATCCAAACTGGGAACTGTTCCGAATAAAATTTCTTCTTTTCATTTTGGTGTTTTTGTCGAATTTCGATATTGTGATTTACTACAACGTTGTAGTGCGGGTACCCTAATAATTATAGTGTTTAAATGTAGAAAATTAATTCTATATTTAATAAATTTATGAAATAAACAATTTTAATGCATGAGTAAATTCTATTACAATGAGGAGCAAGAATCGTACGACGCGATTGTTGTAGGGACGGGGATCAGCGGCGGCTGGGCCGCCAAGGAATTATGTGAGAAGGGACTAAAAACTTTGGTCTTGGAACGTGGCCGGATGGTAAAACATATAGAGGACTATCCGACCGCCCATATGGATACCTGGGACTTTCCCAACAATGGGGAACCCACCAGGGAGGAACAGGCCAAGCAATTGGTGCAGGCCAGGACGGGATATACGACCAAGACCCCCCATAACTTTTGGTTTGTGAACGACCTTGAACATCCCTATAACGAGACCAAGCGTTTCGATTGGATGCGGGGCTATCATGTGGGCGGCCGTTCCATTATGTGGGGACGCCATAGCTATCGTTGGAGCGATATCGATTTTGAGGCCAACAAGCGAGATGGACATGGCGTAGACTGGCCCGTGCGATATAAGGATATTGCTCCTTGGTACGATAAGGTTGAGTCCTATATCGGAGTGGCAGGTGAAAACCTGGGCCTTCCTCAATTGCCAGACGGGCAGTTTGAGCCCATGATGGAATTAAATTGTGTAGAACAACACGTAAGGGAAAGGGTGTCGGAAAATTTTGACGGTAGGGTAATTACCGCGGGTCGCGTAGCCCATATTAACAGTAATAAGGCCTTTGAGGGGCGTACCCGATGTCAGTTTCGAAACCGCTGCATCCGCGGCTGTCCTTTTGGGGCTTACTTTAGCAGTAACTCTTCTACTTTGCCCGCTGCGGAACGCACTGGAAATATGACATTGCGCCCAGATTCCATTGTACACGAGGTCATCTATGATCCGGATACCAAAAAGGCATCGGGGGTAAAGGTTATTGACCGACTCACCAAGGAAACCTTTGAGTTTAAGGCCAAGGTTATTTTCCTTTGCGCCTCCAGCATTGCATCCACGGCCATATTGATGCAGTCCAAATCCGATCGCTTCCCCAACGGGATGGGCAATGATTCCGATCAACTGGGCAGAAATATTATGGACCATCATTTAGGGGTAGGAGCTGCAGGAAAATACGATGGCTTTGAGGACAAGTATTATAAAGGGCGTAAACCCAACGGTATTTATGTGCCCCGTTTCAGAAACCTGGGCGGGAACTCCAACCAAAAGGATTTTATTCGCGGCTACGGTTATCAAGGCGGAGCCAGAAGAGGTAATTGGGACGATACCGTTGCCGAGCTTTCCTTTGGAAAAGGCCTCAAGGAGGCTATATTGAAACCGGGGGGATGGCAGTTTGGAATGGGCGGTTTTGGCGAGGTCCTTCCCTACCAGGACAACAGAATGACACTCGATTATGATAAATTGGACGGCTGGGGTCTCCCAACGGTGACCTTTGATGCCGAATACAAGGAAAATGAATGGAACATGCGCAAGGACATGAAGGAACAGGCCGTTCAAATGCTGACCAAAGCAGGCTTACGGGATGTAGAACCTTTTGATAACCCCAAGGCGCTGGGTATAGGAATTCATGAAATGGGAACCGCCCGCATGGGCAGGAATCCGAAAACTTCGATCCTCAACGGACACAATCAAGTCCATGCCGTACCCAACGTTTACGTCACCGATGGTGCTTTTATGACATCGGCAGCCTGCGTAAACCCATCGCTGACCTATATGGCCTTTACGGCCAGAGCTGCCGAACATGCGGCACAAGAACTTAAAAAAGGAAATATATAATGGATAGAAGAAAAGCACTTAAAAATATGGGATTAACGTTGGGGTACGCCGTGGCGACACCAACCTTGATCAGTATTATGCAAAGCTGTAAAGAACAGGCCGTGGCCGAGTGGACACCCAGTTTTTTTAGCAAAGATGAAGGTGCCATTATTACCCATCTGGTGGATATCATTCTTCCAAAAACGGACACCCCATCGGCCTCTGAAGTCCAGGTAAACATTTTTATAGACAAGTTTGTCAATGAGGTGATGGAAGCGGAGCAACAAGGGTTTATGAAAATGGCTATGGGTAAATTCACGGACAAAGCACTACAAGATTCCGGAAAGGAAACGATAGCAGATCTTGGATCAGAGGACCTGGAACCCGTTTTGGCCGGTGCGCTTAAGATAAGTAAGGAACAGGAGAAGGAACACAAGGAGGCCATTGAGGCCTTTATGATCGCCATGCAGGAAAGCGAAGGCGCCGAAGGAGGAGGCCAACTCAGCGATGAGGTGGCAAGATATGCCTTTGCGGACAACCTGAGGGGGGTCACCATTTGGGGCTATAAAACCTCGGAATATATTGCAGAGGAAGTACTGGCCTATTTGCCCGTACCCGGCGAGTATATCGGTTGCGGTGACGTTGATGAACTTACCGGCGGAAAAGCCTGGTCCCTATAACAACACTGTTCTGAAAAGACGGAATTTTATACAAAAAACGGTCCTTTCCGGTGGAGCCATTTCACTGGGAGGGACTTTTGCTTTTGGAAGGCGTCCCTTTTCAAAAAAACAGGGGTTCAATTTAAAATACGCCCCGCATCTGGGCATGTTTGAGCATCTAGCCGGCAAAGACCCAATTGCCCAGCTACATTTTATGGCCGATCAAGGTTTTACCGCTTTTGAGGACAACGAAATGCGCAATAGGCCTGTGGACCTGCAAGAGCAAATGGCCAGTACGATGACAGCCCGAGGGCTGGAGATGGGTGTTTTCGTTGCGCATAAAATCTATTGGAAGGAGCCCAATCTGGCTTCCGGCGATATCGAAAAGCGGAACGAGTTTCTCCTTGATATCAAAAAGGCGGTGGACGTGGCCAAACGCGTAAATGCCAAATGGATGACGGTGGTACCAGGACATACGGACCTCCGTAAATCCCTAGGGTACCAGACCGCCAACGTGGTGGAATCATTGAAACAGGCTTCGGCCATCTTGGAACCTCATGGACTCACCATGGTCCTTGAACCCTTGAACTTTAGGGACCACCCCGGACTTTTCCTTACCAAATCGCCACAGGCCTATGAAATCTGTAGAGCGGTGGACTCCCCTTCCTGCAAAATTCTATTCGATATTTACCACCAGCAGATACAAGAGGGCAACCTGATTCCCAACATGGAAAGCTGCTGGGATGAAATAGCCTATATCCAAATAGGGGATAATCCCGGGCGCAAGGAACCTACCACCGGGGAAATTAACTACCGCAACCTTTTTAAATTTATCCACGCCAAAGGGTTCCAAGGTATTTTGGGTATGGAACACGGCAATTCCAAACCGGACAAAGCGGGGGAGCAAGCCGTTATCGATGCCTATAAAAAAGTGGACGATTTTCTTTGATTTCCGGCGACCATAGTAATCCCTTAGTTATCAAAACCCTGATTTCCAGTATTTTTTTCTTTTTTAACGTTCCTTTTAGAAAGGTTTCCATAGGGTCTTCCGTCCTATTATAAAGAAGGCCGCACTTATACTATAATGGTCTATTTGGCCTTTCTATTTGTAAATACACTTAGGGTATTTTGCTTATTTCAGAAAATAAGCGATAATTCTTTACGATTTTAACATTTTTAGAAATCTATTTCGTCTATTGTTAACGTAAATATAATATAGCCCTAAACTATAGAGAACACACACATGGACAATTATGTCATCTTTTTGGTGATTTACAGTACGTTATTACTGTTTTCGTATGGGGTTGCGAGAATCTATTTAAAAAAATAGGTTCCTCCCCACTTACCATCCCCAAATTTTCCCCAATGAGCAGTTAGGGCCACTTGGTTTGTGCTTTTTCCACAGCAACCCTGCTCCCCAACACCATTTCCTTCATAAGGCATAGTACGCGCAATACGCCTTGTTACCGGTACAGTGCTAATGGGTAGCTGCCCAATAAAGAAAGAAGCGAAAACCCCGGTGCTTGGCACCGGGGTTTTCTTAATAAACACTATTATATTGAAATTAACTAAGATCCACACATCAAACAATCATCATCTGCCTGACCTTCCTTTGCCCTGGCGATCATTTCTTTCATCTCCTCAGGGGTCATGGGCTGTATGTCCGTTTCCTGCTGTTGCGCTATTGGGGTGGTCTGCACCGGCATGGCTACTGCAGCCTCAGTCGCTGGTGGTATGGCTGCACCAACCTCGGCCTCTGCAGCTACACTGATGGGAACTTCCTTTTTCTTGGTATTGTCCAAGGTAAATTTAATGGCATCTACCGCCGCCTTGGTGCGCAGATAGTACATCCCGGTTTTTAACCCGCTCTTCCATGCGTAAAAATGCATGGAGGTCAATTTTCCATAATTGGCGTTTTCCATGAACAGGTTCAGGGACTGGCTTTGATCTATAAAGTACCCGCGCTGTCTGCTCATGTCAATGATATCCTTCATGCTCAGTTCCCAAACGGTCCTGTACAGCTCCTTGATATCCTGTGGGATACCATCTAGGTGCTGTATGGAGCCATTGGCACGCATCAATTCCTGTTTTAGGTTCTCGTTCCACAAACCAAGGCGTACCAAATCTTCCAAAAGATGTTTGTTCACAACAATAAATTCTCCCGAAAGCACCCTTCGCGTATAGATATTGGACGTATACGGTTCAAAGCATTCATTATTGCCCAATATCTGCGAGGTGGAAGCGGTAGGCATGGGTGCTACCAAAAGGGAGTTTCGCACCCCGTGTTTTTTTACATTTTTTCGCAATTTGTCCCAATCCCAACGTCCGGAAAGCTCCTCGTCCTTTATGCCCCAAAGGTTGTGCTGAAATTCCCCTTGTGAAATGGGAGAACCTTCGTAAGAAGAGTACACGCCTTCCTCTTTGGCCGCTTCCATGGAAGCGGTGACCGCAGCAAAATAAAGGGTCTCAAAAATCTCTTGGTTCAAGCTTTTCGCCTCATCACTGGTAAAGGGCAAGCGCAACATGATGAAGGCATCTGCCAAGCCCTGTACCCCCAAACCTATGGGTCTGTGTCTCATATTGGAGTTTTCGGCCTCCTTTACCGGGTAGTAGTTTCGATCAATGACCCGATTCAGGTTCTTTGTGACCCGCTTGGTAACCTTAAAAAGTTCTTTGTGATCAAATGCCCCGTTCTTTACGAACATGGGCAGGGCAATGGAAGCCAAATTACAAACGGCAACCTCGTCAGGAGAGGTATATTCCAATATTTCCGTGCATAGATTGGAGGATCGTATGGTTCCCAGGTTTTTTTGATTGCTCTTGCGGTTGGCTGCATCCTTGTACAACATATAGGGGGTACCCGTCTCTATCTGGGATTCCAAAATCTTTTCCCAAAGTTCGCGGGCCCTTACCGTTTTGCGGCCTTTGCCCTCTGCCTCGTACTTAAGGTAAAGCTCCTCGAACGCCTCACTGTGGTTGGTGAACAGCCCTGGGCACTCGTTGGGGCACATCAGGGTCCATTCGCCATCGGCCTCTACCCTTTTCATAAAAAGATCCGGAATCCACATGGCATAGAACAAGTCCCGTGCGCGCATTTCTTCCTTCCCGTGGTTCTTTTTCAGATCCAAAAATTCAAAAATATCTGCATGCCAGGGTTCCACGTAAATTGCAAAGCTTCCCTTACGTTTGCCACCACCCTGGTCCACGTATCGGGCCGTATCATTAAAAACCTGTAACATGGGTACAATGCCGTTAGAGGTTCCGTTGGTACCCGCAATGTAGGAACCAGTGGCCCTAATATTATGGATAGAAAGTCCTATACCGCCAGCAGACTGTGAGATTTTAGCTGTCTGCTTCAAGGTGTCGTAAATGCCGTCTATGCTATCGTCCTTCATGGCCAATAAAAAGCAGGAGGACATTTGCGGTTTTGGGGTGCCCGAGTTAAAGAGGGTGGGTGTGGCGTGGGTAAAATACTTTTTGGACATGAGTTCATAGGTCTCAATGACCGCGTCCAGGTCGTCCAAATGAATGCCCACGGAAACCCGCATCAACATATGTTGGGGGCGCTCCGCAATCTGCCCGTTCAGTTTTAACAAATACGAGCGCTCCAAAGTTTTAAAACCGAAATAATCGTAGCCAAAATCGCGGTTGTAGATAATGGTGGAATCGAGCGTTTCCGCGTTCTCGGAAATCACCTTGTAGACCTCATCCGATAGTAAAGGTGCCTTTTTGCCCGTTCTGGGATTTACGTACTTGTACAGGTCCTTCATAGTTTCCGAGAAGGACTTTTTTGTGTTCTTATGTAGATTGGAGACAGAAATACGGGCGGCCAATTTTGCGTAATCGGGATGGGTGGTGGTCATGGTAGCAGCTATCTCCGCGGCAAGGTTGTCCAGTTCGGAGGTCGTAACCCCGTCGTACAATCCCTCAATAACCCGCATGGTGACCTTTAAGGGGTCTACCAGCCCATTGAGTCCATAACATAATTTTCGTACTCTGGCGGTAATCTTATCGAACATTACCAGCTCTTTTCTTCCATCTCTTTTTACTACATACATGTTGCTACAATTGTTTTGGTGATACGTCGGGTTCCTTCAAATCAGAATGTTAAAAAATTAACACTTTGTATTATGGTCGTAAAAACCCCTCAGGGGTGAAGGGGTCAATTCGTTAAAATGCCTTGGTTTAAAAATCCGCGTCGAAGCTGATTTTCTGGGCGTCTGTGTCTTTTTCTTTGTTGAGCACACCTGCCTTTTGATATTCGGAAACCCTTTTCTCGAAGAAATTGGTCTTCCCTTGCAGGGAAATCATATCCATAAAGTCAAAAGGATTTGTGGAGTTGTAGACCTTAGCACAGCCCAATTCCACCAACAACCTGTCTGTCACAAATTCCAAATACTGGGTCATAAGTTTGGCATTCATTCCGATAAGGCTTACCGGAAGTGACTCGGTTATAAATTCCCTTTCTATGTTCAGGGCATCCACCAGAATGTCTGTTATACGCTCTTTGGGCACCTGATTCACCAAATGATGGGTATGTAGGTGTACCGCATAATCACAGTGCATCCCCTCATCCCTTGAAATCAATTCATTGGAAAACGTGAGGCCGGGCATCAACCCTCTCTTTTTTAACCAAAAAATGGAACAAAAGGCTCCGGAAAAGAAAATGCCTTCTACTGCTGCAAAAGCGATCAAGCGTTCCGCAAAACTTGGAGAATCGATCCATTTTAGGGCCCAATCTGCCTTTTTCTTGATGGCGGGGAAATTTTCAATGGCCTTGAAAAGAATGTTTTTTTCCTTTTCATCCTTTACATAGGTGTCGATCAAAAGGGAATAGGTTTCCGAGTGGATATTCTCCATCATGATTTGGAAGCCATAGAAAAATTTAGCTTCGGAGTATTGCACTTCGTTTACAAAGTTCTCGGCTAAATTTTCATTGACGATACCATCCGAAGCGGCAAAAAAAGCAAGGATATGTTTTATGAAATAGCGTTCATCCGTATTGAGCTTATCGCTCCAATCCACCAAATCCTGTTGAAGATCTATTTCTTCGGCAGTCCAAAAGCAAGCCTCGCATTTTTTGTACCATTCCCATAAATCGTGGTGCTGAATGGGGAATATTACAAATCTATCTTCATTTTCTGCTAGGATGGGCTCTACGGCTGTTGACATGGTTCTTTTATGGTTTTAGTGTTCTTGTGTGCTTATTTAGGTTGAAACTTACCTTGCGGTAGGGACTAACAAAGATTGGAAAATGTGTTCGATTTCTAAAGCCTGTTTTACGTTTTAAGTCACAAAGTTTTTAACACAAGATGTTGAAATCTAGGTTCGCAAGTGATGTTTATTGTGGTTGTCCGAGGATTGCATTTTGTATTAATTCTGCCCCTGGGATGAACAGAAAAAAATAAACCAAAAAGTATAATAAATGATACTCTTTGGTCTTAATGCTTTGGCACTTACGCCTACTTCAGAAATGTACTACCAAACTGTACGGCCCATCCGATGAATCAAAATTTATAATCACTAAAATTGAACTTGCTGATTTAGGTAGTTCCCCCGAAACCTAATAACCGAGCAAATTTCCCTAACAAACAAGTTGGTAAGGCTGTCCAATTTCTTGTAATTCCATCAGTTGGGATAGTTATCACACACAAGGACATGTTGTGATGTACAACATGCCGTTCCCAAGGCCGTACGTAATAGTCTGGCAGTTTCATAATATAGTCAATGGCAATAGCTCTTTATTTTTTTTCATTTTGTCGTATCGCAGTAAAATTTCCGGTCAGGTTGATCGTTTTACCGTTTGCGTTCTGCAACCTTATTTCCATGGAACCCTGCAAATAATCAGCTTCTATGGAACGAATGCTTATTTTTCCCCTTTGTGCAAAAAAGGGCAATTCGCCCCATTTCTTGACGTTGGCGAATCCGAAGACCCCATCAAAGTAATTCAAAAAGCCGTCTATGCTACCTGGCACCCTATAGGTGCCGGCCGTAATTGGTTCCGATTGGTTTTGTTGTGAAATCAAAAAACCCAGGTCATGGTGCGATTCCCCATCATTGCCTTTTAGGTTTAACTTCAAGGTAGCGAAGGGCGTTCCGTCGCTGGCCGTTTCCTGTGCAATCTCAAAGGCTACTCCCCCGGTGAGTTCCACATTAAAGTCCCCGGTTGCCCTAATCGAATAATTGCCCGCTATAGGGCTGTCCCCCAGCATGGCTGAAGCATCCTCATGTGTAGTATAGGAAGTAAAGAGTGTGAGAATGGCAACCCAAAGACCTATATTGGCGATTCGGGTCATTCCATATAACAGGGCCGGTTCTTTTTGTATCAATGCGGTCACCATTTTATTTCACTATTTGGGTTTCCTTCGTCGTTTCTCCCCCGGCTAGCAAATCATGGCCCTCATTTTGCTCCAAGGCAATTTGATCATTTGCGCTAAAAACAGCTCGGTCCGTTTCATCCGTTAACGCTGCTATAAGCAATGTAATCACCAATAGGGCAAAGAGAAAAATACATTTTTTCATGGCATCGGTTTTAGCGTTCTTCAAAAAATCCCGATTGTAGGGAATTTAAATCATAATCAGCAATACGCGTACAGCTTATTATAATTGGTCATTTTAGGTCTTACTAAAGTAGGATGATCAGGGCCTTTGAAATTGCACAGATGTATAAATGGTAATAAATGCTGTATAAACGGCAAAAATATGTGGGATGCAGCACAATATGTATATGTTTGATTGTCAATGTGTTATATAATTTTCAGCACCTTATCACTTAAACTGCCAAAGCTTAGGGCCCCCACCCAAAAATTTCCATGCTGCCTGTCCTACAGCATTTTTTGCCAACCACACGCCAAACGGCCCCATTGGCACATTTTTTTTGAATGCATTCCCCCCTATACTCTAATTTTGACTAACTTAACCCTGTAGTTATGTTAGAAGCAGTTATAGTAGATGATGAAATTAAGGCCCTCCAGAGTCTTTCATGGGAGCTGACCAACTTTAGCGATGAAATCAACGTGGTTGCCTCCTTTACGGACCCTTTTGAGGCCCTGGCGCATTTGGAAAAGAATTCGCCCGACTGTCTCTTCTTGGACATTGAAATGCCCACCATGGATGGTTTTCAGTTTATTCAAAAACTGAACAATAAAAATTTTCCCGTGGTCATCACCACCGCCTACAACCAGTACGCCATAAAAGCCCTAAAGAACGAGGCGATAGATTATCTCCTAAAACCCATTGATACGGACGATCTGAAAGACACCATTGTAAAAATCAGAAAATACAACTCCAAAAATTATACGGCGGAGCGCTTGGAAAAAATTTTGCTGAATTTCAATTCCAATTCCATACATAAGAAAATTACCATCAACACGGATGGCAAACTGGTCTTTCTGGAAAGTGATGATATCCTATATGCCGAATCGGATGGTAATTACAGTACCATTTATTTGGCTGACGGACATAAAATTGTACTTACCAAAAAACTAAAGGAAGTAAACGAGCTCCTACCCCAGGATTCTTTTTTCAGAATCCACAATTCCTACATAATCAACCTCAATAAAATAAAAGAATTTCTTAAAACAGATGGATATGTTGTTTTGCAGTCCAATCACAAAATACCGGTATCCAGGCAAAAAAAATCCGATTTTTTGGATTTGCTCTAATCCCGCTTTAAGCAATTTTCCCTAATGATCAGGAAATTCCCCCCAAAGAAAAACGCAATTCCAAGGAGGTCCCTTCTTTCCCTGCTCATTTTTCTTTCCTTCCATTTTGGAAATGCACAGAACATCCCCCAAGAATTTGTAGATCAGGTAGACTCGCTCATCCAAGCCGCCCCACGCACTTATCGCGAGCTCGATGCCGTGCTAAGGCCCAATAGGCGGGATACGCTGCTCATGTACTATTTTGTAAGGGCCAGTGCGGAACAAAACTATTTGGACGGGCAATCCTACGCCCTAAACCAACTGGGCACCAAATACCGAAACATCTCACAATACGTAAAGGCGGTAAGTTTACACAAGGAAGCCTTGGAGGCGGCCATTGAAGCCGATAATATTGAATTTCGCGTTTTTAGCCTCAACATGCTCGGGGTGGTCTATAGAAGAAACGATGCCATAAAGACCGCACTGGACTACAACCAAGAAGCCTTGGAACTGGCAGAGACCATTGAAAATCCTTCCATTGGAATAAAGAGGAGCATCAATGTATCCCTGAACAGCATCGGTAACATTTACCAAACGCTGAAACAGTACGATTTGGCAATCGCACAATTCAGAAGGTCCATGAAACTGGAAGAAGAGCTCGGCAATATCCGTGGCTTGGCGGTAAACTATCAGAACATCGGGGAATGCTTGGAAGAACAGGGCAAACTGGAGGAAGCACTGGAAAGTTACCAGATCGCGCTGGAATACGACAAGGAAATCGCCTCCGAAGTAGGCCAGGTCATCTGTTTGAACAGTATTGCGCAGGTGTTCATTAAACAAAATAAGCCCCAAGAGGCGCTCCAAATCCTGGAGCCGGCCCTGGTGGCTTCCGAAGCCACCCGCGACATGCATGTTACTTCCCTGGTCTACGTTAACTTGGGTTGGGCCCTGATGCATTTAAAACAATACGATGCCGCGGAAAAAAGACTGCTCCAAGGTTTGGACATCGCCAACAAGTACAACTTCCCCAGAAGCATCTCCAAGAGTTATACGCTGTTATCTGACCTGGCCGATCGCAAGGGCGACTTTAAAAACGCCTTTGAATACTACAAAAAAGCCGAGCTATTTGATGAAAAAGTGACCAACGAGCTCAACCTGCGCTATGTGAACGATATGATCATCCGCTATGATACGGAGAAAAAAAGCAATCAAATTGAAGTTCTGGCCAAAGAAAATGAGATCGTTAAATTAAAATTGCGAAAGAACCGCACGTCCCTGCTGGTAGGCGGTTTTGCCCTAGCCTTGATGGCCGGAATACTCTATATTCTGTACCGACAATATCAGCTTAAGAACGAAAAAAAGGTATTGACCTTGGAACAAAGTATGCTGCGAAGCCAAATGAATCCGCATTTTTTGTTCAATTCCCTGAATTCCATCAAACTTTACATTATCAACAACGAACAAAAGAACGCGGTACATTACCTGAACAAGTTTTCAAAACTGGTGCGCAAGATCCTTGAAGCCTCTTCCCTAAAAGAAATCCCCTTGGCAGAGGAACTGGAAACCGTGGAGCTCTATATGAACATTGAAAATATCCGCTTTTCCAATGAAATCAATTTTGAGATCCATATTAGCGATGACCTGGACCCACACACCATCAAAATCCCCTCCCTAATATTGCAGCCCTTTTTGGAAAATGCGCTATGGCATGGCCTTTCGTCCAAGGAGGGGGACAAGTCTGTATCCATTCACATTGACCGAGGGGACCAGCAGTTTATTGATATTTCCATTATGGATAACGGTGTAGGGCGGGAAGTGGCCGAAAAAATCAAGCAAAGAAAGGTGCTAAAACGGAAATCTGTCGGGATCGATATTACCAAGGAACGTTTGGCCAACTTCTCCAAGGATTACGAAAATTCCTTTGATGTGAAAATTGTAGACCTTTATGATGAAGACGGCGAGCCCCAAGGGACAAAGGTGGTGTTGCGGATTCCTACTGTTTAGCATGTGCCTTGGCAACCTCTTCCAGTTCACCGTACCAGGCTTTCCCAAACTTGCGGATCAGGGCGTCCTTCACAAATTTATAAATGGGCACCTTTAGGCTTGCTCCCAGATGGCAGGCGGGATCGCATATTTCCCATTTATGGTAGTTCACTGCGGTAAGTTGGGTGTATTCTTTTACCCGTACCGGATAGAGGTGGCAGGAAACCGGTTTTTTCCATCCTATAGCTCCGTTGTTATACGCTTCCTCTATACCGCATTTGGCGGTGCCGTTTTCTGAAAAGACCACATAGGCACACTCACTTCCATCTACCAGGGGAGTTTCCCACTCTCCGTCTTCGCCCTTGACAAAGGCTCCCTGGGCTTCAATGGCCGCTCTGCCCTCTTCCCTCAAAAAAGGCTTTACGTCCTGATAGATATCGATCAAAATCTGGGTCTCCCTGTCTTCCAGGGGAGCACCGGCCTCACCATCCACACAGCAAGCCCCTTTGCACGCACTTAGATTGCACACAAAATCCTGCTCCAAAATCTCCTCGGATAGTATGGTTTTTCCTAATTGAAACATATGCTATGTCAATGAGTGCAAAGATACTTGATCGGCTGCTAAACCGCAGGATTTATTTTCCATTTAAAACATCCAAAAACCCGCTTTATAACGTAAATTTGCCGCGAAATTTAATACAAGTCGGATGAGTTTCAATTTTAAGGAGATCGCCACGGCCAGTATGGTCCTTTTTGCCGTGATCGACATCTTGGGCAGTGTTCCCGTTATTATTGGTCTGCGCAACAAGGTAGGGCACATACAATCGGAAAAGGCCTCCATAGTGGCCGCTTTTATCATGGTGGCCTTTTTGTTCGTCGGGGAGCGTATTTTGAGTTTGATCGGTATCGATGTTAATTCCTTTGCCGTGGCTGGTGCTTTTATCATTTTCTTTTTGGCCATAGAAATGATCTTGGGAATATCGCTCTACAAGGACGACGCTCCTGAAAGTGCTTCTGTGGTTCCCATCGCCTTTCCCTTGATCGCAGGGGCCGGCACCCTTACCTCTATCCTTTCACTACGTGCCGAATATGCCGTACAAAACATCGTAGTGGCCATCATTGTGAATATTATTTTTGTGTATCTTGTACTTAAATCCTCCCGAAGAATCGGAAACCTGCTGGGCAGGATTGGCCTCGGGGTCATTCGCAAGATTTTTGGGGTCATTCTGCTGGCCATTGCCGTAAAGCTTTTTGCTACGAACATCAATCAACTCCTTTAGGCTTTTGGACCAAAATATAAAGTTGCTGTTATGAACAAAACACTTTCTATACTTCTTGTACTCTTTGCGCTGGGGCTTATTGCGTATAACGTGACCTTGGTCGATTTTGAAAACCCCCTTCAGGGCGATAGCATCATAGCCATTATTGGGATATTGGCCTCACTTTGCGCCATTGTGTTGCTGCTCATTTTCATTGCTTCCAAGAAAATTCAGAAAAAAGTGGACGAGGATTAGTTTTTCGCCTCGATCCGTTCGGCCTCCTGTTGGTTAACCGTAGGTCTGTCCAGGGCAATAACTTTCTGGAGCATAACATCTCCAGTACCTATAATCTGGGCATGGGTGTTTGGTGAGAACAACTGTTCTGCCAACACGGCCTTAAGATACAGTTTTATCTTATCCTCCATGGCGTAATAATCCATTTTCAATTTTCTGGCGATGAAATAGTCCACAAAGGACTCGAACAGGATATCGTCTACTTTGAAATTCTCGATAAATTCTCGCTGGGTATATCCGTCATAACGGGTACGGTCCTCTTCGAGATGGTCAAATATAAAACGTGCAAGGTACCCTCGGCTCTCCATGCTTTCCACGGCCTCTTCCTCATTGGTGCCAATGGGAACAAAAACGTCGGGGATAATGCCGCCACCGCCATAGACCACCTTTCCCTTTGGGGTGGTAAATTTTAGGGAGTCGGCCACTTTTATGCTATCTACCGAAATCAGTTCCCCACTGTGGTACCGATCTGTAAATTTCTGATAATAATCCTTGCTCCCATTTTTATATGTTTTTTGGATGGAGCGTCCGGTAGGGGTATAATATCTTGAAACCGTAAGCCGTACCGCGGAACCATCGCCCAGTTCCATCTCGCGCTGTACCAATCCCTTTCCAAAGGAACGTCTTCCCACTATAGTACCTATGTCATTGTCCTGCAACGCCCCGGCAATGATCTCGCTGGCTGAGGCCGATCGCTCATTGATCAGCACATAGATGGGCTTATCCTCAAAACTGCCTTTGTCCGTTGCATAGATCTTCTCTATTTTTCCCTTCTTGTTCTTGGTAAACAAAATGAGTTTGCCCTCCTTCAAGAATTCGTCGCACATTTGCTCGGCTATACCCAAGTAACCTCCCGGATTATCCCGTAGGTCCAGGGCCAATTTCTTTGCCCCTTGCCGCTGTAGGCTCCTCAGGGCCGCCTTAAACTCCTTGTAGGTAGTCTCTGCAAAACGGTTTACCTTTATATATCCCATTTCGGGGGTAAGCATATAATGGGCCTCCACGCTTTTAAGCGGAATACGGTCTCGTCTTACCGTTACCGTGAACAGTTTGTTTTCCTCTTTGCGGAACACCTTGAGTTTTACGGGGGTACCCTCTTTTCCCTTAAGCTTGTCCACGATGACCTCATCTGGCAATCTTTTTCCGTAAAGGGTATCCTTATTGGCCATCAGAATGCGGTCTCCCGGTTGGATGCCTTTGAGAAAACTAGGGCCATTCTCAATAGTGCGTATTACGGCAATGGTATCGCGATATTTGTAAAAACTGATGCCGATGCCTACGAAGTCCCCTTTCATGTTCTCCGAAACCCGGTTCATTTCCTTTTTCGAAATATAGACCGAATGCGGGTCCAACTTGTCCAAAATATTATTCACCGTAACATCTACAATGCTATCGGTATCTATTTCGTCCACATATTCATAATCGATATAATCGATAAGTCGGTTAAGCTTGTCCTTTTTGGAATTGGTAGTGAACAATTTTTCCGGCGAATCGTTAAAATGTAGCTTGCCCCCAATAAAGATTCCTAGGGCCAATGCCAAGGCAATAACGGTGGGCCAGATATAGCTGTATATTCTTTTCATAAATGGGGCATTATTAAAAAAACTGTTCCTGCAAGGGCATATGTGTTACGGAAATACCTGCCTTTTCCAAGAAGTTCAGTCCTGAATTATCCTTGTACGCTCGCTGATATACCACACGTTTTATGCCAGATTGATGAATTAGTTTGCTGCATTCCCTGCATGGGGACAAGGTAATGTACAAGGTGGCCCCTTCACAGGACTGGGTAGAGGAGGCTACCTTGGAGATTGCATTGGCCTCGGCGTGAAGCACATACCACTTGGTGTATCCTTCATCGTCTTCGCAAATATTCTCGAACCCCGTGGGCGTGCCGTTGTACCCATCGGAAATGATCATGCGGTCCCTTACGATAATAGCCCCTACTTGCTTGCGCTTGCAATAGGATAGTTTTCCCCACTCCTGGGCCATCCGCAAATAGGCTTGGTCGTACTTCTGCTGTTTACTTTCCTTCATCCACAATTGGCAAACCACTAAGATACCCGCTTTGTAAAATTCCTACAACCCTAAACGGTTAATTTTTAGTGAAATTCTATAAAGGGAACGTACTAACCATCATTGGTATTGTCATAATCATGACAATTATGGAGAAGATCACGATAAAGACGGCCTGTTTCACCTTTACAATTGACTGTAGCACGTAAGCCAGCGCCAAAATCAAAAGAATGATCAGCACCTGTGAAAGTTCTATTCCAGTAGCAAATCCCAGCAGGGGCAAACCCTTGTTTTCCTCCTCTGCCATCAACATCTTGAAATAGTTGGAAAACCCAAAACCGTGGATCAATCCAAAAAAAGCAGTGGCCCAAAGATGAACACCCGCCTTCCCGACCTTTGTTCCCCTCTTCACATAAAATAGATTGAACAGGGCCGTGAGGAAAATGGTCACCGGAATGAGAAACTCTATCCAGTTCACCGCAACGGTTACAGTTTCGTACACCGATAGGGCCAAGGACAGGCAATGTGCCACGGTAAAAACGGTAGCCAGAATGACCACCTTTTTCCATTCCCTAAAGGTAAATGGAAGGGCCAGGGCCGCCAAAAATAAAATATGATCGTAAGCGCTAAAATCCAGTACATGATCCAAGCCCAACTCAATGTAAAACCAAAATTCCTGCATGTCTAATCGTTTATATTGTCTAATATAGGAGCGCTTTCCTTAGAGCCCTCTTTCATTTTGGATTTTCTCGTAGGCCTTCTGCACCTGCTTAAACTTTTCCTCGGCCCCTCTCTTTATTGCCTCATTTTCCGTATTTACCCTATCCGGATGGTATTTCTTCGCCATGGTGCGGTAGGCTTTCTTTACTTCATCATCAGAGGCCGATTTTTGAATTTCCAAAATCTTATAGGCGGTATCCGCAGACTTGATGAACATGGCCTTGATACTTTCAAAGTCGCTCCGCCCGACCCTTAAAAAGCCGGCTATTTCCCATATTTTATCTATTTCCGGCGTGCTTACCTGACCATCTGCCTGGGCTATTCCAAACAAAAAATGCAAGAGCTGCAACCGAACTTCATATCGGGTACGTTGGTTGAGATAGGTGCAAATGCGCTGGGCGGACACCTCCCGATTTTTAATTACCTCATTGAAGGTTCTAAAAATGGCATTGGCCCTTTCCTTCCCATAGGTGCTTAGGAAATACTGCCGCACATAATCGAGTTCGCGCTGGCTTACCTGGCCATCTGCCTTTATAACGATGGAACATAAGGACAACAGATTAAGCTCAAAATCGGCCGGGGACACCTTCTGCCGGGTAATATCCTGAAAAACGCTACCGCCCCTGCCCCGAGAGCCCCCGCTCAGATTGTCGATAAAGCTTCCCACCAAAAAGCCCAAAATAGCTCCAGGAAACCTAAAAAACATATATCCCAGGATGGCCGCAAACCATTTAATCATACCTCCGATGCATTTTTTGATTCTTTGCCCGCCAAAGATATGATTTTAGGCAAGAAAAGAAGGGCCAACGAAAAGTTAAGGCCTATAATAAAAATGCGACAAATTAGTTACCTTTGTACAATATTCAAAAAATAAAAGATAGACTATGTATCCTGCGGAATTGGTAAAACCTATGAGAGAGGACTTGGCATCTGCCGGGTTTGAAGAATTATATACGGCCGAAACGGTCGAAAAAGCGATCAACCAAGAGGGAACTACCCTGGTGGTGGTAAACTCTGTTTGCGGTTGTGCCGCGGCCAACGCCCGGCCTGCGGCAAAACTCAGCCTACAAAACGACAAAAGACCGGAGCATTTAGTAACCGTGTTTGCGGGAGTGGATACGGAGGCCGTGGATGCGGCAAGGAACCTAATGGTTCCGTTTCCACCCTCGTCCCCTAGTATGGCCCTCTTTAAGAACGGTGAGTTGGTGCACATGATAGAACGGCATCATATCGAGGGAAGGCCTGCTGAGATGATCGCGGAGAACCTTACAGAGGCCTACAACGAGTTCTGTTAAGGGCCAACAGAAGAAAACGTAAAAGATTATACTGGAAAACCGTTCCGTTAGGGGCGGTTTTTTATTTTTGTAGCATGCGAAAACTTTTGGCCTACCCACTTACCCTGCTCTATTTTATCTTCTTCGGGATGGTCTTGGTTCTATTTCATCCCATACAATGGATCTGCTTCAATCTTTTTGGGTACGAAGCGCATAAGCGAAGTGTAAGTATCCTTAACTGGCTCCTTATGCGGTGTACCCATATCCTAGGTACGCGCTACACCTTTCAAAATCCCCATAAAATTCCCAGCTACAGGCCGTTGATCATTGTGGTGAACCATCAGAGCATGAATGATATTCCGCCCTTGATCTGGTATATGCGGGCGCACCATCCCAAGTTTATCAGCAAGATAGAATTGGGCAAAGGTATTCCAAGCGTCTCTTACAACCTACGGCACGGGGGTTCGGCCCTGATCGACAGAAAGGATAGCAGACAAGCCTTGATCGAAATCTCCAAACTGGGAAAATACATTGAGAAAAATACCCGTAGTGCGGTTATTTTTCCCGAAGGGACCCGAAGTAGGGACGGGCATCCCAAAAAGTTTCAGACCACAGGCTTAAAGGTACTGATGAAACAGGCTCCCTCTGCGCTTCTGGTACCCATTAGCATTAACAATTCCTGGAAGATGTTGCAATACGGCAAATTTCCCTATGGCATTGGGTCCCATTTGCACTTTAAAGTACATCCCCCCCTGGAAAACGAAGGAGATCCGGATGCATTGATCTCGCAGGTAGAGCAACAAATAACCAACGGCGTAACCTCTTTTAAATGACCAATACCGAAATTGTTGAACAGACCATTGCTTTTGTCAAGGAAACGCTACAAGGCGCCGAAGGTGGTCATGATTGGTTCCATATTGAGCGTGTGTTCAAAAACACCCTCCTCATTGCGAAAGACGAAAAAGTAGATATCCTAGTGGTAAGTCTGGGTGCTCTGTTGCACGATATCGCGGATGCCAAATTCCACGATGGCGACGAAAGCATAGGTCCCCAAATGGCCCGGACCTTTTTACATTCCCTGAAAATAGATTCCAAGGTCATTGCCCATGTGGTAAAGATCATTGAGAACATTTCTTTTAAATCCAGTTTAAGAAGCGAAAAATCCAAGGCCAACAATGCCGCTTTTTCTTCCATGGAATTACAGGTAGTACAGGATGCCGACCGCCTAGATGCGATCGGTGCCATTGGTATCGCGAGGGCCTTCAACTACGGAGGGTTCAAAAATAGGGAATTGTACAATCCCGAAATCCCATACCGTGCCGGGATGACCAAGGCAGCGTACAAGAAATCCAACTCGCCCACCATCAATCACTTTTACGAGAAACTCCTTTTGCTCAAGGATTTGATGAACACGGAAACCGGCAAAAAAATTGCCGAGGAACGGCATCAATTTATGCTCCATTACCTAAAACAGTTTTATAGCGAATGGGACGGTACCGCCTAGTCTTGGGCCCAGCATAGGCACGTCCTTGCTTCGATAAGATCTGTATTTTCCCTCCTCGTTTTTTTGTATCTTCATGCCTCATTCCTCAAACGAGCCAAGATGAAAAGAAGAAAATTTATCAGAAATGTAGCGGCTTCTTCCGCTGCTTTCTCCATTGTACCCAGTTATGTATTGGGCAAAACCCATGTTCCCCCCAGCGATACGCTCTATATTGCGGCTTTTGGCGTTGGGGGGCGCGGTGCAGGGGTCATTCGCGATCTCACCCAAACGGGCAAGGTAAAGTTTGTCGCCTTTTGTGACGTGGACGAACGTATGGTACAGGCAAGCATGGAGCTGCACCCCGGCACCAAGATGTACAAAGATTTTAGAAAGGTGTACAAAAGGCATTTAAAGGAAATAGACGCGGTTATGGTGGCCACACCGGACCACACGCACGCCACCATTGCGCTTCCCTTTATGCGTGCCAAAAAGCACGCCTATGTGGAAAAACCCTTAACCCATAATATTTATGAGGCGCGCCTTATGACCCAGGTAGCCAAGGAAAATGGTATCGTTACGCAAATGGGCAACCAAGGCGCATCCAGTGATGGTAGCCGGCAGGCAAAGGAATGGATCAATTCTGGTGTTATCGGCAAGGTTGAGCGGGTAGACTGCTGGACCAACCGACCGGTATGGCCGCAGGGGGTACCGGTACCCAGCACTGCAGAGGCCGTGCCCAAGGGATTGGATTGGGACCTTTGGTTGGGACCTGCCGCCAAAAGAGATTATAACTCGGCCTATTTGCCCTTCAAATGGCGCGGTTGGTGGGATTTTGGAACCGGGGCCCTGGGCGATATGGGCTGTCATATCATGGAGACGCCCTTTGGCGTACTGGATCTTGGATACCCTACCGAAGCGGAAGCAAGTTGTACCACAAACTGGGTGGGCGACTTTAGGGAAGCCGACTACAATGCCTCCTGCCCGCCTTCATCGATCGTGCGTTTAAAGTTTAACACGGAGGCCCATGGCGATATCGCCCTGAATTGGTACGATGGGGGCATTGTTCCCGACCTGCCGGATGAATTAAAGGACGATGAAAGAATAGGCGATAGCGGAGGTGGGTCTATTTTTTACGGTACCAAGGGAATCCTGGTGTGCGATACCTATTCACGTAATGCCAGATTGCTCCCTTCCGAGACCATGACGCTTTTCAATCCGCCAACGCCCCATTTGCCCAGAATAGTCGGGGATACCGGAGGGCACCAGAACAATTGGGTGGAAGGTTGCCTGAACGGGACCGTTACCTCTTCGGATTTTGCCAAAGCAGGGCCCTTAACGGAGGCTGTGCTTATGGGTAATTTGGCCATAAAAGCATATCAGTATAAAACCCTCAAAGAGGGAAAACAACTCGGCGATTGGGACCCCTATAACTATCCTGGAAGAAGGAAGCTTCTTTGGGATGGTCAAAATATGAAGGTGACCAACTACGACAAGGCCAATGAATGGGTGAAACGGGAATACCGAAAAGGCTGGGAACTGAAATAGTAGGTTTACGGACCCTGTTTCAACGCTGCTAAAGCCATTCCAATTTTTTTTCCAGATGTCTTTTTTCCAATTCGTTTTGGGTAAGGGCAATGGCCGTTTTTAGAGCCGATTTGCTAGCGTCATAATCTTCAGATCCGGACAGGAGCTCTGCCCTGATGGCATGGTATAGGGCACTTTTGCTTAGATCGGTCTTTGCATCAAGCCGTTCCAACTCCTCCAATGCCTTTTCGGCACCGTGGACCATATAGTATGGAACAAGCCTGTTTAATTGTACGATCGGCGAATGTTGTTTTCGCACCTGAAGGTCGTACAACCTCAAAATGCTCTTCCAATCGGTATCTTCAAAGGAGGGAGCGATACAGTGGTAGTAGGAAACCGCCGCTTCCAAATGATAGCGGGAAGGCTGGTTGTCCGCTGTTCTCGCCTGCTCCAAATGTCTTGCCCCTATCTGCACCAATTCCTGGGAATACTTGGAACGGTCCTGGTGTTTTAGATCCACCAATTCCAGCTTCTCGTCCAGACGTGCCTCAAAGCGGGAGGCGTGGAAGCACATCAGGGCGATCAAGGCGTCCAAATTTGGATGTTCACAATAGCGGTTCCTAGAGAGGAGCACGGCCAAACGGATGGCCTCGTAGCAAATGTCCCTTTTGATTATTTGCGATCCCGATGTCGCCGCATAGCCCTCCGAAAACAGAAGATAGATGACCTGTATTACCACAAACAATCTGGATTGCAGACCAATTTCCACAGGAATATCGAGTGTACTGATCTGTTCCTTTAATTTTTTCTTTGCCCGGGTAAACGACTTTGCAATGGTCTCCTCTTTCTTTAAAAGGGCCTCGGCAATTTCCCGGTTATTAAATCCACCGATCAGCTTTAGACTTAGAATAATCTGGTACTCCTGCGACAGGGAGGGATGGCAACAGGCAAAAATCATCTTAAGCTGACTGTCGGAAATGGAGTGGTCCAATTGCACCTCATCCACCTCAGCGCCATTGGCACCAAAAAAATGGGCAAGGTCATCTGAAAAATCCAGTTTTTTGTCCCTTCGCAATTGATCGATCATTCTATTGTTTGCCACCCGTAAAAGCCAAGCCGTAGGGTTATCTGGGACCGCCGTATAGGCCCATATCTGCATGGCCTTGATCAGTGCCTCCTGCACTGCATCCTCTATCTCTTCCAATCGGACCGTTCCAAATTTATAGGTCAATAGGGCCGTCACCTTTCCATATTCCGTACGAAAAAGATGATCCACTACCTTGTTCCTGTCTTCTTTCTTCACGCTTTTAAACCAAAAAGCCCGAAAAACACATGGTTTTCCAGACCTTTGGAATCTTTTGTTTTTTACATGTCCATGGAAAGAATTTCCCTGATCTCAATATTGCCCCCATAATCAAAAATAGGGCAGGCTTTGGAAATTTCCACGGCTTTGTCCAGGCCATCCGCGGTAACGATCAAATAGCCTCCTACGACTTCGGCTCCCTCCGCGAAGGGACCGTTGGTGACAATCTCGCCCCGGTTTTTCACCATTTTTCCCTCGTCTGCCAAAGGAAGTCCATCTACCAATTGTCCCTTTTCCTGAAGTTTGCCCATCCAGCTGCCCCATGCTTGCATGTGCGCTTGCTTTTCCTCTTGGGAGAGCCCTCTATAGGCCTCGTCATGACCTCCCCTAAACAAATACAAAAAGTTACTCATCTCAGTTGTTTTTTAAAAGTTAAACATTTTTATCTAAAGACGGAAAGCGGTTTCCAAATTGGACAATAAAAGGGACTATTCCTCAAAACAGTCGCATTTGCCCATCTTTGTATTGCTCATGCATGTCTGTATTCAATTTGGGAAAGACCTTATCCTTAAAATAGGTATGCCTGGCCAAACGTACCATTTCATGTATTTGTTGGGCAATCTTCCCCTCACCACGGTTCCTGATTCCAAATCTGCTGTCGTTCAAGCTGCCTCCATGGCAGGCCTCTATTTGATGGAGTACCTTATCTGCGCGATCGGGTAAGGTTTTTTTTATCCAGTCGCTAAAAATCTGACCAATGGCCCCGTTGAGGCGCACAATCGTAAAGGCGAAGGACAGGGCGCCATGATCTGCCGATGCTTTTGCCAGGTTCATGATCTCATGGCTATTGATGCCAGGTATGATGGGCGCCAGCATCGCATTGACGGGAATGTTGTTCTCGGATAAAACCCGTATGGTCTCCAAGCGTTTCCTTATGGTGGTGGTCCTGGGTTCAAGGATGCGTCGGGTTTCCTCTGACAGCGAGGTTACGGAAACATTTACGCCTACCAATCCGTGCGCTGCCAATTCCTTCAGTAGGTCCAGGTCCCGTAAGATCAAGGCGTTCTTTGTGATAATACCCACGGGATGTCTGTATTTTAAGAAAACCTGCAAACACCTTCTGGTAATCTTGAATTTCTTTTCCGCAGGTTGATAGCAGTCCGTGTTTCCTGAAAGTACAATGGTCTTTGCGCGCCAATTCCTGCTTTTTAACTTTTGTTCCAACAAGGCCGGCGCGGCTTTTTTTACCAATATCCTTCGCTCAAAATCGAGTCCGGCACTATATCCCCAGTACTCGTGGGTATTTCGGGCATAGCAATAGATGCATCCGTGTTCACATCCCTGATAGGTGTTCATAGAGTAGAGCATGCCCACATCCGGGCTTGTTACCTTGTTTACAATACTCTTTGGAAAGACCGGAATGTATTGTGTTTTATTGGTTTCCGCCTCTTCGCCCTCCACTCTGCAAAATTCGAGGAAATCATCGCGCATTTCATACACGTGCTGAAGAAACTTGTTGGGGGTGTTTCCTTGTGCTCCTCGTCCCTTTATGTAGTCTTTTGATTTCAATTATTGGATTTATTCCAAATTTATGGAATATTTCCAACAATAAACAGAATTTAACTATTGTTTTTCCAAGGTCAAAAATCGAAAATCAGCATAGGTAAGGGTCAATTGACCATTGGCAAAGGAAAGTGCAAATTCCTGGTTGTTGGTCGTGCTATTGACGCTCGCGTCCATTGCATCGAAGAAAATAGTCCCGTACGCCGTGTCCAGGGCATCTGTGGAGAGCAATCCGGTAAAGCTCAGGACGTTGTTCTGTATGGCATAGTCCCCTGCAAAATCGTTGGCCGATGTGCTGCCTACAAAGGAATCTACCCCGTCAAAAACAATGGAGATGATTTCACCTTCCAAAGGAGCGCTGGTAGGACCCTGGGGACTGGAATTATGGATGGCTACTACATGCCATTCCCCGGAAAGGGTGGGCGCCCCAAACAATAGAGGTGGACTGTTAACGTCCGTATCACATGCGTTAAATGCCCAGAACAGGCAGACTAATACTAAAATCCTTGTTTTCATCGCGCTTTTTTCAACTAAGATGAAAAAGAGGGGACATGGTTGCTTCTTTAGAGAAACGACACTTGGACCAATTGTTTTTTGGTTCCCCGTTTGGCATAAAAAAGCATTTGGTCACTGCCATAGTTCATCAGGGGTTTGGATACCATCAAGGGCAACCTGGCCTCCTTGTCATCTATTATTTTCTTATAACTCATTTGCCCCTTTCCATCCAATTGTATAATAAACACGTTTCTATTTCGGCTGAGGCCCTGTTTAAAAATGAGCCGCTCGTTGTTCAATAACTGCGGATTCTCAGCGGCCGTGCTAATAAAGAAATAGGTATTGTCCCCTTTGGTGTAGGCACTATAGGAGGCATAGGCGCCATCGCCCTGCGTAACCTCGGCCTTGTTGATGTTACGGGCCCAGACCATATCTCCGGCAGCGTTTAACTTGGCACTAACAATATCATTGTGGTGATATCGATTTACCCGTACCCTTCCCCCGCTGGAGTTTGCCTGCACGCTAGAGGTCACAAAGTATTCCTCTGCGTTGAACAAAATATCATTATTGGCGGTAAAGCCCACATTTTTAAATACCAGGTTCTTGATTACCTTGTCATACTCCTTTCCGAACTTATCGAACATAAACTGCTGGGAAAAGGGATTGTACTTTTTCACATTGATCTCCAAGCCTCCGGGGTCCAGTTCAAAATAGCCCAGACCGTTATAGCGACTGTCCTTTCGGTCCGCATAGAATCCTATGCAAAGTAGTTTGCCGTTCCGCAAAATGGGTTTTAGGGCCTCGGAGTACTTCCCTGGGCCATCAAAGGTCTGCGTTTTTATCCCTTGGCCGGAGACCATGACCAACTCGTACTGAAATCTGCGTTCCAAGGCGCTAAAACGTTTCTTTTTAAAATAGGCCTTGCCGACCAGATAGGCCCGGTCCAGGTTTTTGGAAATTGCAATATTTTCGAAGGCGTAGTTCTTCTGCTCGATCTCGGCCGAAAAATCATGGCTCATGAGTTTTTGCAAACTTGCACTGAAGATATGGATATAGCGCTGATCGTTCTTTCTCTTTTTAAAATGGGTACTGATGGCAAAGGCCGATTTGTCTTCGTTGAACAATACCGTTGTCGTGAAGCCCGATGAGAAGTTTCTATTGTAGTAGTTCTTGCCCAAGGGGTTGTTCACCTCCGCTGAAGGTATGGAGAGTAGGATTTCTTTCCTAAAGTTGAACTCCTCCAAGGGACTACGGTGTACAATGTATTCGTAAGACGTCTTCAGGTAGTTATATTCCAGAAAAAGAAGATAAAGCTGGCCGTTCTTTACATAGCCTTCTACCAAATCCCTGCCCCTTAATTTGTAGTTGTACTCCGATACGAGCTCCAGATCTTTGTTGTACCGTTCTATAAAATAACCCTTGGGCTTAAGGATTATTCCCGTGTAGTAAGACCTTACCAGGAGGGTTCCTCCGTCCTCCGCGTTGGAGATGGTCAACAGGTTGGAGTATTTATACCTATCGTTATATTTTTCTCCAAAACTATATTTTACAGGGATTTCCTGGGCATTTGCCCCAACCATGGCCAAAAGAAGCAGTAGGGCGACCAGACTTTTTTTACACATTGCTAGTAGGTTTTAAAGGCATGTCACTTACCGGGGAAATCTGCCTTCCGTTTTTCCAGAAAGGCCGTAGTGCCCTCTTTGAAGTCGGCCGTTCCAAAACAGTTCCCAAAGGCTTCTATTTCCGAGTCATACCCATTTATAGTATTCTTAAAACCCGCATTTACCGCTTTTATTGCGTAGCCAATCGCAACTGGCGAATTATTCGTTATTCTACTAGCTATTTTCTTGCACAGCGGCAGTAGTTCTTCCTGAGGGACCACCTGGTTTACCAGACCATACGCCAAAGCCGTGGGCGCATCGATCATCCCCGCCGTCATGATAAGCTCCATTGCCCTGCCTTTTCCGATCAACTGGGGCAATCGTTGTGTGCCTCCATAGCCCGGAATGACCCCTAGGGAAACCTCCGGCAGTCCCATTTTGGCCGTATCACTGGCAAGCCTAAAATGACAAGCCATGGCGAGCTCCAGGCCACCTCCAAGGGCGAAACCATTCACTGCGGCAATTACCGGCGTGGCCAGGTTCTCTACCAAATTAAACAGCTTTTCCTGACCATTGGCGGCCAGTTGGGCCCCCTGCTTGACCGAAAAATTGGCAAACTCCGCGATATCGGCCCCAGCCACAAAGGCCTTTTCCCCGCTTCCGGTAAGTATTATGGCCCGGATTTCCTTAGCCTTGTTCAAGGCTTTAAACGCATGGTGCAGTTCCTTGATGGTGGCCTTGTTCAAGGCGTTTAGTTTTTTGGGGCGGTCAATGGTCAGTACTGCCAACGGCTGCGCCATGGACAGTTGTATATTCTCGTATTTCATCGGTTTATCTTTGTCTATTTTAATTATCCTTTAAGGGGGTATTTTCAGAAAACGGGCCAAAAACGGGTTTCGAAAGCTCCTTTTCCTTGGGAAATTTCACCGTAAATACCGTGCCCTTTTCTGGCTGGGAGGTAAAATGGATGCTACCTTTGTAGGTTTCCACAATATTCTTTACCATCCCAAGGCCCAATCCCATACCGCTTGATTTTGTGGTAAACTTGGGTTCAAAAATCTTTTCCTTGAACTCATCGGCTATTCCCACGCCATTATCCGCCACGGCTATCTTTACATAACCGTTCTCCGAGGATACCGAGACCAAAATGCGGGGCGATGCCACGTTGCGAAGCGCCTGTGTGGCATTTTTTACCAGGTTGGTCACCACTCGGATCAATTGCGTTCGGTCCAATTTGGCAATGATCTCCTCTTCATCGGATATAAAGTGGATGTAGTTCTCATTAAAAATATCCAAGGCCAGCTTTACGATCTTTACCACGTTAAGTGTCTCATTCTGCTGGGCGGGCATTTCCGCGAAATTGGAAAAGGCAGAAGCAATGTTGCTCATGGTATCGATCTGCTGAATAAGGGTCTTTGAATATTCTGCCACTTTTTGGGTAATGGCAGGGTCTTTGGCGTTAAATTTTTGCTCAAAGCTCTGAACACTGAGGCGCATGGGCGTCAAGGGGTTCTTTATTTCGTGGGCCACTTGTTTGGCCATCTCCCGCCACGCCTGTTCCCTTTCACTTCGAGCAAGTTTGGCGGCACTCTGTTCCAACTCATCGATCATTCCGTTATAGGAATCGATGAGTTTGCCTATCTCATCACTGGGGTCGTCCACGATAATCTTTTCGTTCCTCTTGGTCAAATCGGTCTGGTTCAACTTATCCGAAATATTTTGCAGGGAACGGGTGATATATTTTGATATAAAATACGCAAGGCCAATGGCTATGATCAGCATCAAAAGATATACCCCGGTAAGCCGCAACAAGAACTCCCGCAGTTCCATATTGCTAAACGAGTTGTCCTCAAAATAGGGGAGATTCAATATGCCGATGGACTTAAATTTAGCGTCCGTGATATAGGTATACGATGCCTGATATTGGTCGCCAGCCAAAGAATTCTCCTCCACGTAGCGCTTGCCCGGACTTGCAGAGAGGCGGTTGAGCACTTCGGCATCCAGACAGACAGAAATGGAGTCATTGACAAAGCTGGGCCGTGAACTAATGATCAGTTGGCCTTCCAGATCGTAGATGTTGAAATTCACATTTTGCACATCGGCTATCTGATAAATTTCATCCTTGAATATATACGCCAGATTTTCCGTGGTGCGCGGGTAGGTGGTTTTTTGCAGGGTATAATCAACACTCTGTTTAATTTGCCCTTCCTTGCGTTCCAAACGTTCCTGATGATAATCCTTGGACTGTTCCCTATACTGGTAAATAGTAACCCCGGCGATCAGGACCGAAGCGATGAGCACCAGTAAGATCATGGCGATAAAAATGCGGGACCGTAGTGAAAACTTCCTGAACAAAGGTGTATAATTTAGTGCTAAAGATAGCAAATATCGCGCCAAGACAATTGCAGTCCTATGGCAAACATCAAATACCAAATTCCCAAGTTGTGCCCAGGAATTTTTGTCGAGGTGATTTTCAAAAAACTAGGTGCTCACTGGCTAGGCTTCGGGATTTTTGTCCCGTACACGCTTGTAGAATTTTATGCCCAACATCAGGAGAATTGCCAGGGCAAGGATTCCAACCACTCCAAAAATCCAGTTGATAGCGCTTTTTAGGGACACTAAAAAGACCACCGCAAAGAGAATCAAGGTAGCGCCCTCATTCCAGATTCGCATAAAACGGGAACTGTATTTCACCTCATCGCGCTGTAGTTGTAAAAAAATCTGATGGTTTTTAAGGTGATAGGCCACCAGTAACACGACAAAGACCAGTTTTACGTGCATCCAGCCCTGTTGCAGCCAAGCAGGGAACAATACCAAAAGCCAAACCGCAAATAGGGTAGCAAGCACGGCCGAGGGCCAGGTGATGATATACCACAACCGCTTGCTCATTAATTTCAGTTGCCGTGTTAATATCCCATTTTCGGGAGCCGGTTTTTCAGAAGCCTCAATATGGTAGATAAAAAGGCGGGGGATATAGAAAAGGCCTGCAAACCAGGTAATCACAAAGATGAGATGCAGGGCCTTTATGTAATTGTAATATTCTGTCATGGGCAAACCACTTTGCTGCAAAGGTACTCTTTAGGACGTTTTCGTTTCGCGAAACGATGTAATTATCCAGGCGTTCCTACTCTTCCACAAACAAATAATTGAGGTTTAGGGCATTGAAGGCCTGGTTAAACTCCTGGATCTCCTTATCCACCAGGGCATCGAAGGCTTTAAGCTGGATATTGATCGCCGCAGTCAGTTCGTCCTTTACCGCCACGTCCTGATCGGTAGGGGGAAAATCGTCCAAGGCTACCAAACGGTTCAAATGCCCCAGTTTATTGGTGAGCTTGATAGGGAAATTCAGGGGGTCTTGACGACTGCGGTTTTTGGTCTGGTAGAGCGCTTTTTCAATTTCGCCAAAGGACTTCTTCATTTCCTTGGCCTTGTCCACCAAATCTTTGGTGTGTACATTTTCACTGTACTGTTTGGTAAAGGCATCCAACTGTTCCCCTATTTTCCGGATCTTTTTGATCGACTGGTGCGCCCGATCTACCGTAGCATTGACATCACTGATGAAATCATATTGCTTTTTCATGTCTGCCACGGACACTTCGGCCCGTGGATCGGGAAGTATGGTAAAGCGCTCCGTTACCGAAACGCCGTTAACGTCCAGGTGTACGTTGTAGTCGCCCGGTACCGCCTTGGCCCCGTTGAGATTGGCAGACCATAGGATCATTCCCTTAAGCTTTTCAGCACCCTTGCCACGGGTATCCCAAACAAAGGTATTGCCCCCTTGCTTAAGCGTCAACTTCTTGTCCTTCTCCTTGGCCTTATTGCTATACGTGGCCAAAGTATCCCCCGTCAAGGAGGTAAAGGAGAGGCGAATACTGTCCTTTTCGCTGAGTTCCTTTACATAAAAATGGGTGATGACCCCATTGGGATGGTTTTGTCCTTCGGTCTTGGAGGGCTTCTCCGCAGCACTTCCCTTGGTGCGATAGGAAGCTTTTGGTTGGTAGAGGATCACTCCTTTGCCCTTTTTAGCGTCGTCCAGTTGATGCAGTACCGTGAGGTCGTCCATAATCCATACGCTACGCCCCTGGGTGGCCACGATGAGATTGTTGTCCTTTACCGCCAGATCGGTTATAGGTACTATCGGTAGATTTAACTGAAAAGGCTGCCAATTGGCACCATCATCAAAGGAAACGTACATTCCGGTTTCCGTTCCGGCATAGAGCAAGCCCCTGCGCTTAGGGTCTTCCCGAAGTACCCGGGTAAAGTGTTCCTCATTTATACCATTCGTTATTTTTTTCCAGGTCTTTCCATAATCGGTCGTCTTATAGAGGTAGGGTCTAAAGTCGCCCAACTTGTACCGCGTGGCCGCCAGGTAGCAGGTGCCTTCGTCAAAAGCCGAAGGCTCAATGCTGTTCACCATGGACCATTCCGGCAGGTTGGCCGGGGTTACGTTTTCCCATTGCTGCCCTCCGTCCTTGGTCACATGGACCAGGCCGTCGTCACTGCCTACCCAAAGTAGGCCTTCTTTCAACGGACTCTCATTGGCGGCAAAAATGGTACAGTAGTATTCTACCCCCGTATTGTCCTGGGTGATGGGTCCCCCGCTTGATACAAGTTTGCTAGGGTCGTTTCGCGTAAGGTCATCGCTCAATAATTGCCATTGCTGCCCTTCATTTTCGCTGAGATGAACATGGTTGGAAAAGGTGTACAACTTTTTGGGATCGTGCTTGCTAAAAATGATGGGGAAGTTCCATTGAAAACGATACTTCATCCCTTCGGCCCCATAGCCCATTGGGTTATCGGGCCATACATTGATACCGCGAACGGTGCCTGTTTTATGATTTACACGGGTTAGAAAGCCCCCATAACTGCCGCCATAGACAATATCATCATCTGTGGGGTCCACGGCTATATGGGCCGATTCCCCTCCTGCCGTTGCTTCCCAATCATCCTCGTCAATGCTGCCTCCGTCGCTACGATGTTTGATGCGGACGGTGGAATTGTCCTGTTGGGCCACATAGATCCGATAGGGAAAATGATTGTCCGTGGTTACCCGATAGAACTGTGCCGTTGGTTGGTTGTAATAGGTACTCCAGGTTTCGCCTCCGTCATAGGACACTTGGGCGCCCCCGTCATCGCCTATGATCATTCGCTTGGCATTTTCAGGGGAGATCCACAGATCGTGATGATCCCCGTGCGGTGCGTTAAAGGTGTTAAACGTTTTTCCGCCATCCGTGGACTTATGATAGCGTACATTCAGGACATAGACCACATCCTCGTCCTCTGTATCGGCATATACCCGTGTATAGTACCAGGCCCTTTGACGTAATTTGCGCTCTTCATTGACCAAGGTCCATTTCTTCCCGCCATCCTCGCTGCGGTAAAGACCTCCTTTCTCCTTGTTTTCCACAATGGCCCAGACTCGTTCCGAATTCTTGGGGGACACCGTTACCCCAATGATTCCCAGGGTGTCCTTTGGGAAACCTTCATTTTTGGAAATCTCTGTCCAGCTCTCCCCACTGTCCGTACTTTTCCACAAGGCCGATCCCTCACCTCCACTACTGAGGTTATAGGGCGTACGTTTGGCCCGCCATGTGGAGGCGTACAGAATTCTTGGGTTATTGGGGTCCAAGACCAAATCTACCGCTCCGGCCTGTTCGTTCACGAACAGGGTCTTACGCCAGGTCTTTCCCCCGTCGGTACTTTTATAGACCCCCCGATCCGAAGTGGGTTTGTAAATATTACCAAGCACCGCGGCATAAACAATGTTATGGTCCTTGGGATGTATCCGGATGCGAGGTACGTGCCGACTCTTCGTTAGGCCCATCGCCGTCCAAGATTTTCCAGCATTCTCCGTTTTCCAAATGCCATAGCCAGAAGACACATTGCCACGCAATGTTTTTTCACCACCCCCTACATAAATGACATTGGGGTCGCTCTGTGCCACCTCTATGGCACCGATGCTTCCTCCAAAAAATCCGTCAGAGATATTGCCCCAACTTCTACCGCCGTCCTCTGTTTTCCATACCCCGCCTCCGGTAGCGCCAAAGTAAAAGAGATTGGGTTCTCCAGGCACACCGGTTACGGCGGCGGATCGTCCACCACGGAAGGGGCCTACCAATCGGTATTGCAAGCTGCTGTATAGTGCTTCGGGATATTGCGGGGCAACTTGATCGGTTTTCTTCCTTTTTTGGGCCGATAAGGAGGTTGGGACAAGGAATGCCATCAGCAGGAAAACGCTGATTTTGACGAGAAGTGGTCTCATAAATTTTAAATTAGAATTAGTCCCGTCTAAAGTAAGCAAAAAGAAGGGAATCATAAGCTTATTTGGTGTGCGAGTTCGGCACAAAATAGCTACCTTGAAAACTCAAATGTTAAAGCCGTATCTCCTGATTCCCTTAAAAAATAAACGATGAAAATAGCGCTATTGACCGAGGCTGAACTAAATTCTGTAATCGCCCATGAAATCTCCGAGCTATTCGGGCAGCTTAGTCCCCAAAAACAGCCTTTGCCCATTGCACAGGTGGTACATGTGGACAACCCCATACATCTCGCCTATGCAGAAGCTGGGGGAAGGATCATAGGAATGGCCTCGCTCTGTACCTATCGTGTACTATCGGGGTATAAAGGTTGGATCGAGGATGTTGTGGTCCATGCCGATGCCCGAGGAAAGGGAGCAGGGAAACAATTGATCCAAAAACTCCTGGAAGTGGCTAGGGACAAAAAGCTGACCGAAATCCTTCTCTTCACCGAAACCCATAGAAAACCGGCCATTCAGCTCTACCACAACTTGGGTTTTACCAGAAAAAACAGCGAGCTGTATTCGTTCAAGCCATATTAAACCCCGTATGACATTTGAACCATGTTCGTCTATTTCGTATCAACGACATTCCAATGAAAAGAAGATGGGGTAAAGGACTCGATCTAAGTCCAGTTAGCCAAATAAAATTGTGGCCTAGGCCCCTGTTAAATTTCTCTTGATTTCCCTATGAAGAAAATAGCCGGTTACCAGGGTAGCCAGCACATCGGCAATGGCAAAAGAGCTCCAAACGCCCAGTTCTCCCATAAAGTTGGGGAGAATTATAACAAGTGGTATAAAAAAGAAGCCCTGACGTGTCAGGGTCAGCAACAAGGCCGGAACGGCTTTACCCACTGCCTGAAAATAAGCCGCTCCAATAAGCTGTAGCGCTATGATGGGAGTGGCGGCAAAGACCCAGCGCATGGCGGCAGGGGTATGTTCCAAAACAAACGTATTAACGGCAAGTTCTTCTGGCGGCAAATCCGGTCCACTGTCCAAGAACAGGGAGGCGATCTCTGCAGGAAAGACCATAAGCCCTATGAACACCAGGGTAGCCACAAAGGCCGCATATTTTATCGCGGTATAAATGGATTGTTTTACCCTGGCGAATTTTTGGGCCCCATAATTAAAGCCCGCAATGGGCAAAAAGCCCTGGGTGACCCCAAAAACGGGGAACAGGGCAAACATGAGCATACGCCCTATGATGGCATACACGGCAACCATGGCCTCCCCGCCCAAATTAAACAAAATATTGTTCAGCAAGAGATAGGTGATACTGGTGACCGCCTGTCTGGCCAGGGTAACGAAGCCCAGGGAACCTATTTCCCTTAGAATGGGCATATGTAGGCCAAAATCGGCCAAGCTGATCTTAAGTTCAGAATTCTGGGAAAGAAAAAACCAGAAAATATAGCCAAAACAGAGGATATAGCTACCCGTAGTGGCCCAGGCAGCACCTTGCATACCCCAGTCCATGATATAGATAAACACATAGTCGAGCAACAGGTTCCCGACCGATGGTATGATCATGGCGGTCATGGCAAATCTGGGCTTGCCCTCGGCACGTATCACCGTATTGCCCATCATACACAGGGCCAAAAAAGGAATCCCGTACAAAACAATGGTATAGTAGATCTTAGCGGGGTCAAAAATGGCACCCTTCCCTCCGAAGGCCGGAATAAGCGTATTTACATAATACAGCCCAAGAACTACCATGGAAATGGTCACCAAAAGCGTCAAGGTAATTTGGTTCCCAAAGGTTTTCAAGGCTTTTCCCTTATTCTCTGCGCCAAGAGCGCGCGAGATAATACTGGAGCCTCCTATGCCGATGGCCATGCCCAGGGCAGCAATGAAAAAAGAGACGGGGAGTACAACATTGATGGCGGCAATGGCTATGGAGCCGATCCAATTTCCGACAAAAATAGAATCGACCAACACATTTAGGGACATCACCAGGATTCCTATAGAGGCCGGGACCGCCTGTTTAATAAGAAGTTTGCCAATAGGCTCCGAACCGAGTTGTTCTGCCGAGACCTTGGCCATTAGGAGGGTAGCGTTTCCTTGGCTTGCCAATCATTGATCCACTCCGCCATAACGGACACCCAGGCGTCATCGTCATTTAGACAGGGAATATGTTTGTACGCTTCCCCGCCAGCCTCCAGAAACTGCTCTTTTCCTTCCATGGCGATTTCCTCTAGGGTTTCCAGGCAGTCCGACACAAAGGCCGGGGTAATGACCACTAGGCGTTTTTTACCTTCCTTGGCCAGGCGTTCAAATTCAAAATCGGTATAGGGCTTTAGCCAGGGGTCCCCAGCCAAACGGGATTGGAACGAGCTGCTTACCTTGGCATCGGGCAAGCCCAATTTAGCCTTAACGGAATCGGTGGTATCATAGACCTGGTGTCTGTAGCAGCTATGGTGGGCCACGGAATTCACCTGACAACAATTGCCATCTATCTTGCAATGGAATTTTGTGGGATCCGATTTACGTATATGGCGTTCCGGTATGCCATGATAGGAAAAGAGGATGTGATCGTATTCAAAGTTGGAGAGCCCCTCGGCGATTTTGTCGGAAAGTGCTTTAATATAAGCGGCGTTCTTATAAAAGGCTGGCAGCGTAGTAATCTGCATTTCTGGAAAGTGGGCTTCTTTTTCTTCCATGGTCTTTACTACCACGGTCTCATAGGACGACATGGCGTAATGGGGGTACAAGGGCACCAATAACACTTCGTTGACCCCCTTATCCCTTAGCTCCCCCAATGCCTTTTTTATGGACATGGAACCGTAGCGCATTCCCAAGGCCACGGGCATCGCTGTTTTTTGCTGTACCTTACGGTGAAAACGTTCCGAAATGACAATCAAGGGAGAGCCTTCGTCCCACCAAATCTTTTTATAGGCCTTTGCCGATTTTTTTGGCCGTGTTCGCAAAATAATTCCCCGCACCAAAATATTGCGCAACCATTTGGGTGCATCAATGACCCGTTCATCCATTAAAAATTCATCCAGATAAGGTTTTACATCCTTGGGAGTCGGGCTGTCAGGAGAACCCAAATTGACCAGCAAAATTCCTTTCATTTAGGGTGGTTTTCGAATTGTATTCTTCTGCGTAAAAATACTACATGCAGGGAACATATGTTCAAAATAGGAGAATAGTTTTCAATTTGGTCATAAGGAATATTGATGGCGTTCCGGACTTCCTCTTTTGTGCAAGTGGGCTTAATATCTTGTTAATTGTCCGATAAGTTTTTGTAGCTCCCTTTTTTTGGGGCATTTTTATGTATACAAACACAAGAGATGCGCCTAGTTTTTATTCTTTGTTTCACCTTACTTTCCTTTTCTGGACAGGCACAGGAAGCGAACAGTCTACTATGGGAAATTTCGGGGAATGGACTGAGGCAAAGTTCTTATCTCTACGGCACCATGCACGTAAGTAAGAAAATTGCATTCCGCTTGGATGATGTGTTTTACGAGGCACTGGACCAAAGCGAGATGGTGGCCCTGGAGTCCGATCCGAGCACTTGGCTCGATAGCGATGAAAGTCTGGGCAATTCTGGCTATAATGCACGCAACGGATTTGTTCCAAAAGGATTTTACACTTATCCTTTTGCAATGAGGAATCCTAGAAAGGAAGATCTGGCGGCCTATCTTGCTTTTGAAGACCGTCTGGTAAACAATATTTTATACCGCACCAGCGAATTTTCCCAAAATTTTGAGGAAGAGACCTACCTGGATATGTTCATCTATCAGGCCGGACGGAAATTCGGAAAGCCCATAGTAGCCTTGGAGGACTTAGAAGAGTCCACCGCCCTGGTGGGCCGGGCCAGCTTAAATGCCATGAAGCAAAAGCCCGATGAATGGTTGCAAAAAAAGATGCAGCAACGAGATCCCTTGTTCATTATGCAGGATGCCTACCGGGAACGCAACATCAATCTGTTGGATTCCATTGATCGAGCCATGTACACGGAACACTATCTAAAGAACATGTTGTACATCCGAAACCTGAATATGGTAGAACGGATGGATTCGGTGATGCACACCGGAAAGGTGTTCACCGGTATTGGGGCTGCCCATTTGCCTGGCCAAAAGGGGGTTATCGCCATGTTGCGAAAGCTGGGATATACCGTTAGGCCCCTGGTATCGAGGTCCACGAACAAAGGCCTGGAACTCAAGGAAAAATTTGAGGCCAAGGTAAAGGAAAATACCTATGCGGCCACGGGTCCTGACGATGGTTTTTTCACCATAGACCTGCCCAATAAACTCTATCCCGTATCCGAACATGTGAATACTACCTATATCTCCCCTGACCTGGCGAACGGCAGTTATTTTATGGTAAACCGTATTCCCAGCTTTTCCTTTCTGAAGAAGGATGTACAGTATAGCGTGTCGGATATCGATCAATTGTTGTTCGAGAACATTCCGGGAAAAATAATCGGAAAGGAGCCTATAACAAAGAACGGTTTTCCTGGCTTGGACATAAAAAACCAATTGAAAAATGGGGACCACCAGCGGTATCATATTTATGTGACGCCCTTGGAGATTCTTATATTTAAGATGGGAGGCGAAGGTGATTTTGTCACCAAGCACTCGGATACCATTTTTAACAGCATTACCTTTAGGGCCTCGGATAAAAAGCAGGTGTTGGTTGCTTCGGGCTTTGGGGATTTTGAGATTCAAATGCCCTCCTTACATGTCTTTACCAATCAATTTAGGCACGGAAACCGATTGGTCCAAGGATATGATCCCGAAAGTGGTTCCTATTTCTTTCTGAGAAAGGCGTCCCTTAATGATTTTAAGTTTATCGAGGAGGACAACTTTGAACTGAAACAGATACAAAGCCGTTTTTATCAAGACCTCAAGCTAAGCCCTAGCTATGATGCCGTAAAAATGGATGAACTGACCTCCGTGGTCGTCTTTGATTCCACATCGCAAAAAAGGCTTCATCTTAAGACCACTTTTCGACGGGGCGAGTATTACCTGATGGGAGCGCTTACCAAAAAGAAGGCCGAGGCCATTGCTTTTTTCGATTCTTTTAAACTGAAAGAGCCCTCCTATAAACAGTATTTTGAAAAAGTGACCGATACCGCCCTTTATTTCAGTACGCTCAGTACGGTTAAACCTCCAAAGTTCGTGGAAGGTAGCAGCAACCACTACAACAGCAGGAACAGACCCAAACCCTATGAGGCCTTCAGCAAAAAAACCGTTTACCAGAACAAGAACAACGAGGCGGTTTCGGTAGAACTTAACAAATCACATGATTATGCCATGTTCCCCGATATAGACTCCGTATGGGCCTTTCGTAAAAAAATATATGCCGGTAAAAAATTCATGGTTAGGAATGAGGCCAGTCGTCGAACGCCCGATGGCTTTTACGAGCTTCAATTGACCCTAACGGACACTGCCAGCAATAGGGGTATCCTCATAAAGAACATGGTGAAAGGGGGATTGCTCTATGAGTTGAGGGCCCGTGTGGATACGGTCTATGGACCTAGCCGTTTTGTAAGCAGTTTCTTTGAGCATTTTACGCCAAAGGACACCATGATAGGAAGTAGTATGCTAAAGGACAAGGTTCCGGAATTCTTCACCGCCTTGCGCAACAAGGACAGCATAGCCTTGAGCGGACATCGATTCCTCATTTTTGACAGGAAACATATCGATTCCCTTAAGTACTATATATCCGAGTTTAATTTTGAGGAAAATCAACGTGTTGTACAGTCCTACTTGATCCAAAAGCTAGGAGATTTGAACGACCCGGGGACCGCTCGGTTTTTTCGGGAATTTTATGCCAAATCCTATAACAACTCATACGCACAGACCAAGGTGCTGCAGGCAGTCTCGAGAAAAAAGGACGAAGCTTCCACGGTCTTGTTCCTGGAGTTGATGTCCAAGGACCTCCCTTTGATTTCCAACACCTTTGAAATAAAGAAAATATTTAAACCCTATCAGGACAGCCTGCCCCTGGCCAAAAACCTGTTTCCGGAAATATTGGACTATAGCGGTATTGCGGAATACAAATCACCTATTTTCACCCTGCTCGCCAAACTAAAGGTCCAAGGACTCATAAAACCGAACAGCTATAAAAAATATCGAAAACAGATCTTAAACGATGCGAAGATCCAATTAAAACGTCAATTGGGAAGGCAGAGCACAACAACCAATCAAAGACGTTACAATCCAACCAATAACGCTGCAACCCATGGGGTGCTCGAGGACTATGTGATCCTACTACATCCTTTCATCCGGGAAAAAGGTGTTAAGCAATTTTATGACCGCTTGCAATCCGTAAAAGATCCAAGAATCCAAAGTGCCTTTATCGCCCTACAGGCGGAAGCCGGAAGCTATATACCGAAAAGTATATTAAATACTTTGGCGACCGACATCAACGGGAGGGCCATCTTGTTCAATGACTTGAAGGGCGTGGGCAAACTGGCACTTTTTCCGTCCGCATTCCGCAACCAAAAAGCACTGGCCGAGTCTAGTCTGTTCAGCACTAAAAATTACGTCAAAACAAAAGATTCCATCGTTTTTTTGGAACAAAGGCCACTGTCTTACAAGGGAAAGAATTATACCGGGTTTTATTTCAAGCTAAAGGACGTACAGGAGTACGATAATAATTTCAAGATGCACTTGGTCGTCTTTGAAAACGCCAAGGGGCTACAGACCAAACCTTTTTACAAAAACAAGGGACTTCGTATTGAGGATACCGATACCGATATAGAGGTCCTGGATTTGGTAACCGAGGAATTTCTGCTAAAGGACAGACAAAGGGCAGTGGTATATAGGCCCAATCAATATGGGGGCTATTACTCCTTTGGTTATTAAAAGCGTATCTTTGCTGGGAATCGCGGACCTATGAAACAACTCATTTTACTTGGTGCCTTTTTGTTGTTGGCCAATACTTCCATTGCCCAGCAAATCGTATGTTCCCCCGCTGATAAAAATGCCTTCCAGGCAAAAATCCATGAAGTAAACACCCTAGCGGACCAGGACGACTTTGGCGCTACGCTGGTTGCCATAGGCAAAACCTTTTTGGGAACACCCTATGTGGCCAAAACCCTGGAAGTGGGAGAAAAAGAATCCTTGGTCGTTAACCTGCGCGGCCTGGACTGCACCACCTTTGTGGAAAACGTACTGGTGTTTGGTCTTATGCTCAAGGATGAAAAGCGCGACTTTGATTCCTTTACCAAAACCTTGGAAAAAGTACGCTATAAAGACGCCCGACTGGATGGGTACGCCTCCCGTTTGCATTACTTTTCGGAATGGATCGCGAATAACGGGGCCAAGGGCCTATTGAAGGATGTCACCGCCGAAATAGGCGGTACGGAGAGCAATAAAGACATCAATTTTATGAGCACGCATCGCGAGCTATATCCCTTTCTAAAGGATGATGAGGATAATTTCAAAAAAATAAAGGCCTCGGAAACCGAACTGAACGACCAGGTCATTTGCATCCTGGCACGGGATCAGGTGGCGGTCCAGGAGCATTTGATAAAATCCGGGGACATCATTGCCCTGACCACTTCGATCAAGGGCCTTGACATTACGCACACGGGCATTGCCACTCGCGAAAAGGATGGTCGGATCCACTTGTTACACGCCTCCTCCTCCGGGCAAGTGGAAGTATCCCGTCTTCCGTTGTCGGATTACCTGCAACGGATCAAAAAGAATACCGGCATTATGGTGGCCCGGCCCAATTGAAGTTTTATTCCCTATTCAAACAATAAAGAATACCTCCAAGCAAGTGCTTTTGAAAATTGGGCTCATCATACGAGGCCTTGGTATGGCCTCCTCCGGTATAGAACGCCCTGCCACCATCAAACTCATGGTACCAGGCAATTGGATGGTTTTCCCCATTGGTACCGCCTTCGTAACTACTTTCATCCAAGTTGATGAGCACCTTTAGGTCCGGATTGATATTCTTATAGTTATACCATTCATCCTTGCGGACCCAGGTATCCTCCAAATGTGCCGTGGCCGGATGTGCTTTATCCAAAACGTCCATTTTGGCCTGTCTAACATTGGGGTTGTTGGGATGACTCTCAAAATAGGCGCCTACCAATTTTCCGTACCAGGGCCAGTTGTATTCGGTATCACTGGCCGCATGGATTCCCATAAAACTCCCGCCCGACCTTATATATCCTTCAAAGGACCTTTGTTGATCGTTCCCCAGCACATCCATAGTAGTACTCAAAAATATGACCAGGGCATACTTGTCCAGGACATCGGGATTAAATTGTTCGGCATCTTCGGTATGGGTAATCTCAAAGTTATGGGCTTTGCTGAGTTCTTTCAAGGTGGCCACTCCCTTTTCTATGGAACCATGTCGGTATCCGGCGGTTTTGGTAAAGACCAATATTTGATCTGGTGTGAGCGCGGGCTTTTTGCTAGACATGGCCGTATCCTGATCTTCACATTGCGGTCCAAAGGCCATAAAAAGTGTGCAGACCAAGGCAAGGCCTAAAATTTTCGATACTAATTTCATAGGGTTTTAGGTGTTTTTGTTGTCAAAATAACGTTGTAAAAAGACCAATATTCTTAAAAAAGCTTGTCTTGGTCACCCCTAAAGATAGGGGAGATTTTCGGTATCCGCCAAAACCTTTGTGCAAGAAAGGTTCTAGCCGCCAAGGCATAGCGGTTCTTTGTTTGACCTTATCGTGCGTTACGCTTTTGGCAAATAGGCCTCCGGAATAGGGTTTTCCTGCGATTCTTGGGTCCAGTAGATATTAATGATCCACCAGCGTTCTCCATCATGCAGCAACTGAATGCTATTGATGCCCCGCATAAAAGGCTGGGTATCCGCCTCACTCTTAAAGGCTTCATAGGTGCTGAACACCTGACTAATATTTCCGAAGCTATGTACGGCTCCATGAATTTCCTTTTCAAAGAAACCGTTTTCCACAAGCCATTTTCCCGAACCGGCAATGTAATCGTCCGGCGTCATATACCGAGCAATATACGTGCCCGCTTGGTTTTTTCCAGACGGAATCAGTTTTGCATCCGGGTGGAACAAAAATTTCATGAGTTCCCAATCCCGTTCCTGGCCCTTCTCACCAGAAATCACCGCATAAAGTGTAGCTATGGTACTGTCCATGGTTTGCACCTTATCGGCATACTTTTCGACCGTTGTTTGGGATCTGGCCGTTAGGGCCAAGGCAATTAATACGAGGGTTAGGCAAATTGATTTTTTCATAAGAGTATATTTGAATCCCCCTAAGGTACTATAAGTTTGGTTTAGACTAACCAATATGGGGTTGTTTGTCTCGCACCTGGAACCGCAGCACCGTCTTCAATTTTTCCGGGGCCACCTTTCTAAAATCGGATAGGTAGATTTCCCGGTGGGCTTTTGATGGCCGGATAAGGGTATTCTTTGCGGCAAACGCTTCCATACGCTTAAAACTTTCCGGTTCGTCGTCATAGCTTCCCAAATGCATCATCTGAATGCATTTTCCATCCGATATTTTTTCGAACTTTACCTTATCCAAAAGGGCATGTGGCTTTTTCTTCCAGGTTTGATCCCATATTTTTTCCGCAAACGACGCATCCACAAAGTCGGGCTGCCGGATCATCAGTTTAAAAACCAAATCGTCTTTATCGATGGTACCCTCAAAAGTCTTCTTGGCTTCTTCCTTGATATCCCAGATGCCTTCAAGCGGATAAACCGTATAATCGAAATGACCTTCGGGGGGTAAGCCCTTTTTGGCGCCCATTTTTACCCCGTACGATAGGGCATATAATACGCCTATATATTCAGAAAAGAAATCGCTGTTGGGATTGCCCTCTCCGGCCAGGGTAAAAAATTTGTATTCAGGGATTTCAAGTAGTTCAGGTTCATTTTTTGGGAGGTAGATTCCCTTTTCCCTTTTCCTCCATTCGTGTTTCATGGGTTCTGTGCTTTGCGTTGCCCTAAAGGTATGGCGCATGGGTGACAGCCCTATGTCAACTGTATGGGGTTCCTTTGTTTATTAGGCATTGGTAAGTGACATCAAGTATTTTTTCGGCGTGGTATTGTACTTTTTTTTGAAGGCCGAAATGAAATGACTGGACGTGCTATAGCCCACTTTTAGACCCACCTCGTTTACGTTGTGCCGACCTGTTTCCAACATCTTGCGCGCATATTCCATCTTATAATCGAACAAAAAGCTGTAGACAGAATCGCCGTAGATTTGTTTGAAGCCTTCCTTGAGTTTTTTTAAACTCAGTCCAATTTCCTCGGCCAGTTCGGAGAGGGTTGGTGGCTCTGCCATCCGTGAAATGATAATTTCCTTGGCCTGCCTGATGCGTCTTACGTTGTCCTCGTCTACCAAAAAAGGGCATTGCTCCATATCGGCATCCTCATTTTTGTTGAAATAGAGCGAGATCAGCTCGTATACCTTTCCTTTAATGTAGAGTTCCTTGATGGAAGGATGCAGGTTGTAGTTCATAATTTGGCTAAGGATTACGGCGATGGCCGGACTCACCCCTTCCTGGGCATAGTATTTCTTTTCCTTGTTCGCGGCCGTGAGAAACGGGATATAATCGGCCTCTGCCGAGAACAGTGCATGAAACTTCCTTATGGTCATGACGACGGAAACCATCCACGTATTTGGGTTGAGCTCCACATTCATGGGCAAGTCGATCTGGGTATTGTACAGGAGTAAGGAATGCTCCTCCGAAACGTCCAGGGCATACCGTCCCTGGTTAAATACAAACTTGGCGCTACCCTTAAGACAGAAATGAAACTGGATAAAAGAACTGTCGATCTCCCGGCCTACCTTGCGAACGACCGTACTGTCATTTTGAATCTTTAGGACGTAAAATCCCTCGGCAATAAAAACCTCCTCGAAAGAACCTTGAGCGATATTTTTGGATTCCATTTTTTTCGTTTGTGTTTCTTTTTTATTTAGAACCTTTCTAAATAAATAGATCGGAAAAGCCCGCCCTTGCACAAATTTAGGTATTTTAGTGCAAGTTTTAGCACCAAAACTGCATCTAAACCGATAACGATACTAAAAGTACCTGTAGCGTTGTTTTTTTTGTTATTGAAATGCTATTTTTGAACTCGCATTGTAAAAACCCATATGCAACAATACCATATTTCCAAGCACAGTTCTTTTTACACCATCGGTCTTAACTATAAGAAGGCCGATGCCGAGGTCCGTGGAAAGTTCAGTTTAAGCGAAGCGGCCATGCACACCTTGCTGACACAGGCTAAGAACAACGATATTGATGGCTTGCTCATTACCTCCACCTGCAACCGTACGGAACTCCATGGCTTTGCCCAACACCCCTTTCAGTTGATCAAGTTGCTTTGCGATAATACCCAGGGTTCTGTGGAAGAATTCCAGGAAGTTGCCTACGTCTACAAGAACAAGGAAGCCATAAACCACTTGTTTCGCGTGGGCACAGGTTTGGACAGCCAGATTTTGGGCGATTTCGAAATCGTGGGCCAGCTAAAACAGAGCTTCTACCGCTCAAAAAAATACGGTTTGGCCAATCCGTTTCTGGAACGTTTGTGCAATGCGGTCCTCAGGGCCAGCAAACGAATAAAAACAGAAACCGAACTGTCATCCGGGGCCACTTCGGTAGCTTTCGCTTCAGTGCAGTACATCTTAAGGAACGTTCCGGAAATATCCAGCAAGAACATTCTGCTCTTCGGAACCGGCAAAATTGGAAGGAACACCTGCGAGAACCTGATTAAGCATACCAAGAATTCGCATATTACCCTAATCAACAGGACCAGGGACAAAGCGGAAAGGATCGCGGGAAAGTTCAATCTGATCGTAAAGGACTATGGAGACCTGCAGACAGAAATCAGGTCTGCCGATGTACTTATCGTAGCCACCAGCGCACAGTCGCCCACGATTTCCAAAGAGCTGATCTACACTAAAAAACCCTTGCTGATCTTGGACCTGTCCATTCCCAAAAACGTTTCAGATCAGGTATCGGAATTGGAAAATGTTACCCTTATTCATTTGGACCATCTATCCCAAATGACCGATGAGACCCTGGAAAAACGAAAAAAACATATTCCGCAAGCGGAAGAAATCATAGACGAGATCAAAGACGATTTTATCAAATGGCTGGAGACCCGGAAATTTGCACCTGTGATAAAGGCCTTGAAGCAAAAGTTGAAAACCATGAAGGACGAGGAATTGGATTTTCAGTCCAAAAAACAATTGGGTTTCAATCAAGAACAGGCCGATATTATTTCTAACCGTATTATCCAAAAGATCACCACCCAGTTTGCCAACCACCTCAAAGAGACCGATGTTGATGCCGATAGCAGTTTGGCACTTATCCAAAGGGTCTTTCAACTAGAAGTCGATTCCAAATGAGTAAGCTGATCCGCATTGGCACCCGCGACAGTGAATTGGCACTGTGGCAGGCAAATACGGTTAAGGATATGTTGCAGTCCTTGGGCCATAGGGCCGTATTGGTCCCCGTAAAATCCGATGGGGATAAACTCCTGAACAAACCGCTCTACGAATTGGGCATCACCGGGATTTTTACCAAAACCTTGGATGTAGCCATGCTTAACGGCAGCATTGATATTGCCGTACACTCCCTAAAGGACGTGCCTACGGCCCTACCCAAGGGGATTGTGCAGGCCGCGGTTCTGGAACGGGCCAAGGTGCAGGATATCCTGGTACACAAAGGCCTGGATTTTTTGGATGGAGAAGGCATCATCGCTACCGGAAGCCTTAGAAGGAAGGCACAGTGGTTGAGCAAGTATCCCAGTCACCAGGTAGTAGACCTCAGGGGCAATGTCAATACGCGCTTGCAAAAATTAAAGGATAACGAGGCTTGGAACGGGGCCGTTTTCGCTGTAGCCGGTTTGGAACGTATAGACCTTCTGCCAAAAAATGCCGCCACGCTGGATTGGATGATTCCCGCCCCCGCGCAGGGCGCTATGATGGTGGCCGCCATGGAAAATGATGGGCATTGTAGCGAGATATTGTCCCAGATCAACCATCTGGACACGGAAATCTGCACCACCGTGGAGCGTGAATTTTTGAGAACCTTGGAAGGGGGCTGTACTGCGCCCATTGGGGCGTTGGCCCATATCCATGGTGGCACCCTGCACCTTAAAGGGGCTTTATTCAGCTTGGATGGCCGTAAAAAAATAGTCGTTGAAAAAAATACTCTGGTTGCCAACGCAAAGGACTTCGGAATAGTATGCGCTCAGGAGGTATTGCAGCAGGGCGGAAGCGAGCTCATGCGGGAAATAAAAAATGAAATGAATGTATAACGGTTCCCGTTCCAAAGGGAGAGGGGATGTATGAAACAACAAGATTCTTCGCTTCCCGCCTGCCTGGGGCACGGCGCTCTGACTGACAAACGAGACATAGGGTTAGAACAAGCCCATGCAAGAAATAAAAAATGAAATGAATGTATAACGGTTCCTTCTCCAAAGGGAGAGGGTCAGGGAGAGGGATATGAACAACAAAATCCAAATAGCGCGTCAATTGCGGCAAGAACAAACCAAGGCAGAAAAAAAGCTATGGGATTATCTGCGTAATCGACAGTTTCACTACCTAAAATTTAGGAGACAGCACCCGCTAAAGGAATATATTCTGGACTTCTTCTGTGTAGATTATGGCATTGTCATCGAGTTGGATGGAGGATACCATCAGCAACCTCAGCAGCTAGAAAAAGATGAATTAAGGGATATACATCTAAGACAGTTAGGTTATTATGTGCTTCGTTTTGAAAACAAATTGGTATTCAAACAACCAGAATTAATTTTTAAGGGTATTGAAGATGCGGTAAAAAAACAATCCGGTTTTTACACCGAGCGGAAGAATCAGTTGGAAAAAAGAAAAAAGCTTGGAAATAAACCCCTCACCTCGGTCCTCTCCCAGGGGAGAGGGAGCTATACTGTACTCACCACAAAAAAACTTACGCTTCCACAGCAGGAGTTACTGCTCAATGCGGGGGTTTCCTTTGTGGCCTATGATGCCATTGAAATCGAATATGTCGACTTTGATTTTGACCCACTGACGGAAAACGCCATTTTTACGAGCCAGAATGCGGTAAGGGCTTTCCTGAAAAAAACGGCGCATGCACAGGAAGGTCTCCCAAAGGTTTTGAACTGCTTTTGTGTCGGGGAAAAAACGAAAACATTTTTGGAGGAAAATGGCCAAAAAGTAATAAAAACGGCGAAAAATGCCTTGGAATTGGCCCAAATGATCCTAAAAACCCACAAAACAGCCTCTTTTCTGTTTTTTTGCGGCAACAGAAAAAGGGCGGAACTTCCAAACATCCTGACCCAAAACGATATTGAATTCACCACAGTGGAAGTGTACAGGACCCATTTACGACCCAAAAAAATGCAGGGAACCTATGACGGCATCCTGTTTTTTAGTCCAAGTGCCGTAGAAAGTTTTACCGCTGTGAACGGGCTTCAAAACGCAATCGCCTTTTGCATTGGGGGTACAACGGCCTCGGAAGCAAAAAAACATACGAAGAACATAGTCATTGCCAACAAACCCACCGTGGAAAATACGCTGGTGCAAGTGGTAAAATATTTTAACGCCTCGGCGATGGCCGGGACCAAAAAACAAGAATGAGCTTAAAAAACGATCTATTCCTTAAGGCCTTAAAGGGAGAAACAGTAGACCGCCCCCCTGTTTGGATGATGCGCCAAGCAGGACGCTACCTACCCGAATTCATGGAAATTCGGGAGAAATACGACTTCTTTACCCGATGCAGAACACCCGAGCTTGCTTCGGAAATTACGGTTCAACCCATCCATAGGTTCGGCATGGACGCGGCCATCCTGTTCAGTGATATCCTGGTGGTCCCCCAAGCCATGGAGATCGAGGTACAAATGAAACCCAACTTTGGCCCCTACCTCCCTAGTCCTATCCGGACACAAAAAGATGTGGACGAAGTGGTGGTGCCCAACGTACATGAGACGCTGGACTATGTAATGCAGGCCATACAAATGACCAAGGAAAAATTGCAGGATGAAATTCCACTTATCGGTTTTGCAGGCTCTCCGTGGACCTTGCTGTGCTATTGTGTACAAGGGCAGGGAAGCAAGACCTTTGACCGCGCCAAGGAATTTTGTTTTACGCAACCTGTTGCAGCGCATGGGCTATTGCAGAAAATTACGGATACCACCATAGCCTATCTCAAGGCCAAGGTACAGGCAGGGGTAAATGCCGTGCAGATATTCGATTCCTGGGGCGGCATGTTGTCCCCGGTGGATTACCAAGAATTTTCCTGGTCCTACATCCAACAGATTATAGACGCCCTAAAGGAAGAGGTTCCTGTAATCGTCTTTGGAAAGGGCTGTTGGTTTGCGCTGGGCGATATGGCCAAATCGGGCGCGGCCGCCCTAGGGGTAGATTGGACCTGCTCGGCGGAAAATGCCCGTTACCTCAGCGGAGGGAAGATTACGCTCCAGGGAAATTTTGATCCGGCCAGACTGCTATCGCCTCCGGCGGAAATCAAAAAAATGGTGACCGAGATGATCCATGCCTTTGGCAAGGACCGGTATATTGTGAATCTGGGCCATGGGATTCTCCCCAATGTGCCCGTAGAAAACGCAAGGGCCTTTATCGAAGCCGTTAAGGAATACCGATTGTAGATGAACATCAAGGTCTTGGTAAAGCTGGTAACGTCCAAACATATGGGGAAACTGCTTCGCCTTTGCCTACAACATCCGCTCTTTGTGGGGCCCAGCTTTATGGCCACTAAAAAGTGCGTGAAAATCTCGAACAAGCTATACGGTAATCTGCACCACAAAAACGGTCCGGAGAACGCCTTTCGACATGCATTATGGAATTATCTGATCGCAAAAAAATGCTATCGATGGCGCCCTAAAACGGAGAAAATTCTCTTTTGGACCGCAGCTATTACCCATTTGCACGAGTTGTTCTCGCCCAACAGTGAGCTGGCCAAGGCCATGGACCTACACAATAACAAGGTAGGCAGGGAACTTTTTCTAGCAAACATGGACAAAGAAATAGCCGAGGTTGTACTACTTTTGGAAGAGATGACCCTAGCATCCCAAAAAGTAACCGAACTCGGGGAAATTCGCCAGTACGGTACAAAACTGATCCACATCGTGGAGGTATAAACGGGAAAGATCATTATCATGGAAATTGAACCTTTTACCTTGGACCCACTGCAGCAGGAAGATGCCGCTAGCCTGTCTTTGTTGATGGTTTCGAATGCGGAGCGTTTTGAGCGGTTTTTCCCTAGGACCTTGGCCCAAAATACAAGTACCTCCGATTCCCTTACTTTCATCCAAACCAAAAAAGTGGAGGCGCGAACTAAAAAGGAGTTTACCTTTGCCCTTAGGGATTCTGGAAACAATACTATTGCTGGCTTGGTCATCATAAAGGAACTGAACTGGACCAAAAAACAGGGCGAACTTGCCTATTGTATTGGCCAACGCTATGAGGGCAGGGGTTGGATGACCCAAGCCGTAGGGCGGCTGTCGCGATTGGCGGTTTCCGAATGGGGCCTAAAAACGCTACAAATCATTGTACACGCTGAAAATGTCGCAAGTATTGCCGTAGCAAAAAAAAGTGGTTACCGCTGGCAGCGCACTTTGCACAAGGCGTACACCCCACCAAAAGAACGAGCCTTGGACATGGAACTATATGAACTACACGTATGAAAGACGAGTTTTACAAATACATACAACAATTGCAAGATACCATTACCTCCAAGCTGGAGGCCGTTGACGGTCAGGCCAGTTTTCAAGAAGATCTCTGGAAACGTGCCGAAGGCGGTGGAGGACGCACACGCGTTATAGAAAATGGCAAGGTGTTCGAAAAGGGAGGGGTCAATATTTCGGCAGTGCACGGTCCCCTCCCCAAAAGTATGCAGGCTTATTTTGGGGTACAGGAGGCCGATTTTTTTGCCTGTGGGCTTAGCCTGGTCCTTCACCCCAAAAGTCCCATGGTGCCCACGGTGCATGCCAATTGGCGCTATTTTGAGATGTACGATACGGACGGAAAACTGGTAGATCAGTGGTTTGGGGGAGGGCAAGATCTTACCCCCTATTATCTATTTGATGAGGATGCCGAGCACTTCCATTCCATTTGTAAACGTGCCTGTGATGCCCATCATCCCGATTTTTACGCGGCCTATAAGGAGAAATGCGATGCCTATTTTTGGAATTCACATAGAAACGAGGCGCGCGGTGTGGGCGGCCTGTTCTTTGATTATTGCAAACAAACCGATGAAATGAGCATGCAGGACTGGTACAATTTTGTTGCCGAGGTCGGCGATAGCTTACTGGAAGCCTATGTTCCGATTGTGGAAAAAAGAAAGGACCTCCCTTTTGACCAAGCGCAGCGCGACTGGCAGGAAATTAGGCGGGGAAGATATGTGGAATTTAATCTGGTCCACGATAAGGGCACCCTGTTCGGACTAAGGACCAACGGACGTATTGAAAGTATTCTGATGAGCCTGCCGCCCCATGTGCAATGGCGGTACGATTACCATCCCGAAGCGGGCAGTGAGGAAGATCGTTTGTTGCAGGTATTGCAAAAACCCAAGGAATGGGTGGTCTAGTGTTCGGTTAACAGCTTACAGTTTACAGTATAGTTGATTACAGAAATTATCTGGTTTGGCAAAAATCCGATCAATTGGTTTTGGATGTTTATCCAATCACCAAACGCTTCGCCAAGGACGAGCGGTTTAATTTGGTATCTATAGAACTTAATTTTATGAGCGACGACATTTTTAAAGACCTCTCATCAAAAATTGTACAGATAAAAAAATGCTCGCCTCCCTAATCCGGAAAATTGAAGCAACAATATGACACACAAACCGTACACTTTGAACCGTTAACAGTTAACTACATATGAAACAAAAAATTTATCAGATCGATGCGTTTGCCGACCGTGTATTTTCAGGGAATCCGGCGGCGGTATGTATTATGGATCAATGGATCGAGGATGGGTTAATGCAGCAGGTTGCCATGGAAAACAATTTGGCCGAGACCGCATTTGTCGTAAAAAACAATGATGAGTACCATATTCGCTGGTTTACCCCAGCGGTGGAAGTGGATCTCTGCGGACATGCTACGCTCGCCTCAGCCTATGTTCTATTTCAGTATTACAAGGTCGCCGAGCAGCAGATCCGTTTTTATTCCCATAGGAGTGGGCCGCTCCTCGTGGAAAAGGATGATAAGGGGTATTTGATCATGGATTTTCCTACCGACGAATTGACACCGATCGCACCGCTACCCGAACTAAACGCCGCCTTGGGGAAAACCCCAATGGATACCCTAAAGGGCAAGACCGATTATTTGCTTATCTATGCCAGTCAAAAAGAGGTAGCGGACATGCAGCCCAACTTTTTTGAACTCAGCAGGCTCGATGGCCGTGGCGTTATCGTATCGGCAAAAGGGGACGAGGTAGATTTTGTCTCCCGTTTTTTCGCCCCGCAATCGGGAATCGACGAAGATCCCGTTACCGGATCCGCGCACACTACCCTGACCCCGTACTGGTCCCGACAACTGAACAAGACCCGACTGACCGCTAAACAAATTTCGGCACGAGGGGGCAATCTGCATTGCGAATACCTGGGCGATCGTGTCAAGATTTCCGGGAAGGCCGCACCGTATCTCATAGGGGAAATTGAACTTTGAACCGTAAAAATCAGCTAACTTTGATCCTAAACAGCAACCTATGTACCCACTTATAAGAAACCGTAGACTACGCACCACCAAGGCCATCCGCAACTTGGTACGGGAAACCACCCTTACCCCCCATGATTTCCTGGTACCCCTTTTCGTCGTGGAAGGGAAGGGTGTCAAGGAAGAAATCCCCTCCATGCCCAATTATTACCGGCTAAGCCTGGACCGATTAGGGAAAGAAGTAAAGGAATTATGGAATATGCAGCTTTGTGCGGTGCTCCTGTTCGTAAAAGTCCCCGATGAATTAAAGGACAACAAGGGAACGGAGGCCCTTAATCCAGAGGGTTTAATGCAACGGGCGATCAAGACCATCAAAGAAGCCTGCCCGGAAATGCTGGTCATGACCGACGTGGCCCTGGATCCCTACTCGTCCTATGGCCATGATGGCATTGTGGAAGAAGGACAAATCCTAAACGACGAGACGGCAGAAGTGCTTTCGGAAGTGAGCGTATCGCACGCCCAGGCGGGGGCAGATTTTGTGGCGCCCAGCGATATGATGGACGGCAGGATCCTCAGCATCCGGGAAGCCCTGGAGGAAGAGGGTTTTATCCATACTGGTATTATGAGCTACAGCGCCAAATATGCCAGTGCCTTTTACGGTCCCTTCCGGGATGCGCTGGACTCCGCTCCCGGTTTTGGCGACAAAAAAACCTACCAAATGGATTTTGCCAATCGCTTTGAGGCCATCCGTGAGACACAAATGGACATTGATGAGGGTGCCGACATTGTTATGATCAAACCCGGGCTGTGCTATCTGGATATTGTTCGGGAAATACGGAACGAAGTAGATGTGCCCGTGGCCGTTTACCAGGTGAGCGGGGAATATGCCATGTTAAAAGCCGCTGCCGAAAAAGGCTGGTTGGATCACGATACGGTCATGATGGAGCAATTGGTGGCCATTAAACGGGCGGGGGCCAACATTATCGCCTCCTATTTTGCCAAAGACGCGGTGAAATTACTAGGGTAAACAGATATCCGTGCCCCTGCATTGATAAAATTGGATTATCTTACTTATCCTATTCGAAGACCCAGTGCGCATATCGGCAAATCAATGGGTCAAAACGTGTAACCGTGGACAACAAAGTAGCGTGCCATACCATTATACTGATCGGAATAATTCTGTTCCATAGCTTATGTTATGGACAAAGTACTGCTGCTGAACGTATTGAAAATGTGCCGCTTACCTACGCTTCTCCGCGTGAAGTTGGTCTGGATTCAATCTACATTTACGCCCGTGTAGACTCCATTATGCATCATGCCATCGAAAACAAGGCCTTCCCCGGGGCGCAGTTGCTGGTGGCCCTAGATGGAAAGATCTTTTTTCACGAAACCTATGGCTACCACACCTATGACAGTGTTCAAAAAGTAGGGGTAGACGATCTTTATGATGTGGCCTCGGTCACCAAAATTACCGCCCCCCTGCCAGCGCTTATGAAATTGGTAGACGAAGGAAAATTGAACCTGGATGCGCCTTTCAGCGACTACTGGAGCTCCTGGAAAAGTAAAAGCGAAAAGAAAGAACTAACGCTCCGGGAAATCCTGGCCCATCAAGCTGGTTTGGAACCTTATATCGTTTTCCTAAAAGAGGTTTCCAAAAAACCGGGGAAATTAAAAGCCCGATGGGTTAGGACCGTCGCCTCCAAAAGGTTTGCGCTTCAGGCATACGACCATCTTTTTATTAAACGGGGATTTGTAAAAAGAATGTACCGTAAAATTGACCGGTCCAAGGTGGCAGCAGAGCGGAAATACAAGTACTCGGGATTGAGTTTCCTTCTCTATCCCAGACTGATTACCGAGATGACCGGTATGGATTATGAACAGTATTTGACCCGACATTTTTACCGTCCCTTGGGTGCCCTTACCATGGGCTTTACCCCTAAAACGAAAAATATTGCAAATACGATCGTCCCTACTGAAAAGGATACCTTCTTTAGAAAATCCCTCACCCACAGCTGGGTCCATGATGAGAACGCCGCACTTATGGGCGGTGTCTCCGGAAATGCCGGCCTTTTTGCTACGGCCAATGATCTCGCCAAAATCATGCAAATGTATGTGCAATATGGTACCTATGGTGGTGTTCGCTATCTCTCGGAAAACACGGTCCGTGAGTTCACCAAGGTGCAGTTTCCGGAAAACGAAAACAGACGGGGGCTGGGTTTTGACAAACCCCTGCTCAACAATTCGGAATTATCCATTACCGAGGCCTATCCAGCTCCTGAAGCAAGTCCCGAAAGCTTCGGACATAGTGGTTTTACGGGGACTTTTGTATGGGCAGACCCAAAAAACCAATTGGTATTTATTTTTCTGTCCAACCGGGTCTATCCCACAAGGGACCATCGCAATTTATACGATTTGCACGTTCGCGCCGCTTTGCATCAGGTCTTTTACAAAGCACAATTAACCGGTTCGGGGCGGCTGTGATCTTTTTTTTATCCTTACTTTAGTACTTTAAAGCTTATTCATGGGACTGCTTATCCTTTATGCACTTGTTTCCATCTTTTTTTCCTTTCTATGTTCTATTTTGGAAGCTGTGCTGCTCAGTATCACACCTACCTTTATCAACATCAAGAAAAAGGAGGGAAAGAAATATGCGGCCGGGCTCGAAAAGCTAAAAAAGGATGTGGACAAGCCTTTGATCGCTATCCTCACCTTAAATACTGTTGCCCATACCGTGGGTGCCATTCTAGTTGGTGTACAGGCCAAGGTGGCCTATGCCGAACTTTATGGAAGTTCGGAGCGAATTTTTTTGGGCATCACCTTTACGGAAGACGTCATGGTGGGTGTAGTCTCTACCCTAATGACCATTTTGATCTTGGTGGCCTCCGAGATTATTCCAAAGACCATAGGTGCTACCTTTTGGAAACAGCTGGCCAACTTTACCACCAAAGCACTGAATGTCATGGTCTGGGTGCTGAAATGGACCGGGCTCCTGTGGGTCCTGCAGCTGTTCACCCGACTCATTGGAAGCAAGGAGCACCATGGAAGCGTACTTAGCCGGGAAGATTTTACGGCTATGGCCGATATTGCCCATGAAGAAGGTGTTTTTCAGAAATCGGAATCCACGGTCATCAAGAATTTGCTCCGCTTCGATGAAGTGTTGGCCAAGCACATCATGACCCCTAGAACGGTAATGAAAATTGCACCTGAAAGTCAGACCATCCAGGATTTTTTTGACGGTAATCCGCAGCTTCGCTTTTCACGGATCCCGGTTCATGGGGATAGTATGGATACCATTACCGGTTATGTGCTGAAGGATACCATCATGGAAGAGATTATCAACAAAAAGGGAGGGGTGGCCCTGTCTAGCATAAAGCGGGATATCCTTATCAACAACAGGGATACCCCCATACCCCAACTTTTTGAGACTCTGATCGCCACACGGGAGCATATCTCGCTGGTAGTGGACGAATACGGTACGGTAAGCGGCTTGGTCACTATGGAAGATGTCATTGAAACCCTGCTGGGACAGGAAATTATGGATGAAAGCGACAATGTGGAAGATCTGCAGTTGCTGGCGCGGAAAAATTGGGAGAATAGGGCAAAGCGACTTGGTATAATTGAAGAAAACACGAAGCTGGACTGATGGAAACCGCACATATGGCAACCCCTTTGGGGATCGCAAAATTGGAAGGGGATGAACAGGGCCTTTGCGCTGTTTCCGTTTTGAACAGCGATCTGCCTTTGGACCCCATTATCCCTGAGGTATTGGAGGATGCGGTCTATCAGCTACAGGAATATTTTGAAGGCAAGCGAAAAGATTTTAGCCTTGTGTTGAATCCGCGGGGCACAGCATTTCAAAAAAGGGTATGGGAAGCATTGCAACATATTCCTTTTGGAAGAACGGTCTCCTATCTGGAACTTTCCAAAACATTGGGTGATGTCAAGGCCATCCGAGCCGTAGCGGCGGCAAATGGCAAAAACCCCTTATGGATCATTATTCCTTGCCATCGGGTCATAGGCAGTGATGGCTCCCTCACGGGATACGCAGGTGGACTGCATCGAAAAAAATGGCTTTTGGAGCATGAAAGTCCGGTACAGCAGCAGCGGCTTTTCTAAGTTTATGCACTGTTCGGTCCGCTAATTATCGCAAGTAATCGCACTGGGTTGGTTGCTTTCCGAAATAGCGGCAGACTGTTCAATGGGTTCTTTAAAAAGTACAAAGGTATCAACAGCATGCCCACTGGACCGGGCCGAGATTTCCATAGTATAAATTCCTGGAGCATCAAAGGTCACAAATATATTGTGGGCATTGTTATCAAATGTCCTGGCCTGCCATTTAAACCCAAGATCATTTCCGCTTCGGTAAATCTTGAACCAACCATCACTTGTGGCACCCGCCGGATGGGGTGTTTTACCACTGCCTTTGGGGTATACGATACTATTTCCATTTTGCGCGAAGAAATCATCGGCATCCCCAAAACGAAGCCAGGTATCGTTATGATCAGAACCACTGTTCCCAATAGTAACAGCAGATTTCCAAAGGAACTGGTAGGTCCCGGGATTTTCAATTTGAATCCTAAATTGGGCCAATCCGTTTCCCGGCTGACCCAGATATTGTGTTCCCGACCAAACCATATATCCTTCGCCGGAAAATCCGTCCTCCTCGGTTTTAAGTTCCCAGTCGCCCGGAAAGTCGGCATTTTCGAATTCTACGGAAACCAGTCCGTCTTTTTCGCCAAAAATAAAACTTCCGGGGTCGGTACAGGTATTTGGTTCAGATTCTTCATTCCCTCCCGATCCATTACCATCATTTGTAGGGTCCTCCTGGGAATCTTGCACGTCATTGGGATCCTCCATATCCGAATTGGAACAGGAAAGAGCAAAACACAGGAACATACAGATTGCCACATGCGGAAATTTAACAAGGCGTAGGTAAAGGATAGGAAGATTCATATTTTTAGTGCTTGATATGGTGAAATCTTAATAATACCAACGCATCTTTGCCTTGGATATTGAAAAACAGGACCGACTTTCGATGAACGAACAACTTGTTTACATTGGACGTTCGAATTGTGGGGCACGAGGCCGGATTATCTCTGGTATATTATATTTTGGTTATCTTTAATTGGCGATTAAAACGCACATTTCCTCCCTGCATTAAACTTTTACTGGCTTGCGTTATCCGATTCAGGATTCGTCTCGCTTAAACTAGGACAGTACGTCCTTAAAATGAGCAAACATGTTGCACCGTATAATTTTGGAGGACCTACTATTTTTGGACATAGAGACGGTCCCGGAACAGGAGACCTATGATAAACTGGAAGATATCCAAAAGGAACTTTGGGAGCAAAAGTCCAAGTACCAACGCAAGGATGAATTCACCGCTGAAGCCTTTTATGATAGGGCAGGCATATGGGCCGAATTTGGAAAAATCATCTGCATCTCTGTGGGTTTCTTTAGTAGGAAGGATACGGTCCGGAATTTTAGGGTCACCTCCTACCACGGTGAGGAAATGCAGATATTAAAAGATTTTAAGTTGCTATTGGATACACACTTTAACGCGGCCAAGTATCTGCTCTGTGCCCATAACGGCAAGGAATTTGACTTTCCGTACATAGCACGCCGAATGTTGATCCACGGTATAGACCTGCCTTCCAAACTGGACCTTTTTGGGAAAAAACCCTGGGAAGTTCCCCATCTGGATACCATGGAGCTTTGGAAGTTTGGCGATTACAAACATTATACCTCCTTAAAACTCATGGCCCATGTATTGGGCATAGCTTCGCCCAAAGAAGATATAGATGGCAGTATGGTTCGCGATGTGTACTACAAAGAAAAGGATCTGGACCGTATTGTACGGTACTGCGAGCTCGATGTCATTACCACGGCCCAAATATTTCTTAGATTGCGCAACGATGAACTTCTGGAGGAAACAGAGATAAAGCGGGTCTAGTTTTTGTAGAACTTCTTGGACCGTATTCCATTGAGATCTTCCACGCAGATAATATACAGGCCAGAGGACAGCTGGGTAACGTCTACTTCAGTGTTCTGAAGACTTCCCTGGGCAATGGTCGTCCCGGAAGTATTTAAAATCCTATACCGCGCATTATCGGCAAAACTGTTTCCGTTGAGCCTTATTTTTTCCGTTGCCGGATTTGGATAGACCGAAATGGCCATCTCATCCGTTGCGGTGAGTGGCTCGTTGGCCGATAAAGATCCTGTTTCGGTAGCGCTTCCCGAAAAGGAAAATACCATTACAGGCGTATAGGCCGAGGCAACGTTCTGGGTACAGATGGTTCGCAACTGGAGTTCGTAAACGGTCTCCAAGGTCAGGTTCTCCAGGCTAACGGAAGTAGCTGCGGTAAGGAGGGTCTCCCACTCGGTTTCCCCTTCAGCTTTGTACTGCACTTCAAAAATGGCATCCTCCTGAGGTTCCCAAGTCAATAAAATGCTGTTCTCGTCTGCTTGACCAATGGCGGCCTCCGTAGGAGCTTCGGTCTCGCAATCCACGACCTTGATTCCGGAGACAATGAGGGAAAAATCCTGAAATTCGTGCTGCAGTGTTCCTTTATGGGTAACGCTAATGGTATACGTTCCAGGTTCTGGGCGCTGTAATTCGATGCGCTCATAGGGATCTACCAGATTATCTCCCTTAGTGGCCGGGGCGGCGGCGTTTACCGCGCTTAACTTCCAAGGATAATAGGTTTGGCCGTCTTTGGTGATACGGATATCCAAATCGTTTACCAAAGCGGGCGTAGCATCGTTTACGGCACCTCTATTGATATGGTCCGAGGCAGGATCCGTCCATGAAAGAGAAGCCATTAGGGGAGCGGTCCCATCCACTTTTACGGAAAAGGTGTAGGTCTCGCCTGTTGCCAGGCGCTCTTCGGAAATCTCGGTACTGTACTCCTTGTTCGTGATAATTTCGGCCGCTCTTTTGGTGTTCATTACCCCCCATCCCATTTTATAGTCGGGCCCTAGGGCATCTACATCATCCGCACTGTGCAACACCAATCCTTTTAGGGTGGCGGCCTTCATATAAGCTTGGTACAATTGTTCGTAATACTGTTGCAAGAGCAACATAGATCCGGTGACCCCGGGCGTGGCCAGCGAGGTACCGGTGGAGGTGTGATAACTATCTATTCCTGTGGAGTATGCTGCATAAATATTATTTCCGCCCCCGGCAATGTCTGGCTTTATACGCCCATCATCTATAGGTCCAAAGCTGCTGTAGCCCGCCACGGAAGCCTCCAATAAGGTGCCGTCCTTGGCTATTTTAGTATCTGCCGCGGCAACCGTAATTCCGTTTTTGGCCGTTGCAAAACCCAGAAGCATATCGTATCCATTTGAGGCATCTCCGTATACAGGTGCACCATTGTCCGCAGATTTTTGGGAATTGCCCGCAGCGGTTACCATGATATAGTAGGGCGTATTATACATGATATTGTCCCAATCTTGGGTGACCCGTAGATAGGACCCAAAATACCAATCGGGTACGCGATCTGTTTTGATGCCGTAGGAATGGTTGGACACCAACATGCCGTTGGAAGCTGCTTCCAGGACCTCGATCTTGTCCCTCGTCCAGTTGTTTGTGGTGGCCGTGGCCTTGTGTGCAACGCCCTGGGCCTTTTCCTTTAGCCCGGAAGCGATTAAGGTACCCATGACCATAGTGGCATGGCCATTTAACTCGTTTGTGCCATCGCCAACGCTTGCCCGTCCATTGAACTCCCTATGTGTTGTAAGGGCAATGCCGGCGTCCCAAACACCCAAGCGCATACCCTCCCCATGGATTCCTAGGCCTAAAAGCCCATTGCTGTAGAGGGTGTTTGCCCGCGATACCGTACTTACCTGATCTCCAAGGGTAGTATAGTATATAGGGGTACCATCGGCGGTAATATCCTGAAGCTCCATATAGCTGCCATCCTCCAATTTCTGAAGGGTCCTCCATCCCTTGGACGCAGTGGCCGCCTTAAGTTTCGTTCGCTTCAACTCAAATTCGGTCTCGAATTCCTGTGCCAAAGCGCGAATATCGCTTAGGCTTTGCTTTTGTTGTATTTGTGTAATCCGAAGCTCGGATTGCCCCACAGCTAGGTACGGGACCAAAAGCAGAAATAATAAGATGCTCAGTGTATGCCAGGGTTTCGGGGACTGTAGGTTGTAGCCTATCATAATTATAGTCAAGTAAGATTTGGACTACAATTATATTGTTTTTCTAAAGAAACATCGATAAAATGCTTATTTTTTTCGACGAATTGACAAGAGTTTGTTGTGAAAGTTTTAAAATGTGTAGTCTAGGCACTTTTTTGTATTAAAATTCTTACTAGAATTGGCGAAAGATAGATTTCAAAGGGTCGATGCATCGCTCAAGTATTCAACTTCAACTGGATATAGACCGGAAAATGGTCGCTATACCCGCCCAAATACTTTCGCCCGGCATAGGTCCTGAAGGGCGTTCCCTTGTAACTGCCCTTCCACTGCGTCAGAAAGCGCTCGTCAAAAATGTTGGCATGGGCAAAGCTATGGGTGCCTTTTTGATGGTTGAAGAAATTGTGTGATACAATAATTTGATCAAACAAGCTCCAACTTCTTCTATAGTTGGCGCTTCCCCTAAAGGGCGAATGCAATTTCTCCATGGGATTGTAAAGGGAATCCCTTTGCATAAGGGTCTGTATGCTCTTGGAGGAAGGTTCATCATTAAAATCGCCCATCAGAATGTAGTTGGGGTCAGGAAGTTCGGTCTCCAGTTGCGTCATAAAATGGCCAATGGTCTCCGCCGCTTTGATCCTTTTGTAATCGGTTTCCACATCCCCATCCCTTCGGGAAGGCCAATGGTTCACAAAAATATGTACTTCCTCTTCATGGAATTTGCCCTTTACGTATAAAATGTCCCTGGTGGTATCGCGTTCCCCGTCTTCGTTCTGGATGATCAATGGAATGGGCTCCGAATGCAGCACCTGAAAATGCTCCTTATGATAAATGAGGGCTGTATCTATACCCCGTTCATCCGGGGAATCGTAGTGCACATAGGCATAGTCTGTCTTCCTTAAGGGTTCTGCCCCCAACAGGTCCTGCAGGACCTCCGCGTTTTCCACTTCGGCCACCCCGATCAAAGCGGGAGGCTTTCCACTAGACGCTAGACCCACCTTGGAAAGGGTCTTTGCCAATTTGTACAGCTTCTTCCGATAGCGTTTTTTGGACCATTTCTTTATCCCTTTAGGGGTAAAATCGTCATCGAGGGTATCCGGGTCGTCCACGGTATCAAAAAGGTTTTCCAAATTGTAGAAGACAATGCTATGAAGACGGTTGGTTCTTTTCCTCTTAAGAAATGAAAAAAGCATACTTTTTAGGCTTGTGGAACTAAAATACAAAATAGCTTGGCCAACATTCACTAGATTTGCACTTTAATTGAATTCCATGTTAGAGCAGAAAGCCATCGTATATGAGAAGGCCGTACTTATCGGCGTTATGAACAGGCAACAAAATGAGGAGCGGGTAAAGGAATATCTGGATGAGCTGGAATTCCTTACCTATACCGCCGGTGGCGAGGTGTGCAAACGTTTTGTACAGCGCATGGAACTCCCCAATCCAAAGACCTATATCGGTAGTGGTAAAATGGAGGAGGTAGAGGCCTACGTGGATGCGCATGAAATTGGATCCGTCATCTTTGATGACGAACTTTCCCCGGCCCAGCAGCGCAATATAGAAAAGCAGTTGCGGTGTAAAATCCTGGATCGTACCAGCCTTATATTGGACATCTTTGCGCAAAGGGCACAGACCAGCTATGCCCGCACCCAGGTAGAACTGGCCCAATATGAGTACCTATTACCAAGGCTTACCGGGCTATGGACCCACTTGGAGCGCCAAAAAGGGGGTATTGGTATGCGCGGTCCCGGGGAAACAGAAATTGAAACGGATCGGCGTATTGTGCGCGACCGGATTTCCTTGCTTAAGAAAAAGCTGCTGAAAATAGACCGGCAGATGGAAACCCAACGCGGCAATCGTGGCGCCCTCGTCCGAGTGGCCTTAGTGGGTTATACCAATGTAGGGAAGTCTACACTGATGAACGTTATCAGCAAAAGCGATGTCTTTGCCGAAAACAAGCTTTTTGCCACTTTGGATACCACGGTGCGCAAAGTGGTGATCGGGAACCTTCCCTTTCTGTTAAGCGATACCGTAGGCTTTATTCGCAAGCTTCCCACCCAATTGGTGGAGAGCTTTAAGAGCACCCTCGATGAAGTAAGGGAAGCCGATCTATTGTTACATGTGGTGGATATCTCCCATCCCAATTTTGAAGAACATATCGACTCGGTCCGTAAGATCCTGGATGAAATTGGTTGTGCCGATAAAAAGACCATTATGGTATTCAACAAAATCGACCAATATACCCATGATACCATAGACGCTGACGATCTGATCACCGAGAGAACAAAAAAGCACTTTACCATTGAGGAATGGAAACGGACCTGGATGCAAAAGTTGGGGGATTCCGCTATTTTCATATCGGCCCTGAACAAAGAAAACCTTGAAGAGTTTCGCAAGCGGGTCTATGCCGAGGTCAGGGACATCCACGTAAGCCGTTTCCCGTACAACAATTTCTTATACCCGCAAAATCTGGATGAATACTAAATATCGGTAATGCAAAAAACGCTCATTCCAACTTTTTTATCCAATTTAATAGGTCGATATGGCCTTTTGATTTAGATCCCAAGTTTTGCTGTAGGGAGAAACCATCCCCGTCAATGATAAGCCTTCCGGTATTGTTTTCAATCCAAAGACCTTGAGGGTTTCCATTATTGTCTATCATCCCGCCAAAAAATTGAGTATTTATGATCCCATTGGGCGAACGGGTTCCCGAAATGGCTACAGCCGTTGTTGCAGAAGAGGTTCCTTGGAATGAGATTGTTTTTGCATAGATCGTAAAACTGACATTGGACCCGGTGATAAAGGACCCGCTGCCAGTGTCTGTTTGAGACGCCTGAGTACCATGGAGATCAATGCTAAGGTTGCTGTTATCCTGATTGGAAAATGTAGCCAAGTAATCCTGAAATTGTGCGCCAATCAGCACGGAATCGGCCTCTACAGTTGAATCTTCCAAAATAAACGGGCTTATCAAGAAGCTTCCTTCCAGATTCGGTGGGGTATTCCCCAGGTTGAAATTGAAATCCATTTCCATCATGGCATCCACAAATTCAATTGTGTAAAAATTTTCTATTTCTTCCAATGAACCCAGCAGATTTCCCTGGGGATTCTCTAATGGATTTAGCTTATCCGGTTCTTTTAGGGTCCCATCCTTGCTACAAGCTGCAACCCCTGTAAAAAGTAGACTGGCCATTACTATTCTTTGAACTATTTTAAGTTCGGTAATCTCCCAGATCTGGCTCGTTAAGATTTTAAACTTTGTGCCCATGATTTTAAATTTTAGTAAAAGAAATACCCCACCGAAAATGAGAGTACCGTGTGCTTAGACGGGCTATCATAATCTAGAAAATCTATTAAACCCAACTGATACCTACCCTGAACGAAAAGACCTGTTGGAAATTGGTATTGCGCACCAAAAATTACAGCCAGATCAAAACCTTCTGCGTTAAGGGATCCCGAACCTAAGTCATCCTCGAAGGTGTCATTTATATTAAATCCAAACTGAGGCCCCGCTTGGATACTTAAACTTTCAATGACAAAATAATTAGCTGTTATGGGAAGGTTTATATAATCCAATTTATGCGTTGCTCCATCCTTGAAGCCCTGCATAGAATACAGCAGTTCTCCTTGTAACTCAAATTTTTCCTTTATGCCCAATTGAACGACTCCACCCAAATGAATCCCGGTTTTTGAGGTCGTGCCTTCGTTTAGTTCCCCGTCCCCGCTATTGTCCGCGAAATTGACCCCTGCTTTGGCGCCAATTTTAATACCCTGGGCACTGATAGTCGTGAAGCCGATGACCGCTATAACGATCGATAAAAATAATTTTTTCATAATCTTAAATTTTAGCTGTTACTTTTATGTCAGGGAACGTTTATTCTAGTCCAACTTAGCAAAGGCAGATGCTTGTTAATCGCGGGATATTTTTCGAATTTTATGATTCCCTCCATCCGCCACGTACATATTCCCATCTGCATCCATTGACATTCCCTGCGGGGCATTAAACTGTGCAATGCCGCCGGTCCCGTCCATAAAACCCTGAGTGGTCCCCGCCAGGGTACTGACCACACCAATGGAGGTGATCATGCGTATTTTTTGATTCCCAGTATCGGCCACATATGCATTCCCTTCCGCATCTATTGTCACTCCGAGAGGTTGGTCAAACTTTGCCGTGGTTCCCGGCCCGTTGGCAAAGCCTTGCGTACTCCCGGCAACTGTGGTTACCACACCATTAGGGGTGATCTTGCGTATTTTGTGATTGCCCGGATCAGCCACGTACAGATTTCCTACACCATCCAGAGCCACTCCGCTAGGCAAAAAAAATTGTGCGTTTGTGCCCGTACCGTCCACAAAACCCTGGGTGCTCCCGGCCAGAGTACTTACCGAACCATTGGGAGTGATCTTTCGTATTTTGTGATTATTCTCATCAGCTACATATACATTTCCTTCAGTATCTACGGCTATCCCAAAAGGGTTATCAAATTGTGCATTTTCCCCTGTGCCATTGGCAAAACCTCCGATACTCCCGGCCAGGGTGCTTACCACTCCGCTGGGGGTAATCTTGCGTATTTTGTGGTTTTTTGTATCACTTACATACACATTGCCTCCAGCATCTACCGCTACCCCAAAAGGCTGATCAAATTGTGCATTTTCCCCTGTGCCATTGGCAAAACCTCCGATACTCCCTGCCAAAGTGCTGACCATACCCTCCGGGGTGACCTTTCGTATTTTATCATTGAATCTATCAGCGACATATACATTCCCGGACGCATCCACAGCTACCCCATGAGGAAAAGTAAACTGCGCATTTTCCCCGGTACCCTCAGCAAAACCTGCTGTGCTGCCCGCCAGCGTACTTACCTGAATATCCGAAATAATATAGGTAAAGATGGGGCCTGTTACCGTTGTGCCATCAACTATCACCTTAACAAGACCGGTATAGGCTTTTGAAGGCACTTCTGCTTTAATTTGGGTGTTGCTCACGGTCTGTACCACGGCTTCCTTACCATTAAAGAAAACCTGTACGGCTGCAGCATCCATCCCAAAATTGCTGCCGTTAATGTCCACAATAGTAGTTTTGGGGCCGCTTTCCGGGCTAATGCCGATAAGTATGGGGGTCGACATTGGTTGGGGCGTTGTAGTATCATCCTTGCTGCAGCCCACTAATATCAGTAGAAATAGCGTAGTTGTCACAAGTCCTTGTATTGTGCCAAATGCAATACGCCTATCGTTGTTTTTCCTTTCCATAATCTTAAATTTTATGCAACCATGTTTTTGTCAGGGGGACTTTTTTTGCTTAACCGGAGAAAGGTCAGCGTGCGTTACTCCTGCGTTATTTTTCGTATACTGTGATTGGATTTATCGGCCACATTTAAATTCCGTTCCGCATCAACTACTATACCCAAGGGGTCATCGAACTTTGCATTTGCCCCCGTACCATCTTCAAAACCATATGTATTTCCTCCAGCTAAGGTGCTGACCATACCACTTGGAGTGATTTTTCGGATTTTGTAATTATTGGTGTCGGCCACATAGACATTACCTTCTGTATCCACCGTCAGTCCGAAGGGCCTGTCAAATTGGGCATTTACCCCCGCACCATCTGCAAAGCCTTGGGTGCTCCCCGCCAGGGTACTTACCATACCATTAGGGGTGATCTTTCGAATTTTGTTGTTGAAGGAATCGGCCACATAAAGATCTCCTTCCATGCCCAGCGCCACTCCGGATGGAATGCTAAACTGTGCGGAAGTGCCCATCCCGTCTGCAAAACCCTGAGTGCTCCCTGCCAAGGTGCTCACCGAACCATTAGAGGTAACCTTTCGAATTTTGTTATTGAAGGAATCGGCCACATAGACATTACCATTCGCATCTACCGCTACTCCTTCAGGAGATTTAAACTGGGCATTCCCTCCTGTTCCGTCTGCAAAACCTTGGGTACTCCCAGCCAAAGTACTTACCACACCGCTGGGGGTAACCTTTCGTATTTTATGGTTCCCTGTGTCGGCCACATAGACATTCCCTTCACCATCTACCGCCACTCCCTGAATAAAATTAAATTGGGCATTTTCTCCTGTTCCGTCTGCAAATCCTTGGGTGCTCCCAGCCAAGGTACTAACCGTACCGCTTGGAGTGACCTTTCGTATTTTGTGGTTCCCTACGTCCGCAACATATATATTCCCATCGATATCCATGGCTACTGCCCAGGGAGCGCTGAACTGCGCGGAAGTGCCCGTGCCATTCGCAAACCCCTGAGTACCGCCGGCCAAAGTGCTAACCTGTACGTCTGTAATAATATAATTGAATGTAGGACCCGTTAGGTTGGTATCCTTAATAACCACCTCTACAACACCGCTGAAGGCTTTTGGAGGCACAACAGCCTTAATCTGAGTATTGTTTACGGTCTGTACTTCGGCTTCCTTGTCATTAAAAAAAACCTGCACCTCATCGGGATCTGTGCCAAAATTGCTGCCATTAATCGTCACTATGGTCGTTTTGGGGCCGCTTTCCGGGCTAATGCTGCTAAGTGTTGGCGTTAGCACAGGTACCGGCTGATTGGAGGTTGGATTGGGTCCAGGAGGCGTATCATCCTTGCTGCAACTTACTAGTAATGTTAAAAATAGAGTGGCTGCTAGTAAAGCCGTTAAAAATAGAACAGCGGAAACAAGTTGATGTGTTTTGATATTTACAATTCGCTTACCGTTTTGTTTTGTTACATTCTTCATAGCCTTCGTTTTAAATTGATAACTCATTATTTCGGGGCACTACCAATCAATACCTCAAAGCTATTGGTCTAGCACGCTATAAACTAGGAGTTTAGTGTCAGATGCTAGGAGAATAGTTTCAGGATCAAAATCAAATTTTGGAAGTCGAATTTTAGATATTAAATGACAGATGGTGGCTTGTAGGTGATCGATGGTACGGATTGAATGATGGATGGTAGCTGTTCGAAATCGGAAATCGGAAGTTTCAGGTATTACACAAGAAACCAGAACCTTTTAAACTTGGAATTTGTGATTTTAACTCTTGGTTCTAGTCTCTAGATTTTACCTTTGGTAGGCTGAAGGTACCACCCCATAGAGCTCTTTGAAGCATTTTGTAAAATAAGAAAGGTCGTTAAACCCAACCCTATAGGCTATTTGAGTAACTGTATCGGCTTTCTGGGCCAGCAACTGGGCAGCTCTTTTTAGCCTGAAATTACGCAATAATTCACCGGGAGCTTCGTTGGTCAACGCCTTGAGTTTTCGGTGCAGTTGTGATTTGCTCATGGCCAAGGCTTCCTGCATCTGGGGTACCCCAAAATCTCCATGGGAGTAGTTATCTTCCAATAATGTCAATAGCTGCTCCAAAAAATTTTGGTCAATAGACGTAACCGTAACTTTTTTTGGATCAACATGTACCTTTTTATTTGCAAACAACTCCCTGAGTTTTTTACGTTGTTCAATAAGGTTTTTTGTCCGCACCAACAACTCCTTACCGTCAAAGGGTTTGGTGAGGTAGTCGTCTGCCCCGGTTTCCAAGCCTTCCATTTTATTTTCCATTCCGGCTTTGGCTGTCAGCATGATTACGGGAATATGGCTGGTATGTACATCGGTTTTTAGCTTTTTACACAATTCTATCCCATCCATCTTAGGCATCATAAGGTCCGTGATAATCAACTCCGGTGGATTAACGATCGCACTCTTCAACCCTATTTTGCCATTGGCTGCTTCGGTGACCTTGTATTGCTGAATAAGGTTTTCCTTTATAAAATGTAGCATATCGCTATTATCCTCTACCAACAATATGCGTGGCAGATCTCTTTTGTCTTCTTTGATCAGTTCAAAGGGTTCTGGCCTGGGTGCTGAGCTTGTAACGATTGCAACCTCGTCCTCTGATTCTTCCTGACCGGTTCTTATTTGCTGGATAGGGAGATGTACCGTAAAGAACGAGCCCTTATCCAATTCACTGGTAACCGTTATAGTGCCATCCATTAGCTCCACCAAATCTTTGGAAAGTGAAAGCCCAATACCCGAGCCTTCTTTTTCCCTGGTAGAGCTACCATCCACCTGATAAAAACGATCAAAGATAAAAGGGAGATCTTCTTTGGGAATTCCTTTTCCAGAATCGGCCAACTGCATTTGTAAGGCCTGTTCACCATAGGTTGTTTCAAATGAAATGAACGAGCCATCTTCACTAAACTTAAAGGCATTGCTAAGCAAGTTGTACAGTACTTTTTCCAATTTGTCCCGATCAAAGGACGCCCAAAGCACCGTCTGCGGAATATGTACCCTATAATCAATATTGCGTTGTGCCGCGTGCGAGTTAAAAGATGAGGTGGCCGCCCGTAGGCACTTATACACATCACCCTCCGTAGGTTCCAGTTTTAAGTTGCCCTCATCTATTTTGGACAGGTCTAAAAGTTGATTCACCAATTTTAGCACCCGTGTAGCATTGCGCCTAATCATTTTTATGGTATCCATCCCAAGCTTTTCCTCAGGATTTTGTTCCAACCGCTCTATAGGACCCTTGATCAAAGTTAGCGGGGTCCGGAATTCATGGGAAATGTTAGCAAAAAAATTGGATTTTAACCGATCCAGCTCCTTTAGTTTTTTATTCGCCTTCTGTTTAATTCGGTATTGGTTATACAAAAGTCCGGCCAGAGTTAACATAATGAGCGCAAATGCAATGATGGCGTTGCGTTCATTGATCCGTTTCCTTAGCTGCAAGCTTTGCAGTTCCTTATCAGATTCCAAAAGCGCAATCTCTTTGACCTTTTGTTCATTCTTATATTTAGCTTCCAGATTATTGGTAGTCAATACAATCTTTTCATTATAAAAACTATCGGAGAGTTGTATCACAGTAGCTGCACTGTGGTGGGCCTTTTCGAATTCCTTTAATTCTTCATACGCGTTGGATAAAAGTCGATGAATTTTTAATTCTGTTTCGAGGGTCGCCGTGGAATCCAGCTTCTCCAGGGCATCGGTTGCCATTTTGATGCTTTGCTTATAATCGCCTTTGCCAAATGCCGCCGCGGCCAGCCCGTATTCTATTTCGTAGCTCAGATTTACATCAGCGACCTCTTCGGCCACTTCATGGGCTTGTTTAAAATAATTTTCGGCCCTATAAAACTCCTTTAAATTATTGTAAACAATACCCAAGCTATTCAAAACTCTTGCCTCCCCAAGCCTATCTGCCATTTCTTTTTTAAGCTCCAAGGCCTGTTCATGATAGCGAATTGCCTTCTCATACGTTCTGATTTCGGTATATATATTTGCCAAATTTGTAAGACAGGCAGAAACTCCTGGTTTAAAGTCCAACGCTCTAACCAATACCAGTGCTGCTTCATAATTTTCTATGGCTTTCTTAAATTGTTTTTGGTTTTTATAGGTATCGCCAATGGAACTGTAAATACCCGCCTCCCTTAGTTTGTCACCTTCTTTTTGTGCAAGTGCCAAAGCTTCAAAAAACAAGCCAAACGCCTCTTCATTTTTGGACTGCATCCTTGCAATATTGCCAAGTTCCGTCTTTACGTTCATAATCCCCGCAGGGTTATTATGTTCCAAATAAATTTTAAGGGCAACCCTATACTTTTTCTCGGCCTGTTGATATTTCCTCATGTTGGTAAGCAAATAACCCACATTTCGTTTTGAGGTTGCCAGCAGCACTGTTAGGCCTGATTTTTCTGATAATTCCTCCGCCCTTGTAGCATAATCGAGCGCCCTATTCAGATCTTTTCTATAAAATTCATCAACCAATTGAAGATAGGTCTGAACTTTAGTACTGTCCTCTTTTAAGGTCGGAAGGACATTAAGAAGACTGTCTGCCCTGGATTGTGAGAACAATAAGGAAGCAGACAACAACCAAAATGGAAGAGGTAACCATTTCATCTTTATGCAATGTCTTTACAAGATACCCAATTTTCGGGATAGAAATTAGCCCTAATAGTAGCTAGGGTCACCTAAAATTGCTAGTACATTAGTGCCAAATCGTAAAAGAAAAATAGCAATCTTATGTTTAAACCATTCCGTTCATCGAAGAAATATGTGTATTAACTTTTTCACCACAGGATAGCCCGGGTTCACAACATATTTTTTTATGGACTGCCAGCTGTCCCTATCTTTACCGTGTAATTAAGTGATGGTGTTTACCCCAAATCAAACCCAAGACTTAATTTAAAGTGCTAGGTTCCCAAATCGTGCACTTGACCTTAAAGCTAAAGTAACAGACCAAATTTTATCAAACCTACTTGACTAAAAGAAAAGCCCCGACAGTATCGTCGGGGCTTTTTTTTATAAGAATCTGTCCAAAAGCTTTGGGCGTTTATTGGGATCGAAGTTGAAATGAACCTTTGACCACTACCGTGTCTGCCGTATTCAAAGGCCTGGCCAATTTCATGTCTACAGAACCGCTGATTTCACTACTGTTGACAGTCGTTAAGGTAACGGTCCCTGTCCCACCAATGGAACCGGTATCGTATACCTCCCCCGATAATTCTATGCCAGCATACCCTTCGGTGGTAAGATCTTCCATGGTATAGGCCCGGGCTCCTATCCTTGGATTGTCCCTTAGACCAATAAAAAATTCCTTTCCCTGACTATCTATAAAACTTAAAGGAAGCGATTCGCCATTGGATATCTGAGCTATGCGCGCATTTGACACCTCGCCCACGAACGACATATTGAAGTCGCCCGTAAAGTTGAAGTTTCCCGTGCCGAAAAATGCGGACTCCGACGCCGAACCAACTTCATCGGTACTACAGTTGATCAATAGGACACTCAACAGTAAAACCGTCAGTATGCCCCTGGTGGTTGTCAAGATGTTTTTAAATCTCTGTGTTTTCATAATACGATATTTTGGTTATTGCCAAGATAGTTTTGTTCCTTTTTCTATGGGGAATCTTAAGGTTTGATCTTTGGAAAGCCCGCTACTCCAAACTGTTCCGTTTTAAGACCAAACCATAAGATCCGTAATAATCAACCAACTCAATGTTTTCTAATTGGCTCCACTTGGTTTGTTAACCCGTACCTTGGAAACATTGCTTACAGAACCATCGGTAGATTCCAGGCGCACCTCATACTCTACCCAGTCCTGGGAGCCAAAGGTAAAGCAGCTTACCCATTCAATATTTTCACCAGTATCTGTAAACTTTGTATTTATGGCATCCTTGGACTCTCCATTTGACACCGTAGTTTTTATGAGCATTTTTTGAATGGTCAGGTTTTGTGATGTGCTATAAGGTGTTTTGAAGGAGAGCACCGTGCCAGCACCCAAGGACGTGGAGCACGTATTTACGTTCTCTACCAAAAATGTGGAGGCTTGTACATTGATGGAGGCCGCCGCTTCCCCTTCATCGCTTTTGCTGCAGGCCACTAGTACCAATACTAGTAGCAGGCTTGCTTTTAATCTTTGGATGGTAGTAAGCACCCTGTTTCTGTTTATTGCTTTCATATGTTTAAATTTTTGAGGATTATATTCTTATTTCAGGGAACATTTTTTGACATTACCATATTCCAAGAACTATTGAAAATAGGCCAACATATGCACCACCTCCTCCGTATCCGGAACATGGCCCGAACCAAAGGTCTTGCCATTAATATGGTATAGAATGGGTATCACAAGCGCCACCTCATCGGTTAAAATGCAGGAGTCGTGTTCAATGGTGGTATTGATGGTTCCATCGGCAGCTGCCACAACTACATTTTCGGTGCCCGACCCCAGAGGAGGGTTGGTGGGGTGGACAAAGTCGCTCGCAAAATTTACAGGTTCGCCGACCTTTCTCGTCCTTTTGAGATAGGCCAACCAAAAGGTATAGGTGCCATTGGGCACCAAGCCTTCCAATTCAATGCTTACGGCTGTCTTTTCACCATCACATCGCGCAAGCAGATTTCCTTCTGCTTGGGTCCATTCGGACAAGGTAAGGTGATGTCCGTCAGGGGCCATAATTGCCGTTAACAGCCCCAAAGGGGGATCAAAAATATTTGCGGCATACAAAGGTTCCGTAGGGCTTACCGGGGTATTCCCGTCCTGGTCCTTGATTTCCTCCAAAAGCTGCACATCCCCAAAATTGAGATGGGCCACCACCGCCTGTGGTTCAATGACAAAATCGACGGTAGCCGTCTGCCCGTCCTGAACATTGACGGACTTGGGGTTCGCTGTGACCGATGTTGTGGATAAGGGCAGTGCTGTCGTTACTTCATGTGCACCAATGCCCTTGGAGCTAAGACTGTAATTTCCATCAGCATTTGTGGTCGTCATGCGTTGTTCGGATCCCTTTGAAAGTGTTATCGAGGCATTCGGATATGCCTTGCCGCTATTATCCTTGACCGATCCGTTTACGATCCCCTGTCCCTGCGATTGGGGAGGAGGGGGTACCGAACCATCATCTCCGCTACTACAACCTATCAGCACAAAAAGGCACATCCCCAAACCCAGTAATGCCAAGGCAAATAATGCTGTGGGAATGCCGTTACTTATGTCATAATTCACCGTTCGTTTACTTTTTTTCACTGTTTTCATCGTTCCAAATTTTAAGTTCTGGGGGTTCAAGGTTCAAAAATTGTTGTTTGGGGCTCGTGTATCCATCTTTTGGGGCGTCGCCTATTCCAAAGCCCACACATCATGCTGGTAACTGCCCACATCTCCGGCAATGAGCCAAATTTTGTGGTCCAGTACCGTTGTGGTGTGTCCCAATCGTCCTTTAAACCCATTTTCTAGGGGCGTTTGCGTCCAGCTAATTCCGTCACTGCTGTGCCATACGTCGTCCAGGAAGGAATTGGAAGTGTCAAAGCCGCCTATGACCCATAATTTATCCTCGAACACCACGGAGGTAAGGCCAGTTCTTGCGGGAAAACCGGCTGTGTCGGTAGCTTCGGTCCAGTTGGCCCCATCGCTGCTATACCAGACATCGTTCATTTCAGTGCTCCCGAAGCCGCCTATGACCCAAAGTTTATTATCGAACACTTCGGTCGTATGGTTTCCCCTGGATTGAAAGTTTGCGCTGGAGGTGGCTTCCGTCCAAGTTACCCCATCACTACTGTACCATACATCCCTAAGCCGAAGACTACTTTCTTCGGTCCCACCGATTACCCAAATTTTGCCATCAAATACCGCAGACGTGTGAAACGCCCTTTTTACAAAACCGGCATCCGGGGTCGCCTCTGTCCAGGTCACCCCATCACTACTGTACCATACATCGTTCAAATAGGTATTGGAAGCAGGGAAGAGTGCATCGTTTAAGCCCCCGATCACCCAGAGTTTATCGTCAAATACTACCGTGGTATGGGCCCGTCTTATGGAAAAATCCGCGGAAGCCGTGGCCAGACTCCACGTATCGCCGTCGTCACTGTACCAAACATCGTTTAGCTTATCGAGCATGGGAAGTTCCACTCCGCCAATCACCCATAATTTGTTTTGGAACGCTATGGCCGTATGGTTGCGTCTTTCGGAAAAATCGGCAGCAGACGTTATGGGCCCCCCGTTTGGGATGCCCAGATCGCGTGTGGTAAAACTGAAGGTGCTGCTTTCCGTACCATTACCTTCAGCATCCTTTGCCACCACCTTCCAATAATAAGTGTCGATTAGGTGTAGACGGTCCTGTATGGTAAAAGTTGTGGCGTCGATATCTGCCGCAAAAACTGCTGTGGGTGGATTCTCCTTGCCCAGGTACAAGTCATATAGTACCTGGCCTCCTTCCGGATCGGCAGCCGTCTCCCAGCTAAATGCCGGTCGTAGGTCCACATCCAAGGTCCCATCTGTTACGCCAATTAGGTTAAAATTACTAGGAGCAGCATTGTTTTGTGGATTGCCGATCATGGGATCATCATCTACCATGCCCATGCCACCTGTTTCACTCTTGCTGCAACTTCCGATAACGGCCAAGAACAGAACGGATAGAATCAGTTTGCCGATACATGTGTTTCCAAATTGTTTTTGATCCCCTCTTTGTCTTAGGTATTTCATAGTTCACTTTTTTTGTTGCTAAACGATTACATTTTTGGGGGACTATATGCTAACAACCCAAATGTATTTTGCTGGGTCCAGGAAGACTAATAGCTGGGTTCCAGATGATAACAACATGGTTCCAAGCTTTAAAATTGGAGGGTAAATGATACATGGCCGTCTTTGGGCCATAGATGGGCCGGATTGAAGTATGCTTGGTAAGAATAGCGTTTTTACGCCCGAAAATTCCCCGGGAAAATTTGGGTTTTCAATAAGCGGAGGGCGCTACCCCATATAATTCCTTGAAGCACTTTGCAAAATAAGAGAGGTTGTTAAATCCAACTTGGTAGGCGATCTGGGTAACACTATCGGCCTTTTGGGAGAGGAGTTGGGCGGCTCTTTTGAGTCGGAAGTTACGCAGTAGTTCCCCGGGAGCCTCGTTGGTCAACGCTTTTAACTTTCGATGTAATTGTGTCTTGCTCATGGCCAGGGCCTTTTGCATTTGCGGGACACCAAAATCGGAATTCGGATAGTTTTCTTCCAACAGGTCCAATACCTGTTCCAGGAATTTTTGATCAATGGAGGTAACCGTCACTTTCTTGGGATCTACCTGGATTTCTGTGTTGGTATACAATTCCCTAAGTTTTTGGCGTTGTTCAATAAGGTTTTTGGTGCGTACCACGAGTTCCTTGGCATCAAAGGGTTTGGTAAGGTAGTCGTCCGCCCCGGTTTCCAAGCCTTCCAATTTATTATCCATGCCCGCTTTGGCCGTTAGCATAATTACAGGAATATGGCTGGTATGTACATCGGTTTTCAACTTCTTGCAGAGTTCTATTCCGTCCATCTTGGGCATCATCAGATCGGTAATAACCAAGTCCGGTGGTTCTGTAATGGCTTTTTTCAACCCAGCCTTACCATCCTTGGCCTCCTTAATCTTATAAAACTGTACTAACTGTTCGGTAATAAAACTCCGCATATCAATATTATCCTCAACCAACAATATCGTCGGAAGGTTTCTTTTGTCCACTTTGGTTAGGACAAAAGGGTTCTTGTGTTGGGGCCTACCCAGGTAAGCAGTATTATCGTCCTCTGCTTTTTTGCGCTGTCCGGTTCGTATTTCCTCTAGTGGGAGTTGGACGGTAAATATCGTTCCCTTGTTGGGTTCGCTAGCTACGGTAACGGTACCATCCATAAGTTCCACCAAGTCCCTAGAAAGCGAAAGGCCTATGCCGGACCCCTCCTTTTCCTTTGTTGTAGAACTATCTACTTGGTAGAATCTGTCAAAAATAAAGGGGATTTTTTCTTTCGGAATACCCTTGCCCGAATCAGATACCAAGATTTGAAGTCCGCCTTCCCCGTAAGATACACTGAAAGCAATTTCGGAGCCATCCCCGCTAAATTTAAAGGCATTGCTCAATAGGTTGTAGATGATGTTTTCCAATTTATCCCGATCAAAAGAAGCCCAAAGCACCGTTTGGGGAATCTGTACCCTATAATCTATGTTGCGTTGTGCGGCATGGGAGTTAAAGGAGGAGGTGGCTGCCCTGAGACATTTATACACATCGCCTTCTGTAGGGGCCAACTTTAGACTGCCTTCATCAATTTTCGACAGGTCCAACAACTGGTTTACCATACTGAGCACCCGATTGGCATTGCGCCGGATCATCTTAACATTTTCCATGCTTAATTTCTCATGAAAATTTTGCTCCAGTTGTTCTATGGGGCCCTTGATCAAGGTAAGTGGCGTACGGAACTCATGGGAGATATTCGCAAAAAATCGTGATTTCGCCTGATCCAATTCCAACAACTTTTCAGCTTGGATTTTTAGTTGATTGGCCTGGTGTTGTACTTCGGAGGTTCTAACGGCGATTAATTTTTCCAAAGCCTCGTTTTTTCTCTTTAGTTGTCTTGAGCGCCATTGCAATAAGGTATATAAAAAAGCAGCAAACAGGAGAAAATATAGACCATAGGCCCACCAGGAACGGTACCAGGGTGGTAGAATTGCAAACGGGTACCTCCCCTCCGCGCTCACCTGTTCATAAATGTTTTTCGCCTTAACCCTGAAGGTGTAATTACCTTCATGAATTTGTGTATAGTCCTTTCTTGTTTCTTCGGTCCAATCCGACCAGTTTTCATCATAACCCTCCAGGTAGTATTGATACCTATTCCTGGAGATTTCATTGTAGTTCGGTGCGGCGTACTCAAATCGGAGTGTGTTACTTTTAAAGTCCAATAAAGTTTCATCAAATTTTCCACTTCCTCCATAGATTGCAGAATCTGCATTAACCGATATTTTCCTTACCAGTGTTTCAAAATCTTCGATTCGTGGGACACTTTGTTTTAGGTCCTGCCTGATAATTCCGTCCGGTCCCCCATACCAAAGCACCTCCATTCCATCAGGGAACAGGGCTTTTTTCACCCCATGGGTTATTCGATTGTCATTGATATGGATTACTTCATAGCTCCCGTCTGCTCTGGGAATAGACACCGTACGCTGCTTTTCCTCCTCTTCAGTTTCCGTAAATTGACCCAACATCCATAAGTTGCCATTTTTATCCTCAAGTTTAGGTACGATATCCCCTTTGAATCCAAAGGGTTCCCCAAAGGAAGTATCCGGCATTATGGAATCTCGATCTTGGTTGTATCTATAGATTGTCCCGCCTATTTCAAATAGCGCCTCTCCCTTAATGGAATGTAAAAACAACCAACCGGGAGGCAGCTCTTTATTGGCCAGAAACCTTTTAATCTGGGGGTTTTCCCAATCGAAGGTGCCGTCCTTGTAAAAGTCAACCAACCACACGCCATCTATTTGTGATTCCATCCAAAGTTTCCCATCATCCAATTCTACCAGTTCCCTGATATCATCGTCAATATCCTTAATTTTACCTAGGGGTTTCCAAATACCGTTCTCCTTTTTTAAACCTGCCAAACCATCAAAAAGCCCAAGATAGATTACGGTGGAATCCTTTTTGGAATGCAATAAAGCACCAGCTCTTCTTTCATCCAGTTTTTCGATTTCACCCTTGTGATAGTTAACGGTTCCTTTTGTAGTGGCTATAAATAATTCCTGATTAATCTCTGACAAATAAAAAGTAGATCCAACTCCTTGCACCTCTTCAAACCCTCTATTAGTGGGCCCTTGGCCCGTCTTAAGTTTTAATAAGCCCTCAATGCTTCCTGCGAACACATCCCCCTGGTGCCTCGTAATTGTATTAACAAAGCCATGGACCCCCATTCGCCCATCAAAAATTGAATAGGGCGAGAGCAACTCAATACGACTTATTCCATAGTTTAACCCAAGCCAAAGGCCCCCTTGATCGTCCAATTCTTGCGCGAGGACACTGTTGTTCAATAACCCTTTGGTCTTATCAAATAGGTTCACTAGTGCGCCTTCCTTGTCTATCACCACCAATCCTCCGTTCCCGGTACCAATGGTAATCCATCCATTGGGCATGCTCTTGCAGTTCACAATATAATTCTTCTTTAAATAGGCTTCCACGGGGACGCGAAAGGGAATAAGTTTATCCTGCTTCAGGAGGAAGAGGCCGTTTTGTCGTGTTGCGACAAGCGTTTTATTGGCGTCAAGTGCTAGAATGGAGCTTATATAGTGATCAAATGGGGTGATGAACTGCAGTTGGTTTCCTTCCAGTTTATATAAGTCTTTTTCATTATCCTGTACATAAAGAGATCCATTCGCTACCGATGAATAAATAATTTCTTGCTCGGGGGACCATATTTTAAACCGATTGTCCGACCAACGGAATAGGTGATCTCTTGACTGAAAGAATACGGCATTTTGGAAGGTGTAACTATTGTGGAGATAGCGGAAATCTTGATAAACGGAATCCATTTCGGATCTAATGGACTTAAAAGTTGTGAAGCCCAAAGAGTCTGGTTTTAGATACCCCAGTTCATTAAATCCGCCCACAAATATGGTCCCTTTTTCATTTTTCACCAAGGTCCTGATAAGACTCCTGTTGGGCAACTGGATCAACCGCCAATCCACCCCATCAAATTCCAATACCCCTTTACTATTGCCTATATACATTAAACCATTGTCTCCCTGTACCAATGTCTGATTATCCGGCCTTGTCGTATTATAATCGTCTGGCCCGTAGTGTTGCATATAAGGCATTCCCAATTCCTGATACTTTTTAGAGCCCAGGGCAAATCCACTTAATTCTAATTGTGTACTATCCGCATTTGACTGTGAAAGCAATGTTATAGGCAGAAAGAAAAGCAGCAGAAGTCGTTTCATCTCAAAGGATTGACCTATACAAGATACCTAATTTTCAGGTATTTATAGTGTCAACAATGATACATAGGGGCAAGGGCAAACTACTAACACTTGCGTACTTAATTGTAAAAGAATAGTTTCAGCTCCATCGAAAACGATGCATTTATGCGCCAAAAACCATGTTGTTTGTCGAAGAAAAATGCCGTTGCTATTTTACACAACACTTAAAGGATAGTTCACAACAAAAATTTAGCGCTTTGCTTAAACTGATATACATTTACCTTGTAATTAAGTAATCGGGTTTGTCCCAAATCGAATCCGGGCCTTAATTCAAAGTGCTAGGTTCCCCAAATCGCGCACTTGACCTAAAAGCTAAACGGTAACAAACCAAATTTTATCTAAACCTACTTAACTAAAAAAAAGCCCCGACAGCAATGCCGGGGCTTTTTTCTTGTGGTATGGATCTTTGTTTGCCAAGTGCTCCTGTGGACGGCCAAAGTTTTCACGATGGTTTAATGGAACGGTAATACTTCAGGGGTGGATTTATTGGCGACCAAAATTTGATTGACATTGATGACCGTTGTAGCAACGCCTTTGGTCGGATCATAGGTAATGGCATCCAAACTTTTTACGACCGAAGAAATGAATGCCGGAATTAATGGGACCGTCCCTAAATCACCCTTATTGATGTTTTCATTTTGCAGTACCTCGTTCTCGTCAATGATCAACTTTAGGCCCATATCCACAAATCGCAAACCTTCAGCGATAAACACTTCCTGCCTAGTTCTGTACAATAACTCCAGCCCAGCATCATCAGCCTTTAGGCCAGCAATATCAGCAGCGGTAAGCGAGGTGCCAGAAACCGATGGAACGTCTACATTTCCCGCTTGCCTATCCAACACCAATCCCCTTCTGCCATTGACAACCACGGAAGCCTTGTTTGGCCGGGAACCGGGGGCTACCTGTATTCTGCCTTCCGTGGAGTCGTCTATATTTCTGGTTTCCCTGGTTGCAACCAATGCCAACAATTCGGTTAAATTGACCCTAGCGGCGTCAATCTTGTTATCCGAAAGATTGGCTTCGGCCAGAATCAAAAGTGCTTCTTCAGCTTTAAGGTAATGCACCGGTGCATCCTCTTCAGCAGTTAAAAAAGAATATTTTGGATCCAGGAAATCCAGTGTGGGCAGGGGCTGGAAATCATCAAAGGTAGCGCGTTCGAACAGGGCGCTTTCCATAACATTTGATGGGTTGGTTCCAGGAGGGACGCCCCCTGGAGCCGCTTCATCAAAACGAACGAACCGATCTAATTTAGCATTAAGCGCCAAGGCCTGCCGAGCTGCGGAAACTGCAGCTGTCTTGTTTCCTGTATAATAATTTACTCTAGCTGTGGCAAGATAATATTCTGGCAATGGGTTTAGAGTTATTGCGCTGGCAAATGCCGACAAGGCATGCTCATAATGCTGAGCGGCCGGTATCGCAGGCCCTATAGGTTCCTGCGGCAATGCCGGAAAGTACATCGCGGCATACATATGGGCCAATCCCAAAAAGTACTGGAATTCCGCTTCCGTGGTCGTGGTATATTCTGGATCTGCGGGACCCACGCTTTCCAAACCAAACAAGGCCATTTCCCTGAGACGTTGTATCTCCCTAGTAAAATCCCGAAGGTCCGGGTCGGTATTTTGAAGTTCTAGTTGGTCTAAAAATTGGCTAAAAAAAGTTTGGGTATTCATATAATTGTCAGAACCCAATTCTGCCAATATTAAAATTTCATTGTAGCAGAACGCCAATTCCCTTTCCAATCCGGCGAGCCAGATGATGGAAGAATTGGGTTGCCCTACCACCGAGGCTTCGGACAAATTGGGATTCTCCACTTGTGTGAAATCTACCACGCTGCTAAAATTGTCCGTACAGCTTAGGGTAAACAAAGCTGAATATATTATTAAAACTACTTTTCTCATATCTCTAATTTCTTTCGGTTAAAATTCAAACTTTAAAGAACTCATGAAAATTCTTGGCGGTGATTCCGTACCATAGGCAAATCCTCCACTGGAAAATCCGTTTTGGTTCCCGATACCAGAACCGGTAGTTTCAGGATCAAACGGGCCTGCGGTAAAGTTAAACGGGTTGGTTACCGTAAATCCGACTCTTACATTGGCAAAGGGTTTCAAAATATTTTCAAAATCATACGAAACACCAATGTTCCTCACTTTTAGGAAATCATTATCGAACACAAAGAAATTTACATAATTGAAGGGCGTAGTCGTGCCTATCAACGCTTCCGGAATCCCGGTATTATCAACCCCTCTCAAGTGTCTCAAAAGGAAACTCAAGTCCGTAATTTTACCTCCAAACTGATAATCTCCCGTAGCGAATAGATTAAAGTTTCCCCAGGCGTAGTTAAGGTTAAGGGAGCCAAAGTTTGGGGCAAAGGTTTTGCCCAAGGAGGTATTTGGTTCAAAGACATAGCTTCCATTGTTTTGAAGTATGGCGGCGGTACCCCTTAAAAATCCTAAACTTTCACCTTCCGCGACCACCGAGCCCAGTACATTAAAACCACCGACTACAAAAGGAGCTCCCCCACCGGTGCTTACCACCAAATTTTCGTTGATATTGTATGAAATGGATAGATTTAAGTTGTGTTTCCCCGTTCGAACGGGATTTGCATTTAATTCAAATTCCCAACCTTTGTTCTCTACCATACCAATATTTTGAATTTGGTTTTGCTGACCTTGTGAAGGAGGCGCTTGGGGAGTGAACAAGGCATCTTCGGTTATCGCATCATAGCGTGTACCACTTACATTTAACCTGTTGTTAAAGAAGCCCAGTTCCAATCCAAATTCTGTGGTCTTCACCCTTTCCGAAACCAAATCATTGTTTCCGGGATTTGCGAAAGTGAAGGTAGGGGTTCCCAAAAACGAACTCAAGCTAAAGGTACGGTCCTGTGAAAAAGGTTGGGCAAAATTGGTGGCTTCCCCGTAGTTGGCCCTCAATCTTATCGTTGATAGAATATCGCTGAAATTCACATTCCTATAGAAGTCATGGTCGGAAAAATTATAGGTTACTCCTACTTTTGGCAGTAACAATGGACTGGTATTGCTACCGGCAGAAGTATTCCTATCGAGCCGACCACCGAATTCCACGAACGCCACATCGTAAAGACCAACATTCTCCAAAAAGTACAGCCCGTAGTTGGCGTTTTCCAAAACAAAGTCCTGGGCTATCTGGGTGGAGAAATTGTCAATTTTTCTGGTTCCATCTACCCCTCCCGAACCGCTAAGAAGGTTCTGTCTGTCTGTTGTTCTAAAAAACTGTCCTCCCAAAATGGTTACAAAGGAGTAGTTTTCCAGTTCCGCCTTATGTGTAAAGTTCAAGTCCCCCGTGGCCACAAAATTGGTTCTGATCAATCGCTGAAGTGCGGCCTGATCTGTAGTGCCTTCGGCAATACTTCCCTGGGTGATAAGCAGGGCGTTGCTTTGCAGATTCTCTTGGACCGTGGTTCTGTAATCAATTCCAACCGTAGCGTTTACCTGGAAGGAATCCGTAATATCGTAAATGAATTTGTTTGAGCCTGTAAAACGGTTTGTATTATTGGTAATATCCACCAAGTCACCGATGGCCCTTGCCCTGTCCCTTTCAGGAATCCATTCGGCCAGGGTCAACTCATCCAAATTTCCCCTACCTCCACCTTCAAAGGCCGAAAACCTCGAAAAACTGGTGTTCGCATTGAAATCCAGATTGGATTCAAACCCTACATAGGAAAAAGAGCCCTGATATTTAAAATTGTCCTTTATCTCCGCGTTGAATCCTAAAGTGAAGGTCCGTCTTACTTGCTCGTTCAAGTCATTAAAAGAATCATCTTTATATAGGCTTCCACCGAAATTATACGAAAATTTTTCACTGCCTCCGCTGAGGCCTGTCCTGAATTCCTGGGAATACCCGGGTTCAAAAATTGCTTCACCCGTTCGCTCGTAGTGCAAAAAGTCGGCCGTAGCCTTTAATATCCCCAACCGACTTTCGAAAAATGCAGTGCTTTTGCCCGCTTTTCCCTTTTTGGTTATAATCTGGATTACACCGTTCGCGGCATCCGCACCATATAGTGTAGTGGCAGCACCCCCTTTGATATATTCAATTCTTTCAATGGATTCCACGGGAATATCGGCAAGTGCTGAGACATCTGCACCTCCTGTACCTATGCCCAGTTGAGGGTTGGAGTTCAGATTATCTACCCGGACCCCATCAACAATGACCACAGGGGTTGCGGAGCTTGCAGCAGAAATTGGACCTCTTGTCCTAATGATTGCGGCCGTACCTGGCTGACCGGAGCTTAGTCGTATTTGTGCGCTGGGCGCGGAAGCCTGCAGTAATTGGTCAATTTGATTCGCAGGAAGTTTATCTATATCGTCTGCTGTTAAGACATCCACGGTGGTGGAAAGTTTCCTTCTTTGGATACCCGAACCTTGTCCGGTTACAATCACTTCTTCCAGGCTCTCTACATCCTCCTCCATTTGTACATTAATGGTATTGGAGGCCCCTATGGAGCGCTCAACGGTCTTTTGCCCCAAATAGGAAAAAACCAGGGTTTGGCCCGCTTGGGCCGAAATGGAATACTGCCCGTCAAAATCGGTCTGGGTTCCGGTGGTGCTCCCTTTGATCACCACATTTACCCCGGGCAGGGGGAAGCCGTTCTGGTCCGCGACCGTCCCCATAATCGTTTTGGTCTGGGCAAGCACCGATGCCGTTCCCAATAGGCATAGCACCAGCACCATCCTGAAGCTGTTTGTCTTCATACTTTGAGTTTTAATTAAGAATTAGTCCGTACAATTGGAAAAGGCAGGCAGGAGAGAAATTCGTGCTAACTCAAAAAATACTTCAATCAACGAGAACAAAAGCTCATCCTGATACGTAAATTTGACCCTTCCTCTCGCTACCTTGCCTTTATAATTGTGGGGTAAAAGAAGTAAATGAATCCACGCAGGCTGTTAACGCTTACAAACCTTAACCGGTCAAAAAAAAGTGCCGATAGCAATTAACCTACTGGTCCTTCGTCAGGTAGTTTTCCCTGAACGCCGAAGGGGAAACGCCCCTTATTTTCTTAAAGGCCTTATAGAACGAAATTCTGTTGTTGAACCCGCATTGATAGGCGATATCGGCGATGGAGTCCCTTTTCCTGGTGGTGCTGAGCAGCTGGGCAGCTTCCCGGACCCTATACATATTGATAAAATCAAAAAAGTGAAGTGAAAAATGTTCGTTAATGATCTGGGAGGCGTGGTGTCTGGACACGTCCAACAAATGGGCTATGGTATCCAGGCGGATATTGGCATCCAAATACGGCTTGTCATGTTCCATCAGGGAAACGAGTTTCGTCTTCAGTTCCATGGAAAACTCCTTGGAAAGCCCGGTTTTCCCATATTTCTCCCGTAAGACCACCTTTCCGGCCCTCCGGTTACGGAAACTAGCTGCCAGTGAAAAGGCGACATAACCCGCCAACAACCCCAAGGTAAGCGTCAAGAAAATCATATCCGCTGCGATGATCCATTTGCATTCATGCGCTTGAAATACGGCATGGGCCTATGTGTCATTTTCTTGCCCATTGCTAAAAAACAAACGCCTCTTCCCCGACATGGAGGTAGATTAAACTTTATTTATTTTTGGGAGCGGAAGGGAGAAAAGTTATTCATCGAAAAACCGGAAAATTGAAAACAGCTTAGGTAGGCTGCGCTAATTTTCCCTGTACTTCCATTACAATGATAGGACAAAGTACGGCAAATGCACCTAGACAAGCTGTTAATTCTTATAAACCTTAACTAAAAAAGAAAGATTGCCGAAGAAGTTTAACGTCCATAACTGCAAATCCAAGGTTGCAGCTTTGGGGTATGGCTTCATTTCAATAAAAAAACCCCGGCATTGCTGTCGGGGGCTTTTTTTAGGATGACTAGCAGGAAGTGAATCCCTGTTTAATGTGAGTTCAATCAAGGTCATTCCGTTTCAAGTGCAGTTTTGTCAATAAAATTGGCATTTGTCACCTTGAGCGCAGTCGAAAGGTATTTTAATAATCTCATTTCAATTAGGTTTCGACTGCCTGCCCTCCGTACGGTACTTCGGAAGGCGGGCGCTCAACCTGACCAAAAGAACTGATTTCTTGATATTGAATTTGACACAGCATTTTCTGCATCGAACTCACATTATTTAGAACGCATAATTAAGGCCCAGCAGCCAATAGCTCTGTAAATCATTGTCTATATTGTCAAAAGTGGCTGTCGGATCCGGGTTTGGGCCGTTCAAGGCAAAGTTCAGCGCTTCCTGTTTGTTGCTCCTAAGGCCAAACTCGAAACCTACACCGATCTTGCCGAACAGCGTATAACCCAAGGAATTGATCCAGGTCCAGTTAGAGAGATCGGCACTTTCGTAACTCTGGAAGAGCGAAAGGTTCGATTTAAGGTTTACTTTTCCCAGTTTTTTGGTATAGTCCGCCACCACCTTGGCCCCGGTAGAGGATTCAAAGATGGCGTCCTCGTTACTGAACACAAAATTGTAGTTTAAGGGATGGATGACCACCACCAGATCGGGAATCGGGGTCCAAGTGCCCCCCACGCCCACGTCCAAATAGCCGGGGTCATTAAAATTGTCCAAAATCGTGGTTCGGTATTCCGCCAGAGCGGAAATGGCAAACTTTTCGCTCAGTTTCCATCCGTAGAGGGAGGAAATATTAAAGACATCGGTGGCTTCCTTAAAGCTGTCATCATCGGTAGGATCGTCCTCATCGTCAAATTTTACCCATTGCAGGTTCACATTTGCCGCATTTCTCCAAAAGAACTTCTCCTCCTTCAAATTGGCAAAACCGTTCACCGTAAATCCAATGTTCCCGGCCGAGTTGTTCGGGGTACCCTGGGAGAACCAATTGTTGAAACCTGAAATACTTCCGCCTATCGTGCCAAAGGCACCAAACTTCCATCCGGGCAAGGCATCGATCTTGGCCTGTATGGCATCTACCCTGCCTTGGATAGCGGCAATGGAATCTTTTTTAGGGCCCATTTGGGCCTTTAGTTCTTCTTCGGTCTGGGCAAAACCGGAGGTCATGCCCGCGCATACCAAGGCGAGCACCATAGCTAATTTTTTCATCGTGTTAATGTTTAGTGTTTTATCGCACCCAAAGGTAAGAATTGTAATCAAAAAATGCTCCGGTAACCCCTATTTTCTCTTGTATAAGGGGACGGAAGAGCAGGCTTCGCCATACATCACGCTTTTGGCGACCGACTGTATCTTTGAGGTAATCCAGAGGTAGGCATTGGGAGGTACCGGCTTGTTGGTACAGCCTTTGATAATGACGGGCCTGTCCTTGTATTCGGACACATCGAGCTGAGCAATAATCGATTGGTAAATGGTGGTCTCCAGTTGTTCCAGGTCCCCTATGACCGTCTTTTTGGCGAAAGGTTCCAATTGCGTGGCGATAAGCATATAGGCCCATCCGGGGATGATGGCATCGGTAGAACAGTGCAGGGCAACATAGGCATCCCGGTATTGTTTCCAGTCATGCTCGGCAACGAAAGCCCGAAATTCCTTTTCCCTAAGGATAATCCCTTCATAGAGCCAGTCCTTGATGTCCAAAAGCACCCGCTCCCCCTTGGGATAATGGTCTTCCAGGTCGAAGGTGACCAGCTTGCTCTGGGCCACTCTATTTACAATAGGTTCGGATTTGTCAGACATCGGATTTCAGATTTCAGTTGTCAGATATCAGATTTTGTTTTTAAATGTTTAATCAATCCAAAAGCAGTTTTCGAAACTCCCTCGCACAGGTGGAACAACTCCTCAAATCCTTTCTTACTTCTTACCTTTGACATCAATTATCAGTTGTCAGATTTTGTTTCTAAATGTTTGATTAATCCATAAATGGCTTTCGAAACTCCCTTGCATAAGTCGAACAACTCCCTGAATCCCTTTGCTCTGACATCTGACTTCCGACTTCTGACTTCTTATATCTACTTCACAGCATGCCCAGCTCCAACTTGGCCTCTTCACTCATCAAATCCTGCGTCCAAGGTGGGTCGAATGTTATTTCTACCTCAGCGTCCTTTACAGCATTGATGGATTTTACTTTTTCCTCCACCTCAACGGGCAAGGTTTCGGCCACGGGGCAATTGGGCGAGGTCAATGTCATCAATATCTTTACATCGTTGTCCTCATTGACAAAAACGTCGTAAATCAACCCAAGCTCATAAATGTCTACCGGTATTTCCGGGTCGTAAATGGTCTTGAGTACATTGACTATCTTTTCTCCCAGTTCCTGGGTGTTTATCACTGTTTCGCTCATAGGTCTTTCTTTAAGCCCTTTCCCTCCGGCCCCTGTTCAATTCAACTGGGTCTGGTAGGCAATGGCATACAATTTTAACTGCTTTATCATGCTCACCAGGCCATTGGCCCTGGTAGGCGATAAATGTTCCTTAAGTCCAATTTCATCAATAAATCCAGTATCCGCCTCAATGATGTCCTTGGGACTCTGATGGCTAAAGGTCCGTATCAGGATGGCAATAATGCCCTTGGTAATGATCGCATCGCTATCGGCGGTAAAAACCAGTTTATCGTTCTCCAACTCCGCATGGACCCACACCTTGCTCTGACAGCCCTTGATGATGTTATCATCGGTTTTATATTGTGTTTCGATCAGGGGCAAGGACTTTCCGAGCTCTATCATATACTCGTAGCGCTGCATCCAATCATCGAACATCGAAAACTCCTCTACTATTTCCTCTTGTATCTCGTTTATGGTCATTGGTTCTATTTGCGCAAAAGTACGACAAGTCCCTTAGCTATTCAACAATTTAAAGTAACATCGACCGGGCGCGCTCCACGGCCTTGACCAGCAGATCTACTTCTTCCTTGGTATTATAAAAGCTAAAACTGGCCCTTACCGTTCCGGGTATCCCAAAGAAATCCATAACCGGTTGGGCGCAGTGGTGTCCCGTTCGTACGGCTATACCCAGTTTGTCCAGGATCGTGCCAATGTCGTAGGGGTGAATCCCTTCGATATTAAAGGAAATCACGGAAGTCTTTTCCTTTGCCGTACCGTAAATCTTTAACCCCTCGATATTTAAAAGTTGTTGCGTGGCATAGGTCAACAGTTCATGCTCGTATTGGGCTATGCTTTCCATTCCTATGGCGTTTAGATAGTCCAAGGCTGCGCCAAAAGCGATTCCGCCACATATATTGGGGGTGCCTGCCTCAAACTTATGTGGTAGGTCCGCATAGGTGGTCTTTTCAAAAGTTACCTCGGCGATCATTTCCCCGCCCCCTTGGTAGGGTGGTAATTTGGTAAGCCATTCCTCTTTGCCATAAAGCATGCCCACACCCGTGGGACCACAAAGTTTATGCGCGGAAACGGTGTAAAAATCCACGTCCAATTGTTGCATGTCGGCCTTGATGTGCGGTGCTGCCTGGGCACCATCTATAACGACCGCCGCGCCCACCTTATGGGCCTCGTCTATAATTTCTTGAATGGGGTTGATGGTCCCCAAGGCATTGGAAACATGGTTGCAAAATACCAGTTTTGTGCGCGGAGAGAGCAAAGCTCGGTATTCGTCCATTAGCAATTCCCCCTCCAAGCTCATGGGGATGACCTTTAGGACGGCCCCAGTACGTTCGCACAGCATTTGCCAGGGAACAATATTGGAATGATGTTCCATGGCCGAGACCAATACCTCATCCCCCTTTTTCAAAAGTGAGGAAAATCCGTTGGCGACCAGATTAATACTATGGGTGGTCCCTGAGCTAAGGATAACTTCCTGGGGCTTTGCTATATTGAAATGCGTTTGGATTTTGTGCCGTGCGTTCTCATAGGCATCCGTAGCCTCCTGTGACAGTGCGTGCACGCCCCTATGGATATTGGCATTGTAGCTGCTGTAGTAATCCACGATCACATCAATGACCTGCTGCGGCGTCTGTGAGGTAGCGGCGTTGTCCAGGTACACTAACGGATTTCCATTGACCTTCCTGTTTAGGATGGGGAAATCTTTGCGAATGGTCTGTATATCCAATGCAGTTTGTATCATACTTTGCGTGATCCCAATGGCCTTACTTATGATTTTACAGATCGAATCCCAGGTTGACCCCTAGTTTATTGGCGATCAATTTATTGATTCTTCTCTTAAGTTCCGGAATGCGAACACTCTCCAACACATTATTGGCAAAAGCGTACATGAGCAGTGCCCTGGCTTCTTTCTTTGGAATTCCCCTGGACTGCAAATAGAACAATGCTTCCTCATCCAATTGACCAATGGTACAGCCATGGGAGCATTTTACATCGTCTGCAAATATCTCCAGTTGGGGTTTTGTATTGATGGTAGCCTTGTCGCTCACCAAAATATTGTTGTTCTGCTGAAAGGCATTGGTCTTTTGCGCGATCTTGTCCACAATGATCTTTCCGTTGAAGACCCCGGTGGACTTTTCACCGTAGATCCCCTTGTAATCCTGATGGCTTTCACAGTTGGGTTCTTTGTGATGTACCAAGGTATGATGGTCTACATGCTGCCTCTCCCCAAGAATGGTGACCCCTTTCATGGTAGAATCTATACGTTCCCCGTTTTGGTAAAAATTGAGGTTGTTACGGGTAAGCTTTCCCCCAAAGGAAAAGGTATGCACTTTTACCAGGCTACTGTCCTTTTGTGAAATGTAGGTGTTGTCTATCAGGGAGGCCGTGGCCACATCGTTCTGCACCTTGTAATAATCCACGATGGCATCCTTGGCCGCGAAAATCTCGGTCACTGAATTCGTGAACACCTCGTTCTTCGTTAAGCTCTGGTGCCTTTCGATCACCTGAAGCTCGGCATTGTCCTCCGCAATGATCAAACTGCGTGGTTGTAACAGCAGGGCCGCTTCGTTACCGGTGGAAAAATGCAATATTTCTATCGGTTTTTGAGCTACCTTGTTCTTGGGAATGTAAATATAGGCCCCTTCCTTGCTAAAAGCGGTGTTCAGATTGGTGAGGGATTCCTCCTGGGAGGCTACTTTGTTAAAATACACATCAATGACCGCCCTGTATTTTGGCTTGTTGAGGGCCGCACTCATAAGACATACGTCTACCCCGTCATGTGTGGTCTCCGAAAGGAAGGAACTGTAGATACCGTCGATAAAAACGATCTTATAGGTATCCATTTCATGCAGAAAGTACTTCTTGACCTCCTTGTATTCCAAGGCATCCACCTCGCTGGGAAAAATGCTAAAATCTACTTTTTTCAAGCTGTTCAGGGAGGTGTATTTCCAAGCTTCGTCCTTTTTTGAAGGGAAGCCCTTCCCTTCAAAGACCCGTAAGGCCTCTGATCGAATATCGTGCACGGGATCGTCTACATCAATATTGTTCTCGAAAGCCAGGAAGGAGGAAACCAATTTATCTTTTAAATCCATCTTTTTAATAGTTTCTTGTTTATCAAACCTTGTTTGACGTTTCAGGATCACACTGGTTTATTTTGTTATCGTTGCCATAACCGGAAACCAAATAAACCTTACACCACCGTTTCCTGTTTGATCCAATCGTACCCTTTTTCCTCTAACTCCAGGGCCAGTTCCTTGGTCCCGGATTTTACGATCTTACCGTTGTGCAACACATGCACAAAATCGGGAACAATATACTCCAACAGGCGCTGGTAGTGCGTTATCACGATTACGGCGTTGTCCTTGCTCCTCAGTTTGTTTACCCCATTGGCCACAATACGAAGGGCATCAATATCCAAACCGGAATCGGTTTCGTCCAAAATGGCCAGTTTGGGCTCCAACATCGCCAATTGAAAGATTTCGTTCCTTTTTTTCTCTCCACCCGAAAAGCCTTCATTCAGGGAACGCGACAGGAATCTGCGGTCTATGTCCAACAGTTCCGATTTCTCACGGATAAGCTTTAACATCTGATTAGCGGGCATGTCCTCCAGGCCCCTGGCTTTGCGTGATTCGTTGATCGCCGTTTTCATGAAATTGGTGACCGAAACCCCTGGGATTTCCACCGGGTACTGAAAGGAAAGAAAAATGCCTTTATGGGCCCGTTCCTCAGGGGCCGTGTCCTCCAGATCTTCTCCATCCAGAAACACCTGTCCCTTGGTGACCTCAAATTCCTCCTTGCCCGCTATGACGGCGGCCAAAGTGCTTTTGCCTGAGCCATTGGGCCCCATAATGGCATGCACCTCACCGGCATTGACCTCCAGGTTTATGCCCGTTAATATTTCCTTGTCCTCTACACTTGCATGTAGGTCTTTGATTTTCAACATTCTGCTCTGCGGTTTATTTAAACTGATCTGAAGCCTAAGGCTTCTTTTAAATTTATTTTATTGGATGCTGGTCTTACCCATGGGCACCCGCTTTGTCTTTTTACCTATCCTACCGAACCTTCCAGGCTTATTTCCAACAATTTTTGGGCCTCGACCGCAAATTCCATGGGCAACTTGTTCAAGACCTCCTTGCTAAATCCATTAACGATCAAGGCAATGGCCTTTTCGGTATCTATTCCCCTTTGGTTGCAGTAGAAAATTTGATCTTCACCGATCTTACTGGTCGTTGCCTCATGTTCTATCTGGGCCGATTTGTTCTTGGCTTCTATATATGGAAAAGTGTGGGCCCCACATTCGTTCCCCATCAACAGGGAGTCGCATTGCGAAAAGTTCCGGGCGTTTTTTGCCCTACTGTTCACCTGTACGAGCCCGCGATAGCTGTTTTGTGATTTTCCCGCCGATATTCCCTTCGAGATAATCGTGCTCTTTGTGTTCTTCCCTAAATGAATCATCTTGGTCCCGGTATCGGCCTGCTGATAATTATTGGTCACCGCGATGGAATAGAATTCACCAATGGAATTATCTCCTTTAAGGATGCAGGAGGGATACTTCCAGGTAATGGCTGAACCTGTTTCTACTTGGGTCCATGAGATTTTTGCGTTCTTTTCGCACAAGCCCCTCTTGGTCACGAAATTAAAGACGCCTCCTTTACCGTTCTTGTCCCCGGGAAACCAGTTCTGTACGGTAGAATATTTTATTTCGGCATCGTCCAGGGCGATCAGCTCCACAACGGCGGCGTGCAGTTGGTTCTCATCCCTAGATGGGGCCGTGCAGCCCTCCAGGTAGCTCACATAACTCCCCTCGTCAGCAATGACCAGGGTTCTTTCGAACTGGCCGGTGCCGGCCTGATTGATTCTAAAATACGTGGACAGCTCCATGGGGCAGCGTACGCCCTTGGGAATATAGCAGAAAGATCCGTCGGAGAATACCGCAGAATTCAGGGCCGCGTAAAAGTTGTCCTTTTGCGGCACTACGGTGCCAATATGTTTCCTTACCAGTTCCGGATGTTCCTGTATGGCCTCGGAAATGGAACAGAAAATTATGCCCTTTTCGGCCAGAGTCTTCTTAAAAGTGGTGGCCACGGATACCGAATCCATAACGATATCTACGGCAACACCGGCCAATTTTTTTTGTTCGTCCAGGGAAATTCCCAATTTTTTAAAGGTGTCCAGCAATTCCGGATCTACCTCGTCCAAACTGTTGTACTTGGGCTTTTTATTGGGGGCCGAGTAATAAGAAATATCCTGGAACTCCGGTTTCTTGTAGGTAACGTTGGCCCATTCCGGTTCCTCCATTTCCTTCCAGGCACGAAAGGCTTCCAGTCGCCACTCGGTCATCCATTCCGGCTCTTCCTTCTTTTTGGAAATTGCCCTGACAATATCCTCATTGAGCCCTTTCGGAAAGGTATCGGATTCAATATCCGTATAGAAACCGTATTCGTATTCCTTGGTTTCGAGCTCTTTCTTTAATTCTTCCTCTGTATACGCCATTCTTCTTAATGTAACAATTTCTCAATAGGCCAATTGACTAATTAGTTCTTGTTCAAATCGCCCTGCTATAAGGAAAAACTCTCCCCACAGCCACAGGTTCTTTGGGCATTCGGGTTGTTAAATACAAATCCTTTGCCGTTCAATCCTCCTGAATATTCAAGCGTGGTGCCCACCAAATAGAGAAAACTCTTTTTGTCCACAATGATCCGTACGGCATTGTCTTCAAAGACCTTATCCGTAGCATCGGTCTTGTCGTCAAAGCCCAATTCATAGGACAGTCCGCTGCAACCGCCGCTCTTTACGCCTACCCGCACAAAATCCTTCTCGGCATTGAATCCCTCCTCCGTCATCAAGGCGATTACCCTTTGCTTGGCTGTTTCCGATACTTTGATCATATCTTAATTGGATTTATTCTAAATAGTTTACAAATATAGGATATAAGTGGGGTTTTACCACATTTCCTAACATTATTATAACGTATGGAATGATAAGCGTTTTCTATGGTCAGATCAAAGAAAAATGGCCGGGTAGTTTATTTGACTTTCAGCACCACCAGATCGGTGTTCCCTTTGCTCTGTAGGTCCAGGAAATCGGTGCTTGCGGTCTCGCCTACCAAAAGGATGCTTTTGTCCGGGTTTTCCAGGGCATCGAAGCCGTAATCCAAACCGGAACCCCCATAGGAATGCTGCCAGCTTAAGTTGCCCTCGCTGTCGGTCCTCAGGAACCAAAGATCATTTTCCCCGGCATTGGAAGTGGCGTCCATGTCGGCGCTCTTGGAATTTCCCGAAATCAAAAATCCGCCATCCGCTAGGGAACGCACTTTCCGTGCGGCATCAAACAGGGTGCCGCCATAAGTTCTCTCCCAAAGCAAATTGCCATTATCGTCCACTTTAATCAGCCAAACATCGGATTCCCCGTTGTTTTTTGATATATCGGTATCCGTACTAAAGGTATTGCCTGTAATTACATAGGCATTGTCCAAGGTCCGGGCAATGCCATAGGATTTATCGATACCCGAGCCGCCAAAGGAACGTTCCCAGACCAAATCGCCCGTATCCGATACTTTCACCACCCAAAAATCATAACTCCCCTTGGTGTTGGAAATATCAAAATCGGTACTCTCCGAGGAACCGGTAATCACAAAGCCACCATCTTGTGCCGCCACTACGCCATAGGCCCTATCGTTATTGGTGCCGCCAAAAAAACGCCGCCAAACCAAATTGCCCGCAGCGTCCAATTTAGTTCCCCAAAACTCGCCCACGCCATGTCTGGTAAGGGAAGATAGGCCTTTCCCCACATTACCTTCCCCATTGGAGGCCGTTACGTCCAAAAACCCAACGAAGAAGTAGCCACCATCGGCGGTCTGCACTACATCATAGGAGTGGTCATGGCCCGAAAAACCAAAGCTCCTTTCCCATTCCACGGTGCCAGAGGCATCCAATTTCAGGATCCAATTGTCATGAAAGCCTTCATTGTTACTGCCATCGCCGTCATCGCTCATCGCGTATCCCACAATGGCATAGCCGCCATCCGAGGTTTGGATTACACTTTGCCCCCTATCGTCCTTACTACCACCATAGGTTTTGTTCCACTGCAGGTTTCCATCGGCGTCCAATTTTAACAGCCAATAGTCATTTACGTCCAGGGTCTTATCCGTAATATCCCCATCCACGCTATTGGTATACCCTAAAATGGCATAGCCGCCATCGGTGGTGGCCACAACAGACTGTGCAGTTTCCGAATTACTGCCCCCAAAATTCCGGACCCAATCCAATTCGCCTAAAAAGGCGGGTGTTTCGCCCACATCATCCAGCACCAAAGCCTCGTCATTGGAACATGCGAGCAAGCTCAATGCAAAAACGATATATACCAATTTTTTCATCAGTTCGCTTTTTGGATTATGAACAGTCCGGTATTGATATCGTTGACGATGATCTTTTCACTTGCAAAATAGGGGTAAACACTCCATACCCCATTAAAGGAGGCGGTGTTGTTTGTGGGAAAGGTGTCAAAAAAACCGGTTTCCACAATAGTGTTGCCATCAATTCCGGAAATGTCCAGGACGCGCACACCGGCCGTATAATTCGCCAAAAAGAATTCGTCTCCCCGCACATATCCGTTGTGATCTATGGCTGCCGTGGGGCCTAGATAGGTATCGTGCAGCACTGGATTGTCCAAATCCGAAAAATCAAAAATCAAGGTACGTGAGTTAAATCCGAAATCTGTCTCGTCCAGCTCATCCCCAAGGATAAAATACCGATGATCCTCTGTAAACCATCCCTGATGGGTATACCCAATATTTCCATACTGCAGCGTCGTAATCTCGGCTGGATTGGCCTTATCCGTAACGTTTGCCAATACAATCTGACTTTCGTTGGCGCCTACAAAAATTTCGCTCCCGGTATAGTCGGTATCCGGACCATTATAACTGATGACCTGGGCATCGTGGGTATAGCCATTGTCCGCATAGCCGCCGACGCCAACAGGGTTTTTGGGATCTTGGACATTGATAAAGTGGGCGCCACCATTGAAGGCGTCGTCTCTGGCCGTTCCCACGGCATAGGCAAAACCGGTTTGTTCATTGATGACAATATTGTGCGCATTTCCAAAACCGGTGTGCCGAGTATCAGCCGTAAAATTTTCGGGTGGACTTGCCACGTTTCTAAGCCTGGTAAGATCAAAGACCTGCATTCCGTGATCGGCCGCTTCCGACACGATAAAGGCATGGTCCTGGAATACCTTAATGTCCCGCCATCCGCTTGCCACCGTCGCTGTGGGCAATTTTCCCAGGTATACTAAATTGTCTGTATCCGTGATATCCACAAAAGCGGTTCCATTGTCGAGACCCACCAGAGCGTACTCCCTATTGTTGCTTGTATCGGTCCACCCCCATATGTCATTCCCGGAAGCAGCGTTGAAAATGCCAAGGGGGATACCGCCCAACAAATCGTACCCGTTGCAAGGGTAAATGTCGGCCACGCCGCCCACACAAGCAAAGAACCCGATCGGGGTGTCGTTGTTGCCCCCGGTCATATCATCATCGGACTGCATCCCGCCAATGGTATCATCATCATTATCCGAACTATTACTGGAGCAGGCTAGGCACAAAAAGCTAAAGAGGATGCATATGGGGTACTTTCTCATAGCGATATATTTGGGTAAACGATACTTTCTTTCTCTTAGTAAATATACGATATAAAATATATCCTCTTATTTTTGCAACATGATAGCGGATAAAAACCCCAAGCGGACTTCCTTGGAGGAACTGGGCGAATTTGGATTGATAGACCACCTGACCAAGGATTTTCCCTTGCAGCAAAAATCTACGGTCAAAGGTATTGGCGATGACGCGGCCGTACTCGATTTCAAGGATCGTAAAACTTTGGTGTCTACGGACCTCCTGATAGAGGGCGTTCATTTTGACCTAAGTTATATGCCCCTAAAACACCTAGGCTACAAAGCAGTTGTGGTAAATCTTTCGGATATCTATGCCATGAACGCCATAGCTACGCAAATTACGGTTTCCATTGCCGTTTCGAACCGATTTCCCTTGGAGGCCTTGGAGGCGTTTTATGAGGGCGTGGCCCTGGCGGCCAAAACCTACGGGGTAGACGTCGTGGGAGGGGATACTACCTCTTCCACCAAGGGTATGCTCATTAGCATTACCGCCATTGGAGCAGCCATGGAAAACAAAATTGTGTATAGAAATGGGGCAAAACCCAATGACCTTTTGGTCGTTACCGGGGACCTTGGCGGCGCCTATATGGGGCTGCAGGTACTTGAACGGGAAAAGGAAGTGTTTAAGGTAAATCCGAACAATCAACCAGACCTTGATGCCTATTCCTATATCGTGGAGCGGCAATTAAAACCTGAGGCGAGAAAGGATATGGTTGCTCTTCTGGACAAACTGGGCGTGCATCCCACCGCTATGATAGACATCAGCGATGGCCTTTCCTCGGAAATCCTGCACCTTTGTAAACAAAGCGAGGTGGGGTGCAATCTATATGAGGATAAGATCCCCTTGGATCCCACGGTCATTTCGAGCTGTGAGGAATTTGGCCTGGACAGCACTATGGTGGCGCTCAGCGGAGGAGAAGACTATGAACTGTTGTTCACTGTGGACCAAAAAGAATTCCCGAAAATAAAAGGCAATCCTAATTTGACTGTCGTGGGGCATATGACAGCCAAAAGTGAAGGTGCACATTTGATTTCCAGGAATATCTCTAAAATTCCATTGACCGCTCAGGGTTGGAATTCACTTGCCAAAGCATAATTAAGCCACCTGTTGTGGGGCGGCTCTATGTCTTTTTTGATATAAATTCTCCAGTGTATCGTTAATGTCCTGAAGTTCAGGGGTAAGTGCGGAAAGGCTACCACTGACATCAGTGGTTACCTGTTTGTTGCAATGGATACATTTATACTCTTTAATGTGAAGGGTCACTTTTTTGGAAACGGCATAATGGTGTCCAAAGAGGTTGCAAAAAACTGAACTCAGTTTGATGCCATAGTTAGAAAATGCTTTTTTCATACAAGTAGGTTTTAGGGGAAGCAAGAATAAGATTTGGGATCATTATTTTGCAAACTTCAATATTAATCTATTGGTCAATTGTTTAAAAGCCTTTGATTAAAGTACTTTATCACTACAACGGTACCGTGGTACACTTTATTGGGTACCCTCCATGATTTTTTATATATTTTCGATGAACGTATTTTTTTTCGACAAAAGGATATAATTTTCCGATGAGCTGCTGCTTTTAGATCTTTTGTTTTCACTTATCTTGCCGCATAATTTCATTCATGTACAAGACCAAAGAGACCTTTGTTACCGCCTTTGCCCTTTTTTCATTATTCTTTGGGGCGGGCAATTTGATTTTGCCCCCGCAATTGGGATTTAAATCGGGCGAACTCTGGTGGTTGGTCACCTTGGGTTTTTGTATCTCCGCCGTGTTAATTCCGCTCTGTGGCATTTTGGCCCATGCCAAATTACAGGGCACCATATTCGACTTTGGGAAAAAAGTATCGCCCGCCTTTAGCCTGATTTATTCCTTTATCATTTATGCCATCTCCATAAGCCTTCCGTCACCCAGAACCGCATCGGTAACCCATGAGATGGCCATAGCCCCATTTTTTAGCACTTCCTCCCTGCTCACCAGTATCATCTATTTTGTGCTGGTGTTTATCTTCGTCATGAACCGCAGCAAAATATTGGATATCATAGGCAAGCTTTTGACACCTGCCATTATCCTCATTTTATTGACCATCATAGGGGTTACCGCATTTTCTTTCGAGCTGGTCTTTGGCGCCACGGCCTTTGCGCATCCGTTTTCCCATGGCGTGCTAGAGGGTTACCAGACCTTTGATGCCATAGGTGCCGTAGTGGTCGGGGGCGTGATTATTATATCTATCAATCTTAAGAACACCGATGCCGGCTACGAGGAGAAAAAGGGCTTGATCAGACGGGCAGGCTGGTTGGCCGGGTTGGCCCTCCTTTTAATCTATGCCGGACTGATCTTTACCGGTGCCTTGATGCACGGCGAGTTCGATGCTGCGATTTCCAGGACCGGCCTCTTGAACGGGATCAGCATTAAAACCCTGGGCAGCACCGCCAACCTCTTTCTGAGTATTTTGGTGGGATTGGCCTGCTTTACCACAGCCGTGGGCATCGTGACAGGCACGGCCGACTTTGTAAAATACCGCTTTGGGGATTCACAGCGGGCGTATACCATAACCGCAGTTGTCGGATGCCTCTTGGGTATAGTAATGGGCCAATTTAATGTGGGCTATATCATCGCGGTGGCCTTTCCCGCGCTGATGTTTATTTATCCGATTACCATAGTCCTGATTCTATTGAACATCCTTCCCAACAAGTTTGCCTCCCCCTTGGTTTTTAAGAGTGTGGTGATGGCCACTATCATTTTCAGTATCCCCGATTTTTTGGGCAGTATCGGACTGGAAGACCTTATTGCCCCCATAAAAGGTTGGATACCCCTAGGGTCCCTGAACATGGGTTGGGTGCTTCCGGCCGTACTGGGTTTTGTACTGGCCAATGTTATGGAAATGAAAAGGGATTTCCCGGGATTGAAGAAATAAGAAAACCCGAAAAACCTATAGCTTTTCCCTTAGACCGGGAGGGGAATCTTTATCTATTTTTTTGCATCAATTCTTCGATTTCCACTGCCATGATCGGAATATTCCGCATCAGGTTAAACGGCTCGCCTTGTTCCTGGATGACCACATTGTCCTCTATCCGTATACCCATTTTTTCCTCTGGAATATAGATGCCCGGCTCCACGGTAAAGACCATGCCGGCCTTCATGGGGGTCTTTAAGGCCCCATAGTCGTGCGTATCCAGACCAATATGGTGGCTGGTGCCGTGCATGAAGTATTTTTTATAGGCCGGCCAGGCCTTGTTTTCATTTTGTACATCGGCCTTATCCAATAGTTTGAGCTGCAGCAATTCAGAGGTCATGACCTTGCCGACCTCCTTGTGATAATCTGCCCAGAGGGTTCCAGGGACCAACATTTTGGTGGCTTCGTTCTTCACCCGGAGGACTGCATTGTACACCTCCTTTTGCCGTGGCATGAATCGGCCGTTCACGGGAATGGTCCGCGTCATGTCGCTGGAGTAGTTGGCATATTCCGCAGCAACATCCATCAACAGCAGGTCGCCATCCGCGCATTGTTGGTTGTTCTCGACATAGTGCAATACATTGGCGTTGTTGCCCGATGCGATTATAGGGGTATAGGCGAATCCCTTGGAACGGTTGCGGATAAACTCATGCAGGTATTCCGCTTCTATTTCGTACTCCCAAACGCCCGGACGTACAAACTGCAAGATCCTGCGAAATCCCTTTTCCGTAATGGTGCAGGCCTGTTGCATCAAATCGATTTCTTCGGTTTCCTTTACCCCACGGATTTCTTGTAAAATGGGATTGCTCTTGGCCTGTTGGTGGGCGGGAAACTTATCCCTGCACATCTGTATAAAGCGATCTTCACGGGTCTGGGTCTCCACAGCCTGGCGATAATGTTCGTTGGTATTGAAATAAATAATGTGGGCCTCGGTCATCAGATCAAAAAAGACTTTTTCAAAGTCGGACAACCAATACACCGTCTGTATTCCGGAAACCTCGGTGGCCCTTTCCTTGGTCAGTTTTTCTCCTTCCCAGACCGCAATGTGCTCATTGGTCTCACGTACAAACAACAGCTCGCGGTGTTTGGGATCCAAAGCATCCGGAAAGAGCACCAAAATAGTTTCCTCCTGATCGGCACCGCTGAGATAAAAGATATCCCTGTGCTGCTCAAAGGGCATGGTGCTATCCGCACTTATGGGATAAATATCATTGGAATTGAACACGGCGATACTTTGTGGTTTCATTTGCGCCATGAACTTTTTGCGGTTCTTTTTGAAAAGGCCGTTATCTATTTGGTGATACTTCATATTGGTTGTGATGTTTTGTTTTATTTGGACCAAAGGACTACTGCCCCGTTCGTTTTGTCATTCCCGCACAAGATGTTGGTTCCTTTAATCGATAAAGATAAAAACATAATACGGATGAATAGTGATTATGTGTTTTCTGGATTCCTGCTTGCGCAGGAATGACATTTTATTTGGCCCAACAGCGCTAGGACAATCGGTTATTGTTTGATCCATTTTGGATTCCTAGGTCTTTCCCCATTTTACCATTCCGCCTTTCCGTTTTGTCATTCCTGCGCAGGCAGGAATCAATGCCCATCATTCTTCCTTGATCTCCTCAAAAATAGCCATTTCCCGGTCGCAATAAAAGTTTTGTCATCGGTCTGCCAAATTCATAACTTCACCAAGCAAATTCCAAGCGTATTGCAAATGAAAAAATTATACCTCCTTTTTTTATTGAGCTACAGCACTTTATTGTTTTCACAGCCCAGGCCAACTTCAGCCGCCACTATGGAGAACGCCCTAAAACAAAAAAAACAGATGGAGGCCACCTCCTTGGTGAAAAATATACCCCTGGTCAATATTGGGCCAACGGTGATGAGCGGACGTGTGGTGGACGTTGCCGTAAATCCAAATCGTACAGTAGAGTTCTATGTGGCCTACGCCTCCGGTGGCCTATGGTATACACGCAATAATGGCACCTCTTTCGTCCCGGTCTTGGACAGCTCCGAGACGCAGAACATTGGGGACATCGCCGTGGATTGGGCCTCGGGCACGCTGTGGGTGGGCACCGGGGAGAACAATGCATCACGTTCCTCCTATGCCGGTATCGGCATTTTAAAATCCACGGATGGTGGAGACAGCTGGCAAAATATGGGGCTAACCGATTCGCACCATATTGGCCGTATCCTGATCAACCCCAACAATCCGGATGAAGTGGTGGTGGGGGTAACCGGACATCTGTACTCCCCCAACGAGGAACGTGGCGTATACAAGACTACGGATGGTGGCAACACCTGGCAAAAAACCCTTTTCATCAATGACGAAACCGGCATCATTGATGTGGCCCATGACCCGGGCAACTTTAATACCCTGTACGCCGCCGCCTGGCAGAAAGATCGGAAAGCGTGGAACTTTAGCGGCAATGGGTCGGACTCTGGCATTTATAAAAGTATGGACGGTGGGAACAGCTGGACCAAGGTCTCAACCCCTGAAAGCGGTTTTCCCACAGGCGAAGGTGTGGGCCGAATTGGTCTGGCGGTCTACGATGCCAATACGGTATATGCTGTGCACGACAGTCAGTTCAGAAGGGGCAAGACCGAAGTGGACCCAAAGCGGTCGGACGAACTCCAAAAGGAAGATTTTAAGGATCTGTCCGTTGATGCCTTCCTAAAACTGTCCGATCAGAAATTGGACGCTTTTTTGAAAGCCAAGGGGTTCCCGAAAAAATATCGGGCAGACACGGTAAAACAAATGGTGCGTTCAGCGTCCATAAAGCCGGTTGACCTATACAACTACCTGGTAAATGCAAACTCCCTTTTGTTTGACACCCCTGTCATTGGTGCGGAGGTATATCGCAGTGATGACGCCGGTGCCACTTGGAAGAAAATGAACCAAAAGTACATCAACGACCTCTTCTATAGCTATGGGTACTATTTTGCGCAGATCCGCGTGGCGGCACATAATAAAGATAAAATTTATATCGCGGGGGTTCCCTTGCTGACCTCCGATGATGGAGGCAACAGCTGGACATCGATCAGCGACGACAATGTGCATGCAGACCACCATGCGCTTTGGGTGAATCCAAAAATACCCGGACATTTGATCAACGGAAACGATGGCGGACTCAATATCTCCTATGACGATGGGGCCCATTGGACCAAGAACAACTCGCCCTCCGTAGGCCAGTTCTACGCCATAAACGTGGATGACGAAGACCCCTATAACGTCTATGGCGGACTGCAGGACAACGGGGTTTGGAAAGGGCCGCACAACGCCAAGGAGAGCAGAGGCTGGCAACAGACCGGCCACTACGCCTGGAAATCCATTTTGGGCGGGGACGGTATGCAAGTACAGATCGATGCCCGGGATGCCAACCTGGTATACACCGGTTTTCAGTTTGGGAATTATTTTAGGTTGGACCTTGCCAAAGGAAAGCGCAAGGCCGTACAGCCCAAACACAATTTGGGCGAACTGCCCTATCGATTCAATTGGCAAACACCCATTCTCCTTTCACCGCACAATCAGGATATTGTATATCTGGGGAGTCACAAATTGCACCGATCGCTGAACCAAGGGGACGATTGGGAGGTCATTTCCGATGACCTTACCCAGGGTGGAAAAAAGGGAAATGTGGCCTACGGCACTTTGACCACCCTTTCTGAATCACCGCTTAAGTTTGGGGTGCTCTATACCGGTAGCGATGATGGTCTGGTTCATGTGACCCGCAACGGGGGCGGCAGTTGGGAGTTGATCTCCGAAAGCTTTCCAAAGGAACTTTGGGTGAGCCGGGTGGCGGCTTCAAAGCATAAAAAGAATCGGGTCTATGTAGGTCTAAACGGCTACCGTTGGGACGATTTTACCCCCTACATTTATAAGAGCGATGACTATGGTGCCACTTGGAAAAATATTGCGGGCAACATACCACCTTCCCCGGTCAATGTCATTTTGGAAGATCCCCAAAACGAAAACCTCCTTTTTGCAGGTACGGATAATGGGGTCTATGTTTCCTTTGACCAAGGTAATTCCTGGGAGGTATTTCAAAACGGCATGCCCAATGTGGCGGTACATGATCTGGCCATTCAGCCCAGGGAAAAACACCTCTTGGTAGGCACGCATGGAAGGAGCATCTATAGGGCCAACATTGCCGCGCTACAGGAGCTTACCCCCGAAGCCATGCGCAAGGAGCTTGTGGTCTTTGGTATAGGAAAGGTGAAACATTCCAAAAGTTGGGGCAATGCGGCCAGTCCCTGGTCCAGGCCCAACACACCTGGAATTGACCTTACCTTCTATACCGCCAAGGCAGGGAAATGCAAGGTTAGCATAAAGACCGCCGACCAGGTAGAGGTAAGTGCCACGGAAATCGAAACCCCCCGTGGGTTCAATATTTTATCCTATGATGTGGCTTTTTCCAAAAGTGGAAAATCGGCTTATCTTAGGAAGTACAAGACCCAACTTGATGAAGCCAATGATGGCAAGACCTATCTTCCGAAGGGAAATTATTACATAGAAATTTCCGGTGATGGCACGCTGGAAAGAACGACATTTAAAATTGAATAGCGGATGTAATCCCCCGTGCTAAATCCGCAATTTCCGGATTGTTTTAACACACCATTCCCCCTAAGTTTGTAACCGGACAATCTGTTATTAAAACCACTGTAAAACAAACATTATGACTTCCGACAGAAAAAAAAGAATTCGATCCATTGACCTCTTAAGGGGATTGGTCATGGTCATCATGGCCTTGGACCATGTCCGCGATTACTTTCACTATGATGCCTACTTCTTTGATCCCACGGACCTTACCAAAACCAATGGCGCACTTTTCTGGACGCGCTTTGTAACCCATTTTTGTGCCCCGGTCTTTGTCTTTTTGGCAGGTACCTCAGCTTTTTTTGTTGGGCAACGCAGGGACAAAAAATCCCTTTCGGGCTGGCTCTTCAAAAGAGGGCTTTGGTTGGTCATTGCCGAATTCACCATTATAAAACTTGCTTGGATGTTCAAGTTGGATTATTCCGGTGTGGTCCTTCAGGTCATCTGGGTGCTGGGCATAAGCATGATCTTCTTGGCGGCTTTTATCCATCTTCCCAAAAAATTCATGATAGCCCTGTCTGTCATCGTTATTTTGGGGCATAATTTTTTGGACGCGTTTGCGCCTGCCAATCCGTTGGCCTCTGGCCTATGGACCTTTATACACGTATTTAATTTGGTAGACCTGGGCTTTATGCAGGTCTTCGTGGGCTATCCCTTGATTCCCTGGATTTTTGTCATGCCCCTGGGATATTACTTTGGTGCATGGTACAGACCCACTGTAAGTGCAGCGGACCGGTTCAAAAAACTGTGGCAGCTGGGATTGGGGATTACGGCACTTTTCTTTGTACTGCGCTTTCTTAACCTGTATGGGGATCCTTATTTCTGGTCCCCCCAAGAATCCATGGGTTTTACCATCATGTCCTTTTTTAACGTCACCAAATACCCGCCCTCGCTGATGTATTTATTGATTACCCTGGGACCCTCCATTCTCTTCCTGGCCTTTGCCGAAAAATGGCAGGGGGCCCTTATGGACAAACTGGTGACCATTGGCCGCGTACCTATGTTCTTTTACATTGTGCACCTGTATGTGATACATGCTGTGGCCGTAGTGGCAGCCATTGCAACAGGATTTGATTTTTCGGATATGATCATTGATCTGTGGATTACCCTACAACCCGAATTACAAGGATATGGTTTTGGGTTATGGACGGTATACCTGCTTTGGGTCCTTATTGTGCTTGCCCTCTATCCGCTGTGTAGCTGGTACGATACCTACAAAAGTTCCCATAGGGAAAAATGGTGGTTGAGTTACCTCTAAATATGGGATAGGCCCTTAACGCCCTACGTGGAAAAGCGCATCGCCCTGATTGACCACGGCTTGGTGGTTGATGCAGAATACATAACCGTCATATGGGGCCTTTATTTTCTTGCTGTTTTTGGCATAGGTGTCCGTCACCATACCTATTTGTTGTCCCTTTTTAAGTTCGCAGCCATTGGTAATCTCTGGGATGAACATCCCAGCGGTAGGAGCGCGCAACCATTTTCTGTCCTGTATATGAACCGAGGTGGATCGTTCGGTATACCGCGGTTCAATTTTAGTGATCATCTTAAAGTGCTTCAGCACATTGAGTATCCCCTGCATGCCCTCGCTTATAGCAAAATCATCAAATCGCATGCTTTCCCCGGCCTCAAAAACGATGGTAGGTTTTTTCATTTTGAAGGCGGCATTGCGAAAGGAGCCACGGATCAATCTGGATGAAAATGAAAAGGGGGCATTAAACACCTTGGCAAGTTCTACACTTTCCCCGTCCTCGATGGTATACCGGATCTGAGGAAAGTTATGTCGCTGCGATCCTCCGGTATGCAGATCAATCCCATAATCCATCTGGTGCATGATTTCGGATACGTAGTGATAGGCTATCCGACTGGCCATGGAGCCCGATTTGGTACCTGGGAAGCTCCGGTTTACATCTTTCCCGTCGGGGACATCCCGGGAAAAATGGATAAACCCAAAAATATTCAATATCGGTACGGCAATGACCGCCCCCTTGGTGATTTTGAACCGCTTTTCGTGGAGCATCCGGCGAACGATCTCTATGCCGTTGATCTCGTCCCCATGCAATCCTGCCTGCACCAAAACGGTAGGGCCAGGTTTTTTTGCATTGAACACGTAAACGGGGATATCGATCAGGGTTCCCGTGGGCAAACGGTCAATACTTATAGTAAGTAATTTTTGTTCTCCCGGAGATACCGTATCCCCTCCAATCACGATATCCTTATTTTCTTCTACCTCCATTTTTTTGCACAAATAAAATGACTTCCCTAGCAATGTTGACACCCGTTGCCGCTTCTATCCCCTGTAGCCCTGGAGAAGCGTTTACCTCGATCAACAGTGGTCCCTTTTTAGAACGGATCAGGTCTACGCCCGCTACTCCCAGGCCCAGGTATTTTACCGCATTGAGCGCTATATATTGTTCTTTGGCCGTGGGCTTCACCGCCTCGGTATCGCCCCCCCGGTGTACGTTGGATCTAAATTCGCCCAGTGCACTGCGGCGTTTCATGGCGGCTACTACCTTATGGCCCACCACAAAAATACGGATGTCCTCCCCATTGGATTCTTCAATATATTTTTGGATGAGAATACTGGTGTTCATTTTGTAAAAAGTATCGATGATCGATTTGGCCGACTTCTTACTTTCGGCCAAAATGACTCCCAAACCTTGGGTGCCTTCCTGGAGTTTAATAATGACCGGCGGACCGCCAAGTAAGTTGATCTGCTCCTCGATGTTGTCGGGATTAATGGAAAAAAGCGTCTCCGGTATAGGGATGCCCTTACGCGCCATGATCTGCAAAGTGCGCACTTTGTTCCTGGCCCGGGTGATGCCCAAGGAACGGGCTGTGCTAAAAATGCCGTTCATCTCAAACTGTTTTACAATGGCCGCCCCGTGACGGGTGACCTTGGCACCAATTCTTGGAATAATGGCATCGAACTCATTGGTGACATTCTCCTCCCCCAGATAAATCTCGGGTCTTCCCAATCCCAATTTTACGGAGCATTTGGTATGGTCTATCAGTTCTATATAATGGCCCAATTTCTCGGCCTCTTCGGCCAATCGCTTGGTGGAATAGACATTCATGCTTACCGATAATAACCCAATGTCCATTTTAAAATTCGATCGGTTTTTGTTTTACGTATGTAATATCGGTCAAAAATTACAATCGGGCTAATTCAAAAGGTAGATTTTACTCGTGGTTTCCCCTAATTGTCGCATAATGTAGATTATCGCAAGAATTTTACTTTAATGTGATAAACAACTTTAAAAGATTCCTTAAATTAGGCCCTGGCAGAACACTAAACCATTGCAAAGCTTGCCTATAAGTACTACGTACAATAACTTTGTAATCAAAATTCATAACCCATGGGTGGATTGATAAAATCTTCTATCGCCAGAAAGGTTGCGATGGCACTTTCAGGCTTTTTTCTTGTTTTCTTTTTGCTTTTTCACTGCACGGTCAATATGACCTCTGTTTTTAGCGCCGATATATACAATCAGTTCTCCCATTTTTTAGGAACCAACTTTGTGGTACAGGCCCTAATGCAGCCCATTTTGGTGTTCGGTATCGTCTTTCATTTTGTGATGGGTTTTATCCTGGAGATACAGAACCGCCGTTCCCGCGGTGTTAAATATGTGCAGTACAAGGGCAGTGCCAATGCTTCATGGGTCTCCCGAAACATGCTTATCTCCGGTGCTGTGATATTGGCCTTTTTTGGATTGCATTTCTATGATTTCTTTATTCCGGAATTGGTGCACAAATATGTGGAGAGCCATCCGGAGGATCCAACACGTTATTTCCCGGAGCTGCTCCATAAGTTTGAAAACCCCGTGCGGATCGGCCTATATGTAGTTTCCTTTGTTTTGTTGGCCATGCACCTTTGGCACGGATTTGCCTCGGCCTTTCAATCCATGGGCGTCAACAACAAGTACACGCCCGGCATCAAAAAGTTTAGCAAAGCGTTTGCTCTGGTTGTGCCCGCGGCGTTTATTTTCATTGCGCTTTTTCATCACCTTAACGGACATTAAAATAAGTAAGACTTATGGCAATTCTAGATTCTAAAGTTCCTTCCGGCCCGCTGGCCGACAAATGGACAAAACATAAAAACGATATTGATCTTGTAAATCCGGCCAACAAACGGAATATAGATATTATCGTTGTGGGTACGGGTCTTGCCGGAGGTTCGGCCGCAGCTACCTTGGCAGAGTTAGGGTATAACGTAAAGACATTTTGCTACCAAGATTCCCCGAGGAGGGCACATTCCATAGCTGCCCAGGGCGGCATAAATGCGGCCAAAAACTACCAAGGCGATGGGGACAGCAACTACCGTCTTTTTTACGATACCGTAAAGGGTGGGGATTACCGTTCGCGTGAAGCCAACGTATATCGCTTGGCCGAGGTATCGGGCAATATCATTGACCAATGCGTGGCTCAGGGCGTACCCTTTGCACGGGAGTACGGCGGGCTTTTGGACAATAGGTCCTTTGGTGGTGTATTGGTCTCAAGGACCTTTTACGCCAAGGGGCAAACAGGTCAGCAACTGTTGTTGGGAGCCTATGCCGCTATGAACCGACAGATCAATCGGGGAAAGATACTGCCGTTCAACCGCCATGAGATGTTGGATTTGGTGTTGGTGGAAGGGAAGGCCCGGGGCATCATTGCAAGGAACATGGTTACCGGTGAGATAGAACGCCATTCGGCCCATGCCGTGGTATTGGCCACCGGCGGTTATGGAAACGTATTTTTCTTGTCTACCAACGCTATGGGGAGCAATGTCATGGCCTCATGGCGCGCCCATCGCAGGGGTGCATTTTTTGCCAATCCCTGCTATACGCAGATACATCCAACCTGTATCCCAGTTTCCGGAGACCATCAATCCAAACTCACGTTGATGTCAGAATCACTCCGTAACGACGGACGTATCTGGGTGCCCAAACGTTTGGAGGATGCCCAGGCAATACGGGAGGGCAGTTTAAAGCCCACCCAATTAAAAGAAGAGGATCGGGATTACTATTTGGAAAGAAGGTACCCCGCTTTTGGAAACCTGGTGCCGCGTGACGTGGCCTCACGGGCCGCTAAGGAACGTTGCGATGCAGGCTTCGGGGTGAATAAGACCGGAGAGGCCGTTTATCTGGACTTTGCCGCCGCTATTATGCGGTATGGTACCGAAAAAGCGTTGACCTCCGGCATGAAGGATGCCGATAAAAATACGATCCGCCAATTGGGCGAAGAGGTCATTGAGGAGAAATATGGCAACCTCTTCCAGATGTATGAAAAAATCGTGGATGAAAATCCCTATAAGACCCCTATGAAAATCTATCCGGCCGTTCATTATACCATGGGCGGACTTTGGGTGGACTATAATTTACAGACGACCATCCCCGGTTGCTACTGTGCCGGAGAGGCCAATTTTAGCGATCACGGGGCCAACAGATTGGGTGCCTCGGCCCTTATGCAAGGATTGGCCGACGGGTATTTTGTACTGCCCTATACCATTGGGGACTATTTGTCCGACGATATCCGGACCGGACCCATTTCCACGGACCTTCCCGAGTTTGAAGCTGTAGAAAAGGACGTGAGGGAGCGCATTGAAAAGTTGATGAGTGGTAGTGGCACATACACCGTAGACCACTACCATAAGAAATTGGGCAAGATCATGTGGAACAAATGCGGTATGTCCCGGAATGCCAAGGAGCTTCAGGAAGCCATAGACGAAATTTCCGCCTTAAGGGCCGATTTCTGGGAAAACGTAAAGATTCCCGGAAGCAGCGACTCAAAAAATCAGGAGTTGGAAAAAGCGGGCAGGGTTGCCGATTTTCTGGAACTTGGCGAACTCTTCGCAAAAGATGCTCTCAACAGGAACGAATCCTGTGGTGGGCATTTTCGTGAGGAATATCAGACCCCAGAGGGAGAGGCCCTAAGGGACGACAAGAACTTTAAGTATGTATCTGCCTGGGAATATAAAGGTGAGCCCAAAGATGCGGTTTTGCACAAGGAAGCATTGACCTATGAAAATATCGAATTAAAAACCCGTTCGTACAAGTAATTCCTATAAGGGAAGAGGGAAGAGGAAAGAGGGAAACGACAATAAGGAATGTAGAATTGTGTTAAACGATAGTTTAAAGTCATATAAGGAATTGAGAGTATGGCAAAAATCGATTGCGTTAATTAAGGAAGTTTATAAAGTGACCAATGGTTTTCCCGAAGATGAAAAATTCGGGCTTATTGGTCAGATGCGAAGAAGTTCTGTTTCAATCCCTTCTAATATTGCTGAAGGTTGGGGACGAAAATCTTTGAAAAATTATATTCAATTTTTACGAAATTCCCGAGGTTCTTTATTTGAGCTGGAAACACAGGTAGTTATTTCGAAAGAACTAAATTATATAAAATATAGCAGGACAATAGAAAATCAAATTGAGGAGATAAGCAAGATGCTAAATTCTTTGATCAGAAGCTTGGAAAAGAAGTTGCAGTAGCTATTCGCTCATCCCTAAAACCTAAGATATATGAAACTAAACCTGAAAATATGGCGCCAAAAGGACGCCAAGTCCAAAGGACAAATGATAACCTACCCCCTGAACGGCGTGGATGGCGATATGTCCTTTCTTGAAATGCTCGATATCCTAAATGAGGACTTGGTCAATAAAGGGGAGGAACCCGTGGAGTTTGACCATGATTGTAGGGAAGGTATCTGCGGAACCTGTTCCCTACAGATCAATGGAGAGCCACATGGACCAGACCGACTGGTGACTACGTGTCAATTGCATATGAGAAAGTTCAACGATGGGGATACTATAATCATAGAGCCCTTTAGGGCCAAGGCCTTTCCGGTAATCAAGGATCTGGTAGTAGATCGCAGTTCCTTTGACCGCATTCAACAGGCAGGAGGTTTCATTTCGGTGAACACTTCGGGAAACACGGTAGACGCCAATGCCATCCCCATTGAAAAACATGTAGCGGATAAAGCCATGGACGCGGCTACCTGTATTGGTTGCGGTGCTTGTGTGGCCGCATGCAAGAATGCCAGTGCCATGTTGTTCACTTCGGCCAAGGTATCACAATTTGCCCTCCTACCCCAGGGACAGGTAGAGGCGGCCGATCGCGTGCAACATATGGTCCGCCAAATGGACCTGGAAGGTTTTGGTAACTGTACCAACACCGGGGCCTGCGAAGTGGAATGCCCCAAAGGCATCTCGCTTGAGAACATTGCCCGTATGAACAGGGAATATTTAAGCGCAAATATCAAAGGATAGGCCCTTAATAGAAAATAAAGGAAAATCCCGGATTCCATTTTGGTCTCCGGGATTTTTGTTATCTTAAAACATGGCCAAAAACTATCCCGAAACACGGATCAAAGTTCCTCGTTTTAATGAGGAATCGGGTTTTTATACAACTCCCGAGCGCTCCAAAATTATGGGTAAAATACGGGGTAAGAACACCAAACCGGAACTTGCCTTTAGAAAAGCACTATGGCAAAAAGGATACCGCTACCGTATTGATTACAAAAAGCTTATCGGGAAACCGGATATCGTCCTAAAAAAATATCGGACGGTCATTTTTATTGATGGGGAGTATTGGCATGGGTACAATTGGGCGGAACGAAAAGCAAAAATAAAGACGAACCGTGAGTTTTGGATCCCAAAAATTGAGCGCAACATACAACGGGATCGGGAGGTGAACATGGCGTTGGAGCAACTAGGGTATACTGTATTTCGGTTTTGGGAAAGTGAAATCAAAAAAAAGCTCGAGGCCTGTATACACCAAGTGATACAACATCTGGAGCATCAACGTACGGATAGGGGCTAGTCTATCTGTTTTTTTACCACTTCAAAGATCTGTCTTACGTCGGCCAATTGCATGGTGAAATCAGCGTATTCCGGTGAATCGTTCAGGCTATGGCAGATAATGGTTTCCGCTTGTTCATCATAGGCCACTATTTCCTTGCACATGACACCTGTGTCGTAAACCAACAAACAAATCGCCCGGTTGTTGGAGCTTACGATTTGTGCAAGTTCGTTTTTGGAAAGCAATCGTCCCAGAACGATGGCGCTATTCGGAACGCCTGTCAACCGTCCGTTATCCATAGAGCTGTTGGTAAGCTCAAAAGCAGTACAGGGGGTGTCCAGGGTTTTCCCCACCACAAAGTCGATCTTATCCAAACTTTCCAAAAAACCCTTCTCCCCAAACCTATCGGCATAGGCCGCTTGCAACTCTCCAGATATCAAAGGAACGGTAATCAAGTATTTTCCATGTGCAATGGGTGTAATTTGATTGTGCTTTTCGGATAGTATCCTGTGGGAGCCATAACTGCCATTTAAGTCATTGGCTTCATAGGAATATAACGCCGCGATGGTTTGGTCAAAATGTTCCGCAATCTTTGTTAGATTCTTGATAGGGATATTGGCGTCTCTCTTTTCATAAAGCTGAATGGTACGTAGGCTTACCCCGACGATTTTTGCCAAATCGGTCTGGCTCATATTTTTTTTTCGTCTCAGTTGCTTTAAAATAAACATAATATTGTATTTTGCGTAATATTTTTACATATTTTATTATTTACGCAATAATAATGCATATATCTGTAATCAAATTACGAGCAAAGATAACAAAATATGCAAGGATATAATGTACCTCCCAGATATACCAGGAATAACAGTCTTTTACTAAAACCTTTACACTATGTTCGAAGAAAACGATTACGGAAAGCCGATCAGTGAAAAACTATCCACTATACTAAGAAGGAACACCGGCAAAGAGGATTATGCGAATATCGCAGCAAGAACCAGTATCAGTTTTTCAACCATTCGGGATGTGGTATACCGGACCAACAGTTTAACCAAATCCAATTCCAGAGCTCTGAAGGTGCTGGTGCAGACTGCTTTTGAAAATGCCCTGGAAAGGCAGCTACAGGCCGAAAACGACAAACTGTTCCTGGACAAGGCCTCCAGGTACGGCCGTTGATCCAAAACCCTCTTTTTTTATCGTTGTCCATAGGGAATTTTGCTACATTTATATCCCAGTACCTATTCTATGTCAGCACCCGGGCCGAAACTGCATTCCAAACTTCCACAAGTGGAAACCTCCATCTTTACCACCATGGGCAAGTTGGCTGTAAAGCACAAGGCCATTAACCTTTCCCAGGGGTTTCCCAATTTTAAGCCAGATCCGGTGCTTCTCGATCTGGTGAGCCGTGCCATGGACGACGGATACAACCAATATGCCCCCATGCAAGGTATCTTCTCGCTGCGTGAGACTATTTCAGAAAAAATTGCCTCCCTCTATGGAAAGCGGTACCATCCCGAATCGGAAATAACGGTAACTGCGGGCGCTACCCAAGCTATTTTTACCATTATTACCGCCTTTATCCGCAGCGGTGATGAAGTCATCGTTTTCAAGCCTGCCTATGATTGCTATGAACCGGCAATCCAGATCAATGGTGGTGTTCCCGTTTTCCAGCAACTGAACGACTCCGATTTCCGTGTAGACTGGGAGGCCTTTCAACAGGCGATTAGCCCAAAGACCAAAATGGTCATTATTAACACGCCCCACAATCCCAGTGGAACCTTGCTTATGGCCGAAGATATGCTACGCTTACAGGAAATTCTGAAAAATACCGACATCATCGTGATCAGCGATGAAGTATACGAACATATTGTGTTTGATGGGAACACGCACGAAAGTGTTGCCAAATATAGCGACTTGGCTTCCCGTAGTTTTATCTGCGCTTCCTTTGGAAAGACCTTTCATGCCACCGGCTGGAAAATGGGGTATTGTGCAGCGCCGGCAGCGCTGATGGTCGAATTTCAAAGGACACACGAGTTCAATGTTTTCTGTGTCAACCATCCGGTACAAAGGGCCCTGAACCAGTACCTGAAAACGCCGGAACACTATCTGGGCCTAAACCGTTTTTATCAGGAAAAAAGAGATTTTTTTCTCGAGGCTCTTCGAGATTCGCGCTTTGAGCCGATTCCCTCCAAGGGCACCTACTTTCAACTGCTGGATTATTCCAATATCACGGAAGAATCGGATATCGCTTTTGCAAAAAGGCTTACCATAGACCACGGTGTGGCCAGCATTCCCATATCCGCATTCAACGTGGACGGGAAGGATAACAAGGTGCTGCGGTTCTGTTTTGCCAAAACCAAGGACACCTTGGAGCGGGCAACAGCTATTTTATGCGGTATTTAAGGCAAAGCTGCCGTCAATCTGTTCATAAATTCCCCGATCATTTTGGGTTCCAACCAACGGGTAACCACCAGCAGGTCGTTCGCTTTGTCAATGATAATGAAATTGCCTCCAAAGCCGGCAGCATAGTAAATGTTTTCCGAGAGGCCCTCCCAATGTCTGTTCCCCTTTCTGTTCAGCCACCACATATAGCCATAATTGACATTGGGCACCGAGGGTTCAATGGCTTCCTGTATCCATTCTGTACTGATCAGCTGTTGGGACCCCCATTTCCCGTCGTTCAGGAACAGGAGGCCAAACCTGGCCATATCTTCCGTATTGATAAACAGACCGGCTCCCGAATGTCCGCCACCCGTAACCGACTTCATTTGAATACCATCGATCTCTGTCCATGCGTTTTCATAGCCGTGCCAGCGCCAAGTGGTGGATGCGCCGATTTTGTCCATAACTTCCTCTTTTAATACCATGGGCAGGGGTTTTCGCCATACATGGGTAAGCGCATAGGCCAGCACGTTCACCCGCACATCATTGTACTCCATTACTGTGCCTGGCTCCCTTAATTCACGGTTTTTCCAATCGTCCAGTCCCCCTTCCCTTGGAGGTCTATCCGCCCAGTCCTTTCCGCCCCAAAGTTCTCCGGACCAGTCCGAATTTTGCTGTAGCAGGTGGGCCCAGGTAATTTTTCCATTGTGTTCCCCGTCAAAAGTACCGTCCCACAGATAGTTTGCCACCTTGTCATTGGTGTTTGCGATAAGCTTCTGGTCAACGGCCAGGCCGGCCATAGTGGACAAAAAGCTTTTGGTAACACTAAAGGTCATATCTACGCGTTTGGTATCGCCCCATTTTGCCACGATATATCCCTGCTTAAGCACAAGCCCTGCCGGGCCGCCCCGTTTCTTGGTAGGCCCCAGGATTTCGTGGAAAGGTTCCCGTTCAAAACCTTTTACTATTGCGATGCGAAGATCTTTTGATCCGGAATATTCGTTTTCCTGGGCAAAATTGATCGCCTCCTTCAGCTTTTTTTCATCAATATCAAATGCTCTGGGCGTTTTTTCTTCCCAAACGCCATTTTTCTCGGGAAAGAAATACGTTTGCTGTGCAAAGGCACCAAAAGGTTGATAACTGTAAAGAACCAGCAGGAGGGCAAGCCCTTTTATTTTTTTCATTTGTCTCATATGTTTAATTTATTGGGTATCTAAACGCATTAACCAATCTATTTGTCTGTCCTTCCCAATATAGTAGGGATGGGTACCAAACTTTATGAATCCATGCTTTTCGTAAAACCGTATGGCGCCCGTATTTTTTTCCCAAACCCCCAGCCACAGATAGGTTTTGCCCCGTTCCGAGGTCAAGCGAGAAACCTGTCGCAGCATCCATTCGCCTAGTTTTTTGCCTTGATATTCGCTTAGCACATAGATACGTTCCAGTTCCAAGGCTGTTTTATCCCTGATGTCTGTTTGGGCATTATTCTCATTGATCTTAAAATATCCCGCCAAACAGCCGTGTAAGTATACAAAATAAAAGGAAACATCGGGGTCTTTCAGTTCCCTTAGGAGGCTATCCTGGGAAAATGCCGTATCCATATAAGTTTTGAAATCTTCAGGGTCATTATCCTTTTCAAAGGCGTCCACAAAGGTCTTCCGGGATATTGCGGCCAGTTGTTCCGCATCTTTAATAGTACACTTAAGAAGCCGTGCTTGCATGGCTTAAAAATAGGCATTTTTGCCCTTTGGTAAAACGGCAAAAAAAAGAGCCCCGATACATCGAGACTCTTTCTAAATCATATGCCAAACAGCTTGTTATAGCATAAACAGCTTTTTGGCCAGCATTAAAATTCCGCTGTAAAAATCATTTCTGTACACCTGCACCTCTTCTTCTGCAGGCAAGTGGTTCATTTGGGGGTCCATAGCTCTTGGGTTTTGTAAAAGGTTAATTCGGGATTTTCTTTTTCTAATCAGATTTCCCTATAAATGTATATCTAAACTTTCTATTCTCGAAATTATTGTTGTGAAGTCCTTTCAAAATGTGGTGTATTAAGAAAAAAAATGGGAATCTTCGATGAAATGCACTATCTGGGCTCATTACAACACCATTTCCGGGATCTCACCATCGATAAGCAAGGTGCCCTCCGTGGCCTGCTCAATTTCGGCCACACTTACCCCGGGCGCCCGCTCCAGTAACTGAAACCCTTTTGGCGTAACGGCGAGGACCGCGAGGTTGGTCACTATTTTTTTTACGCAACCTACCCCGGTCAATGGTAGGGAACACTTTTTTAACAACTTGGATTCCCCGGCCCTATTCGTATGCATCATGGCTACTATGATATTCTCGGCAGAGGCCACCAAATCCATTGCTCCGCCCATGCCCTTTACCATTTTCCCTGGTATCTTCCAATTGGCAATGTCCCCATTTTCCGCAACTTCCATGGCACCCAAAATGGTCAGGTCCACATGTTGGCCTCTGATCATGCTAAAACTTGTGGCCGAATCAAAAAATGACGCCCCAGGTAGGGTGGTAATGGTCTGCTTCCCGGCATTGATAATATCGGCATCCTCCTCCCCTTCAAAAGGAAAGGGACCCATGCCCAAAACCCCATTTTCGCTCTGAAATTCCACACTGATGTCCTCCCGCACAAAATTGGCCACCAAGGTGGGAATCCCTATGCCCAGGTTTACGTAGTAGCCGTCTCTGACTTCCTTTGCTATGCGTTTTGCTATTCCGTTTTTATCTAACATATAAATGTGAAAATTAACTGATGTAACAATTTCATTTGGTCGCGTTTTTTTTGCTTGTACTTACTATCTTATACATAATCAGTCCCAGCTCCTCAACACCAGCATTTAATCTGTTATTAAATGGATATGATTTCGTTCTTTCACATAAAGTTAACCAATACTTGGTCTCTTCCAGCTCTTTTAGTGCAACCTTTATTTTGTGAATGAAATCAGCTCGACTTTCTGCATTTTGTGCCTCGTGAACGTTAGCCCCAATGCTTGTACCTGATTTAAGCAGCTGATTTGCTACCACAAATTTTCTTTCTTTCTCCAGCAACTCGCAAAACTCGATTACCTTGATGGCAAAGTCAATTGATTTTTCTACTACAACATTTTTACGATGCCCCATTACTATATTTTCCCATTGAGTAATCGACTAACTGCGAGATCTAACCGTTCGTTGTTCAATGCGTTTTTCATAATGTGTTCCCTGAAAGATCCGCTGCACAAATATTCCGGGTATGTGTATATCATTGGGATCCAATGCCCCGGCAGGCAACAACTCCTCAACTTCGGCCACGGTGATTTTGGCCGCTCCACACATGCAGGGGTTAAAATTGCGGGCCGTACCCTTGAACATCAGGTTTCCGGCCTCATCGCCCTTCCAGGCCTTTACAAAGGAAAAATCGGCCTTATAGGCTTCTTCCAGAACGTACATCTTGCCGTTAAACTCTCGGGTCTCTTTTCCCTCCGCCACCTCGGTCCCAAAGCCTGCCGGGGTATAGAAAGCGGGAAAGCCGCCTTGGGCCGCCCTGCATTTCTCCGCCAATGTTCCCTGTGGGGTAAGTTCCACTTCCAGTTCCCCACTTAGCATTTGGCGCTCAAACTCATCATTTTCCCCCACATAGGACGATATCATTTTTTTGATCTGGTGTTTTTGCAAAAGCAATCCCAATCCAAAATCGTCCACTCCGGCATTGTTGCTGATACAGATGATATCCTTTATTCCCAAAGACACCAGCTCCGCGATGGCGTTTTCGGGAATCCCACAGAGACCGAAGCCGCCGAGCATAAAAGTCATGCCGTCCTGCACGCCCTTTAGGGCCTCATTTACATTACTAACTGTCTTACGAATCATAGTGTTTTGTTTGGAAAAAATTGGGATGACCCACTCGACTAATTTACGGTTTTTAAACAAAAAAAAGCCCTTAACTTTAGGTTAAAGGCAAAGCGTTCATCTGAAAATAAATTTCCTTAAAAATCCAGGTCCTCCAAATCGTCTTCCAGATCGGTATCCTTTTCTATGGCTTCCCTGATCTTGGTACAATCTATGTTTATGGACATGCCCTCGGGCTCGGGAAATGCCCCGGTGGAAACATCCAGTTCCTCGTTGGCGTAGTTCTTTTTCATATAAAGTCCCCAAATGGGCAAGGCCATGGAAGCGCCTTGGCCGTAAGTAATGGTCTGGAAATGAGTGGCCCTGTCCTCACCGCCTACCCAGACACCGGTGACCAAATTGGGAACCATACCCATAAACCAGCCATCGCTTTGATTTTGCGTGGTCCCTGTTTTTCCCGCTATGGGGTTCTTAAGTTCGTAAGGATATCCGGTAATAATCTCCTTGTATTCCGTGGCCTCCTTCTTATAGGTGTGGCGCAAGCGGGTACCGGACCCTCCTTGGGTAACACCTTCCATCAGGTTGATCATGGCGTAGGATACGTCCTTGCTCAGTACGTCCTTTGTTTTGGGAACATACTCGTATAGTACCGTCCCATTTTTATCCTCTATTCGGGTCACCATGACAGGCTTCACATACACCCCTTGGTTTACGAAGGTGCCGTAAGCCCCTACCATCTCATAGACATTAAAGTCTGGCGTACCCAGGGCGATGGAGGGCACTTCCAGTATTTCCCTGGTGAGTCCCAAGTTCTTTACAATAGAGACCACGGCCTTAGGACCTACCTGGTCTATAAGCTGTGCGGTGACGGTATTGACCGAATTGGCCAGCGCATTTTTTAGGGTCAGCATCTTACCCGAATATTTTCCAACGGAGTTTTTGGGACACCAAGGCTCCGGGTTTCCATGTTTTTCCGCTTCTATGCAGTATTGATTGTCCGGCAAGGAATCGCAGGGGGAATACCGTAGTTGGTCAATGGCCGCAGCGTATACGAAAGGTTTAAAGGTAGAGCCTGCCTGACGTGCGCCCTGTATCACATTGTCATACTGAAAATGTTTGTAGTTAAGGCCGCCCACCCAAGCCTTAACATGTCCTGTCTGTGGCTCCATGGACATCATGGCCGCCCTGAGAAAGGTCTTGTAGTACCTAATGGAGTCCCTGGGCGTCATTACCGTATCTTTTTCCTGTGTCTCACTGTTCCAATCAAAAACGGTCATCTCGGTTTTCTGATCGAAGGAAGTCTTTATTTCTTCTTCGGATTTTCCTTGGGATTTTAACACCCGCCAACGTTCGGAATTCTTCATGGCGCGTTCCATGATCCGGTCTATTTCACTTTTCTCAAGATCTAGGAACGGGGCCGTTGGGTTGCGATCCGGCGTATTTTGATGAAAAAATTCGGCCTGCAAGCGTTTCATGTGCTCCCGCACCGCTTCTTCCGCATTGGCTTGCATACGCGAGTCAATGGTCGTGTAGATCTTTAGTCCGTCCAAATAAATATTGTATTTGTCGCGCTCCCCATCCTGTATGGGCTTAGGGTTTTCCTGGATCCATTTGTTCATAAAACCTTGGAGGTACATCCTAAAATAAGTGGCCAAACCTTCACGATGGGATTCCGGGCTAAAATTGATGTCCATCCTTAGGGCCTGCAGCGAATCTTTCTCCGCCTCGGTGATATAATCGTATTTTGCCATTTGGGCCAAGACCGTATTTCGTCGGTTCAACACCAATTCCTCTCGCCGAATGGGGTTGTAGAGTGAAGAATTTTTGAGCATACCCACCAGCACGGCGGCCTCCTCAATCTTCAGGTCTTTGGGCTCCTTTCCAAAGTAAATTCGCGAGGCAGAGCGGATTCCATCGGCATTGTAGTTGAAGTCATAGATGTTCATGTACATGGCAATGATCTCTTGCTTGGTATAATTCCTTTCCAAACGGGTTGCAATGACCCACTCCTTTACTTTTTGGGTAATCGCTTGAAACTTATTTTTGGAACGGACTCCCACGAACAATTGTCTTGCCAGCTGCTGTGAGATGGTACTGGCACCACCTCTAGTGCCAAGAAAGGCCAAGGCCCTAAGCGTGCCCCTGGCATCAATTCCTGAATGTGAATAGTAACGGGCATCTTCCGTGGCCACCAGGGCGTCTATAAGGTCCTGGGGCAGGTCCTCATAGGAAATTGGGGTCCTGTTGTCGTCCAAATAAAATTTTCCAAGGGTCTTGGCATCGGAGGAAATGATCTCCGTGGCCAGGTTGGTCTGCGGATTTTCCAAACGCTCAAAGGTGGGCATTTCACCGAAGGCTCCCCAGGAGGCCAATAGAAAGACAAGGATCGCCAAAAAAAAGCCCGAGGCAAATAAGATCCAGAACCATTTGATGAATTTAAAAAAGGGATTTTGTTGCTTTTTCTTTTTCACTGCTGCCATACGCTATTACTTGCTTTTTTCAATTTCGAAACCGACATCGACAATGCCGCTCAAATCTACCACCCCGTCCACACTTCCGTTTTTTCGCATGGCATGGGACAGCAGTAAAGTATATACGCCGGTATCGGGAAAAACGATGTTTTCCCGGTACCATAATTTGTTCTCCTTGATACTCCCATATCCTTTCCCCAACCACTGCCCGTCTGGCATGGCCATTTCATACTCCAGGGTATCCCTTACGCTCTCGCCGTTCGGATAGGTGAGCTCGGTTATTAAAAAAAGGTTGCTATAGGGAAAGGTATTATCGTTCCGGATATTGATGAACATATCATAGGGTATTACCGTATCCAGTTCGGAAAAAGAAAACTTGATCGTATCATTCTTGCTCCAGCTGTTTCCCTTTGTTGCCTGATACTCGGAATGCACCGTGCGCTCATTGCAGGAAAGAAGCAAAATGAAAAGTATGCTGATAGCGATAAACTTATGCATTTTTGGCAGGTCTTTTTCTTTGGTTCCTTCTTTTCTTGTTCTTGTTTTTGTTTCGCTTTCTAGTGTTCTTGGGCCTATCGAAACGGGTAAGGCTATCCTGCCCTACAACATTTTCGAAGACCGATCTTTCCTCCTGTATATTGTCTGCCGCGTATTCTTCCAAACTGGCCACCTTCTCCTTTTTTTTGTTTTTTTCGAGGATTTCGTGAACCTGCGCTTTGGTGAGGGCATGCCAATTGGCCGGTTCGTCCTTATAGGAGTACCAGAGGGTTCCCTTGAAAATATCCGTTTTTTGACAAAAGGCTAGGCCCTTTTCCGTAAAGAGCTTGCTATCATGTCCTGGAAAATCCTTTAGGGCCTCGAGATAGACATCCAACTCATAATTAAGGCAACATTTTAGTTTGCCGCATTGTCCGGCAAGTTTCTGGGGATTGAGGGAGAGTTGCTGGTAGCGTGCAGCCGCGGTGCTTACCGATCTAAAGTCGGTCAGCCAAGTGGAGCAACAAAGCTCCCTGCCACAGGACCCGATTCCCCCCAAGCGTTGTGCTTCCTGCCGATAACCTATTTGGCGCATCTCGATTCGAATGCCGAAGGCTTTTGCCATATCCTTGATCAACTGGCGAAAGTCTACCCGTTCCTCTGCGGTGTAGTAGAAGGTGGCCTTGGAGCCATCGCCCTGAAACTCTACATCGGAAATCTTCATTTGCAGTCCCAAAATAATGGCTATTTCCCGGGAGCGTTTTTTTATCTCCTCTTCCCGGTTCCTGCATTTTTGCCATTGATCGATATCCCTTTGGGAAGCTTTGCGGTATAGCTTGGGAAGGTCGCTATCCTTCGCATCCACCTTTTTCCTTTTCATCTGCACCCTTACCAACTCTCCGGTAAGCGTTACCATGCCTACGTCATGGCCCGATTTTGCCTGGGTGGCGACGATATCCCCTATGGAGAGGGATAGGTTATCCGGATTCCTGAAAAAATCTTTTCGGCTATTTTTAAACCGCACCTCAACACAGTCAAATGGTTTTTCCCCAGTAGGTAGGGACATATTGGAAAGCCAATCAAAAACCGTTAATTTGTTACAACCATCTGTGCCACAAGTACCATTGTTCTTGCATCCACGCGGTTGTCCGTCTTTACCGGTCGAACAACTGCTACAACCCATAATCTATATCTTGATTTAACAAAAACCCGTTGTTTTTGCTAAAATAGGTTCATACTAATTTCCCCAAAGATAGTACAAATTGTAGCGGATGCGAAATGCCAAGGACGTGGTAAAAACGGATTTTTGGGATTCACTTCTTAAATTTCAGGACCTCGGAACGTCCTTTTTTAAAAATCTTGTTGCTTGCGCCTTTCCCCTTTCTTAATTTCTTTTGCTCTTCAAAAGGCAGGTTGTGCACCTGTTTGCACTGGTCCGAGCAACAGTTGTCCATGGCCCTGGCACATGCTTCGCATTGAATGAACAACAAATGGCAGGCTTCATTGGCACAGTTTACATATGTATCGCAGGGCTTCCCACATTGATGGCAGTGGGCAATGATATCCTCCGAAATACGTTCGCCCCTTCGGTGGTCAAAAACAAAATTTTTGCCCCTAAACTTGTTCTCCAGTTGCTGTTGCTCTACTTGTCGTGCATATTCAATAATGCCCCCTTCCAATTGATACACCTTTTTAAAGCCTTTGTGCTTATAGTAGGCACTTGCCTTTTCACATCGGATCCCACCCGTACAGTACATGACCAATTTCTTGTCCTCCTTATGGTCTGCAAGATCTTTTTCTATGATATCGAGTGAATCCCGAAAGGTATCCACATCAGGGGTGATGGCATTCTCAAAGTGTCCTATTTCACTTTCGTAGTGGTTGCGCATATCAACCAAAAGGGTATCGTCATCCTCAATAAGCGCATTGAATTCCTTGGCATTTACATGCGTCCCTTTGTTGGTAACATCGAAGGTGTCGTCATCCAAGCCATCTGCCACGATCTTTTTTCGGATTTTTACCTTAAGCTTTAAAAAAGACATATTGTCCTGTTCAATAGCTATGTTCAGGCGGATATTCTCCAAAAAACGAATACTGTCCAAGTGATTTTTGAAGGCCTCAAAATTCTCGGCAGGAACGGATAGTTGTGCATTTACTCCCTCATGGGCCACATAAATGCGGCCCAGGACGTCCAGTGCATTCCAGTGAATAAACAAATGGTTCCTAAATATGGTCGTGTTGTGAATATGCGCATAGGCATAAAAAGAAATCGTAAGGCGTTCCTTTCCCGCTTTTTCGATCAATGCAGCCCTTTCCTTTGCGCTTAATGTATTGTACAGTTGCATGCTATACCTCTAGATTAAGTTGAAGAAATTGTTTAGGGTGCAAAAATAATCATAATACGGTCTATAAATTAAAAAGAGCCTTGAAAATTTTCAAGGCTCTTTGAAGACCACTCCATTTTTTCTTTTTCACAGAATTTAAACCTAGGGTCGTGGCCACCGCTGCCCATGGGCCTTTTACAGCCATGGTATATCTTTGAACTATAGCACTTTTATAGCTTAGATACAGGTTTTCCAAAAAGGTTGCGTGCCCGTTGGGATATGCAAAAAGAAATGCTAATTTAGCATCCCTAAGATTATATGAAATGAGTACCGAAAAAGACGCAAAATTAAAGGCCCTTAAGCTGACCCTTGACAAGTTGGATAAGACATACGGCAAGGGTGCCGTTATGAAGATGGGAGATAGTGTTGTTGAAGATGTGGAAGTAATTCCTTCCGGTTCCCTTGGTCTGGACGTTGCTTTGGGCGTTGGTGGGTATCCTCGGGGTAGGGTAATAGAAATCTACGGTCCCGAGTCTTCGGGTAAGACCACACTTACCCTGCATGCCATGGCGGAGGCCCAAAAGAACGGTGGTATAGCGGCCTTTATTGATGCGGAACATGCTTTTGATCGCTTTTACGCGAAAAACTTGGGTGTGGATATCGATAATTTGATCATCTCGCAGCCCGACCATGGGGAGCAAGCATTGGAGATTGCCGATAATTTAATTCGTTCCGGTGCCATTGATATTGTCATTATCGATTCCGTCGCCGCCTTGACCCCAAAAAGTGAAATAGAGGGGGAAATGGGCGATTCCAAGATGGGACTTCATGCACGCCTCATGTCACAGGCGCTCCGGAAGCTGACCTCTACCATAAGCAAGACCAATTGCACGGTGGTCTTTATCAATCAATTGCGTGAAAAAATTGGGGTGATGTTCGGAAATCCGGAAACGACCACAGGGGGCAATGCACTCAAATTTTACGCCTCGGTGCGGCTCGATATCAGAAGGTCTACCCAAATCAAGGATACCGACGGAAGCGTTCAGGGCAACAAGACCCGTGTAAAGGTGGTGAAGAACAAAGTGGCCCCGCCCTTTAGAACGGCCGAATTTGATATTATGTACGGCGAAGGGATTTCCAAGGTCGGAGAGATTCTTGACCTGGGGGTAGAATATGAAATTATCAAGAAAAGTGGTTCCTGGTTCAGTTATGGCGACACCAAACTGGGACAGGGACGGGATGCGGTAAAAAGCCTACTTCAAGATAACCCCGAGCTCTCCGAAGAATTGGAAACCAAAATAAAGGAAGCCATCAAGGTGGTAAAGGCCTAAACCAAAATTCGGGTATTTCGGCGGATTTGCTCTTTTAACTACGCAACCTTTGTCAAGGCCCAACATCTTTAAACTAAAAAAGTAAAGATGGCTGTAAAGAAGATCTTTTTTATCCTTTTTATTGCTCTGGCAACACTCCTCTTTACATCATGCGATATTGATGATGGAGTAAGTTTCAATTTTGTTCCCTTGCAGATTGTAAGCGTGGAGGTTCCGGAATCCTTTGATTTAAATCGCACCCATCAAATACGCGTCACCTATTTAAGGCCGAACGGTTGCACCAGCTTTCAAGGATTTGATATTAGCAACCCGGACACAACGGTCCGCAATGTGGTCGTAATCGGTGCCGTTAGGGCCGATGAGGCGTGCTCCCAGGAAACAGCCGAGGTGGAGGTCTCGTTTGACTTTATCGCTTTGTTTACAGACACCTACTTATTTCGGTTTTGGACCGGTGAAGACACGGATGGGGAATCTCAATATTTAGAAGTGGAGGTACCTGTCAATGCAACGCCAATCAATTGATTTAAGTAAGTAGATAATCTAACCAACACGTATTTTGAGTCTGGAAGAACTCATAGCCAATTGCAAAAAAGGCAATAGAACAGCCCAAGAACAGCTTTATAGGAAGTATTCCCGTATTCTGTTTGGTATCTGCCTTAAGTACTCCCGCAATAAAACGGAAGCGGAGGATAATCTGCATGATAGCTTTATGACCATTTTCAGCAAAATCGACCAGTTTAAGTTCAAAGGTTCCTTTGAGGGTTGGATCAAACGGATTACGGTGAATACCGTGTTGCAGAAGTACCGTAAGGAGGAATATTTAAACGTGGTCTCGGAAAATATCCAGGAAGAGGCCGAAGTAGATTCGGGCTATGCCGATATTAGTTTGGCGACCCTGTTGCAATATATACAGGAATTGCCCAACAAGTACAGGCTTACCTTTAATCTATACGTTTTGGATGGATATACACATAAGGAAATTGCGGGGCTGTTGGGCACATCTTCCGGAACTTCAAAATCCAATCTTGCACGGGCAAGAATGATTTTAAAAGAAAAAATAGAGACCGACCGCACCAAGGTAATCGTTGGTATGCTGGTCTTTTTTTTGGGGTCTTATGTATAAGGTCTTGAAGAGGGAAAGAACATATAAAATTGCATAATTCATTGCAACATGAGTAAGAAAAAAATTGACAATTTGTTCCTAGCAAAGTTGAAGGACTTTGGTGAAGTTCCCGACGAAAAAGTCTGGAAGGCCATTGTTACTTCCCTGGACCAAAAGAAAAAAACCCGCAGGGTAATCCCCATTTGGTGGAGGCTTGGCGGTGTGGCTGCGCTATTGGCCATTGTATTTTATTTGACAGACCCCTTGAGCGATACGGAAGGTGATACCATTATTACGGATACGCCCCAGGTCGAGGAAAACGACGGTACACTTAGGGACAGTTTTGAGGTCCCCGAAACGGCTGATGAAAAAGTAGCAACATCCCCGGAAAACACCGAGAGCGGTACCAAGGAAGACCAGCAAACGCCCTCCTTGAATACATCCCCCCAGGACACAGGTGAAGACGCACAATTGGCAGGTACGGATAAAGGAACAAACGAAAAAGAAACCCAAGTTGCGAACGTGAAGGGGTCGGCAAGGAACAAAACGACCCAAATTGCCGCGACGGACACACAAAAGGATATAAGCAAGAATCAGGTCCCTGTTGACAGGGATAAAAATGTGGTGGCAATGACGGAAGGAAGGACCAAGAACGACCCGGACAGCGTGGGGGAGAATACCCCTGTGGAGGAAAAGGGCAAGGATGGACTCCCTGTTGAATCCAACTTGAAAAACCCTTCCAGGACGGAGGGAATAGCGGAAGCTCAAGGGCAAAAGGAAGAGAATACGGCGGAAGAAGCAAATAAAAAATCTATTTTCGAAGCCATTGCGGAACAGGAAGAGGAAACCCTGGTAACAGAAAACAAGGGTGGTAAATGGTCCGTAGGACCAAATGTAGCTCCGGTATTTTTCGATTCCTTCGGCGAGGGATCTCCGATCCATTCGAGCTTTGCCTCCAATTCCAAATCCGGGAATTTAAATCTCAGTTATGGGCTTTCCGTTTCTTACGAGCTCAGCAAGAAATTGAGCGTCCGCACGGGAGTCCACAGAGTGGATTATGGCTACGATACCGATGAAATCTTATTCTCCTCATCCATAGATGGCTCTACCAATGACATCATTGATAATATTAATTATGCCCAAGCTTCTAGAAATTTGGTGGTGCAGAGCAAGGCCGATGGTAATCTCGATTTTGCGTCGGCCAACCTTGAGTTTGCTGCGGATGTTCCCTCGGTAGATGGTAGGATGGTACAGGAATTTGGTTACCTGGAAGTACCGTTGGAACTCAACTATGCCCTGGTAGATAAAAAAGTTGGGGTAAACATCGTTGGCGGTGTAAGCTCCCTGTTCCTCGTGGACAATTCCATTACGTTGGTGGGCAACGGACTTTCCACAGAAGTAGGGGAGGCCAATAATTTAAACAGTGTAAACTTTAGTACAAACATAGGTTTTGGTATAAATTATAAGTTTAACCCTAAGGTACAATTGAATGTGGAGCCTGTATTTAAATATCAACTGAACACTTTTTCGGAAACGGCTGGCAGTTTTAGACCGTTTTCCATAGGTGTCTACAGCGGGCTCAATTTTAAATTTTAAAGAGGTTGGTTAGGTTAGTTATTGCCCCAAGCAATAACGCCTTTGACGCCCTGGCGATACCGTCAGGGCGTTTTTTCTGGTTCTTTGTGGCCCATATCGGCCTTTAGTTCCTGTAGAATCACATTTCTCACCTGTTCCCGCAGTATGGATTTATCCTCCTCTTTCAGTTGATCCGTTTTGAAAAAAGTATGTACCCTTACCCTGGTCCTACCCGGACCCCCGCTAAAAAAGGTGAACGAAAATCGCTTTTTGTTGTCATAGAAGGTAATGGGAACAACGGGAATGCCATGGGCTATGGTCATCTTAAAGGCGCCGTCCTTAAATTCGTCCAACAGCACATGTTCCTCGGGGACCCCGCCTTCGGGAAAAATACAAATGCTCAGGCCTTGGCCCAACCTTCTTTGCGCCCGCATATAGACCCCTGTTCTACTCCTGCTGTCCTCACGATCTACCATGATGCAGACCCGTTTATAAAAAAACCCAAAAATGGGAATCTTCACCAATTCCTTCTTTCCCACAAAGACAAAGGGGTTTTTACTTGTTCTGAGCATGAGCATAATATCGAGCATACTGGTGTGGTTGGCCACCAACATATAACTCTTTCCCCGAACCATCTTCTGTTCCCGGATAATCCTTGGGAAACACCCCATGCCATAAAGAATAGGTGCTGCCCATAGGTTGCGGGCCAGCCAAAAAAACTGGGGATAGGTCCTTTCGGAAAGGGTAGACAACAAGAGGAATGGAAAAAAAAGTGCGATGGGAAGGGTAACCAAAATATAAAACCAAATACGGTAGAGGGTATAGCCAGTTTTTTTCAAAAGGGAAAGCATAGGGCCAAAAATACTAATTTAGCGCAGTATTCCTTTCATCTTTTTTGTGTTGGAATCCTTGTTTGGCCGATAATGCCAGCGACCGCGAGAAAGCCCTCAAAACATACCAATAAGTATTTTTGTGGTTTTATTTCCTTTGGCACCGATGCCCGAATTAATCGGATTTCTTTTACCTTTGAGGTCTTAATTCATTTAAATGGCACGAATCCTTACGGGAATACAGAGTACGGGGACCCCTCATCTGGGCAATATTTTGGGCGCAATAATCCCTGCAATTGGCATGGCTCAAGATCCAAAAAACGAATCCTTTCTCTTTATTGCGGATATGCATTCGCTCACCCAGATAAAGGACGGAAACACACTTCGCGCCAACACCTATGCAACCGCCGCGACTTGGATGGCCTTTGGGCTCGATATTGAAAAGACCGTCTTCTACCGTCAAAGTGATGTGCCACAGGTTACAGAGCTAGCCTGGTATCTCAGCTGTTTTTTTCCATATCAACGGTTAACGCTTGCCCATTCCTTTAAGGACAAGGCCGATCGCTTGGAGGATGTTAATGCCGGTCTGTTTACCTATCCGATGTTGATGGCGGCCGATATTCTTCTATACGATGCCCATATCGTTCCGGTAGGTAAGGATCAATTGCAACATTTGGAAATGACACGTGATGTGGCCTCACGTTTTCACAATCAATTGGGGGAGACCTTTGTACTGCCCGAGGCCCAGGTTCAGGAGGAGACGATGTACGTTCCCGGTACCGATGGTGAAAAAATGAGCAAAAGCAAGGGGAACATCATCGATATCTTTCAACCCGATAAAAAATTGCGGAAGCAAATTATGGGCATCATAACGGACAGTACTCCTATGGAAGACCCGAAGGATCCCGACAGTGATAACGTATTCGCCCTTTATAAAATACTCGCTTCGGCCGAGCAAATTGATGAAATGCGCTCCAATTACACCAACGGTAATTATGGGTATGGACATGCAAAGCAGGCGCTTTTTGAGCTTGTTCTTGAAAAATTCGGCAAGGCCAGGGAACAATTCGATTATTACATAAACCACCCCAAGGAAGTGGACGAAGCACTGTTTGTAGGGGCCGAAAAGGCCAGAAAAGTGGCTGATACCGTACTGGACAGGGTCAGGAACAGGTTGGGGTACTGATTTAGCGGGTAAAAAACCACTCGGTCGGTTTAACATCCCAAGCTGCGCCCTGTTTTTGTCTGACTTCGGATTTCTCAACCCCTTTTATCGATTAAGTACTGGAAACAATGCATTGAGCAGGCCTTAATTCTTAGGGAAAAACCGTTTGGTCGGTTAAAATGCTAGATCGCTTCGAACAATTTTCCCGGCAGCGGACGTATAACCCCTTTCATTTCCATGTTCAAAAGGGTGGCGGACGCCTTAAAAATTGGAATTTGACATTCCAAGGCTATCCGGTCCATAAGTTGCCTGCCCTCTTTTTGCAGATAGGTATAGATTACCTTTTCAATTCCATCCAACTCCACAAACAGCTGCTTTTGTACCCCTGTGGCCTTTTTTTCGGCCACTTCCCAATTCAAAAGATAGACCAGGTCCGCAGCGGAGGTCATTATATGTGCTTTTTGCTGCTTTAGCAGCTTGTTACAGCCTACACTATACTTGTCCTTAATTCGCCCAGGCACAGCAAAAACATCCCTGTTGTAGCTATGGGCAATGTCTGCTGTGACCAAACTGCCCCCCTTTTCGCCAGACTCAACAACAACCGTTGCTTCGCTTATACCGGCAATAATCCGATTTCTTCTAAGGAAGTTTTCCCTTTCCGGCTGGCTAGTACTCCAAAACTCCGTTATGAATCCCCCGTTTTTTTCAATTTCCTTTACGTATTTCCGGTGGATTTTGGGATAGGTCTGGTTAAGTCCGTGTGCCAAGCAACTTATGGTCTGCAATCCATTGGCAAGGGCCGCCCGTTGTACACAGATGTCCACTCCGTAGGCAAATCCGCTCACGATCACCGGGTTTAAAGGGGCCAATTGGGCCATAAATTCTTCACAAAAGCTAGCTCCGTAACTGGTAATGTTCCTAGTGCCCACCACGCTGATCACCTTACGTCCCTTAAGGTCAATATTGCCCCTTTTAAACAATAGGATAGGGCCGTCCAAGCAATGTTTTAAATAAGCGGGGTAGTCGGCGTCCCCAAAGTAGGAATAGGAAATATTACGATTCTCAATATATCGGAATTCGGCTTCCGCCGCCCGTAAATACTGGGTATCGTGCAAATGTTTGACCGTGAGGGAGCCTATTCCCTCTATTTTTAAGAGCCGCTGCACTTTATCCTGAAAAACTGCAATTGGACCACCACAATGGGCAATTAGCTTTTTTGCCTTAACGTCGCCGATATTTGGGATATTCTGCAAACGAAGGACCGCAACTAGTTCATCTTTAGTCATTTACGAATTCCTTTTGGTTAGTTGTTCACAAAACGCATATGGTATAATGTTAATAAAAAGTTAGGTATGGTGCATAGAACCTTTGGAATTTTTGCAATATTTGTTCCTATGGGAACGGAAAACTATATAGGAGAGCTTCTATATAGGTACAATTGTGTGGTTGTGCCCCAGTTTGGTGCGTTTCTTACGCAACCCAAGTCTGCCGTTATCCACAAGGCCACCAATACCTTTTACCCCCCCTCAAAAACCCTTGCCTTTAACGAACAACTTTCCACGAATGATGGATTGTTGGTGTCCTATATGGCTGAGGCGGAAAAAAGAACCTATGAGGAAGTGCTCCAACAGCTTCAGGCAACGGTGAAGTTATGGAGGCAAACATTAAAAAAGGAACGTTTGCAGTTATCCAATATCGGAGAACTATGGTTGAATAAGGAGGGCAAAATCCAATTTCAGCCTTCTTATCAGACCAACTATTTAACCGCTTCCTATGGGATGTCCTCTTTCGTTTCTGTTCCTGTGGTACGGGAGGAGTTAAAAGAGGAAGTGGTGGCGCTGGAAGAAAAAATTCCGTTTATCATTACCCCGGAACAACGCAAAAAAACCTCGTATAGGCCCTATCTGAAATATGCGGCCATCCTTCTATTAGCTGTTTCCACGGGACTTACGGGATATAAGTTCTACAATGAGAATCTGGGTACGCAGGAGTTGGTAAGGGAACAGGCTCAGGAACAACTTTCCAAGAACATACAGGAAGCAACCTTCTTCAATACCGCGCCGCTAGAGCTGCCGAGTCTTACGGTAGAGGTGGTAAAAAAGAACCGCAGGACCCATCATGTAATCGCCGGAGCCTTTAGAATTGCTGGAAACGCTGATAAGAAGGTGCTGCAACTTCAAAAAAGAGGGTTCGATGCCGCCAATATCGGCACCAATCAATACGGCTTGCACCAGGTTACCTATGCCAGTTTTACTGATGCCCAAGAGGCTTTGGAATTCCTGAGAAAAGTAAAACGCACCGAGTCTAGCGAGGCTTGGTTGCTCTCCAAAAAATAATCCTTCCTCCGCTTTCCGTTCTCTTTTCCCGATGTATCTTTGTGCAAAATTACAACTATGCGTTCCAAAACACCCAGTAATTCCAGAACCGTTATGACCGATATGGTCCTCCCAAGCGAAACCAACCCCTTGAACAACCTTTTTGGCGGTGAGCTTTTGGCCCGAATGGATCGGGCGGCAAGTATTGCCGCAAGACGGCATAGTAGAAGAATTACGGTGACCGCTTCGGTTAATCATGTCGCATTTAACCGTGCTGTGCCCTTGGGTAGCGTGGTAACCGTTGAGGCAACGGTATCCAGAGCCTTTAGTACCTCAATGGAGGTATACCTGGATGTTTGGATGGAAGATCGTTTTAGCGGGGAACGTTCCAAAGCCAACGAGGCCATCTATACCTTTGTAGCTGTGGATGATACCGGAAAACCTACCGCGGTTCCACCAATAGCGCCGGAAACCGAACAGGAAAAGGAGCGTTTTGAGGGTGCTTTGCGAAGAAAACAATTAAGTTTGGTCTTGGCGGGCAAGATGAATCCCAACGAGGCTACGGAGCTCAAGGCCCTGTTCACGAATTAAACGGGCATTCAGCTCAAAAATCAAAATTATCGGGGTCGGGACCAAAGCGTTGCCCTTTGTCCAAGCTGTCCAAAAAGGCCACGTCTTCCGCAGATAGTTCAAAATCAAAGATTTCCGCATTGCGCTGTATCCGCTCTTCCTTTACCGATTTTGGAATGGTTATCACCCCCTTTTGCAAGTCCCATCGCAATACGATCTGGGCAACGGATTTCCTGTATTTACTGGCCAGTTCCTTAAAACTGTCCATGGCGAAAATTTTGCCTTGCATCATTGGCGACCAGGCTTCATACTGTATTCCCTTGGCTTTACAGAAATCCAGCAAGGGCTGTTGAACCAAATACGGATGGAATTCCATTTGATTTACCATAGGAACGACTTCGGCCTGTTCCATTACATCTTCCAAATGATGTTGCATAAAATTACTTACTCCTATGGCACGTATGCGCTTTTCCCTGTACAATCGTTCCAATGCCCTCCAAGTCTCCTTGTATTTGTGCGCCACAGGCCAATGAATCAAATATAGGTCCAGATAATCCAGGTCCAACCGTTGTAAGCTGGCATCAAAGGCCCTTAGGGTGCTATCGTAACCCTGATCTGCGTTCCATACTTTGCTTACCACAAATACCTCTGAACGGGCTATGTCACTTTCCTTAAGGCCCTGGCCCACTCCCTCCTCATTCCTGTATATGGAGGCCGTATCGATATGACGATAGCCTGTCTGAAGCGCCCATTTAACCGCATTGATTACTTCCTGACCGTCTTCGGACAAATATACCCCTAGACCAAAATAGGGCATTTCAACTCCATTGTTTAGCGTAAAGGTACCTTGCAGATCCGTAATTTGCCTCATTTTTTTGTTGATTACAATTGATATATCCAGTCTTCCGGGTTTAAGCGTGTGGTATTCTTATACAAATAGAACTTAAGCTGTGTCTTGCCATTAAACCGATTGGTATATACTTCGCCCAGCTCGTCCTTGGCAGTGACCCTATCCCCTTTCTTAACATAGAGATTGGATAGATTATAATAGGTACTAATGTAGTTGCCGTGTTTTATTTGCACTCCTTTATTGCCCCCCGGAACGGCAAGTATGGCTATCACCTCTCCCTCAAAAACCGCACGTGCCTTGGCGCCCTGGTCCGTTGCGATGATTACCCCGTTGTTCTGATGTTTTATTCCCGGGTAAACGGCATCCTTGTATACGCCAAATCCTTGGCTTTTGATGCCCTTTTCCACGGGCCATATAAGCCTGCCCTTGTTTGCCGAAAAATTATCGGCGACTATTTTGGCCTCCGGCGTAAGGACAAACTTGCCGCTAGTGGCCCGGTTGCCGGCTTTTTTGTTGGAAGCGGCAATGGCCCTGCGAATCAAGCGCTCTATTTGTTGGTCTATTTTCTTAGTTTCCTGTTTTTTCTTTTGGATGGCCGCGGCATATTTGCTCTCGTTCTGTCTTATGCTGCCCAACAGGTCTTTTTGAATGCCCATTTCCTGCATCAACTGTTTTTTAGCGGATCGGTTCTCGGCCAGCAGCTTGTCCTTTTCTTTGCGCTGCTCGGTGAGGTCCCTGTTCAATTTGGTAAGCGTGTCTGTCTTCGCCGCAATTTGCTCTCCCTGCTCCTTTCGGTATTTGGTATACTGTTTCATGTATTGCAGCCGTTTAAAGGCCTGAAAGAAGTTATCGGAAGATAAGAAGAACATCAACCTGTTTTGTGTTGAACGGCTTTTATAGGACTTTTGAATCAAGACAGCGTATTCTTTCTTAAGGGTTTTTAGGTCCTCCCTAAGTTTGCCAATGTTGCGGATATTGGTGTTGATCTTTCGGTTCAGCAGGTTCGATTGTTGGTTGGTTACCCGTATCAATTGCTGGCGAACATTGATCTTTTGGTCCAGGGACTCCATTTGATCTAGCACGTTCCCTTTTTCCTTTTTCTCCGCGAACAACAATCTATTGATTTCCCGTATTTCCTTTTGAAGCCTTTCCCTCTTGGCCTCCAAAGCTTTTTGCTCGTTGGTCTGCGCCTGTGTAGATATCCCTATGGATAAGAACATAAGTAGCACAAAACAAAGTCGGTATAAGGGATTTATTCTCATTTTACTTTAAAACAATCTCTTTGAAACCTTTTGGTATTTTATATGGAAAATTCAAGGGTCTATTTAGTTCTATATTCTTAAAGGTTAGATCGATCAAATTTTTATGGGTATCATCCACTGCCGTTATAGCAATTTCGTTCGGCAGGACACGCCTGTCGATTTCCTGATAGCTCTTATACCGAATTTCCAGTACCCGTTTTTTTCCAGGTTGGGACAATTGTTGGGCGGCCATCTTAAAATTCTTGGGTTCCAGTAGAAACAGGGTCTTAAAAAGTTCCATGGGTTTCCTGGGTTTTAACTCATAGGTATTTCCATATACCGAAGCCTCGTACTTTTTCTCCCTGAGGTCTAACAAGGCCTCCCCCAACAGCAGGTTCTGGATTTTTTCAAAATCAAGTTCCGTACCCAGCAAATTGCTCAGGTAGGTAAAATCGCCATCGAAGTATTCGTTTTCCAACTTATTGTAAAAGGTTACTCTTTCCGGGGTAATGTAGGCCTTTACGATGCCCAGGGTGGCGCTGATCCATATGGCTTTGTCTTTTTCTATTCGAAGACTTACATTAAATCCTTGGGAGGAGGTTCCATCGGAATAGTCGATCTTTAACCTTCCCCGAAGTGTATTGAAGTTCAGCTGATTGTTGTAGTGCCCTTTGATGATGTTTTTTGCGGATAGGTTCTCATTGATCTCGCCATCCGTCAAGATCTTAGTGGCCTTACAGGAAGAAAGCAATAGCATAATGATTGCTAGCCAAGTCCACTTTAGCGACCCCACCAAATTACCCATTTTCATATCAGGAACCAGGTTTTATTTTACGAAGATACATATTTGCCTTGGAAGTATTTCCCAAGGTATTATAGGCCTTCCCGAGCGCTTTATAGATTTTATTGGCCAGTTCAGGGTCGTCCAAAAGATAATCCAGGGCCTCCAGTAAGGGCTGCAAGGCCGCTTTTGACTCCCCGGTTTCATTAAGGGCCGTGCCATAGGCATAATAAAAGTACGGTTGTGAGGGAAAACGCTCCAGAGCTTCTTTGCTCAAGGACAATGCCTCAACAAAATTTGCATTGGTAAGATGCAGATCGATCTTAGACCGGTAATCCTCTAGCGGGTTCCTGACAACATCTTCTTTGCTTTGCCCATTTTTTGTGGGCGTCTGTTTGGCCAGGGCCATAGAATCCTTGAGCTTTGACATAAGGGCATCGGAAAAGGCCGTTGTTTTAGTAGCGCTCAATACATTCATAGCCTTTTCATAGTTGCCCTGTCTATAATAGATAAGGGCCAGGTTCTGCTGCAGCTCGTTATCGTTGAAAGGAAGTTCCGATTTTACCCCCTCAAGGGTATTGCCCTGCTTTTGTAGGATATCGACCAGGGTGTTCAGGTACCAACGGTTTTTGGGCCGTGCTTTAACCACGGAAATGGCGTACCCTTGGGCCAATACATAGTCTTTTGATGCCATATACGCCTTGGCAAGTTCGTGATCCACCACCGGATCATCCGGAGCAATTCGCTTGCATTCCAACAGTAGGTTTATGGCCTTGTCATAGTTTTCTATTCCCTTTTGCTTCAGTGCCTCAAAAAAGTTTTCTTGAAAACTGTCGGAATACGCCTCCAAATAGAGTTCGGCACTGCCCTCTTCTTGGGCAAAGGCTGTCCATGGAGTAAAAAAAACTCCGAGGTAGAAGAGAAGTATATGGGGTCTCATTTTCATTGCACCCTTGCTGCCTTAAATTAAAACGGTGGTCCCTTATACGGCCACAACAATTATTCCATTACCGAATAATCCCCTATGCTTATGGTTTCAAAATCACCTTTGAAGACCACGTGGTTTCCTATCATGGCATGATTTAGGTCCGCATTTTGGATTTTGCTACAATTCTGTATCAAACTGTCCCTTATGGAGGAGTCTTCTACCACGGTCTGATCTCCTATAGACACGTAAGGCCCTATAGTACTGTTCTTTAGCACCACATTCTCACCGATAAAGCACGGTTCAATAATATGGGAGTTTTCCAAATGAACCGATTTGGCGACCAAGGTTTCCTTATCCTTCTCCAAAAAGCCCAACATGCGCCGGTTGGTTTCCACGGTTACATTCTTATTGCCGCAATCCATCCATTCGTCCACCGTGCCCGTTTTAAAGATTCTGCCTTGCTGCATCATCCGTTTGATACCATCATTAATCTGGTACTCGCCTCCGTTGACGATAGCATTGTCCAAGACGTATTGCAGCTCCTTCCTAAGCACACCGATATCCTTGAAATAGTAAATACCGATGACCGCCTGATCGCTGACAAAATCCTTGGGTTTTTCCACCAACTCCACAATCTCCCCATTGCCGTTCAGCTTTACTACGCCGTAGGCTTCCGGATTGTCTACCCGTTTTGTCCAAATAACGCTGTCCGCGGTCTTGTCCAGGTCAAATTGTGCCCGTATAAGCGTATCGGCATAGGCCACAACAGCCGGTCCGGAAAGCGATGCTTCCGCACACATAATGGCATGGCCCGTGCCCAGGGGATCTAACTGCCGGTAAATGCTTGCTTTGGCACCAAGACCCTTGGCCAGGGCTTCAAGGCTTTGCTCCACATCACGGCCAAAAAAAGCCGGGTCTCCCAGAATAAAAGCAATTTCATCGATATCTTCGTTCAGCACCTTCGCAATATCGCTTACCAATCGGTGCACTATAGGTTTCCCTGCTACCGGTATTAAGGGTTTTGGAACCGTTAAGGTATGTGGTCTTAGGCGAGAACCTCTTCCGGCCATTGGGACAATTATTTTCATTTGTTATACACTAGTTTATGAATTGAAAATCACGGTAGCAAGCGTATAGCAGCTACCTTATTTGGTTTGTTATTTTGTTCCGGTACTCCCAAAGCCTCCTTTGCCCCTGGTCGTTTCGGACAATTCCTGTACTTCCTTCCATACGGCCCGTTCATGTTTGGCAATCACCAATTGGGCCACCCGTTCCCCATTTTCCACCACAAAAGGTTGGGAAGAAAGGTTGATCAATATCACCCCGATCTCTCCCCGATAATCCGCATCTATCGTTCCCGGGGCATTCAGTACGCTTATTCCCTTTTTGGCCGCTAGGCCGCTTCTGGGTCTTACCTGGGCCTCGAACCCGATGGGAAGTTCAATAAAAAGTCCGGTCTTTATGATCGCCCTCTCTAAAGGTTGTAACGTTATAGGTTCAATAATATTGGCCCTGAGGTCCATTCCCGCCGAAGCCAGGGTTTCATAATGGGGCAGGTCATGATCCGACCTGTTGATTATATTGATTTTCATTTTCTCAAGAATATTTTTTTCAGCTTATCATTTTCCAGCTTATACACCAGGCCCAAAAATACTAAAAGTAAGATGCTGCCGACGATTAAATTCCTGTTAAAAATATAGAAGGACAATACGGAAAATACGATGGATAACACCAGGTAGAACGTTATTTTTCGAAAGTTATAGGGAATTGGGTAGTACATTCGTCCAAAAAAGAAAGAAAGGAACATCATAGTGCCGTAAGCGACCAGTGTGGCCATTGCCGATGCCCTATATCCAAAGTCAGGAATGAAGGTATAATTGATAACAATGGTCAAAATGGCCCCGATAACCGAAATATAGGCCCCAAACTTGGTCCGGTCCGTGACCTTGTACCAAACCGACAGGTTGTGATAAATCCCTAAAAAGAAACTGGCCAAGACGATAATGGGAACCACGGTCATGGCTTCCCAATAGGCCGAATCCTGTATAAAAATAATCTTTAGGACATCGGCAAAAACCACCACGGCCAATAAAATTATACTTCCCAAAATGACAAAGTAATTGGTAATCTGGGCGTAGGCCCTTTGTGGGTTCTCCGAAGTGGAATGGCTAAAGAAAAAAGGTTCTATCCCCATCCTAAAGGCCGTGGCGAACAGCGTCATAAACAGCGCCAGCTTATAACAAGCGGAATATTTTCCAATTTCATCCTTGGCAACATCCGGATGCAATAGTTCCGACAACATTACCCGATCAAAGACCTCGTTGATCGTAAAGGCAATTCCCGCAATCATGACGGGAGCTGCGTATTTCATCATCCTTCGCCAAAGTACGGCATCAAACACATAAGGTCTTCGAAGATATATGCGAAACATCATTAAAAAAGTGATGCCACTGGCGATAAGGTTGGAGATGAAGATATAGGAAATTTGAAAATTGGGCCTGTATATACTTTGGAAAACACCTTCCGGTTCAGCTTCCACCAGACCCGGCAATACCAACAACAAAAAGATGTTCAGTCCCAAATTAACGGCCACATTGGTGATCTTTACTACCGCGTAGCGGGCAGGCCTCTCGTTTGCCCTGAGCCAAGCAAAGGGCACTACCACCAACGCATCCAAGGCCAAAATAAAAATGACGTATTGAATGTATTGGGGGTCAATGTTCAAAAAGTCGGCAAGACTTTCCTGAAAGCCCAATGCCAACAGTGCAAAGACCATTGTGGTACTTCCTAGGGAAACCAAGGCGGTTGAAACCACGCTGTTCTTATTGTCGGATTTGCTATAGAACCTAAAGAATGCCGTTTCCATACCATAGGCCAGTACTACATTAAAAATGGCGAACCAGGCAAAGATCAGGGTTACCTCACCATAGGAGCCAGGGGCCATTACCTCGGTATATAGCGGCACCAAAATAAAAGAAAGCATTCTTGGCAACACCGTTGCCAAACCATAGATAAAGGTTTGCTTGAAAAGTTTTTGAAACAGTGTCAAAAGGTGTACAGTTAGGGCCTAAAAATAGGTATTTAAACCCTGTAAACAAAGTTAGGTAACAGCCACCTCCTAGTAGATCTGCCCAGGCCGCTCTTCAATTCCGTAAATTTTTATGAATTTTTCCAAGCCGTTTTCCAGATAGCTCATTACCGCTTGGTCCCTTTCCAGTTCAAAGGGAATTTCCGCGCGATTCCCGACGTTCAGTATAGGGGGTTGGTTGCCTACTTCCCTTTTGGGGTCTGCATGCATAATGATGTCGGGTTTCAACATTTTGGGGTCCTCAAATTTGGCCAACACGAACATTTGGTCATTTACCCGCTCCGTTTGGAGTTCCGCACTTCTTCCTCGAAAAAACAGGGTTTTAAACAGAATGTCTCCTTTTAAATGGGCAATTGGAATCCTTACCGTACGTCCAGAAATGTCCTCCTCAATACCGCCCGTCCATTCCTGATAGCTTGCCGGTCCCAAGGTAAAAGGGGCCTTGCGCTCCAATTTTTTTTGCGATGAACATCCGGACAGTCCCATGCTAAGTACAATTAAAATACAACCTAAATGTCTCATTTTTTGTCGAATTGATCCCTATTGGTACTGTTCATCCAAATTTGATGCCAAATTCTGTCATATGCGCTTCAGCATAGATGCTATAGCATGCCTGATAAAGGTTTTTGTAAAATAGCGGGCATTTTTAGTAACTTTAGAAACCGGTACCATAAACAACCTCTATGAAAACCCTAATAAACCTGTCGCTCCTCGTCCTTGTTCTTTTGTTCATAACGTTATCCCCAAAGAAGAAGGAACCCATGATCCAGGAAAAACCGAACATCATTTTTATCATGTCCGATGACCATGCCTATCAGGCTATCAGCGCGTATAGCGATAAGCTCATCGAAACTCCGAATATTGATCGCTTGGCCAAAGAGGGCATTACCTTTACCAATGCCTGTGTCTCCAACTCTATTTGTGCGCCTTCCCGCGCTACCATCCTCACCGGAAAGCACACCCATATCAATGGAAAAATTGACAATCAGATGCCTTTTGACACCACCCAGGTGACCTTTCCACAGCTATTTCAGCAAGCGGGCTATCAAACGGCCATGTTCGGAAAACTGCATTTTGGAAACAACCCGAAAGGGGTGGACGAATTTATGATCCTGCCCGGGCAGGGCTCCTATATCAATCCCGATTTTATTACCAGCAAGGGGGATACCACCATTACGGGTTATGTAACGGACATTATTACCGACCTTACCATCAATTGGATAGATCAGCAAAGAGACCCCGAAAAACCCTTTATGCTGATGTACCTCCACAAGGCGCCGCATAGGCCATGGTGGCCAAGTCCGGAAAAATTTAAGGAGTTTGTTCAAAAGGAATTTCCTGAGCCGGCTTCCCTTTTTGATGATTACGCCAATAGGGGAACCGCCGCCAAAACCGCGGAGATGAATTTGCTGTATGATATGATGTACAACCACGACAGCAAAATTAGGCCGGAGACCACGGCCTCGATGTCCAATTTGGAGCCTGCCGTGCGCGAGTATCCAAATGGTTTTTATGGGCCTTACGGGCGTGCAAACGCCGCGCAACGTGCCCTCTATGACCCTATTCTGGATTCCATCAACCAATCCTTCAAGGAAAATTGGCCTTCCATGACCACGGAGGAAAAAATGCGTTGGAAATACCAGCGGTATATGCAGGATTACCTTGCCTGTGTTTCCTCTGTGGATGACAATGTAGGCAGGGTGCTCGATTATTTGGATGCACACGAGCTCGCGGACAATACCATGGTGGTATACACCTCGGACCAGGGATTTTATTTGGGTGAACACGGCTGGTTCGACAAACGTTTTATTTATGAAGAGTCCTTTAAAACCCCCTTGTTGGTGCGTTGGCCCAACGAAATTAAGGCGGGCATTACCAATGAACAGATGGTCCAAAACCTCGATTTTGCACAAACATTCCTGGAAGCGGCCCAAATCAAAGCGCCGGAAGATATGCAGGGCGAAAGCCTTATGCCCTTATTGACCAGTGACAATGCCGCCTGGGACCGCGATGCGGTATATTACCACTATTACGAATACCCTGCGGTTCATCAAGTTAAAAGGCACTACGGCATTGTTACCATTGATTACAAGTTGGCCCATTTCTATTACGATGTTGATGAATGGGAACTGTACGATCGCAAAAAGGACCCCAGCGAGATGAACAATGTTTATAACGACCCGGCCTATGCCGATGTGGTAGCCGAACTAAAGACAAAGCTGGCGGCGCTTCGCGTCCAGTACAAGGATTCCGAGGAGTTGGATAAGTATTATATAGAACTGCACAAAAAGAACAACATACGCCCACCTTTGGAGAAATCCGACAAGCACTGATATCTCAATTAAAAAACCCGCCGATTGGCGGGTTTTTATATGTTTACCGGGTTATGTTCCTGCCCTGTTCTTTTAATTATTAAGCGCTTCGGCCCCTCCTACTATCTCCAATATCTCATTGGTAATGGCGGCCTGTCTCGCCTTGTTATAAGTAAGGGTCAATTGATCCTTCAATTCCGAGGCATTGTCCGTGGCCTTGTGCATGGCCGTCATACGGGCCCCGTGCTCACTGGCGAAGGAATCCCGAACGGATTTGAACAGTTGTGTCTTTAAGGACTTAGGTATCAACTGTTCCACAATCTCCACTTTGGACGGCTCAAAAATATAGTCGGCCGCCGTACTTGTACCATCTTCCACAGCAACTATGGGCAAAAACTGCTCGGTCATGACCAGTTGGGTAGCTGCATTTTTGAACTTATTGTATACAATCACAATCTTGTCATAGGAGCCGTTTACGAAAAGTTCCATCAACTCCTCCGCCACCTTGGCTACATTGTCAAAGGTGAGGTCATCAAAAATTCCACTGTGATTGGCAATCACCTGATGCTTTTTGGCCAAAATGTCATTACCCCTCTTCCCTATGGTTAGGAAATCTACCTGTTTCCCCGCATAGGTTTCATTAGCCAGGACAACGCCATGTTTTATGATATTGGAGTTAAAGGCCCCGCACAATCCACGGTTTGATGTTATAGCAACCACCAGTACCTTGTTTACCTCACGATTATCGGAAAACGTGCTGCCCGAGTCGGCATCCAAACTGGCGCTTAAGCTCTGCAACAGTTCGGTAAGTTTGTTGGCGTAGGGGCGCATGGCGGTAATCGCATCCTGGGCCTTCTTCAGTTTGGCCGCAGAGACCATTTTCATGGCACTGGTAATCTGCATGGTAGAAGATACCGATGCTATCCTATTCCGTATTTCCTTTAAATTGGCCATTTTTTTGAGTTATGAATTATGGGTGATGGAGTTATGAATTCCTTACAATACCGACCAGAATCCCAATCAACCCGAAACATTTACCTTTCAGCTATATTTGCTCGCCAAATCCTTACATACCATCGTGAGGGTATCCGTGGCCTCATCGGTCAACTTCCCTGCTTTCAAGGAATCCAATACATCCCTATGTTTCGTATTCAAGAACTCTATGAAATCGGTTTCAAATTCCTTTATTTTTTCCACGGGCACATCGCGCAGCAGGTTTTTTGAGCCTGCATAGATAATGGCCACCTGATCCTCAACGGTAAAAGGGTCGTTCTGCGCCTGTTTTAGGATCTCCACATTACGGCGCCCCTTTTCAATAACGTTTAAGGTTGCCGCATCCAAATCGGATCCAAACTTGGCAAACGCCTCTAGTTCCCTAAACTGGGCCTGGTCCAATTTAAGCGTACCCGCTACCTTTTTCATGGACTTTATCTGGGCAGAGCCCCCAACACGCGATACGGATATCCCCACGTTGATCGCAGGTCGTACCCCTTGGTTGAACAGATCCTGCTCCAAGAATATCTGCCCATCCGTAATGGAGATTACGTTGGTCGGGATATAGGCCGATACGTCACCCGCCTGTGTTTCAATAATAGGTAATGCTGTCAACGATCCCCCTCCTCTTACCATAGGACGAAGAGGTTCCGGCAAATCGTTCATGTTCTTTGCGATATCGTCATCTGAAATCACCTTGGCGGCGCGTTCCAACAATCTGGAGTGCAAGTAGAATACATCCCCAGGGTAAGCCTCGCGTCCCGGTGGTCTTCTCAATAAGAGGGAAACCTCACGATAGGCAACGGCCTGTTTGGAGAGATCATCATAAATGATCAACGCAGGTCTTCCTGTATCCCTAAAATACTCCCCGATGGCCGCTCCCGCAAAAGGGGCGTACACCTGCATGGGAGCAGGGTCGGAGGCATTGGCCGCTACAATGGTGGTATAGGCCAATGCGCCCTTGTCTTCCAAAGTTTTGGCTATGGCTGCCACGGTAGATGCCTTTTGGCCTATGGCAACGTAGATACAGTATACCGGCTCTCCGGCATCGTAAAATTCTTTTTGGTTCAAAATGGTATCGATACAAACGGTGGTCTTCCCCGTTTGGCGGTCACCAATTACCAGTTCTCGCTGTCCCCTTCCGATCGGAATCATGGCATCGATCGCCTTTACCCCGGTCTGCAGGGGTTCATTTACCGGTTGGCGGAAAATAACACCTGGCGCTTTGCGCTCCAATGGCATTTCGTATAGCTCCCCAGCAATGGCACCTTTACCGTCTATAGGAGTTCCCAAAGTGTCCACAACGCGGCCTACAATGCCCTCGCCCACATTAATGGACGCGATACGCTGTGTACGCTTCACGGTAGCACCTTCCTTGATTTCCTTTGACGGGCCTAGCAATACCACCCCAACATTATCCTCTTCCAGGTTAAGAACGATACCTTCAAGACCACCATCAAACTCTACCAATTCGCCATACTGGGCGTTGGATAGGCCGTAGACCCTTGCGATACCATCACCTACTTGTAATACGGTACCTACTTCGTCCAAGGAAGCGGTAGCTTCAAATCCCGATAATTGCTTTTTCAATATTGCTGATACCTCAGCGGCTTTTACTCCTGCCATTTTTCTAGATATAAGATTTTGGATGTGGGAGTTAACTCCCTTTATCCCGATATTTTATTATAATGTATTTGTAAATTCTCTCTTTAGGTTGCTCAACTTGTTTGCGATGCTGGCATCATATTGTAAATCGCCCACGCGCAATACAAAACCTCCGATGATGTTTTCATCCACCTTGTTCTCCAAGGTTACCTTGTTTCCTGTAAGCTCGCCCACTTTTTTTAAGACGCTTTTTTCCAAAGCATCGGTCATAGGGACCGCTGTGGTAACGAAAGCCACGTGCTCTCCCTTTAATTTCTCACTGAGGATAATATATTTTAGCGCCACTTCATTCAACAGGGGTACTCTTTTATTGGTGGTCAAGGTAGCGATCAAACCTTGTGTAATGGCATGGCTGCCCTCAAAAATTGCGTTCAAGGCATCTTGTTTTATACTTGCCGTCACCACAGGGCTCGCCAACATCTCCTGAAGCTCCTTGCTGTCGGAAATGGTCTTGGCCACGGTTCGCATATCTTGCTCAACAGCATCGGCCGCCTTGTTCTCCGTTGCCAGTTCCAAGGTGGCTTTTGCGTATCGAATGGCCGCTCTTGACTCGTTCATGCTTCGCTTAGTTTAGTTTGATGTCGCCCAACATACTTTCAACAAGCTGTAGCTGCTTGTCCTTGTTGGACAGTTGCTCCTTGATTACCTTCTCCGCAATCTCCAGGGAAAGATTGGCTACCTGGTTTTTGATATCGGTGACCGCAGCTTTCTTTTCGCTTTCAATAGTGGCCTGTGCCTGCTGGATCATTTTATCGGCCTCTACTTGGGCCAGTTCCTTGGCATCGGAGACAATTTTGTTTTTCATGTCCCTGGCATCCTTGAGCATGGCTTCACGTTCCGCCCGTGCCTCTTTCAGAATGCGTTCATTGTCCGCCTGGAGGTTTTGCATTTCCTTACGGGCATTTTCGGCTTCGGCCAGCGCTTTTTTAATGGAATCTTCACGATCTCCTACCGCACCAAGGATGGGTTTCCAGGCAAACTTTCTCAACACAAAAAGTAGAATGGCAAAAGTCAATGCCGTCCAAAAGATGAGTCCTATTTCCGGTTTAATTAAATCCATATGTTATGCTTTATTCATTTTTTTAAAATACTAAGGCACAACCAACCGTTGTGCCTTAATATAAGTTCTAACCTAAGACACCCATTAGTCCTACAACAACCCCAAAAAGTGCTACCGCCTCAATAAAGGCGATAAGTACGATCGCAGACCCTTGTAGTTTTCCTTGCATCTCTGGCTGGCGGGCCATAGCCTCCATGGCAGCCCCACCAATTTTACCAACACCGATTCCTCCGCCGATAGCAGCCAATCCTGCTCCAATAGCAGCAAATGCTCCATAATCAACAGCGGCAGCGGCCTCTTGTACTAATGCTAAACTCATAGTTTACGTATTTAAAAAAATTAATTAATGATCATGTTCTTCTTCCAGCGCTTGTCCAAAATACAAGGCGGAAAGCATGGTAAATATATAGGCCTGAATAGCAACCACCAGCACTTCTATCACACTAATAAACAGCGTGAACAGGACAGAAATGGGGGCCACCCAGAACGTTTCGAAAATAAATATCAACCCAATCAAACTCAGCACAATTACGTGCCCTGCGGTAATATTGGCAAACAAACGAATCATAAGGGCAATGGGTTTCACAAACATGCCTATGATTTCAATAGGAGCCAGGAACAATTTCATGGGTACCGGCAAACCGGGCATCCACAACATATGCTTCCAATAGTATTTCTTACTGCTAAAAATTGTAATGACAAAAGTGATTACCGCTAGCGTAAGGGTAAAGGCGATATTACCACTTAGATTTGAGCTAAAAGGGAAAAAGGGAATAAGTCCGATTACATTGTTGATCCAAATAAAGAAAAACAAGGTCAACAAAAACGGCATATATCTTTTGTAGTGATGCTCCCCGATATTGGGAATGGCCACCTCGTCCCTTATAAAAACAATGATAGGCTCCATGAATCGGCCAATGCCGCTGGGCATATTGGTATTCGATTTTTTATACGATCTGGCAGAAAACAGGAAGATCAAAAGTATAAGCGCCATGGACAGGAACATGGAAAAGACATTTTTCGTGATGGAAAAGTCCAGAGGTCTTGTGGCATTTGTAGCATGTTGGTCTTTATCGAGTGTAACGGCCAAGGCCCCAGCATCCAACTGATATATCTTATCGTGTAGATTTGTGAATTTCAACCCCTTCCTTTCAACCATTACCTTGCCGTCCACATCGTGATGGAATTCGCTGGACATAAAAGTGACCAGGCCGTTATCTGTCCATAAAATGACGGGTAATGGAATCGTCAATGCGGCCGGGAAATGGTCTTCATCGCTTCCGTAAACGTGAAAGCTATGCGAGTCGCCAATATGATGAAAAATTAATTCTGAAGCGTTGAATGGTTCATCCCCCTCCGAGGAATCTTTGGCAGCAGTTTTTGATGCCGCAAAACCTAAACTATAAAAAGATAAGAATAGAATCGCAAAAAATGCTCTGAATGTACTGACCTGCATTGAAATTTTGATTTAAAACCCCTCTGAAAAATTCGCTGCAAATGTACATACATTAAATTAATTGGCAAACTATATTATTTGCTTTATTTAGGTTTTTTGAAGAAATTTATTTATGGCGATAGTCTCGAACAAAAGGAGCAAAAAATACGGGATAAAAAAATTGAAGACCTCCACTAGGGTATGATCCGATTTCTTAAGAAAAAGTGGGAGCAAAAAGATGATCACCAAGGCCATTTTTGCTATGGTTAGCATCAGAAAAATTTTGAAAACGTTTTTACTTTCCTGGGCCGCATACCATCTTAAGACCACGTATACGGCCAAAACCAAAGCCGCATTAAAAAGATAGATGCCCCAAAGTGGAAAATAGAGGGTGCCGGAAAAGAGCTGTAACAAAATATAAAAATGCACGGCGAACAGCAGCCCGGCAAACGCCAGGAGCTTCACCAGAAAAACACCCATTTCCTTACCCATTGGATGAATTTTGTTTTTTTGAAATATTGGACACTTGTTTTACGACCATATACATGGCCAGAGCAACGGATCCCAAAGAACATACCAAGGTGAACACATGGTATTGGTTTGGATAGGCTTCATCCAATTTTACTCCGCCAAAACTGCCCAGACCTATGATGACGATCATCTGAAGGGCTATGCCTGAAAATCTAGCGTATGAATTTAGTGGGTTCTTCTTCCTAGGATGCTTTTGCGGGTCCATTACTGCTTGTCCTCAAAGGCTGTTTATAACTACTGGCAGCGCTTGAACTGGACGTTGAGGCAGCCGTACTCGCAGTGCTGGTGCTCGCTGCGGAAGCGCCCCCTTTGCCTTTCATGGTACAGGATGCATTAAAGGTTGCTCCAGGCTCAACGGCCAATTTGGTAACGGAGACCGTTCCCTCTATTACGGCAGAGGCCTTAAGGGAGAGCAGGTCCGACACCAACAGTTCCCCGTTGAAGCTTCCTTCGATATCTGCGTTCACACATTCTACCTTTCCATGGATATAGCCACCTTTGCCGATAACTACTTTTCCGGAGGTCTTTACATTACCGTCCAATTTTCCATCGATCCTAAAATCCGCTTCGGAGATGATATCTCCTTTGATTTTGGTGTTCTTTTCAATTCTGTTGGGTTGTCCGCCTATTTCTGTCATAACACGAGGTTTTTTGTTATCTGAAAACATTATTCTATGGTTTTGGGGTTAAGAGTTCTTTTTTGTATTCCTCTAAATTTTTGTGTACTTGAATGATTTTATAGTTGGATGACAAAATTACAAAATTCTCATTGTCAACCTTGTAATCCTTGTTAATTTTTAGCAGTTCCACATAGCCTAGGGCAAAATCCTTGGACTTAAACCCGTGAACGACCACAAATTGGTCTTCCAAACTGTAGATGTCCTTGGACACCCTGTTCTTGTATTTCAGGTCTACGATGGATTTTTCCAAAAGCTCCTTGAGCTCCTGGGCCTGTTCATCATCACGTATCTTAAATGGAAAGACCACCTTCCAATTTCCTTTGCCCGAAACTCCTGTTTCCTGTGAAAACACTTTAGGTTCCAGCTTGGGAAGTTGTTCGGCCACCATCTGCTGTGCCTTTTGCCCCTCAGGATTGTTGGGATAGTTAAGGGCCACGAAATTAAGCGCATCCTTAAACGCTTCATATCCTTGCAGCCTACCTATGGCATTGGCCTTGAGCATTTCAAACTTTGGTACGATCTCATCCCCTGTATACCGATTGATGTTTTCCTCCGCCCCTTTGATAACACCCACATACTCTTGCTCCAAATATCTTTTGTACAACTGGGTATATCGTGCATCTGGGCTATCGGTGGCGTTGGCCAGTACCGCTTGTGGATTTAGAAGTATCTCGGCGTAACGGGAATTTGGGTGGTTTTTAATGATATCGGCTTTCATTCCTGCCGCCAATGGACTTTCCAATTCCTCATAGATCTTGTACAGATTATACTTGGATGGAAGTACCAGTCGTTCTTCGGGGTCTGCCTTTAGCACGCCGTTCAATTTGTTGGCCGCCAAAAAGTTTTCCTTGAATTTTTCCTTGTAGATCAAGCCCAATTGATAGTTGGCAAAATTTCTTTCGGTCTTCAAACTGTCTATGACACCCTCGTCCGATGGTATACGGTCCAAATAAAAATCCACCGAATATTTTTGTTCATCGGTAACCGCTTCCTCCACATTCCCCGAGGCCACCCCGATTTCATCCGTTTGTTGTACTGGTAAGGCCCTATTCTTATTGGACCAACGCCAATCGTCCTCCAACACCCGCTCTCCCCATTTGTTCCTGAAATCGGTTTTCCCATATCCAAGGCTGGTGATATTGTAGAAATAAAATTTGCCCTTGGTAGCCTTGCCGGCCTTGCTCTGGGAAAAAACATCCAGGCCCGCGTTTAACCGCTCTTCCTCTTTTAATGCCTCGGCTTCTTCCTTTTCCCTCATCTTGGCAATATAGGTTTCAAAATAGGCCACTCGTTCTGTCTCGTCCATATGGTATAGCGTAATTACACTATCTGCATATTGTACCACCTCCTCATAGGCGATTACATCTTCCAAATTGTCCAATTTCTTTTTTACGGAACGGTATTTTTTTGTGTTTTCCCGGAGGTTGGTCAAGGTGCTATCGTAATAGGCTCCCGCGGTCTTATAACCGTTTTGGTCAAAATGGTATTCCGCGAGGTTTTCATAGTTCAGGGCGTTCAACTGCGGAACGTTCTGGGTAGCACGGAGCGATTTGTTGAAGTAGACCAGGGCCAAACTGTCGGAGCCATTGGTCAAATGGTATTCCGCTTCCTGTCTGTAGATCTTATCCAAAAAGGGACGGTTTTCCCTGTTTTCCTCCAAATCGATGAGGTACTCCAACAAGGCCTCCTTGTTCTCCTGGGTAATTTCCGTGTTCTGTATTTTTTTTAAATGGGCGTTGATCATATAAACCCTGGGTGATTTTCGATTGAGGGCAATGATCTTGTCAAAGGCGTAGTTGGCGCTATCCTTATGCCCCAACTGGTCATAGAGCTGCCCAATGATAAAATAATATCGGCCTTTTTCCGGATTTTTACGGGTATAGGCAGAGGCAATCTTCAATTGTTGTATGGCCGTATCAGGGGCATTCAGGTTTATATAAGCTTGGGCCATCATGGCACGTGCATCCGCGTACTCCTGGTCCCGTAAATCCTCGTACTTGAACAAGCGCTTCAGGTTTTTGATCGCCAATTCCTCATTTTCCAAACGGATGTTCACTTTCTCCCTCCATATGGTGGCTTCGTTGAGCTTATCGCTTTGTGTGTATTTGCGAAGCACATAATTGAAGGCTTCCAGCGCAGGGATATAGCGTTGGTCAAAATAGCGCGCCTTGCCCAATAGGAGAAAAGCTTCATCGGTCTGGGGATTGCGCTCCTCGTCCTTAATGTCCATGCTGTGCTTTTGTATGGCCTTGGTGGCCTTTTCCTCGGCAAGCAAAAATTGTGGGGTATTGTTTTCAGAATCCAATTTTACCTCATCCGTCACCTCCAAACGTTCTACGGGAAGGACTTCCCAGTAGTTATCCCGATACGAAGCATTGAGTTGTTCGCGCCCCTCCTCAAAAGCGATATTGCCGTTGTAAAGTACGTTGTACTTGGTGTTCAGGCCGTGCCAATTGCGATTGACAAAAGCGTCCTTTTTGGTGGAACATCCGTTAAACAGGATTCCAGCCAAAATCAGAAGTGGAAAAAGTTTGTGCTGAAGCTTCAAAATTCCTTGGTATTCGTATGTAGTCTTAACTTAAAAACATCCAGATTATTATACCGCTCATCGGTAAAATGCACATTATTTTCATTTCGAGGAAAAAAAACAAAAATCCAATAATCCCAATGCACTTTGCCAAGGGCTTCGCTCGTCCCTAAAACTACCAGGTGGTGGGGCTTTCAAAATCTACCAAATCCCTATTGTATTTGCTCTTATAGGCTACCGGCGATAGGCCCACATATTTTTTAAAGACCGATCTAAAGGCCTTCTGATCGGAGTACCCCACTCCGAACATTACCTCGGCCACATTGTGCTGGGTAGATTCCAAACGCTTTTTGGCGGCCTCGATCTTTACGCGTTGTATGTATTCCAAGGGCGTATTCTGGGTAGCTTTTTTAAATCGCCTTACAAAGTTGCGCCGGCTTACCGAATACATCCCTGCTAATTGCTGTACCGATATTTTATCGGCCACATTGCCTTCTATGTACCTTTGCGCTTGTTTAATGACCTGATCTTCATGGTCTTTCTGCCCTTGAAAAATGGCGAACTGGTTCTGGCTTTCCCGATCAATTTCGATCTCGAAAAACTTGGAAATAAAAATGGCCGTGTCGCGCCCGCAGTATTTTTCTATCAAATGCACGACCAAATTCAGAAAGGAATAAGCGCCCCCACTGGTATACAATCCGTCCTCCTCGGTCACCACCTTGTTGGATACCACATTGATCTTTGGATACATTTTTTTCAAAACATCGGTACCGGCCCAATGCGTCGCGCACTGTTTCCCATCTACCAATCCGGTCTCGGCCAAAATAAAAGCGCCCAAACAAAAACTGGCCACCTCGGCACCATGGTCCAATCTTTGCTTTTTGATCCATGGCACAAACTCCTGGTTGTTGCGTACATCCGCCAACAGATCGTTGGGCTTAAAGGAGGGTATCAATATCAAGTCTGTTCGTTCCACCTCGGAAAGGACCTTATCGCAGTGTATGCTAAAGGCTCCATCGTACAATACGGTATCCTTTTCCACGCCCACCAAATGGATATCAAAGGGAGGCTGGGCTCCATTTTCTGTTTGTGCCAAAAATTCATTGGCCGCATTAAAAATCTTGTAAGGCCCTATGACACTACTAAGTATGGCATTGCTCTTGGGAACCAATATGCTTACGTGCTTCATTATGTAATAGGTTTATGTTCAAAAATAACCTAATTATTTGGCATAAACAACCCTCCAAAGTGGCTGATTTACCCATTTCGGCCCTGTCCTATGTTTCGTAGCTTTGAAACCAGATGCCCGTTTTATGGAGTTTGAACTGTTCGAAAAAATTAGGGATGCCTTTTGCGCAAAACATACTCATGTAAGTGTGGGTACCATGATGAGTTCTCCTGCAATACACTACAAGGGCAAGGTATTTGCCTTTTTTTCACGACGGAGTACCATGGTGTTCAAACTGGGCAAGACCTATCCAGTGGATGCATTGGAAATCGAAATAGAGGAATTCAACCCCTTTAAGAACAAAGCGCCTTTGAGCGGATGGTACGAGGTAGGGTTCAACGACCATGCGGAGTGGGATGGGCTCACCTCCAAAGCGTTGGAGCTCATGGCATTAAATCCAAAAAAATAAGTATGGGAACAAAAGGGGACAAACTGAACCAAGAGGCCACATTGGCGGCAGAGGCATTGGTCGCAAAGCTGAACGGAATCGATGGGATTACATCAAAAAAGATGTTCGGGGGCCATGGGATATTCCATCATGGGAAAATGTTCGGAATCGTCAATTCCAAAGGGCAGTCCTTTTTAAAGGCAAATGCCTTCAACAAAATGGATTTTGAGAAAAGTGGATCTCATCAACACGGTAAAATGCCCTATTTCTCTATTCCGGATGCAATCGCAAACGATACGGACAAACTTGTGGAATGGGCCAACAAGGCCCTGAAAACCATTAAATCAGAATCGTGATGAAACATGTTATGGTGCCGTTTACGATAAAACCGGAAGCATTGGGAGCGGTAGGCCCCATCATTGGCAAATTCATTTCTGCCATCAAAAAAAATGAGCCCAAAACCCTATTGTACCAATCATTGCAACAGGCTGATGAGCCTACAAAGTTCATCCATGTAATGACCTTTTCGGATGACGCATCGGAAACTTACCACAAGAAATCCAAGCACTGTGCAGAATTCGTTGCGGCCTTGTACCCCTTATGCGAAATTATGCCTAAACCTATAGTATACAATGAAACCAATACCGATATGTGATGGTTGACGTGCTCACGGACATACAAATTTTTTGCCCCCGGCATCGGGTTGCCGAATACGTGGCCAATCCGGATAATGCCCATGAATGGTATGTAAATATAAAGTCGGCCGTATGGTTGACTCCCAAACCGGCGGAAATCGGCACACGGATAGCTTTTAAGGCCAATTTTCTGGGAAGGCAGCTTATGTATACCTACGAAATAGTTGAATTTGTTCCCATGAAAAGGCTGGTGATGCAAAGCGTCGATGGGCCATTCCCTATGGAAACCAGCTACACCTGGGAAGATTTCAATGGCGGACATACCCATATGACCTTGCGAAACAGGGGCAATCCCACGGGCTTTTCAAAATTCGTGGCTCCCTTTATGGCCGCTGCCATGAAAAGGGCAAATGGAATAGATTTAAAACGGCTTAAGAAAGTCCTCGAAAACAAAAACCATGCAAGCTAAAACCAACCCGGAAGTAGATAATTTTCTGAAGGAGAAAAAACATCCTTTGACTCTTGAGATACAGGAGGTCCGAAGAATTATTTTGGAGTCGGACCACCGTATTGAAGAGACGATAAAATGGAAGACTCCCACTTTCATGTACAAGGGGAATATTGCCTCCTTTTTCTTCAATGCCAAGAAATTTGTAAGCTTAATGTTCCATAAGGGAGCGTTGATCCCTGACGTTTCCGGATTGTTGGAAGGCGATGGCAAAGAAAGTCGGGTAGCCCGATTTTATGGTTTGGAGGACATTGGCAAAAAGAAGGGTGCACTACAAGATGTCATCAAGGAGTGGATCAAAATCCAGGATACCAAAAAATAAAAGGACCCTATGTTTACGGCAGCCTATACCCATTTTTTTCAAGAACTAAAGGAAAACAACAGTTCCGCTTGGTTTCATGCCCATAAAAAAAGATATGAGGAAGTGGCCAAGGGGCCCTTTTTGGAATTGCTCAACCGTTTGTTGCCCACCCTTACGGAATGGGATCATCGAATCCTCCCGGATGCCAAAAAAGCGTTATTCCGAATCAACCGGGATATCCGCTTTTCCAAGGACAAATCGCCCTATCATCTCATCTTAAAGGCCGGTTTTTCCCCCAATGGAAAAAAGTCGGTGCTCCCGGGCTACTATCTGGGGATAGATGCGCACCATATCCATGTAGGAGGTGGCTTGTTCATGGTACAAAGCCCAGAACTAAAAAAAATACGGACCCATATTGCTGAAAATACCCCTGCGTTCTTGAACCTAATGGGTTCCGAGAACTTTAGGCAGCACTTTGGCGCTTTGAAGGGCGAAAAGGCGAAACGATTGGACAAGGATCTTCTCCCTGTGGCCGACAAGACCCCTTTGATCTATAACAAGCAGTTCTATGCCATGGCCGAATTTCCACTGGAGCCCTTTTACCAATCGGAAAAGCTCCCGGAAGAAATTTTGGCGCATTTTGCCGGTATTCGCCCATTAAACGAGTATCTCAATCAGGCCCTACACTGAAAAAGAAATCCATAACGATTTATGAATTATAAAAACGAAAGATCATGACAACACAGGAAGTAGCAAATCAATTGGTAGCGTATTGCAAACAGGGGCAGTTCAATGAAGCCATTAATGCCCTTTACGGGGACAATATTGTGAGTATAGAACCAGATGGAGCGCCCATGAAAGAGGTGCGGGGCCTGGATGCCGTAAAACAAAAGTCGGAACACTTCAATAGCATGGTAGAGGAAGTGCACGGTATGGAAATTTCGGAACCCATAGTCGCCGATAAGTTCTTTGCCTGCACCATGAAAATGGATGTGACCTTCAAAGGGGCTCCAAGAAGCAGTATGGAGGAGGTATGTCTGTACAAAGTGGAAAATGGGAAAATTACCCAGGAAGAATTCTTTTTTACCCCGCAGAACCCGCAGGGGTAGGATTATGTCTAAACGGTCCGTTGGGCAACATTGAAAGCACAGCGCGCTTTTCAATGTTGTTCTTCGCGACGGTTTTTACCCGGCAAAGAAACTTTCCAATTCCCTTAAGGTCGCTTCAGAAGTTTGTATGTCCCTTACGATTTGGCCCTTGTTCAGTACCACGATCCGCTCACAGACCTCCGTTACATGGCTAAGGTCGTGACTCGAAACCAATACGGTTACTTCCCCCTTCTTGGCCAAATCCTTGATTATTCCCTTTAGTCTGATCTGCGTGGTCGGGTCCAAATTGGCAAAGGGCTCATCCAAGATGACCACTTCGGGATTTCCGATGAAGGAAGCTACAATACCCGCTTTCTTCTGGTTTCCCTTGGACAGATCACGGAGGTACTTCTTTTGTCCTAGGATCTCTCCGTGGAAAAAGTCTTCAAATTGGGACAGTAGTCCATCCACATCGGCTTTGTTCTGCCCGCGCAACTCCCCGATAAAATAAAAATATTCTTCCGGGGTAAGGTAACCGATCAAAAAGGTCTCGTCTATAAAGGAGGAGGTAAAGGGTTTCCAGGCCTCGCTCGTGTTCACTTGGACCCCATTATTAATGACGTGTCCCGTGGTAGGCTGTATTAAATCGAGCAACAAGCTGAAAAATGTGGTCTTTCCTGCACCGTTATTGCCCACCAGACCAAAGCTCTGCCCTTTTGGGATTACCAGATCCTCTATGTTTAATACGGTCTGTGACCCGTATGTTTTAGTAAGGTTTTTTGATTGTATCATCATATCCCTATGTTAGCTGTTCTTTTCCTTAAATCCGGCAATCATGCCGTATTTCTTTTTTCGATAAATTTCGGTGATCCTGTCCAGCATGGGCTTTCTAAAAGCAATGCCCACCAGCCCCAGGGCGGAGAGCACGCCCAATGCGACCTCAAAGGAAATTAGAAATTTCAACGCCGGAAAAATAATCATAGGTACTCCCAAGAGTGGTATGAGGACCAAAAACTGCGTGGCCCCCGTGCCCTGCATATTTGAAAAAGCACTTTTATCCAAATCGATCCTCTTTTTGTTCATGGACCCAAAGAACAGGATAAGCGGAATGTTGATTCCCAAATTGTAAAGTGCACTGCTAAGGTTTATAGCCAGGGCCTGCCAGCCAAAATACACATAGGGAATGGAAAGCAGGAACATGACCACCACACTGGCGGAAATGAGCCCTGCCTTGGACTCCAGATACTTGCGCAGTGGAATGTTCTGCGCCATCATCATACTATAGTAGGCGCTGTCCCAAGCGGGGATGAACTGCCCAAAGTTCACCAGGAAGATGCCCGTAATAAAAATCCCGGCAAAAACCATCATGGCGGAGGTGTTGGAAAATTCGTCCATGGTGTAAAAAACCAGGCCATAGAAAATCATGGCCAGGGAGAGAAAGACCTGTGTTTTGGTGCGTTTGTTGCGCCAGATTAGTTTAAGGTCCAGTTGTAGAAAGGGAGCGATACTTCCAAATTTTTTGGTCCACCCCAGATCAGCCGTAACGGCTTCCTTGGTTTTCTTTTTGAGGGAGGCATCGAGAAATATCCGCCTGCGCAAAAAGCGATAGTTAAAAGCGTACATCCCAAGTGCCAAGGCAAGGGGCGCCAAAATTGTTGGCGGGTACTCGTAAAAGGCATAGAATACTTTGCCCGTTAGCTCCGTGACCGATAGTAGGCCAAAATAGTTAACAGCGTACAACCCAATTATCACCACGGCCAACCCGATAAGCGCCCGGTCATTTTTGTTGATCAGAAAGTTCAAGTAATTTACAGTGAGCGAGATGCAGACCAGAGCGAAGAGCCACGATAACAAATTCGGTAGTGGATACTCATGAATGGCCAGCATGACCACAAAGGGGGCGAACAGGACTAGGGAAAAAAAGTTATAAAAGGACAGTCCCGATTTAGCCAGAATGTAATGGGTAATGACCCCTTTTTTCACCGGGAGCAGGAGCAATGGCTTAACGTCCAGTACGGGAAGCTTTTGCATAAAATATCTGAAGAAGAGCTCCATTAGAAACCAATACACCACATACTCGCTGAGCTTAAGCAACAGATCGGCGCCCGGAAAAAACTTCTCCAGGAGAAAATAAAGTCCCACACCGGCCAGGGCAAGGGAAACCAACATATAAACGGCAAAGAAAATCATAAGGACCTTGATGGCCATATCCTTGCCCAAACTGGCGGATCGAAAAAAGGATTTCCATTGCAGGTTTACAAAATGCTTAAACATGTAGTCTGTAGCTTGCTCTGAGGGGTTAGTGTAGCAAATATATATTTTGTTACAACCACCAACTATTTTTAGGCCATCCTATTTTAAATAACACAGCTTTGCTTAGTTTTGCACAAAAATTGATTCATGAGCGATTTTCATTCCCTGACCGTATCTTCGGTGGAAAGACTTACCCCAAACGCAGTTGCAATATCGTTTTCCATTCCCAAGGAACTAAAGGATACCTTTTCCTTTCTTTCGGGCCAATACATTACCATAAAACATCCCATGAACGGCGGGGAAATCCGCAGGGCCTACTCCATTTGTTCCCTGCCCACCGCCCCGGGAATTTCTGTGGGGGTCAAAAAAGTGGAGGACGGAACCTTTTCGGTATATGCCAATACAGCGATAAAGGCTGGGGATGTTATGGAAGTTATGCCGCCCGAAGGGCGCTTTGTCTTCCATCCGTCCAACCGGGAACAGCACATCGCTGCCTTTGCCGCCGGAAGTGGAATCACACCTATTTTGAGCATTGCCCAAAACGTATTGGAAAGCCATTTGAACAGCACTTTTGTACTGGTATATGGCAACCAAAGCCCTGAGGAAACCATGTTTTATAGGAACCTCCGGGCTTTATCTAAAAAATATACCAACAGGTTTTTTATTCAGTTCGTTTATAGCAAGGCACAGGAAGAGGGTTCTCTTTTTGGGCGAATCGATACCTCCACTGTGAACTTCATCATCAAGAACAAATTTAAGGAGGTCTCTTTTGACCGCTTTTATCTTTGCGGGCCGGAACCAATGATCCATGTGGTTTCGGATACGCTTAAAGTTGCCGGGGTGCCAGATGCCGATATCCTTTATGAACTTTTTACCTCAACGGAGGCTGTGGATACCATAGCGGAGAATTTGGATGGCACCACCAAGGTGGAAGTCGTGGTGGACGACGAGACCTATTCGCTCTCCATGGACAAGAAGACCTTGGTGCTCGATGCCGTGCTCAAGGAGAATATCGATGCACCCTACTCCTGCCAAGGCGGGGTTTGCAGTAGCTGTATTGCAAGAATTACCGAAGGAAAGGCAGAAATGGTCAAAAATCAGATTTTAACGGACGGCGAAATCGCCGAAGGCCTCATTTTAACTTGCCAGGCTCACCCACTTACCCCAACCTTAAAGGTAGATTACGACGATGTGTGATACCGGGGGAAGTCCAGCTTCCTGTGGCCTGCCCCAACTAATCCGTTAAAAGCGCTTTGTCCAAGGCCCTTATGGCATTTTCATACCCGATCAGGTAGGCCTTTTCCATTCCTTTTCTGTCCAGAATGCCAATATTTTCCAGGGCTGGCGGCGCAATAAGGATATCGCAGGCCCCTATCTTTTCCTTGCTGGAGGCATAGACCATAAGCCCGGTGACGCGCCCGGTGAGCTGTAGGGCGTTCTTCAGCGATCTTTTGGGGAGTCGACTTACAATGGATACATTGCTTCCCAAGATAAAATCAGTGGTGTCCATAAGGGGCTCCAGAGGAAAATTATTCATAATACCCCCATCTGCATAGAGTTCGCCCTGTAAGAGAACAGGGCTAAAAACCGGGGGAAGAGCAGCTGAGGCCAATAAGGGACGGATCAATTCGCCCGAGGAAAAGAACGCCTGATCTCCCTCCTGCAGATTGGTGGCCACGACGTGCAGCTCCTTGTCCAGGGCTTCAAAGGAATCCTGGGGAAAATAATCCTTGAACAAGGCGACGTATTTATCCGTGTCTATAAGCCCCGGTTTGCTTATGGTAAGGAAGTTGTATTTGAACAGCGGGGTCTCTTTAAAAAACAGGAGCATGTCCTCTACCGTATGGCCTTGGGCATAGAGCGCACCTATCAGGGCTCCAACGCTGCTACCGGAAACGGCTCCAGCCGATATGCCCAGTTCATTCATGGCACGGATAACCCCGATATGGGCCATTCCGCGGACACCTCCTCCCGAAAGCACCAGGCCAACGGACTCTGATTTTTTGATTTTAGACCTTACTTCTCCCATGCTATTGAACCTTCAGCTTGATTCTTGTTCACCTTGGTGTATAGGTGTACAAAAATACGGTGTTTTTGCACCAAAACGCCTGTAGGGCACAATCGTTGACGAAGATTTTACAGACCATACGGTCGGCGGCGCTCTTTTGAACGCCATACCATGGCAACTAAGTAGCTCTTTATCCTGTTTTGTTATTTTTTTACCCTATTTCCAGAACAAAAAAGAGGACATGAACTATTGGGTCAAAGACCATTTGGTTGGTTTTTCCAAAAAGGGGCCTGTTTGTTAAATTTAACCAGAGCTGTAATTGCGAAAACGCTTTGGCGACTAAATTCTTTGTAAATTTACCGGTGAACCACAGGTTTATGCAAGCTTCTTTTTCACATACCACGGCTATTTTGGTATTTGCAAATTCCTCCAAGGAGGAATTAAAGCACAAGACCTTTGTCCAAGATGGTCAGCTGTTCGATATGCTTACGGCACAAACCTTGCGTACAGTGAAAAGTACGGGGCTTCCCTATTTTCACTATTCGGAAGACCAGCAATTGGGCGGTTCCTTTGGCGAACGCTTTACCAACGCCATTGAAGCTGTGTTTCACAAGGGATATGATGCGGTCATCACCCTGGGCAATGACACTCCGGAACTTAGCAAGTCCCATATTCTGGAAGCTTACGCTTGTTTACAATCGGGCCGACCGGTGTTGGGACCCTCGTTGGACGGTGGTTTTTATTTGATGGGAATCACGAAAGCCTTATTTGACGTCTCCCATTTTTTGCATTTGCCCTGGCAGACTGCTACCTTGGCCAAACAGCTAGGCCAGTTTCTAGGTACTTTTCCTGCCCGATTGGTATGGTTGCAGCGGTTTTCGGATTTGGATGCACTGTCCGATCTACAGGTTTTGGCGAATAGCCATCGCCTTGGGAAGGCACTCCAAGGGCTTATTCGTAATTTGCTCGCCTGTGCCCGCCATCTATTTCATTTCTCCCAGTCCTTTATCGATTCCTATCTCGTACAGACCTATTACAACAAGGGGTCTCCAGTATTTCTTCATTCCTAGACTTAAGCGGATTATTCAACGTCCGATTTTATTGTTGGAAACGTGTTCAATCTTGCCCTGTTTCAGGTCAATGAAATACTAATTCCAATAAGTTTTTACCCTTATTACTATTCGTCACTAAACAGAAAACAATGGCAAATTCATATTATGATCCCGCAGACTTGAGAAAATTCGGGAATATCACCGAATGGAGCGAAGAGCTCGGAACCAAATTCTTTGATTATTATGGCAAGGTATTCGAGGAGGGCGCTCTATCGGCTAGGGAAAAGTCGCTTATCGCACTCGCCGTGGCCCATGTGGTAAAATGTCCTTACTGTATAGACGCCTATACCAAGGATGGCCTGCAGCGGGGAATTACCAAGGAGGAAATGATGGAAGCGGTACATGCCGGGGCCGCCATAGAAAGTGGTGCCACCCTGGTCCATGGGGTGCAAATGATGAACAAATACAACAAACTATCCATGTAACGCAGGCATTGGCCCTGCAAAAACAAAAAAATGGCTACAAAATCACTAAAGGCGAGACACGAAGAACTGGCCGAGACAAACAAACAATTGGAAATCCTGAACGGAGGTATCTTTGCCGAAGGTGAGCTGCCCTTTTTTAAGGACAAAATTGCCAATATTGGCCAGTTTCCACTACGGCCAAAAAAACTGGAGATATTGCAGATCAATGTGGGCTATATGTGCAATCAGGTCTGTGAACACTGCCATGTGGATGCCGGCCCGGACAGGAAGGAGATCATGACCCGGGAAACTATGGCACAATGTCTTGAGATAATTCGTAATACCGGTGCCCATACCCTGGACCTTACAGGCGGAGCTCCGGAAATGAATCCAGATTTCCGTTGGTTTGTGGAAGAAGCGGCCAAGGCAGGAATCCAAGACTTTATTGTCCGGTCTAACTTGACCATTATCCGCGCCAACAAAAAATACTACGACCTTCCCGAGTTCTTTAAAAAACACAACGTACATGTTATTTCCTCCATGCCACATTATACCAGGGGAAAAACGGACAAACAACGAGGCGATGGCGTTTTTGACAAATCAATAAAAGCACTACAGGAACTCAATGCCGTTGGTTACGGCATGCCCGGCAGCAAACTACGCCTGGATTTGGTGTATAACCCCTCAGGAGCCTTTCTTCCCGGGGACCAGGCAGCATTGGAAATGGATTTCAAAAAAGCGCTAAAGGAAGATTTCAACATTGATTTTCACCAGCTTTTCGCCATTACCAATTTACCCATTTCCCGCTTTTTGGATTATCTGATCGCCTCTGAAAACTATGAGGACTATATGTATGCACTGGTAGAGGCCTATAATCCGGAAGCCGTGGCCAATGTGATGTGCACCAATACCATTTCGATAAGTTGGGACGGATGGCTCTACGATTGCGATTTTAACCAGATGTTGGATCTTAAGGTGGCCAGCAAGGTAAAGCACATTAAAGATTACAACGAGGACGTTCTCCAGGACCGGAATATTATTATTTCCCAACACTGCTATGGATGTACAGCCGGAGCGGGTAGCAGTTGCCAGGGTACCGTGGCCTAAAATTTCTAGGTTACAGGGCTCTTTTTCCGGATTTTTGAATCCCCGTTTGGGTCCCAGCATCCGTTTGTCGAGCTTTTTTACCGACCAAGTGGTCGGTTCTAATTTCATTTCCGGGTGTTGTTCGTCCCGATTATGACATTTTAACGAGTTTTTGACCTCGTATATCCTTAAATCTTTAGGAAACCATGGATTCGCAGGTTCTTTGTTAAAGACTTAACCGTCTTTTTTCATAAAACCCAAATCTCATGGAAAAAAATCTAAAACGCATGGCAACCATGCATCGAATGCAGGTCACTGGCCTTGAATTGTTTTATAAGCAAGGGTATTACAACACCAGTATTGATGACATTTTAAAGCACCTATCGCTTTCCAAAGGAGCTTTCTACTACCACTTTCAATCCAAGGAAGACTTTTTCATCAGCATTGTACAGAACCTCATTGTCCAGAAGGTGTACAGTATGCTCATTGAACCTATTGAAGGCAAGGAAGACCCGTTCAACGTCATCTCCAACTGTTTTGAGAACGCCTTGGAAACGGCGGAACACAACGAAATGGATTACGGTTTTGTCCTGAGCAATTTTATTTCAGAGTTCAACCGTAGAAATCCTGAGATTATGCGCTATTTAAAGGATATCCTTAAAGTATGGGAGGTAAATCTGATTTCCATCCTGCAAAAAGGAAAATCGGACGGCTATGTGGATCGACATGTGGATAGTGAAGGTGTTGCCGTATACCTTATCTCATCCTATATAGGCATCCGCACCCTGATGGTAGACGGTAACTGCAAGACGCTTCGATACAAATACATGCAGCAATTGAGACAATACTTCAAATTGTTAAAGCAAAAGGAAATCGCCTAGGGAAAAACATTACGCACTATCCAGAACTTCCAAAATCTTGTGAAAAACCGCTTCGGGTGAAATGGTGTACATGGCCTTTTCATACCCCTTGGGAAGTTTCTTTCCATAAACAGAGGTAGGAATCCGGGGATACTTTCCCCTGTCGGCCAAGAGCGCATAGCCACTGTCCTGTTTAAACGGATAGAAGCCCGCATAGGGGTGGGTAACACCCCAAAGTGTAATGGTGGGAATTCCATAAATAGCAGCGAGGTGTCCATTGCCACTATCCATGGACAGCATGAGATCTAAATTTGAGATCAAGACCAATTCTTCTTCGAAAGTGCATTGTCCCACCATAGATACCGCGTCTTCAAAACGCGTTACCCATTGATCCAAGATATCCTTTTCTTTTGTCCCACCACCGAAAAAAAACATTTTATAGGCCTTGGTGTCCGCTATGCGTTGGATTACATCTGCCATGAGGTCCAATGGGTATTCCTTCCCCTGAAAGGCCGCGAAAGGTGCTATGCCTATCCATTTTTTGGCATCCTTTCCTGCAATTTCCAAAACCCTCGTCGACAATGGCTGTCGGGCCAAAGGAGATGCCTTGTCCAACTGAATCGGAACCCCTAGTTTGCCAAACACGTTGGCGTAACGTTGGTGGGTGGATATCAATGGGCCAAAAACTTTATTTTTTGCTGCTGTTAAGTGTCTTTTTTCGGGTCTTCCCTTGTCTATTTGAGCAAAAGGAAGTTTCCCAAGGAGAAAATAGCGTTTTAATATGTTGCTCCGCAGCACATTGTGCAGGTCGGCCACTGCATCCACCGATAAAGGTTTTAACCCCTGGTATAGTTTCCAGAGTCCCACCACACCTTTATGCCTTCCCTTCAAGTCGGCAGCAAAGACCGATACGTTTGGAATCTGTGCAAACATAGGGGCAAAGAACGCCCGGGTAAGCACGGTAACCCTTACTTCCGGGTATTGCTCTGTAAGGGCCGCGAGCACAGGGACCGTCATGGCCACATCGCCCATAGCCGAAAAACGGATGACAAGAAGGTGTTTCGGTGGTTTTTTTATCGTGGAAAGCTGACTATTTTTGGCCACGGAGGATAGGGTTTAGTTCCTCGTCATTGTACATTTTCATTTGCTTGTAGACCTTCATGAATTTGTTCCCTGATTCAAAATCCGATAAGAGCTGGTCTATGGCTGTGGACAGATCCCTTTTTTGTTCCAGCAATACTTCCAGTTTTTCCTTGCATTTGGCGTTGTGTTCCGGGGACGCGTCTTTTCGATCCGCTTCTTCCTGCATATGATAGATCTTCAGGGCCAGGATGGAGAGCCGGTCTATGGCCCAAGCAGGGCTTTCCGTATTTATAGTGGCATTCGGCTTAATCTGGACCGATTGGTATTTTTTTAAAAAGTAGCTATCTATATACTCTACCAGGTCTGTACGGTCCTGATTGCTGGCATCTATTTTGCGTTTTAACCCGAGCGCGGAGACCGGATCAATATCCGGGTCCCGTATGATATCCTCGTAGTGCCATTGTACGGTATCTATCCAATTTTTCCGGTACAATAGATGGGCGATATCCTCTTTTGGATAAGGGTTCTCAAAAGTTTGGTAAACATCATCCTTGACATGATAGGCCGTAATGCACTTTTCAAAAATCGTATAGGCAAATTCGCTGAACATGAATCGAAATATTTTGGCAAAGATACCCCAATTTATTTTATCATGAGGTGGCTGAGTAGTAGCACAAAGGGCACTAAAATAGTAAGTATCAGTACCATTTCCCTGATTTTAGGTTTTTTGATCCCTTCCACATAACTGGTGATGAAAACCACGGCGGGAAAGAAGGTGACCATAATAGGGAAAACATCGAAGGAAGCCTTTAACCAGGTAAGCAGTAGGCCCAAACCATAGGAAATGGCAATTAACCGTACGGTTACAATTCTTCCCAGGCCTGATTTTCCGAGTTTGAGAAAGGTAAGGATCCCTGCCAGGCCCACGATGAAAATATATATCAAAAATTTGGTGCTGTTCTCCCAATCATAAAAATATGCGGTATTGAATTCAAGGGAAAAAACATAATGGTCTGCCAAGAAAGCTAGATTGTTGGACAAGACCAACACCGCCACCGCAATCATAAAAACCGTAAAGATACCCACCGCAGGCACCAGCCAATTTCTGATGTTCTTGGCCTCATAGAAGGAAATGGCCACAAAGACCAAAATGAGATAAAGCAGGGCCCAATCGTAGAACAAACTGGCCAGGCCGATCCACAGGGTGGCATCAAAAATTTTGTGTTTAATATTTTTCAATGATTTTATACTCAATAGCCTTCGCGTGGCCAATAAGAGGAAGAAACTGCAAAAAATGGCATTGTTGTCCAGTAAAACCTCTGGGAAAACCACCATTAAAAGGGTATAAAATAGGATGGCGAAGGAGTTTGTGCCGGTAATTTTGTTGCGTTTTACAATAAAATTCACCCAAAAAATGCTAAAGAGCAATATGCCCAGAACAAATATTTGTAGCATTAAAGGTTCGGGGCCATAGGTCTTTTGGAACACAAAAAAATGCATGGTCCAGTAGAAGGCAAAAAGGAAACCCAGCAGGATGATGTAATTTATTGGCTTTGTTTTTCCAAAAATGCTTGAAATCATCTAGGGTTTTTATATTTTTGTGGAGTAAATATAATTAAGATGAGAGCATTTTTTGAAGGCATCGAGGATTTATTTGTGAATAGCCTTTTTTGGCCTTTTGATTTTTTCCGGTTTATGGAGAACTGGTGGGCCTCAAACGCCTTCAACTGGCTGTTGGCCATCATTGGTTTTGTAGCAATGATTTATTGGTTGCTTGAGTTAAAGAAATTCAATGATGCCGGAGAGGAGGATAAGAGCATTACCGCGCATGACTACCTATAGGTCAAATCCGATATCCTTACGATAATTCATCCTGTCAAAATGCAGTTTTTCTATGTTTTGATAGGATTTTTTTAGGGCTTCCCTAAAATTGTTCCCGTAGGAGCTTATGGCCATGACCCTTCCACCGCTGGTCACAACCTTACCGTCTTTCTGTCGCGTACCCGCGTGAAAAACCAAGGAGTCCTCTATATTTTCAAAACCACTGATTTCCATCCCTTTTTCGTAGGTCTCAGGATATCCGCCCGATACGGTCATTACCGTGGTCACCGTGCGGTCATCGATTTTTAAGTCAATGGTATCGAGCTGTTCCTCGGCCACGGCCTGGAACACCGCTACCAGATCGTTCTGTATCCTGGGAATGACCACCTCCGTCTCCGGATCTCCCAAGCGCACGTTATACTCAATAACATAGGGGTTTTCACCTACTTTTATCAGGCCTATAAAGATAAACCCCTTATAGGGAAGGCCATCCTTTTGCAGGCCCTCTACGGTAGGTTTTACGACCTGTTCATGGATCTTTTCCATAAAGGTTTTATCTGCAAAGGGCACGGGGGAAATGGCGCCCATGCCGCCGGTGTTCAGTCCGGTATCCCCCTCACCGATCCGTTTGTAGTCCTTGGCCGTGGGCAGGACTTTGTAGTGCTTCCCATCGGTAAGCACAAATACGCTGAGTTCAATTCCGGCTAAAAATTCTTCTATGACCACTGTGGCGCTTGCCTGCCCGAATTTTGCCCCTACCAGCATAATTTCCAATTCCCTTTTGGCCTGTTCCAGATCGTTAAGGATCAGCACGCCCTTGCCCGCTGCAAGACCATCGGCCTTAAGCACGTAGGGCGGACTCAGGGTCTCCAAAAAGGCGAAGCCTGCTTTTAAGTTATCTGCGGTAAAACTCTGGTAGGCCGCCGTAGGGATGTTATGCCGCTCCATAAATTCCTTGGCAAACTCTTTGCTGCCTTCCAAGGTGGCAGCTGCCTTTTGCGGACCTATTACTGAAATATCCTTGAGTTCGGCATCGTTAAGGAAAAAATCGTGTACTCCATTGACCAAAGGGTCTTCAGGTCCTACCACGACCATATCTACCTGTTTGGCAAGTACCGTTTTTTTCAGTGCTTCGAAATCATTGACCCCAAGGGGTACGTTTTCCGCTATGGCCGCGGTGCCCGCATTGCCCGGTGCTACGAAGAGTTTGTTGAGCTTGGGGCTCTGTGCCAATTTCCAGGCCAGGGTGTGTTCCCTTCCACCTGACCCGAGGATAAGAATGTTCATGCTATTCCATTTTTGGGCAAAAATAGAACAATTCTAAGTTCTGAATTCCGATTTCTGAATTACTTTTTGTTCCTGTCCGAAAAGTCGCGATGCTCCGTTCTTTTCAGATCCTCCTGTGATAGGGTCTTGAAATAGTCAAAGGTTTTTTTCATGCCTTCGGCCCTGCCCACTTTGGGTTCCCATCCCAGAATTTCCTTGGCTTTGGAAATATCCGGTTGGCGTTGCATGGGATCGTCCTTGGGAAGCGGTTTGTAGACAATTTTCTGATCGGTACCCGTCAATTTAATAATCTCCACTGCAAAGTCCTTGATGGTTATCTCATGTGGATTGCCAATATTTACCGGTAAGGTATAATCGCTCATCAACAATCTATAGATTCCTTCGATCTCATCATCTACATAACAGAAGGACCGTGTTTGCGAGCCGTCACCGAACACCGTAAGGTCCTCGCCCCGCAGGGCCTGGCCCATAAAGGCCGGGATAACCCTACCGTCATTGAGGCGCATACGTGGGCCATAGGTATTAAAGATCCGAACAATACGGGTATCCAGGCCATGGAACCGGTGGTAGGCCATGGTAATGGACTCCTGAAAGCGTTTCGCCTCATCATAAACCCCTCTAGGGCCAATAGTATTCACATTGCCGTAATATTCCTCGGTCTGTGGGTGCACCAAAGGATCCCCGTATATTTCCGAAGTTGAGGCGATCATAAAGCGAGCCCCCTTTTCCTTGGCAAGTCCCAATAGGTTATGCGTTCCCAAAGCCCCCACCTTTAGGGTCTGGATAGGAATCTTCAGATAGTCAATGGGGCTTGCTGGAGAGGCAAAATGAAGGATATAATCCAATTTGCCAGGAACATGGACAAACTTGGTGACGTCATGATGGTAGAATTCAAAGTTTTCGAGCTTAAAAAGGTGTTCTATGTTCTTTAAGTCGCCGGTAATCAAGTTGTCCATGGCGATCACATGGCATCCTTCCCTTATAAAACGGTCGCATAAATGCGACCCCAAAAATCCGGCCGCTCCGGTAATCAATACTTTTTTCATTCGTTATGTTCGAAATAGAGTTTATGAAGAAGTCACAAAAGTAGAAATGTAATGCCGGCCTACCAATTATTTCCGTATAAAACCACTTTTTTGGGATAAACAAAATGTTTGTCCCCTAATACGCCTTTTCTTGGCCTTTGATAACGTTTAAAAACGTTTGAACAATTATTTTGATATCCAATAGGATCGACCAGTTCTCAATGTAGAAAACATCATATCGTATGCGATTGATAATTTCATCATCACTCTCAATTTCCCCTCTTAAGCCCTTGGCCTGAGCCAAACCAGTTATTCCTGGATTAACAAAATGCCTTAACATATATTTCCCCACTGTTGTTCCATATTCATGGTTCTGTCGCCATAAATGAGGCCGTGGTCCTACCACTGACATTTGTCCAATCAAGACATTTACGAATTGCGGTAATTCATCCAGACTTGTCTTCCTTAGGAACGCCCCTAATTTTGTTATCCTTGGGTCATTTCGTGTAGCGGATTGTTCAGTGCTCTCATTGGCGACCATGGTCCTGAATTTATAACACCCAAATCCTTCCTCTTTGAATCCCGGCCGGTTTTGTCTAAAATAGATAGGGCCCTTGGAATCCAATTTAATCAATAACCCAATTATCGGCATGAGCCAGGACAAAAAGAACAACAGCACAAACAGGGAAAACAGAAAGTCGAAAGACCTTTTATAAAATCGATTGAAGGGATCGTCCAAGGGCAGTTCCCTCAGCGAAAGGATGGGGAAATATTCATAATAATCAAGTTTCAAATACTTGGTGAATATTTCTCGATTGTCCGGGATGAATTTTAAATTTATCAGGTTGTTATCCGCATAGTTCACAAACCGGCCAATTTCGTTGTTTTTTAAATCATTTACGGAGCAATAAATTTCATCTATGCCATTGTCCCGAATGAAATTGAGACATTCTTCCATGTCAAAACCAGATTTTTTAGGCGAGAACTGTTTTATGACATGATACCCATATTCGCCATGCTTCTTGAACATTTTAACAAGTTGATCTGTTTTTTTGTTCTTGCCGATTACCACCACATGCCTTAGGCTTCCCTTTACCTTTGCCCGGTATTGCATCAAAAGGTAATAGTTCAGAAATTTTAATACAAGTACCGAAACAAAGACAGACAAAAAGAAAATTCCCAGATTCAATCGACTAATATTAGGTTGTTTAAAGAACCCTATAAAAGCATAAAGGGTTAAAAAGAAAAACACAAATTGCCTAAATAACAGCTTCAAAATATGGGTCACCTTGGTAAAGCGATATATCTCGTAAAATTCATTCTTAAACGAAATTATAACCCATGCCAAGGAAATATAGCTATGAAAAAGTATGGGAAATTGAAAGAGTATGGGTAAATAGTACGCAAATAGATTGATGACCACCAAATCCAAAAAAAATGAAATCGGATGTATAAAACCTGAGTATCTTCCTTTGGTAAAAAACATTTGTCGACAATAAATAAAAATGTTCTGGTAATTCCCTTTTTTAATTCTGAAATTGGTCCAAAGACCAAACAGCTCACCGTGGGTGCCTAGATTTTACTACACATAAAATCTTCATACTTTTTATTGATAATATTCCACGTAAAACTAGTGTCTATTTTATTCCGATTACTCTCCAGAAAATTCAAGTGATCGCTTTTTTTCAGAGCCATTGCGAGCGCGACGTCTTCCGAGCTATTAAAGTATTTGGCATCCTCCCCAAGAACACCTTTGTTGAACGCATTGTTGTGAGCAATGATGAAACTGTTAGATGCCATAGCCTCCAATAAAGAAGGATTTGTACCCCCTACGGAGTGACCGTGAAAATATAGGTTGGACCAATGTCTTAAGTTATTAAGATGTTCAATGTTAAAGATGCCGCCAAGAAAACGAATATTTGTATGCGCTTTGAATTTGTCTTTCAGGTAACGCCCAAATTTGGTTTGGTGCTTTCCGATTACAAGGAAAACCCGATTACTATTACTGGCCACTACCCCGTCCAAAATTACCTCCAAATTGTTCTCCGGTTCGAATCGGGCGACCAATAGATCGTATTTATACTTTTCTACCCCGTATTCTTCAATGATTTGTTCCGAAGGCTCATGAAACAATTCCGCGCCATAAGCAATGTATTCTGATTTTTCACCATACTCCGCAAATAGATATTCTTGTATCCCAAGGGAATCTGCAATCAAAAAATCACTTGTTTTAATAGCAAGTCTTTCGGCATACTTAAGAAAATAACGAACGGGTTTTGAGTATTTGCTTCGTTTCCACTCCAGCCCATCCATGTTAGAAAATATGACTGGTTTTTTTGGCAGTAACCATCCCCATATTGAGCTACTTGTATACCCCAACTGGAGAATTACGTCATATCCCCTTTTTCTGCTATCGCGAATACAGTTAAAGTCATAGATGAACTGCCCAAAAGTCCCAAAAATATATTCTGGATCTATCTTATGGATAATTTTCACCTTTTTCCATTCCTCCTCCTGATAAATATGGTTATGTGAATTATAAACATAGACTTCATGGCCGTGATTAACGAGGTATTGGGACAGGTATTCTGCAAACTGCTCAAATCCACTATAATTGTTGGGGATGCCCCGCGTGCCAATAATTGCAATTTTCATAAAACGTCTAACTTCATAATTCTGCAAATATAATATAATAATTGCTCTATCGAAGGTTACAATACGAGCTTCACCACCATGAAACCCAGATTTGCTGCATCTGACCAAAACAGCGCGCAAATGAAAGAAAACCTGAACAGCAACGCAGCGTTTATGGCATATGTACGCGGTAAAAAATTAAACCTTACCTTATCCAACCCTGATGGGTTTCCGTAAAAAATGTTTATGTAAAAAAGAATTGGAGTTCTTACCAAACGGTTTTACTATTTAGAATAGTTTGGCGCTACCAAAACCTTAGGTAAAGCATTTGTTTTCATGAACGCAAATCCGTACTATTCCCTAGGTTTCAATAAAAACAGGCAACTAAAAAAGGCAAAATTGTATATGGCCCATTGTCTGGTGAATATGGACTCTGTTATTGCGGTTAATACAACCAAAAAAAACCAAAAGATTGCCAAAGTATTCCTGTAGGCCAGTGCTCGTCTTAATGGCCATAAAAAAGCCGCAAACAGCAATAGCAAGCCCACTATTCCATAATGCAAGAGCGTCTGTAAATACTGACTATGAGCGTGGTACTTATGTTTTAATGGAATTTTTAAATCTCTAGTCTCAAACTCTTTTAGCAGCAAAGTATCGGCCTTTTTTTCCCCTAATCCCCACAAGAAATTTTCCTTAGAAACCGTGTAGGCACTTTCCCATATATCATAGCGCAGCGAGGCGCCTGAATAAAAATTACCTTTTTTATTAACCTTCAAAACCCTGTTCTTAATCACTGGGTTTTGAAGTGCAACAACAAAACAAATGCCTATTATTCCAGAAGCTATCAGCATTTTTTTTAATACTCCCTTTCCAACAACTACAAGATATGCCGGAACAAGTATTAACATGCACAAAATGGCATTTCTAGCTGCAAGTAAAACAATGCTCAAAGTGAGCAAGGTAAATGCGAAATAGTAGAAAAACTTATTATTTCCAAAATGCTTAAGCTTTACCAGAATTAATAGGGCAAACACATAAAAAAAACCGAGATATATGGGCTGAATGCCAAAGGGTTCAACAAGAAATTGATATGTAAAATACCAAAAATTTATCCCTTCATCCCTTATCAACACACCTCTGTAAATTGCAAACCCCAAGTTCACGGTAGCGTTTACCAAACACCCGATTAAAAACCATTTCAAAATAATTGGCAAATACCCCTTCATTTTGTTTGCCTGAAAACCTATTACCAACGGAAGTAACAAAAATGACAAATAGTAATAAACGACATCAACAATATTGGACGCATGTTCCACAGTCTCCCTAATAGCAATAATTAGGAATAATGCCATTAGGACCAGATTGAATTGCTTAAAATCGACTTTTATGTTTCCTTTAAATACATCATTTAGGGTAATCGTTATTCCAATGAAAAGAAAAAGGAAAAAGGCAATTGAGTTTATTGCAATACCTAGCGTAAAGGACAGTGCAAATAAAGCCGCGCTCCATTTAAGCGGGTCTGCTTTTGTTACAATTTTCTCAAAGGTTGTCAGGTTCATAGCGCAATTTAATGGTTATACACAGACAAAAGAGAAGTAGAGCCGATACCTGATGTTTAAAGAACCCTGCATTGGATAGGGCCGCTATACTCATGGCAAAATTAATTACATACAGATGAGACAACGGGCTATCGGTTTTCTTCTTTATTTTGGCAAAAGGTGGAAACGGATAAAAGAAAACCGTCCAGGCAAATAGCAGCCCTAGCACAATCCCATATTGGGACATAAGAGCCAAGTAATCATTATGCGTATCTAAAAGTACTTTGGGAATTTTGTTGTCTTCGCTATACAAATTCTTATGCCTATTCCATCTACCCACTCCAATCCCGACAGAAGGGTTTTCAACAATCATATTCAGGGATGCGTCGAAAAAGTCAATTCGCGATCTTATAGAAGAGGTCTGTTCCGTCCATTTGACATTGATGATTTTGTTCAAACTTTTTTCAGAAAAATCTATTTCAATCTTATCAGAAATTTCCCGATACGAGTACCGTTCTGGAATATAATTATTGTTGGAAGCTATAAGGTATGTAATCCCGAGCAAAAAAATGCCCATGACCACTTTCAAGGAATTGACGACAATCTTTTTATGATTACTCAGCAAATATATTGCGAAATAGGCCAAAATTAGGGTAATTATGGCTCCTCTTGTCTCTGATGCAATAATTATGACAAGGGCTATACCAATAGCAGAGAAACCCACTATACGGGATACTTTACGGTGCCTCACTAAAACAACCATATATAGGGCAATTGCGGCAGCGATATTGGCAAAGGTATTGAGTGAAAGACTCCCGCTTATGAGTCGGCTCGTGCCACGAACACTAGAATTGATATACGCTTCGATCAATAGAAATGAGAGGCTAATCACAAAACTAAAAACAATTTGTTTTTGATATTTTTTTAGGTTGTACTGCTGCACTAAAATGAGAAATAATATGAGATATCTTATATGAAAGGTATAGGCAAGAAGTATATTAACGTCCCAGAGATCCAACGCATTAAAAATATGTGCCACAAATGCAAAAAGAAGAAAAATCAAAAGGATCTTTAGTGGTAAGGTGAATTTGACGGTCTGTAATCTTGACGAGCTTTCTGTTAGTTTGAGAAGAATTCCCAAAATAAGATACAAATCTATTCTTGTAATAAGTGGAAAAAAAACCTGATCTCTATCGTCAATATTCGTTATGCGAACACTAGGAAAAAGATCATCAATAGGAGCTGGGAACGCAAGAATTACAAAGATGAGAAACAAAAAGTAAAAATTCCGCTTCCACACGGCGAGCACACATATACCCAGGAAGAGAGCAAGGGAAGGAAGCGTTAGCGCCCCAAGATTAAAAAAGATAATATTCCCTAGGTGGGCAAACGGTAAAGTAATAAGCATCCCTCCATAAACTGCCAACAAAAATGCCACAACGTAAATGGTGAAAATTTTATTCTCACTAACCCGTAAGTTTTTCATAGTGAAGGATATTGGCTCCTGATATTAGAATAGAATTACTTTGTTAACAAAATGGGCAATGTTAAAAGAGTTTAGATAGGGATCATATTTGCCATTAACATCTACAGTCCGCACCGTAAAGTCTTGAAAATTGAAATCCAATCCGGGATTTGGCCTAAAATATTTCTTGATTTCTTCCTTCGTGAAGGTATGAGTGGTTTCATTGTACCGAAATGCCAAATGACCAAAAGTCATTTCCCCTTGTTCCCTGTTTTTGCCAAAATCTATTCTAATGTGCGCTGGAAACTCCAAAAGATCAATCACATACTCTACAATTTGAAATTCTTCCGCGCCCTTCACATCAACACTAACACTCCTTTCTGCATTATAATCCTCATCTTCGTCTCTATAAAAAAGTTCAAATTGATCATCCTTCGGAATCTTGATTCTGAGCTCCACGATAAGCTGGTCCTCGTGTTTATTTTCTTGGGATTTCCCCCCTTGTTTGCAAGCCCCAAAAAGCAGCATTATTCCCAATAAAAATGGCTTCATTAAAAATCCTGGCCGTACATTTTTCATATAATTTTCTTTACTATTTTGGGAGCATCCTACAAAAGATGAATTCGAATCTTAAGTTTTTCAAATATAGGCCATATTTTGTCCAAATGACGCTTTTTTGTCCCTATGGTAGGGGAAAACGGTAATATTATTACCATACATCACCTTTAAACTTATCAGGCCAGAAGAGGGGCGGGATAGGAAAGGCTTGCATATTTCAATCACTTCTTGCAAAGGGCAATTTTGAGTAATCCCCTCCGTTTAGAGGCAACCCTTTTTTTAAACCAATCTGATAAGGGTGTGATGAACAAATTGATTTGAGCTAAATAATACCTTCCGAAATTCTGTAGAGTCTTCAACTTTGGCCTCTACCCCATTACTGGAGGTGTGCTTATCATTATCGTTTCTGAGGACGATTCCTTTGAAGTCTACTATAGGAACGACAATTCAGCTGTCATAGAAATAATTACTCTTTCCATAAGTAACATTATGCTGCTTTAGTTGTAAGTGTTTAGCCTTAAATAAATAAATCGTTCAGGCAATGAGTTTTTTTATGCGGTGTGCTGATTTCCCATCGAGAAGATAAAAATAGTCAGAAATGAACTGTTTATAGCTTGCTTTTTTAGATTCCAACTTATCGATGTTTCCAATTAGACTCTCCAATTCTTTCGCATTTTGAATAACATGACTACAATCATACTTTTCATAATCCATTGAAATATTGATATTTGAAAGTTTTATCTGAACAAGTGATTTGTTAAATGCAATGGCCTCATTACCCACAGTTGACGTGGTTGTAATAACTACATCACTATCGTAAATTAACTGATGCGTATTCTCATTTTTATAAATTCTAGTTTTGGATTTATCAAAATACTCTTCAACAATATTTCTATTGTCTATAGACCCTGGATGAAGCTTTATTGTTAGGTTGTAGTTGATATTCAATTTAGCTTCTTTAACTATTCTTAAAAATTCTCTTATGCTCTTTTCCCCAATAGGGTTTAAGATCAATAAAATGTTATCTGCCTTTTTTAAACTACCGTACTGTATTTCAAAATTCGTTATGTGGTCCATTTTTGGAGTCCCTGTGGTAATAAGTTTCGCTTCGTCCGTTCCCCTACCTACAAACCAATTATTTGATAGTTTTCCCCAAGTTAGCATATAATCAGATATTACCGGTAAATAACCATATTCCAAGACGGTAGAACCATGTTGGATAACGTAGGTTTTAATATTTCTTTTCCCCGCTAACAAAACTATTGCTTTAGAGATCTTGTGAACATCTGTATTCAATAAAATATGGGTAATATCCTTATGTGCGTCTAAAAACCGTTCAGCGCAATTGTACACAAACAAGGAATCAAATATATTGAGTAGCAATAAGTGCTTTTTTACATCAAATTCGCTACATAAATCTCTTATGGTTTGAGAATTTTGTTTTAGAAATCCTCTAGTGTTGAAGACTTGACGAATAAAGCTAATGGGGCCAAAATACTTGAATATAAACTTACTTCTTTCATTTACTAACCTTTTGTCTCCTATTAACTCGGTAAAATCTTCATCAAACTCCTTTTGAACTGCCCTCATGTTCCCTATCATACTATTATTAAAAACATCGTTTACAAAAAGATAGCGCGGACTTTTGGATTTACTAGTACTCTTGGAAAAAAAAGTGATTATAGCTTTTACATAATTATCTAAGCTAAATTTTTTTAATTGGTTTAATACCCCCTTACCTTCTAACCGCTTTAAGGATAATTCAAATACATAGATTTGAGATAAAGCGAGAAGATTAAAACCATTGAAATTAATGCGGTAGCTATTATATTTTTTAACTTGATCGTATGGGTCTTTCGGTAAGGCCATTAAAAAGTATATCTGTTTTGTTTTGTTTTTTGCATATTGAATAATTTATCTCAAATAAGAAAACCTAAAAGATGAATAATTTAAACACTATTTTGTTGAATTTGCTAGTTTTTTAGGAGCTATTTTTTCAAGTTCCACGGCATTGGATAATTTCTGTTTTGATATGAAAAGACCAATAAACTACTGGCTATAAATGCTAGAATAGTAGCATATGCAGCTCCAATAGCCCCAAAACTATCAATAAGAACATAATTAAATATCAGATTCAAAACGGCGGCAAAAACCGAACTAAAACCTAAAAACGCGGTTTTATTTATATGTACCAAATAAGGATAAAATATTTTGTAAATTCCATGAATTGCGTACCCTAATGCAATCCAAAAAATGTATATTTTCGCGCCAACATATCTTTCGTCAACTACATAGGGAAGTAAAAACTCCGCTGCCAAGGAAATTAAAATAGACAATAAAAAAATAGCAGCAATATAGGCGTATGTATATTTTACAATTTGCCTCTTTTTTTTGTCGGTAGGGTTTACTAAATTTTTATAGAACCAAGGGCTCCATGCCTTGATAAAAGCGTCTGTAAAAAGTATTACTACTAAGCCAAACGTATAACCAACACTATATATTCCAACTACTTCAAGATTAATCATATGCTCAATAAATAGTCGATCACTTACGGTTATTACGATGCCCCCAAGTACATGGGGTATGAGTGGTAATGAAGTTTTTAGTATGTCTTTTGCTGTCTTGGAATTAATCTTAAAAGTAATATAGCCCCGACGATACATATGGATATATGAGACAATATAAAAAATAAAATAGGACACCAATATGCCTATTACTTGGCTTTGCCACCCGAACTTATAACATACTAAAAGAAGTATTGTTATTGACATCGTAGTTGCAGTATTTACTATTTCAAATATGCCAAAAGTAAGCGCCTTTTCTTCATTTCTTAAAATGGTCAAATTCAGGGTGTTAACCATAAACATATAACTAATTAGCGGAATTATTAATATCCATTTTTTAGGAATCGAAAAAACCGTATCAATATATATAGAGCCGATTAACGTCACTATAAAAAATAAAATAAATGAAAAAAATAAAATGAACAGAATGTTTCCTATTATTATGGAAAGCTCTTTTTTTGAACACTTAAAAAAGTTTTTTGAAACATTAATATTTATATTCATTCCAATAAAAGCACTATAAAAGGTCACGACAATCAAAAAAATTGATAACAATCCGTACTCCTTAGGAGAAAGATAATTCGTCAATATTGGAAGTAGAAAAAAGGGAATAGACTTATTAATTATACTACTACTTAAATAAATAATTGAATCTTTAATTAATCTCATTTCCGAATAAAACCTTAGATATGTAATTTAGGTGTAATAAGAGGGTTTCTCCTTTCCTCTAATTATGGGTTAAATTTCTTTTTATTAATCATATTGGATGTGGTATTTCAACTAAAATGGAACTAAAGATTCATTTCTTTATATGATAGATTAAAGTCTCATAAGGGCTTTTGCCCCTACACGCTCCATGAGGTCTATTAAAGTTATAAAAATCTTCCCATTGCTCTATTTTTTTGTTCAAATCGACATCAGTGGTATGGCTCAAAAGTTGGCAGAACTCTTTTTTGTCCGCCAGATGGGGTTTTTCAACTTTTCCTTTGTGCTGGGGCTTTCCAGCTTTTATATAGCGGTGTCCCATTCTGGAATCCTTTACATACCAATTAAACATGGATTTGACTTCCGTTCAAATATTGCTCAATCTCATGTGCCTTTTTCATGTTAAAAGTGGTTACTAATATTTCATGATAATAGCTCACTTTTAGTTGACAAAGTCATGGTATTAACCTAACTAATAGTAGCAATTTCTGATGCGCTTTCAATGAATCTTTACTGAAACGTGGGTTAACGGATGCCGCTATTCTATAAAGATCATATATGGGCTTTAAACCCTCCTTGTCATTTATTAGGGACATCATCTTATTAGTAATGGTGCGGCTAATCTCCGCTCGGCCCACCTTAGCTTCAATCATGGTCAACAGATATAAAATGTCAAAATCAAAATATTCATTGTAAACTACATTTTCGAAATCAATAAACTTAATGTTTTTATTAGTAGTTACAAATATGTTGTTATAGTGAAAGTCCCCATGTGCAAAACATGGTTTCAAATTGTTTTGGTTTATGTTAACCAGTGCTTTTTTAAGTTTAAGCTTTAAAACAAAAGCGATTATTTTATTTATCACCTTATCAAATAGAGAAAGGGTCTTTGTTTGATAAGGTCCACTTTGGGCTAATGAAGAAATATTGGCATAAGCGATTTCAAAACTTTTAGCGCCGTTGTGTTCAGATTTATTTTCTTCGTAAAATGTTTGTATCGCTAAAACTAGGCTTTCTATAATTTCGTGGATGTTTTCACCCTCATTCAGGTATTCCCTTAGCGTTTTTCCTTTAATGTATTCTGTTATTATTACAGCGTCAGTGGATAGAACCAAATTAGGCACATAATTGTTTGAGTTTTTTAAATAAACATTTGCTTCTGTAATAAATTTGCTTTTTATTCTTAATGGCGAAATATTGGATACAGCCTTTAATATAAAATCGTCATTTTCATTCGCTATTTTTAGAACAAATGTTTTTTTCCATTTACTATGTTGAATTACCTCCTTTAAGATAAATTCATTCTTTATCAAAAAATCTTTTAAAAAATCTGGAATTTCCATAAACTATATCAGTCCATTCTCCTTTAAATATTTTAATAATTCATCAGGCGAAGTCTTAAGAGGGATAAAAATAATTTTTCTTTCGGACTGATGAAAAACCTTATTATAAACCATTTTGGTTTCATTTCTAACATCCTCGAAAGAAGGTATTTTATAGCCTATTGGTGCATTTGCTCGCATTAATAACAATAGTTCATTTAATGTTTTTAACTCTCTCATTGATGCATCCAACACTCTTTCTGATAGTTCTTCGGATGACACATCCGACATAGATATAACTTCATCATTGTTTCGAACAAAATATAGGACATTTTTAATCTTTGTTTTTTTGCCCACCCTGTTATTCATTAACCTTTTGGGCGGTATTTTTACCATAGGATTAAGACGGAGCATCTTCCTTTTAAAATACCACAATAATTTATCCTTGAGGGCAAAATTGGAAAAGTGATTTTTTAATATGGACTGTCCGAATTCCATATCAGTAGCGTAAACAGATACGGGCTTAGGATTATAATATGTATGACCCATGTTGTCAATTATTCCAAAGTCTTCAGATAGATAGCTATACTGTTCGTCTTCTAGTATCTTAAATAGGGTGCTCGTTTTTCCACATCCCCCTGTGCCTGTTATAATTGTTGCTCCTTTCGCAGATTCAAAAACCCCAGAATGTATGAAAGAACAGTTCTTTTTTAATAATGATAAATGCACTACATACCAAAATAAGGAATAAGAAAGTATAAGGTCTTTTTCCAAAGTGTTTTTACCTTTATATATTCTTTTTAGGGTTTTTTTAATGTTTGTTTTATCATTGTTAATTAGTACACCTATACCGTTCGTGCCAAACAAATTTTTAACCGTGTAATCAATCTCATTCAAGTAACCAACAAAAAATTCTTGCTTGTTGAAATTCATACTGCCTTTTGCAGAAAATATTTTCGGCACATAATTGGAATGTATATTGTTCCCATTAATGAAAATTTCAATATCTACTTGCTCTTTGTTAGGTGTTTTGGTCGCTTCTAAATCTTTAACAATTTGTGTAGAAACTGCATTAATGCTATGTAGTTTAATTACCAACGGTCCTACTTTGCAATAATATTCTTTGGCGTCTTTCATTTTCAATTAAGGAGTCTATTTTAAGCTAACTATTGGCATATTAATTGGATTTACTATCTATCGAACATATCCCAATACAACACAGTGTCTTCATTTATTTCAATAAGAGCTTTTCTACCAACAACCTGTCCAATATCTTTGGGTGAAATTCCGTGAGCAGGTCTTTTCCATGTTAAATGACTCTGGTCTACGATTTCCCCTTTTTCAATTTTCTTAAATGCGACCAAACTTCGCCTTGCGTTATTTCTAGAAATTTCTTCGGTCTCTAAAGGTGCTTTCTGTTGACTGCCAATAAAATCATATACCTCTTCCATTTTTCTGAAAAACAACTTGAGGTCCTCTTTATCCATGGCATGGTAATGATCGTTGCCGGGAAGTGTTTTATCATGTGTGAAGTGTTTTTCCAAAACTACCGCTCCTAGTAAATGAGCAATTTTTAAAGCTTCCATATCCCTGGGAAGGGTATGATCCGAATATCCTGGAATAGTACCTGGGAATTTGCCAATAAGGTCCTTGATCATCCCCAAATTGGCATTTTTATCCAATGTAGGGTAATTCAATACGCAATGCATTAAACATAAAGGGACATTATACTTGTTAATGGTTTCCAGCGCTTGTTGAATTTCCCAAACATAGGAGGCTCCCGTAGATAAAATTATAGGCTTGCCAAAAGAGCACATGTGCTCTATAAAAGGTAAATTAGTTATGTCTGAGGAAGATATCTTGAAAACATCCATCAAATCATTTAAAAACTCGGCAGATTGCGTATCAAATGGCGTTGATAGAAATTCAATCTCAACTTCGTCGCAGTGGTGTTTTAGTTTTTCATACTCCGATTTCCAAAACTTATCATATTTTTTAAAAAGCTCAAATTGGCTTTTTGTACGCTCCTTGGTTGTGTCCCAATAGGATGGACTGTTTTTGGAAGCTATCGTATTTGCCTTGTAAGTTTGGAATTTAATGGCCTGAGCTCCACCTTCTTTGGCCTCATCAATTAATCTTTTGGCCAAGTCCATGGAACCTTCATGGTTAACACCGGCCTCTGCAATTATATATGGCCTCTGAAAGGCTTTTTCATTATAATTATATGTGCTGATTAAATCTATAAGTTTCATTTCGCTGTTTTAAATAGTCTTATTTATTAACTTGAGGACATTTGTTTTTCCTTTTTTTAATCGATTCCTTAACATTCTCCTGTTCATTAACTTTCTTAAATTATACTGCAGCGTTTCATTAAATGCTTCCAATATTGAATCGTCTGAAGCATCTTCCCCAAGACCTAAGTTGTAGAAGCCGTTTTTTTCAGATGCAAAAAAATGTGTTGTTTCCCTTAGGTTTTGACATAAAACAATACACGGCACTCCGATTGAAGCAACCTCAAAAGTAGTCCTTCCTGCCGAAGTAAATACTATATCGGCATTTAAAATTTCCTCGGAGATATTAGTAATATTAGTCTTTACTTTAATCATGGGAAAATCTCGAACCAATTCTTTCGTATATCTATATCCCATCCCGGTAATAACGATTATCCCAATGGCACTTTTAGTGCAAAATTCCTGTAAAAGTGTTAAAACTCTCCTTGTGAAATTATTGGGGTCCACTCCTCCAAACGAAACAAGTATATTTTTTACATTTTCTTCAATTACTTTTTCGGGAGTATACAAGAATTCATCTCTCAAAATAAAATACTCATGCCCATAATAATGATTTAGAATTAGTTTGTGTTCGGGATACATGGCGTTGATTACCAAATCTGCGTGTTTAGATCCTTGTCCAATGTCTTCAAAATTAATAATTCGATATTCTCTCTGTCGCAGCTCTAAAATATATTCCTCAGATGTATCCAAAATATCATTTATTATGACATCAGGCTTAATAAGTTCTATATCCTGTATTACTGAAGGCTGCTCTTGAATATATACCTCATAATTGGATTCCGCAATTTTATCATATGCTAGTTTACTGGTACTATCGACTAAAAAGACAATGCGATGATCTAATATTTCATTTGCAATACTTAGGGTGTTATAAACATGCCCCATTCCTATTCTCGAATTTCCGGAAACCACAAATAGAATAGTTTTTCTCTTCAAATAATATTCGCACAAATTCCAATCATCAAAATCATCAATGTCTATGGCTTCCTTTTTAGAAAGTGGAAACAGTTCTATTTTCTTTCCAAACCTTGAGTTTTTCGTTATGAATGGAGTTCTAGTAATGACGAAGCCACCCGTTTCCTTATAAATTTGGGGTAATTCCTGTCTGTTGACCCTTTTCTCATAATTTGGAACATAACCGTCCCTTAATTTGATCCAAGTAAGATGACTGTCATAAACACCGGATATAACGGTATCCAGATTATTATTAATAAGTCTATCTATAGCTTCTTCTACAGATTCTTTACTCAGTAAGGGTGAGGTTGGCTGAAGCGTAATCACCAAATCGTATTCCTTATTTTCTTTCTCTTTGATTTTTTTATACGCATCATAAATAACAGGGTCCAAAGTGGTATTATCTCCCGATATGCTTTCATCTCTTGTTACAGCTTTAGCCCCAAATTTGGAAGCAATCAACAATATTTCATTGTCATTGCTTGAAACGTAACAATCAACTTCACAAGAACTAATCTTTAAAGCATTTGAAATGGAATATGAAATTAGAGGCTTCCCATTTAGGGTTCTAAGGTTTTTCCTTGGGATTCCTTTGGACCCGCCTCTAGCCGGAATAATAATTAGTATTTTAGTTTTATCCATGTCTTAATTACGCAAAATCTTACTCCAAATAGTTATTGATTCTCCCTATGACCATTTAAAGTACTTTTAAAATTTATTGAGCATTTTTTTAAACTATCCTCCCACTTATATATTTGAAATTCAAAACTCTTTTTAACTTTTAGTGTATTTAAATCACTTCTATCAGGTCTTTTAGCTGGAGTTAAATAGTCTTTGGAAGGAATAGGATTTACGTTAACTTTCATTCCAAACTGTTTAAATATTTGAACTGCAAAGTCATACCAACTTATTGTACCTTCATTACTATAATGGTATAGACCATATTCCTCCCTCTTATTCGTTATCAAGAACAATATGAAGGTGGCCAAGTCCCCAGCATAAGTTGGAGAACCAACCTGATCATTGACCACGCTTATTTCTTTATTTTCATTTCCCAGCTTTAGCATTGTTTTCATAAAATTGCGTCCATATTCCGAATACACCCATGATGTTCTTACAATGAAGTATTCTTCCAATATGTCCTGGACATAGCTTTCGCCTAGCAATTTGGAAGCTCCATAAACACCTAAGGGTCTCGGTTTGTCTTCCTCTGTATAGGGCATTGTTTTTTTTCCATCAAATACAAAATCCGTAGAAATATGAATTAATTTGCTATTATTTGCGCTACATGCTTCCGCCAAAGTTTTTACCGCTTCCGCATTAATCAAATACGCCTTATCCACTTGAGATTCAGCAAGGTCAACGGCCGTATATGCAGCACAATTTATACAGTAGTCAAATTTGTATTCTTTGAAGCAGTTTTCAATAGCCCTGGAATCTGTAATGTCCAATTCTTTGTAATCCGTAAAAACAAATTGCCATTCCGGGTAACCCTTGGCAACATCTTGAATACATCTTCCCAGCTGTCCCTTAGAACCGGTAACCAATATTTTCATGCTATCTTGGCATTTTTGAATTCGGGCAAAAGCCTATCCCTTTCAGAAACGCTTATATCCGTTTGCGGCAGGCCCCAATCGATACCCAATTCTTTATCATTGTAGACGATTCCCCCTTCTGAAGACTTGTTATAAAAATTATCGCATTTGTAAAAAAAGGTGGCTGATTCGCTCAGTACCGCAAAGCCATGGGCAAAGCCTCTTGGAACAAAAAGTTGTTTTTTGTTTTCCGCTGATAATTCTATGGCTACATGTTTGCCAAAAGTCTCAGACTCTCTTCTGATATCTACGGCCACGTCCAAAACCCTTCCTTGTAGTACTCTAACCAATTTGGCCTGGGCATACGCTTCTAACTGATAATGCAAGGCCCTAACAACCCCGTAATGGGAAAATGATTGGTTATCCTGGACGAAATGAACTTCACTTTCCACCAGGGCATTGAATTTCCTTTGATTGAAGCTTTCAAAAAAATAACCTCTTTCATCAACGAAAACATTCGGTTCCAATACGAAACAGCCTTTAAGCTCGGTTTCCGTAGCAATCATTTTATCTTCCTTTTTAAAATCCCCAGTAGATTTCTGCCGTAACCGCTTTTCATTAGCGGTTTCGTCAATGCTATGAATTGGTCCCTGTCTATAAATCCCATCTCAAAAGCAGCAGCTTCAATTGCTCCTATTTTTAAACCTTGGCGTTCTTCGATTACTTCTACAAACTGCGAGGCCTGCATTAGAGATTGAAACGTTCCCGTGTCTAGCCAAGCGGTTCCCCTGTCCAAAATGCTAACATTCAGCTTTCGCTTGTGCAAATAGACTTTGTTTACATCTGTAATTTCCAATTCACCTCGAGCGCTTGGTGATATATTCTTGGCAATTTGCACCACCTCATTGTCATAAAAATAAATTCCTGGAACCGCATAGTTCGATTTTGGATGCTCGGGTTTTTCCTCTATACTAATGGCCTTCCCCTCTTCGTTAAATTCCACTACCCCATACCGTTCAGGATCATTGACCCTATATGCATAGATGATTCCCCCATCGGGGTCGTTATTGGCCTGTAGCAGTTTGGCCAATCCAGAACCATAAAATATATTGTCTCCCAAGATAAGGGCCACCTTGTCCTTGCCAATAAACTGTTCCGCTATGATAAAGGCTTCCGCAAGCCCATTTGGCGCTTGCTGCACGGCATACGAAAAGCTACATCCGTATTTTTTTCCATCCCCCAATAGATCCTCAAAAAGGCTCAGGTCCTTGGGTGTAGAAATAATCAATATTTCGCGAATACCGGCATACATCAGTGTAGACAACGGATAATAGATCATCGGCTTGTCATATATGGGCATCAATTGCTTGCTTACCGAAAGCGTCAATGGATGTAAACGTGTGCCGGAACCACCGGCCAAAACAATTCCCTTCATTCGGCGTACATTTTTTTATAATATTCCCGGTACTCACCAGAAGTAACATGTTCCAACCAGGCTCCATTGGTCAAGTACCAGTCTATCGTATATTCCAATCCCTCTTCAAAAGTCACAGACGGTTCCCAACCCAGTTCCTTGTTTATTTTACTTGCGTCTATTGCATAACGCAGGTCATGACCCGGGCGGTCCTTGACAAAAGAAATTAGCCTTTCCGAGGTCCCTTTCGCTCTTCCCAGCTTCTGGTCCATAAGCTTGCAAAGCAATTTGACCAGGTCAATATTTTGCCATTCGTTAAATCCCCCGATGTTATAAGTCTCCTGCCCTTTCCCTTTATGGAATATCAAGTCAATTGCCACAGCGTGATCTTCAACGAACAACCAGTCGCGGGTATATTTTCCATCACCATATACGGGCAAGGGAATATTGTTTATTATATTGTTTATGAAAAGTGGTATGAGTTTTTCCGGGAAATGGTTTGGCCCATAGTTATTAGAGCAGTTCGATATTACATAGGGAAGCCCATAAGTTTCTCCATAAGCCCTTACAAAATGATCTGAACTTGCCTTGGAGGCAGAATATGGCGAATTGGGATCATAAGCGGTACGCTCGGTAAACAATCCTTTACTGCCCAAGGTGCCATAAACCTCATCCGTACTAATGTGATAAAAGCGCTTTTTGGAATACGCTCCTTTCCAAGCGTCCCTGGCTGAATTCAGTAAATTGACCGTGCCGATAATGTTTGTTCTTACGAAGGCCAAGGGGTCGGAAATGGATCGGTCCACATGTGATTCTGCGGCCAAATGTATTACGCCATCAAAATCATATTTGGCAAACAGGCTTTGGACAAAATCGACATCAACGATATCTCCCTTTATAAAAGTGTAATTGGAATACCCTTCAACATCTTTTAAATTCTCCAAATTTCCCGCATAGGTCAGCACATCGAGATTGTAAATGTTATACCCAGCATAGCCTTTCACAAACCTCCTTACAACATGGGATCCGATAAAACCTGCTCCTCCTGTGATTAAAATATTCTTTGCCATAATTATGCGTCCTGTGAAATAATGGAATTAATGCTTGGTGTTGATTCTTACAACTGCATTTCGGCAGCCTTGCGATTAAGGTATTTGCCTATGGAAATTAAAAAGAAAAGCCCAATGAGAATAGAGGGAATCAAAATAATGTTCTTCCCAAAAAAAGGCTTTTGAACTTGCTGCGGTTTTCCAAAATTGATGATGCTTATGGCCTGTGTATGTTCCTTCAGCTCGATTCTTTTTTGTTCCGTATCCCTGATCAAAAAGTTCTTTAGCTCAAAAAGCCCTCGGACGTCCACGCGTTCCTCGTTGTCCAAGACAATCCTATTCTCATTTTGGGAATCTCCTGCAACCGCTAATTTATCCGTATAGTTTGCGATTAGCTCATCGAGCTGTGCAATCAAAACCTCATTCTTGGCTATTTTCTCCTTGGCGTTTTCATTGTACACTTGGGTCAAATCAGCAAAATAACCATTGGAATTAACATAATCCATTATTTTTTTCGCGGCTTCCTGTCCTTTTTTGGCATCCTTGAAGTAAAAGCTGATACGATGGTTCAAAGAGCTTTTGTTCAGGATTTCCGACCGAACCACATCCGAGACTATAGCGCTGTTGTCAAACTTCTCCAAGAGTTCCAAATACTCCAAATCTATCTCATTGTCTGTTCCGGTGGCCGGACCAATTATGATTTCAAACCCGCGCCAATCCATGTCCTCAATCCCGATGGAATTAAAGAAAGTCGAATCCTTGGCCTTTGCATTGGCTTGTATTTCATCGACCACGTCGTAGAGATAGTTCTTACTCTCCAAATTCGGCTTTACGATGACGTCTGTCTTTAGTTTTTCATTGGTGATTTGGTTCAAACCAAAACCTAGGGCAGCGCCCAATATCGCCAACCCCCCTAAAACAATCGCATTTCGCTTTAGGTATAAAAACAACCTTAAAAATGTTTTAAACAGCTTTTGAAATCCATTCCCGATCATCTGGAACAATTGCCCCAAATCTATCTCATCCGAGGAATTACTGCTGTGTGGTCCGTTTTCCGCCATGTTTATGAATTGAATATTTGTTCTAAAATCTTATCGGTAATCAGGTAGGTGGGCTTTACTCCCGTGGTCCCCAAACCGCCCGACGCTAAGGTACTTCCTGTTTCCAAGGGGTTATCCGAGGCATAATAGGCATATCTGACCTTTACATCCTCGCGGATGCTCTTCCGAACTTTCGAGGCGGACTGTATGGCCTTTTGATAATGTACACCTTCCATTTCCAGGCCGATAACGTTCCAGGTGGATTCATGGAAGAATTTCAAAATGTCCCTATTCTGCAGGGAAGTTCCCAAAACCGTAACCATGGTCCCTTCAAGCACCTTAAGCCCATAGCCCTTAAAATCCACGGAACACAATTCATTTTCGAAGGGATAATTATCCCCTGTACCCTCAAAGATATGGGCCGATGGTATCATTAAATCGCCCTTTCCACCTTCCAAAATACCGGCTTTCCCCATGATGGAAATGGAGGCTACATCCAGGAACACTTTTTCACCCTCTTGATTTTCAAAAGGTTTTAGAAACTCGTCAATGGTCTCATAGGCCTGCTCGCCAAAAGCGTAGTCCATCACAAATATAACCGGCTTTGTGTCGTCTACGGCTCCCTTCGGAAAATCATAACAACAGGCGCCCTTGCTCAATTTTGCCGTATCAAAAATCTGGACATCTATGTTGGTCCCCGATAGATCGTCCATGGCAATCATGCCATTTTTCTTCGCCAGGGTGGTCACTTTTTGGCGCAGGGCCATATTGTCCGATGAACTCAGCGCCTCGTAAATCTCCAGGGAGCCATTATCAGGGAATTCCTTTGCCAACGCCTTTCGGGCGAACAGGGAATTCATCACACTGTGCATATTGGCGCTTATGATATGGATGGGCCTACCCAGAAGTCCATGTGCCTTCAATAGCTCCTTTATCGTATTTGCCCATCGCTCCCCGTGAATATGATGGCCAAGACGTTCGCGCAGGATGGTGCCGAAGGTAATCGCTCTGCGCTCTCCTGTAGTTTCCTCCTCTATTGCCAGTTTTCCCAGCCAGTAGATTATTTTCAAAAAACGCTCGGGGTTTTTCTTGCTTGCCAAACGCTGGTACACCTCCAGCACTTCCACAAAGGAGCGCCCAAGAATATTTGCAGTATGCAACAAGGCTACCTCCCTTTCGTCTTGGGAGAGCTTTTCCTTTTTCACCGCCACTTCCAGTTTGTTCCAATCGCGTATGGTCTTGTCCGTATCCTCGATCAAAACACGTTTGCTGATTTTGCTGGACTCAATAAACAAAAAGGTAAGGTGGGTAAGGATATCATAAATATCCGATCGCCCCCGTGTAATCTCTATGTTCATCTGCTCTTCATCTATCCGATAGCAGTTTCTCCTTCTTTTTGGCGGGATAATGGGCTTAAAGTGCGACTTGGCATAGCCCTCATCCGAGGTTAGGTTAATGAAACGACACTGCTCTATGCCTTCTGGAAGGCGTTCCAAAACGTAGACCAGGCCATTTAGCTCGGCCTTTTCTTCCGCAATGGATCCGTAAATCTCCGGACGCAACAGTAGGAGCGCATTCCTAAGCGCTTCCCCGGATACTCCGGACGGCTTATAAAATCCCCTATTGAACAAATGGCGCATGGTAATGTACAAACGTTCAATGGCATTGGTAGATTCCTGTGCTCGGGTATTGTTCGTTGTGTTCGCTGTTTTGCTCATAAAAAAAGTTCTGGCAAAATTACAATTTAAATTTATGATTTTAAGGACTGGCGCCTACTTTCTATACTTGCTTAGAAGGTCTGCCACCTTCCGGTCGTTCGCCAAACGCTGCACCTTGTTTTGTCCTCCCAGTTTTCCAATGGATTTCATATAATCCCGGAACCCCCCTGGTCTAATGGACGTTATTTTGAGCGGCTGCAGTATTTTCCCCGTTATCAAGTCCAAATAATAGCTGTTCTGCTCCTGCAAGGTGATATCCAATATATGGGCAAAGTGGGCTGGGTCTTCTGGAGTCTTCTCGAACTCGATCAACCATTCGTGGTAAGGGAGTTCCTCCTTTTCCGGTGTTATTTTCGGCGCTACCGTAAATTCGTTTACGCTGGCCCCGGTTTGGTCAATGGCCGCCTTCATGGCCTCTTCCACTTCCTTGGCAATAACGTGTTCACCAAAGGCCGAGATAAAGTGCTTTATTCGCCCCGAGACCACTATCCTATAGGGTTTGGTAGAAATAAACTGAACGGTATCTCCTAGGTTATAGGCCCAAAGGCCGGCATTGGTCGTGATAATCATTACATAGTTTACCCCTAGGGCCACTTCTCCAAGGGTAAGACGCTTGGCGCCATCGTTAAAAAACTCTTCGGCCTTAACAAACTCATAAAAGATGCCCGAATTGAGCAGTAGCAGCATCCCTTTTTCCTTTTGTGAATCCTGGTAGGCAAAGAATCCTTCGCTGGCCGGAAACAACTCGATACTATCTACCCGTCTTCCGATCAGTCTTTCAAACTTGGCCCGATAGGGTTCGTAGTTGACCCCCCCATAAATAAAGAGCTGAAAATTTGGGAAAAGTTCACCCACCTTCTGGTGGTGCTTAGCGTTTAGTTTTTCAAAGTACATCTGCACCCAGGAGGGGATTCCGGCAATCACGGTCATATTTTGGTCCTCCGTCTCCCGAACTATCTCATTTACCTTGGTTTCCCAATCTGCTATGCAATTGGTCTCCCAGCTGGGCAATCGGTTTTTTTGAAGGTACTTGGGTACGTAGTGGGCCGATATTCCGGACAAGCGCCCCAATTTAATGCCGTTCTTTTCCTGCATTTCCGGGCTGCCTTGTAAAAAAATCATTTTGCCGTTTACAAAATTGGCATTCCTCGTTTCATGGATGTAACTCAAAATGGCATTTCTGGAGGCCTCTACCTGGTGCTTTATGGAGGCCTTGGTTATCGGAATGTACTTGGCTCCGGAGGTGGTGCCCGAAGTCTTCGCGAAATAAATGGGCTTTCCGGGCCATAGTACATGTTGCTCCCCTGCAACGACCCTTTCCACATAGGACTTTAAGGCCTCATAATCCCTTATGGGTACACGGGATACAAAATCGCTATGCGATTGAATTTGATCAAAGCCGTGGTCCCTTCCAAAATGGGTATCCCTGGCGGTACGGACAAGGTCATGGAAGACCTGCTCTTGCGTCCTCAAGGGATCATTGACCCATTTGGCCGTTTTTCCGGCAATTTTTTTGGCGAAAATTTTAGCGGCAAACGATTTTATCGACATGCAATGATTATTTAAAATCGATATAGTCCTTAGGGTTTACCGGACTTCCGTTGTTCCAAAGTTCAAAATGGAGATGGGGACCTGTGGTCAATTCCCCGGTATTGCCCACGGACGCAATGACCTCTCCAATGCGGACAATATCTCCCTGGGCCTTGTTTAACGAACCGTTGTGTTTATAAACCGAGATAAGGCCTTCCTTGTGTTCCAGGATGATGACATAACCGGTTTCGGAGGTCCACTCGGCAAAAATGACCATGCCATCGGCCACAGCCTTGACCGGTGCGTCCTTAGCGGCAACCACGTCTACTGCAAAATGTTTTTTCTCCGCATCGTACTCTTGCGACACCGTGCCGCTTACCGGGGTAAACAGGATTAGGCTTTTACTTCCCGGTGCGCGCTCAAAAAGATTGTACTTGTCTTCCAAAGCCACCTGGGCCCTTAATAGGGAGTCCTCCCTGATAGGGGTTAAATCAACGGTGGATGGGTCCAATTTAAACTGTTCGAAGAGCGAATCCCTATTAATCTCACTGTTTTCGATATCTCCCTTTAGAACCAGCCGTATGTTATCCAAATACCTATTGGTATAATTTAAAACCGTCACCAGGGAATCCGTTTTATAGGTCAGTTCGGTGGCCTGGCGTTTAAGGCGGGTGGAGGAATATCCGGGAATATATTCCCGCAAGGGGGTAAAAGCGATCAAAAGGGTAGTAAGGCCAATAAGACCAATGATGACCAGAGATCCGGTAACAAATACATTGAGCCGGCTTAATTTAAAGGAAAGCTTTTCTTCAAAAGTACTTTCATTGAGAATAACCAAGCGATACTTGTGCAGTAACTTTCTTTTGATTTCCTTCCTTTTTCTTTCTTTTTTGGCCATCGTACGCAAATATAAGGTTAGTATTGAATTTTGAGGGCAATCCCTTTTAAATTTCCATAAATTTCAAACTTGGTGCCATCCCCTATGTATACGAAAAATATCCACATATGGTCCAGCACAATTAAAATAGTACGGAGGCGTTATTATTAACAGCTTTCTAGTAACTTTTTTAGTACATTTGTCTTATAAATAAAATACCATGATATCTTTACTTACATTTTTAGCGATAGGACCTTGGCAAATAGCCATTGTTGTAATGGTTGTGCTCCTTTTGTTTGGAGGGAAAAAAATTCCGGAATTAATGCGGGGTTTAGGAAGCGGCATCAAGGAATTTAAGGACGCTTCCAAGGAAGACGAAAAATTGGAGGAGAAAAAAGAAGATTAGCGAACAAGTATATAATCGTTGCAAAAACATCCTTTTTCAAGGATGTTTTTTTGTGCTTGTGCCTAAAAAATTCCAATTGGTACAAAAGTGTTTTGGCTGCCTAGAACAATCCCCGGCCGTGCCTTTGTTGACAGTACTTTATCGTTAAGGTGCACAGGCCTTAAGGGTGCTTTTAGGGCCTCAGATCAGGTCTACGCGACAAAAAACAGCCGTTTCACAACAAAATTTAACAGGGGTGCATTAGAACTGTTAAATTTGACGTTTAGTCTAGAACAAATAGCTAATGCATAAACACTTACCCGAAATAATAACTGACTTTTTTGCGTTCCTGGTATCGATTTCCGGCATAAAAAAAAGTATTGCGATACTCGCTTTTCTGCTATCGCTCGGAATTTCCGCCCAGGATGTCCCCCAAAAAGGCTTGTTGGCCAACCCCAACACTTCAGGTGTGGTAGCCAATACCTCTTCACCAACGGTCAAAACAGAGGCTAGGGATGCGGCTAGCGCAAGCACGTCCATAAAAAGCAGGACCCTCCACAACCTGGAAGGAGCCAAGGACGGGCATTATATTATTTCTGGTGTTTTTGGCAATAAGAAGAATACAAAAAGGGTCGTAAAAAAATTGCTGAACCAAGGGTTCAACGCGGGTTATATCGCCAACCCCAACAACGGGTTAAACTATATCTATCTGGAACGCTATACCTCGGAACAGGAGGCGATGGCAGCTGCAAAATCACAACTTTATGGGCGTTATATCCAGGAAGTGTGGATCCTTCACATAGAAAATGAGGTCTTGGAATCCCTCGAAAAAGAAACATTGGAGCCTGTCCCTGAACAGACCATGCCCGTAGAGGAGGTGACCTATGATATGATCCAAGCATCCCAAATAGACCAAAACAAGGCTCCAATAGGAAGTTCCGGTCAAAACAAGCTGTTGGAGAAAGCGGATCTCTATTTCAACAAAATGTGGTATGCCGAAGCAGCCGAACTCTATGAGGAAGCCCTTGGTAAGGGCAAACGACAGCAATTTTCCTATGACATTGTACAAAGGGCGGGAGATGCCCATTACTTCAACACCAATATGGAAAAGGCCTACTATTGGTATAATGTGTTGTATGAGCAGTACCAAGAGGAAATGTCGGCCGACAACATCTTTAAATTTGCCCATTCCCTAAAAGGGACGGGCAAATATGCCCGAGCAAAACGTTTGATGCGTCTGTACAACAAGAAGCTGAAAGAAGGAAAGGTAGCTTATGATCCGTCCAAAAGAGCTAGGAAGGAAGCGGTATTGGACCAGATCAGGGGCCAGGAAGGGCTTTTTGAGATAAAGAATCTGGCCATCAATACCAAATATTCTGAATTTTCGCCCATGTTCCACGAAGGGAATAAAATGGTCTACGCTTCGGCCAAGGATTCCTCCTTTTTTACGACCCGGCGGTATAAATGGAACAACCAGCCCTATCTGGATCTCTATGTGGCCAAAATCAACGAAGAATCGCAAGAGGTAAAAAATGCCATAAAATTCTCCAAAAAAATAAACACCAAGTACCACGAGGCCGCGGTAACCTTTTCGCCAGACAACAAGACCATGTACTTTACACGGAACAACTACGGCAAAAAATTAAAGCGCGACAAGAACGGGATCAACAACCTAAAAATCTATACCTCGACCAAAGTAGATGGGGAGTGGACCGAGGCCCGGGAAGTTCCCTTTAATAGTGACAGCTATTCCACAGGGCATCCCGCGTTGAGCCCAGATGGAAAACTCTTGTACTTTGTTTCCGATATGCCTGGAAGTTTGGGCGCTACTGACATTTTTGTGGTCGATGTGCTTTCCGAGGGCCGTTTTTCCGAACCGAGAAACCTGGGGCCGGAAATCAATACGGAACAAAAGGAAATGTTCCCTTTTATCAATGAAAAAAAGCTTTACTTCTCTTCCAATGGGCATGTGGGACTTGGCGGACTGGATATCTATGAGGCCGCCTACGATGAGGATGGGTTCCAAGAGGTGAAGAATATGGGCAAGCCTATAAATAGTCGTAGGGACGATTTTTCATACATCATTAACGAGGAGACCCAAAAAGGTTTTTTCGCTTCCAACCGAAAGGGTGGGAAAGGAGATGATGATATCTACTCCGTTGCCCGTCTCATCCCTGAAGAGGTAAATGAAAATGCCATTGCCGGCGTGGTCACCGAGATAATTACCGGGGAGGTTATGCCAGAAGCCCTTGTGATGCTTTTGGATGAGCACAATATGAAGCTCAAGGAAGTGGTTACGGACACAGATGGTAGCTTTGTCTTTGAGGATCTGGACAGTACCACCAAGTATACCATCAAGACCTTAAAGGGATCCTATTTTGATGATGAACAGACTATTACCACCAAAGAAAACGAACTGGTAAACGTATCGGTTTCCATGAAAAAGTTAAAGGAACTTATCGTAATCGAGGAAGGCATCAAGAAACTTAAGACAGATCTGATTTATTTCGATTTTGATAAATTCTCGATACGAAGGGACGCTTCGGAAGAGCTCAACAAGTTGGTCGAGGTCATGGCCGAATATCCTGATATGGTCATTAAGATAGAGTCGCACACCGATTCCAGGGGCAGTAGGGTATACAATAAGTACCTGTCGGACAAACGGGCCAAATCCTCCAGGGATTATCTGATCTCCAAAGGGGTGTCCCCTGATCGCATCGAAAGCGCCATTGGGTACGGTGAGGAAAGATTGCTCAACGAGTGCGACGGCACGGTGCGCTGCAGTGGTCAAAAACATGAATTTAACAGACGATCCGAATTTATTATTGTACGTATGTAGCAGCCATTGGGGTGGGCGCTACACGCATCCAAAACCGCTCTCATCCATATGGGGGCGGTTTTGGTTTTTAGGCCCTCTGTACTACGCTTAAAAGGCCCATCAAGTTTAAAGTTTTACGTTTCACCACGATATCACTTCCATTCACAACAAACGGGCCCGGAAAAATACCTAAACCTCTAATTTTGAGTTATATGGTAAGGAAAACGATTCTAACCTAAAACCCAATACCATGAAAAACCTACTACTCATCAAGCAGATTTATTTGGATGCTTTTAAAAACTTGGGGCATGTCTTTGTGAAATCTTATTTTAAAGCATTTGCATGGTTTTGTTTTGCAAGCTTTTTAATCGTCTTATACGCTTTTTTGTTCAGGGTTTCCACAGGTTTCGCCTTTGATTGACCCAGGAACACCTTATAGGTTATGGAAAAGCATCCTTATTGAGGATGCTTTTCTATTTTAAAACCTTTTCCATGGCACCCCACAGTATCTCCTAAGCTGACAAAAATATGTACTGCCCCCATGGCCCCAGTAGATATCTACTGTGCTTAACCCAAGAAAATTGACCTTTGGTCGGACAAAAAAAGAGCGCGATTTGGGATATCCAGAATTCGTGGCCTTTTATCCAATTAATTTATTCCGGTAGGGCTAAACATGGACCTTTGCACCAGTACTAAACTCAAAAATTAGGTGTATGAGGAAATTTTTACTTGTAAAGGAAATTTATGTGGATGCTTTTAGAAATTTAGGGAATATCATACTTACAAAGTACTTTAAGGCCTTTTCTTGGTTCTGTTTTGCTTTGTTCTTTGTGGTACTTTACGCCTTCATCTTCAGGTTATCCACGGGCTTTGCGTTCGATTAGAGATGAACGCTCCCGCACAAAAAAAGGCGCCCAAAAGGGCGCTTTTTTATTCCTGGGCAATTTCTTTATTGCTTACTTGGCCTTTTCCGAAGTTTATGGTTTTTAAAATGGCCTCCAATTCAAACATGAATTCTCTTTTTTCCGTAGCAGGGGCAAAGGTGAAGCCTTCTATGACCACTTTTCTGCGGTTTTCTTGATCATTGATAATATAGGTGATAAAGGGTCCGGCCATAGGATAATTGTTGATTTCCCATATGCCCTTGACTTCCACGGCCTTTCTTCCGGCTACCTCGGCAGGGAACACATAGGGTGCAAAAGCCTTTTCTGTCACCATAAATGTGGTCTTTCCGGGCACGTCCGGGCCAGGAATATATTTCTGTCCTATAGAGTCGCGCATACGTACTATATCACGTACAAAAGTGGAATCATTGGTAAAGCTGTCCCACGGCATGGTGTATGCTATAATGTTCATGGTTCCCTTTAGAATCTGACGGTCGATCCACACAAAATTGTCTTCCTCTTTGCCCACTTTATAGACCGAGGGCATGGTCAGGGAAATATTGAACTTTTCCTCCAACGCTTTTTCTTTGTTCAAGGACCTTAGAAAGCGCTTCTGTGTTTCCCGTATCTCCAGATTCTTAAAGGACGCTATGATTTCTCCCGACTTCCTTTCCAGATTTTCTATGATCTCTTCCTCCGTTCTACCCTTGATTACCGATATTCTTTGCGGCCTGGCATACACATCGCTCTTTATATGGGCTAGATTAAGGCTGTCCTGGTCTATGACCAAGACCGAGCGGGTGTTCCTCACTGTCCCCGTAAATACCTTGGCGGGCATATGATTAATGGTGAAGAGGGGTTCTTCCCAGGAAAGTCCAAGTATAGGTGCGGCAAAGGTTTCCCGAACCTTGTCGCCAACGGGCCCCTCCCAAAGTTGTTTGTCCATTACAACGGCCAAGGAATTAATGGCCCCAATGGAGGTGGGCCGATAATCCTTTCGTTTTGCTCCGTCGTTGCAAGAGATGGTTACAAGGATGGCGGCAATCAATAGTGTTCCTATTTTTTTCATAAGATTATTTTTTACGAAGAACAATCGCACAATTTCAGTTTTGTGCCCGGTTTTAGATTGTTACCGCTAATACCGTTCCATTCTCGTAAATTTTCAATGGAAACTCCCGGATATTTTCTGGAGATGGTCCAAAGGGAGTCCCCCTCTTTGACCGTATGGACCTTGGTGCCCGCGGGAATCGATGCTGTGCTGGAGGTGGTTTTGGTGCCACTTCCCTTGGCGGCACTAGTGGCTACAGGCCTTCTGGAAAAAATAGTCAGCCGTTGTCCTACTCGCAGGTTATTGCTGCGCAGGCCGTTCCAACGTTTTATCTGGCTTACCCCTACGCCGTACCTTTCCGCAATCTTTCCGAGATAATCGCCGCTTCGCACCTTATACCGAATGCGGTTGTCTGCCTTCACCAGTTGTGGCAGGGGTTTTTCCTTTTTCTTTAATTCCTCGGTCACGTGTGCATAGATGGCGGTTTCGTTGTTCACGAATTTGCCCATGGCCTCCTTGGGAAGCCGCAAAGCATAATTCTTGCCCTTCACGTAAGGGATAATATTCAATTTATAGGAAGGATTAAGCACCTCTAGTTCCTTGACGCCCACCCCGACCAACTCGGAAATTTGATCAAAGGTTATCAAGCTTTTTACATGGACCGTGTCGGTCTCAAAATATGGTCGTTCGGCCTTCCTGGCTTTAAGGCCGTGTTCCTCGGCATACTCAAACAGGTACATCGTAGCCAAAAATGCAGGGACGTAGCCCGCTGTTTCACGTGGAAGGTTTCTCCGAATGTTCCAATAGTTCTTATAGCCTCCTGATCTTCTGATCGCTTTGTTCACGTTCCCCGGGCCAGAATTGTATGCGGCAAGCGCCAAGTCCCAATCCCCAAAAATATCATACAGTCTTGACAAATAAGCACAAGCGGCCTTGGTGGAGGCAATGGGATCTCTTCTTTCATCTACATAACTGCTTACATCCAATTTGTACATTTTGCCTGTGCTGTACATGAATTGCCAAAGTCCAGTTGCCCCGACCCGTGATCTTGCCCTGGGGTTCAGGGCAGATTCTACTATGGCCAGGTATTTAATTTCCAAAGGGATATTGTAACTATCCAATTCTTGTTCGAACATCGGGAAATAGAACTGGCTTGCGGTAAGCATGCGTTCCATCAGGTCCCTTCTACGGGTCAGGAAGGATTTTATAACATTTTCCAAGGAAGGATTGTACGCAATGTTGAACGGGGTTTTTTGGTTTAGGGCCTCCAATCTTTTTTTTAGCGTTTCCGTATCAAGGGTATACTCCGGTACGGTTTCCACGTCCAATTGCGACACCTCTTCATACATGGCATCGAAAAGCGATGCGTTTTCCGAAAGCTCCTTGAGCCAAAGGCTATCGAATTTAGCTGCTTCCGGATGGTCCTTGAGGGTGTAGTTGTTTTCTTCCTTGGTCAACAGCAACGGGTTGCCCTCAGGTCCGGAGGGGGCCGACATCAGCTCCATTTGCTTGACACCTTCCATGTCCATGGCAAGTGTATCCAATGGTACCCGATTGGTGGTGTCGTTTTCCTTTTTTGGAATGGAATCTGCCTGTTGTGCCAAGCTGTGCCCGGTAAAAGCCAACAAGGTGCCAATTCCAATAATAAACGTCCTTAATCCCATAATAACAGTCCTTTTCAAAGAAAGGGAGCTAACGAAAATCGTATTTTTTTTGGAAAGAATAAAATTTAAGTCGTTAAACCGCCCTTAAAAGCCCTGGGGCCCGTTTATCGATAACGCCTTTAGGGCTCCAATATTGCAGCAATTCCGGGTAAGGATCTTCCCTCAAGACTCTCCAACATGGCGCCACCTCCTGTAGACACATAACTTACCTTGTCCTGAAATCCAAATTGTTTTACAGCTGCTACCGAATCGCCTCCTCCCACCAGGGAAAAAGCGCCATTTTGTGTAGCCTCGTCAATGAAATTGCCAACGGCCACGGTTCCCTTTGCAAAGGACTCCATTTCAAAAACCCCAACAGGACCGTTCCATAGGATGGTCTTGGATGCCAAGATGACTGCTTTAAAGTTCTCCAAGGTTACGGGTCCGGCATCCAGGCCTTGCCATCCGTCGGGAATTGCGTTCACCGCCACAATCCGGGTTTGGGCGTCATTGCTAAAATCATCGGCCGCCAGGACATCAACGGGCAAATGAATTGCTACACCCTTTGCTTTGGCCTGCTCTAAAATCTCCAGGGCCAGGGTCATCTTGTCGTCCTCACAAATGGAGTCGCCCACAAGTCCTCCTTGTGCCTTAACGAAGGTATAGGTCATTCCGCCACCAATAATCAAATGGTCTACCTTATCCAAAATGTTTTCGATAATGGTAATTTTGGAAGACACTTTGGCGCCCCCTAAAATGGCGGTCACCGGTTTTTCACCTGTGCGCATCACCTTTTCAATGGCCTCAATCTCCTTGGCCAAGAGATATCCAAAGCACTTCTGTCCCGGGAAAAACCTGGCAACAATGGTGGTAGAGGCATGGGCCCTATGAGCGGTGCCAAAGGCATCGTTCACATAAATGTCGCCCAGGCGCGAAAGCTGTTCGGCGAAGTCTACATCCCCAGTGGTTTCCTCGGCGTGGAACCGAAGATTTTCCAATAACAACACCTCGCCGCTTTGCAGTTCGGAAACTGCCTTTTCGGCTTTCTCCCCTACACAATCATCCACAAATTTTACCGAGACCCCTATGATTTCCGAAACCGTCTGGCAGATATGGCCCAGGGACATATCCGGATTTCGAATCCCTTTTGGGCGCCCCAAATGACTCATCAGCACAGCACTGCCGCCATCTTCCAATACTTTTATAATGGTAGGTTTTGCCGCTTCTATGCGATTGGTGTCGGTTACATTGAAATCTGCGTCCAAGGGAACGTTGAAATCCACGCGAATCAATACTCGTTTGTCTTCAAAATTGAAATCTTTAAGGGTTTTCATGTGCTAGCGGCGTTTATACGAAAGGCAAATGTAAAGATTTATGCTTGGCATAAAAAGAAGGGCGCCCTATTATTTGTTACGTTCGTTTTAACCCTCTTTCCCAATAGATAGGAGCAATGGGCGAAATATCAAAATAATGTATCTTTGGTCAATGCTTTTTGAGGATATTTTAGCACAAACACATATCAAAAACCACTTGGCCTTCAGTGCGGATGCAGGACGTCTCCCGCACGCCCAATTATTTGTGGGCCCTGAAGGGTGTGGTACCTTGCCCATGGCCGTGGCCTATGCACAGTACATACTATGTGGCCACCACCAAGACAAAAACGTCCCGGGGGATGAAGCCTGTAATCTGAAGTGTGCTTCCCTCACCCATCCAGACCTGCATTTTGCGTTCCCGGTAGCCAATAGTGCCAAGGTCAAGAGCCATGCGGTAAGCAACCACTATATGCAGGATTGGCGCCAATTTTTTAAGGAACAGCCTTATGGAAACCTCTTTGACTGGTACCGGCTTATTGGCGTTGAAAAGAAACAAGCTCAAATAGGGGTCGACGAGGCCCAGGATATCGTTAAAAAGCTATCGTTAAAAGCTTATGAGGGTGGCTATAAAATCATGATTATTTGGATGGCCGACAAAATGAATGTTGCCGCCTCCAACAAGCTTTTGAAACTGATCGAGGAACCTCCGGAAAAGACCATCTTTATTTTGGTGGCCGAAGATGAGGAGCAAATCATACAGACCATTCGTTCCCGTTGCCAACTATTACATTTTCCGGCCCTGCCAGAGGAAGCTATCGCGAACGCCCTGGTTCAAGAAGGCATTAAAAGGGAAGAGGCTTTAAAAATAGCCCATGAGGCAAACGGGAATTTTAACAAGGCCCTGGACCTCTCCCATAATGACTCTGAAGATCTGGTGTTTGAACGCTGGTTTGTGCAATGGGTGCGCAGCGCTTTTAAGGCCAAAGGTAACCGGGCCGCTGTTCACGAGCTTATCCTTTGGAGCGAGGAGGTGGCCAAAACAGGTCGAGAAACCCAAAAGAACTTTTTGCGCTATTGCCTTGCGATGATGCGGCAGGCCCTATTGATCAACTATAAGGTGGAGGAGTTGGCTTATATGCGAATCCATGTGGATACGTTTCAAATGGAAAAATTTGCCCCTTTTGTGCACGAGAACAATATTGAGGCCATTGTTCATGAGTTGGAAACTGCCATTTTTCACATTGAGCGCAACGGCAACTCAAAAATCATATTGACCGATCTGTCCATTAAACTAACACGTCTGCTACATAAAAAAGCGGCCTAAAACCTTTGCTATGGAATACCTGTTTGACAATGCCACGGAAATCCTATTATTGCTTTTTCTCATCATTACCTTTCTACAAAGCGGTATAGACAAAGTGTTCGATTGGGCAGGAAACCTAGCATGGCTCAAAGGACATTTTGCAGACACCCCTTTTAAGAATATCGTGCCGCTGCTATTGGGTGTTGTACTATTGTCCGAGGTAATTGCGGGCACCCTGTGCGCCATTGGGATATATCAACTGGTCATCCAAGGGAAAGGCACCATGGCACTATATGGGGCCATTATGTCCTGTGTGTCCCTTTTGATGCTGTTGTTCGGGCAACGCTTGGCCAAGGATTATGAAGGGGCCAAAACTATTGCGGTCTATTTTGTTCCCGCCGTTTTTCTGGTATTCCTATTGCAGCAATAAGGTAGGCCCTACACCAAAAAAAAGCCCCAACGATATCCGTTCGGGCCCTGTGGTTTCCAAAGTTCCAAGTCTATTTCTTATACCCGTCGTTTAATTCCTTCAGAATCATTTCCGTGAGGTCCTTGGATCCTTCACCATAAAGCACGCTTCCGCTATCTCCTCCGCCAAAGATATAGGTATATCCATTGGTCTTGCCGTATTCCCTAATGTGCTTTTTTACCTTGCTTACCAAACTATCCAACTCGGTCTGATTTAAAAGCTGTAATTGTTGCTCCTCCTGTTGTAGTTGCTGACTTATGAACTGTCCCTTCTGCTGTAGCACGGCGTACTCTTCCTGTGCTTTCTTTTGGGGCATGCCCTGGGCCTTGGTCTGAAAAGCCTGGGCCTCTATTTGAAAGGCTTGTGATATACTATCCCGCTTTTTTGCAAAGGATTCGGCCTTACCCTTAAACTTGTTGTCGATATCCACTTTTTCCTGGTAGCCTTCCATAAGTTTTATGCTATCCACAAAAGCTATCTTGTCTTGTTTACAGGACATGAGCCCTAACAGGGCTAAGCCCAATACTATTTTTTTCATCCGTTTATATTTTTTATCGGTCAAATGCAACGAGCCATTTACTATACGGGTAAGTCCCAACGTTCAGTTATGGCACGTGCTCTCTTTTTAAGTTGCGCAAAAATAGGAAAGCTTTATGGAATTTTCGTCAATTTATGTCGGCAAAAACCATTTTTTGGGCCCTAGTTCCCCAAATCCCTGAAAAAATCCGCGGTCGCCTTTTCCAAAAGTACAGCCGCATGTTCCATATTATACTGTAGGGATTTTGCAGGGTCACCGCTCTCAATAATATGATCCAGCCCAAGCTCCTGCAGGTTCCGATGTTTCAGATCTAGCTTGCCGCACACCCCTATTACGGGTATGTTCAAGCGAGTGCCCATATCAATTACACCCTTGATCAATTTTCCGTTCAAGGTTTGGTCATCCAGTTTTCCCTCGCCGGTAATGATATAGTCTATCCTTATGCTGTTCACCAAGCGGTCTACCCGGGCCAGATCAAGAACAAAATCTACACCACTGATAAACTCGGCCTTAAAAAAAGCTTTCAATCCGAACGCCGATCCCCCAGCAGCTCCAGCGCCGGGAATGCCGGCCAGATCACTCCCTAAATGTTGTTTCACTGTTTGGCTCAGCTTTATAAGGCCTCGATCTAGGGTTTTAATGTCTGCCGGTCCTGCACCTTTCTGTTGGGCATAGACATGGGCAGCTCCCTGCACACCGAACAGCGGGTTGTTTACATCGTTAATGGCGAAAAAGGAAACCTTGGTGAAACCAGGTGTTTTTGGCCCCTCAATACGTGCCATTTGTTCCAGGTTTCCGCCAATGGGCAGCAATTCCGTTCCATGTAAATCCAGAAATCGAAAACCCAAAGCCCTGGCCATACCGGTACCACCGTCATTGGTTGCACTTCCCCCAAGCCCCAAATAAATATTTCTGGCCCCTTTGGCAATAGCGTGTTTGATCTGCAGTCCTGTGCCGTAAGTGGTTGTTTTAAGTGGATTCCGTTCCGCTTCGTCCAAGAGGACCATGCCCGAAGCTGTTGCCAGTTCTATATAGGCCGATGCCGTTTTGGGCTCCCATAGATATGCGGCCTTGATGGGACGGCCCAAGGGGTCTTGGGTGTCTGTAATCACTTGTTGGGTATCCTTATGGATAGCGACAGCATCCAAAAAACCGTCTCCCCCATCGGAAGCCAGTACGGAATGAATCTCGGCCTTGGGTCTTACATGACGTATGCCCTTTGACAAAGATGCGATGACCTCTTCCGAGGAAAGGGAGCCTTTAAATTTATCCGGGATCAGTAAGATGTTCATGGTTTAACATTTTGCCGTGCTCCAAGCCGTGCCAAAAAACGTTCTGCCTTCCTAAGAAGTCCTTTAGTCCTCTTAAGTAAAATTGGAGTGTTTTTCATATGCGTTGGTGAATTTAAGCGAACTGTTTCTTTCTTCCCTAAGCGCGTTCGAAAATTGAGCGAAAAAAATCATAGGCCACGAGTGTTTGCTAAAGATCATTCGATATAGATAAAATTTATTCCCAAAACCAATTGTCATTGTTTTTTCTTATTTAAATAGCTTCCTTTTTTGCGCCTCTTTTGGGAAATCTTTTTGCGCCGGCCCCTTCCTATGGCCGACATATCAAAAATGCGTGAGACGTCCTTAAAACAGTTTTTAACCTTTTTTCAACACATATATGTGGGAGGAGTATTCACCGCTGCGCCAAGCGCTTAGGTTGGACCGCAAGCCTACCCAAAATGCCTTCAGCAAATTTTGTTTCCCCGTTTTATATTTTTCGGAAAGCAGGGAAACGTAAAAAGCATCATAGTGCATAGGTAAGGTATGCACCAGCTGCATCCCATGCTTCTCAAATATTTTTTGGATGGCCGTTTTGGAAAAATGCCACAGATGTCTTGGTACGTCATAAGCAGCCCAAAAGTTTTTGTAATATCGAGCATCGTAGGATTTGAAGTTCGGCACCGCAACGATCAGGGTGCCGTTCTGCGCAAGGACCTTTTTCATTTGGACAATTTGCTCTTCCAAATTGGGAAGATGCTCCAAGACATGCCAAAGCGTAATCAGTTCATACTCCTGCTTGGGCAAAAGGCGTAGCTCTGGCGCCAAGGTCAACCCCTTCGCCGCTGCCAATTGTGCCGCTTTTTGGTTAGGCTCCACTCCAAACACCTCGTAGTTCCCTCGCTTTGCTGCCAGCAAAAAATCGCCCGTGCCCGCACCAATGTCCAAGAGGCTTTTTTTTGATTGCACATAGGTGTCCAACAGTTTTACCTTCTTGCGAAGGCTTCGCTTCTTTATCTGCTGATAAATACGATCCACAAAACTTTTATTGGCGTCGGTATGCGATATATAGGCCTCGCTTTCGTAATACTTTTTCAGGTCGCTGGGCTGTGGCTTCGTAATGAGCATATCCAACTCGGTATCGTGCACCAATTCAAACCCTTCGCCGGAAATGGAATGATCCTTAGTCTTTAAAAACAGTTTCATGATAGTTGTGGGTGGACAAATACTCTTCCTTTAAAGTTCGAAGATAGTTCAAAACCAAACTTCTTGAAAGGGAATTTTCATGTAAACAGTCGTTCTCATCATCGCTGTACACCTCAATAGCCAAGTACCAATTCCCCTCCCTAGTGCTGTGCACCTCTTCCAGCAGGGGATCCATCTCGGCCTGATCCAACAGGCCGTCAATCATAATCGGGATAAGATTAATGGTCTTGGTGGGTATTTCCACCTCATAAAAGGAAAAGAAAAACTGTTTGCCCTTTATGCGAAAAGGGACATCGTCATACACTTGCTGATGTTCAAGAGCGAATTTTGTGTTGACGTAATCGTAAAAGGCATTGGCCTCCTTAGGGTCTTCAAAGATGAACATTTGACGTTTGGGCAAACTTCTTTTGAACCGTTTTCCCTGGGTGATTTTGTGATCCTTGATCTTTGGTGCTATCCTTAGTGGAATGCAGGAACCAAAAAGGACAAAGGACAATAAAAGGAGTAGTGTTTTTTTCATTTTGGCTTGGTGTTTCCCTAGGCTCAACACCTATCAAAAACCAAACCAAAGCCCTTCTTTTTGGGAATGTACCCTCAATGTTCCACGTGGAACATTCTGCTATCTGCCCATAAAAACCAATAAAACGCTGATGTCGCTAGGGGATACCCCGCTAATTCTGGAAGCCTGGGATATCGTTACCGGACGTATGGCGCTAAGCTTTTCCCGTGCTTCAAAGGAGAGGGATTTAAGCTTGGAGTAATCAAAATCAGCGGGGATCTTGATGTTTTCCAACCGCTGCAGTTTGTCCGCATTGTTTTTTTCCTTTTCAATATAGCCCGCATACTTGACCTGTATCTCCGCCTGTTCCATCACTTCTCTGTCCAAATCCTTTTCCGACACAAAACTGGACACCTTTTCCAATTGCATCATATGATCCATGGTTACCTTGGGCCTTGAAAAAACCTTGAACATTTTGTCGGATTGTTTTACCGGGGAAGAAGAAACACTTTCCAAGATCGGATTGATGTCTTCCGGCAGTACGCTGGTGTCCCTAAAAAATTTTACAAAAACGTCGGATTTGCGACGTTTCTCCTCCATACGCTTAAGACGCTCTTCCCTGGCCAAACCGATTTCATGACTTTTCGGGGTAAGCCGTAGGTCTGCATTATCCTGCCGCAATAAGGTACGGTATTCCGCTCTGGAGGTAAACATTCTATAGGGTTCTTCCGTTCCTTTCGTAATCAGGTCGTCAATAAGCACCCCTATATAGGCCTCGTCCCTGCGGAGCACAAAGGGGTCCTTTTCATTAATCTTAAGGTGTGCATTGATGCCGGACATAAGCCCCTGCGAGGCTGCTTCCTCGTAACCTGTGGTGCCATTAATCTGTCCTGCAAAATACAGGTTTTCCACCAGCTTGGTCTCCAAAGTGTGCCTTAGCTGCGTTGGAGGAAAGTAGTCATATTCTATCGCATAGCCAGGTCGGAAAAATTTAACCTTCTCAAAGCCTTTAACGGACTTCAACGCCTTGTACTGTACATCTTCCGGCAAGGAAGTGGAAAACCCATTGACATAAACCTCAACCGTATGCCACCCTTCCGGCTCTACAAAAATCTGGTGGCTGTCCTTATCCGCAAAACGATTGATCTTATCCTCAATGGATGGGCAGTAACGCGGGCCAATGCTCTTAATCCGTCCATTGAACATGGGTGAGCGGTCAAAGCCTTCGCGTAACAGCTCATGTACCGTCGCACTGGTATGGGTCATATGGCAGTCCCGTTGCGCTTTTAAAACAGAGGTCTCCAAATACGAAAACTTCTCCGGATTGGTATCACCGGGTTGGGGGATCATCTTGGTATAGTCAAGTGACCGCCCATCTACCCTGGGCGGTGTACCGGTTTTCATTCGGCCGCTATCAAACCCAAAATCCACCAATTGTTCCGTTATTCCCGTGGCCGCCTTTTCCCCTGCGCGTCCGCCACCGAACTGCTTTTCCCCAATATGGATGAGTCCATTTAAAAATGTTCCGTTTGTCAGGACCACGGCCTTGGCCCTAACATCAATTCCAAGGGACGTTCTTACGCCCACAACCCGTGTGCCCTCCACTAATAAACCGGACACCATCTCCTGGTAAAAATCCACATTCGGAGTGCCCTCCAATGCCAGTCTCCATTCCTCTGCAAAGCGCATACGGTCGTTCTGGGTCCTTGGACTCCACATGGCAGGACCCTTGGATTTGTTCAACATTTTAAACTGGATAGCCGAATGGTCTGTAATAATGCCGCTATAGCCCCCTAGTGCATCTATCTCACGTACAATTTGTCCTTTTGCAATTCCGCCCATAGCTGGGTTGCATGACATTTGCCCTATGGTCTGCAAATTCATGGTAATCAACAGGGTCTTGGACCCCATATTGGCAGCCGCGGCCGCGGCTTCCGCACCAGCATGCCCCCCGCCTACTACAATAATATCGTACGCCTTTTCAAACATAATCTTTCTAATGTTCCACGTGGAACAATGCAATCATTTCGTTTTCCTTGTTCCGCATCAAGGTCTTATCCTTATCGGTCTTGTCCTTATACCCCATCAAATGAAGCACCCCATGCACCATGACCCGTAACACCTCCTCTCGAAAGGAAACACCAAAAGTTGCTGCGTTTTCCCTTAAGCGGTCTGTGGAAATAAAGATGTCCCCAGACAGTTCCTCGCCCTCCGTGTAATCAAAGGTGATAATATCGGTAAAGGTGTCGTGGTCCAGGTATTTCTTATTCATCTCCAACATAGATTCATCCGAACAAAAAATATAGGCCAGCGGTCCAAGATCCCGTGTCTCCGTCTTAATTACCCTAGTAATCCAATCGGTAAAGTGTTTTTCCCCTTCCAGCTTAAAATCCGTCTGGTAATGATACTCAATCATTTTTCCTAAAATAGTTCTTCACCTTGTTCTGGAAAATTTGCTGCAAAGGTAGTGCTTGCCTGCTTAAAATCTCTATTTCATTGCGATAATTCTCAAGCAGCTCCGGTTTCGTGGTCACTGGGTTTTGAAAGGTATTCTTGTTGGTGTTGCTCTCCCGTTCCGGCTTTTTGCCCTGCTTTAGGGCCGCATTTTCCAACTTCAGAAGCTCATATTGAATCCGATTTACCTTGTTCAACGCCCGTTCGGTAAAACCATTCTCGAGCAAGTCGCGCTCAAAATCCTCCATCTGTTGAATAAGTCGCTGCGCCAATTGCTTATCCCTTGTACGTATCATATCCTCAAGCTGCTGCTCCAATTGCTCCCGCAAGCGCTGCTGCTCCTTGTAAATTTCATAAATCTCCTTCAGCTCTTGTTCGCTTTTGCCATCTCCTCCGGACTGGGTGCCCTGCTGCTTTCCTTCCTGGCCATCACCGCTTTCTCCATTTTCACCCTGGCCCTGACCTTTTTTATCACCTTCCCCCTTCTTGTCACCCTCTCCTTCACCAGATTCTCCGGATCCTTTGGAACTGCCAGATTTTCCCCTTTCTCCCATTTTCTCCTGTAGCTCTCCCTGGCCCTTAATAATATCCGGAAGTTGAAATCCCTCGGAACTATTGCCCGATCCCGCACCCGGCTTCATGCTCTGCTGCATATTGTCCAAAACATTTGCCAAAAAGTCGGCCAAGCTATTGGAAGCCGTTAATATGCGTTGTTGGTAAGCCACTCCCTGATACATTTGGCGTTCTGCCATACTTTCCAGAGCCTTATCCGTGTTATAATAGACTTCCGTAATTTGTTCGTTTACAAACTCAGCCAGTTCCGCCCGGCGCAACGACAACGCAAACAAACTGTCATCCACATGCTCAAAAAGCTCCCTCAACTGCTGCTGCTGGCGCACGCTACTTGAAAAATGCGCAATGTCGGTATCCGCACCTTCCAAACTATCGTACAGGGCCTCTTGCTTAAAAGAAAAAGTCACCAAGTTGTCCAAAATTTGCCTTAGCATCTCGGCGTCCTCGGTAATACTTGATCCCCCTCCGCCAGAAGCGGACTGCTGTAACTGTTCGCTCATCTCCTTCATCTTTTCGGCAGCCGATTTCTGCTTTTGGGCCGCTTTGTTGGCATCATTTTTCTTTTCTCCTTCCGATTGGGGGCTCTCCCCTTTCTCTTGTTTCCCCAACTCCTCCAATGCTTCCTGTTGGTCTTTTTTGATACCCTCCTGTTTGGCCTTATCGAAATCAATATTTAAGGGCTTCTTTAAATTCTTGTTGTCCTTTTTCAATTCCTCCATCTCCTTTGCAAGTTCTTCGAATGCCTTATTGAGATCCGACTGCTCCTTTTTCTCACTACCGTCACGCTCCTTTTCCGCAGCGGCCTGTTGCTTCTCCGCCAAGCGTTCCAAATCCCGGGCCAATTGTGCAGTCTTTTCGGTAACATAGTACCTTTTGGTGAGCTCCAATAACTGCTCCAGGCCCCGCTCACTATTCTGCTGTTTCTTGCCCAGTTCCTCCAAACGCTTAGTAAGCTCCTCCTTGTCTATTTTATCCGCAATCTTGTTCAACTCCTCCAAGAGCTTCTCATTTTTTTGTGCCTCCAATTCCTGTCGTTCCAATCGCTCTTTCATTAACTCGCTTAGCCGATCGTCCTTCTTTAAGTTCTCTTTAAGCTGTTTGCTGAACTTTTGCATCAGATTTTCTTGCCGCTGCTGTTTCTGAAGAAAATCCTTTATCTTATTTTGGTCGTTGAAGTTCAAAAGGTTCTTTTCACGTTGTTCCTTATTAATCTGCTTTAAGGTCTCCTTTTGTTCCTTAAACTTCTCCAAAGACCTATCCATATTGGATATGACCGATTGTTGAAAATCTAACTGCTTGTTTTTCAGTTGGTTACTATTCAAAACTGCAAAATTAAAGGTGCGGGTACGCGCCGTTTTGCCCTTGTGCAAGGCATCATTATCCGTTGCTTGGAAATAAAAACTGTAGGCCCTGCCCGCCTCCAGATCGAGGCCTGATGGGAATGTATAGTAGAATTGATCTACGTTGGTACCCGGTCTGCCAAGTTCTAAAACCTGTGTGCTTTTTGGGTCTTGGTCCGGATAACACACCAAGGAAATGGAGCGTATCTTATAATCATCGGAAGCTTCCCCGACATAATAGGAAATGTTGGGATTTAAGGAATCCAAAACCTGGGAAGCCCTAATAAGCGGATAGGCGTCCTTAACCACATTAAAATTATAATCCAGCGTTTCATAATCCCTCACATTTTCGTTGGAAGTGGTCAATTGATAGGGAAAATCCGCAAAGATCCGTTTTGACAGGGTGAACTCGTTCCCCTGTTTTTCAAATTGTAAGGTGGTGTCCCGGATCGTTAACCCAATCCTGTCCGTATGCCGTCCGGCTATGGACCAGCTTACCCGGGTGCCCTCAGGAAAAGTCGCGTTCCCCGTGCTTTTAATGGTCTGTGTGGGTTTGTTGGTGTAGTCCGGATAGTCCAAGATTAACTTAAAGTCTTGGATAGAGGGTGTTTTCAAGACGTTTAACGTATAGGTCCCGGATTTGATCCCATTAGCGGAAAAATAAAATTCCACGCCTTGTAAGGGGGGCGAAAAGACATATTGATATGCTCCGTTCTCTTCCTGCAAAAACAACTCTTTGCCATTAACGACCATGGATATGCCCTCAGGTTTTACCTCCCCTACCGTGGTGACCCTGGCCGTATAGGTCTCGCTCTCCAGCACATCCAAGTTCTCCGACAGGAAATTAAAACGGAAGGGTGCGGGCGGCTCATAGGCCAGATCGTAATTTACCACCCGGTCATAAGAACCAAAAAAGGAACTAAGGTTTCCAGAAAGCCAGATAGCGGCAAAAATTAAGAGGGGTATTGCCAAAAACTTAAGGTATTTTAGGTTTTCCCGTAAATTAATGGCGTTGACAAAGGGGATCGGTTTGAGCTTTTGCGAACGTTGTTCTATACTGGCCATGAGCAATTCCGAGCTGTTGGGGTCGTCCGCCAGATCCAACAGGTTACGCAACTTATCGCCCACCTCGGGGAAATGCTTCCCGATAAGTATGGAGGCCTGCTTGTTGCTGATGCCCTTCTTTAATCTGACCAAATAGAAAATTGGGGTAAGCAGATACCTATACAGCAAAAAGAACGCTACCCCCATAAACAGAAGAAACAGGATAAGGCGTCCAACGGAATTCAGCCAAAGAAAATATTCAACGGCAAGAATGCCCATAAAAAACAATATCCCTAAAAACAAAAATAGCAAGGTGCCCTTCATCAGCATCTTGCCGTAATACTTCTTGGAAAACTTATTCAGCTTCTCTAGTATGTTGTGATAACTGTCCAAAATCCGCTATATTTAATACCAAGATACCCGTTACCACAAAATAAAGCATCAAAAATTTGTTAAAAAGCACACCATGAAGGATTTAAAGTATTTGGCCGCCCTGAGCATCCCCGCTTCCATACTCATCGGCCTCTATTTTAAGGGATACTGGAGTTTCTTCACCCCCATCTATGCTTTTGTCTTGATTCCCATTTTAGAATTGCTGTTACCGCACGATGCTTCCAACTATGAAGGTGCGCTACGGGAAGCAAAGAAGAAAAACGTTGTTTTTGATTGGATGTTGTACCTCAACATTCCCATTGTTTTTGGACTATTGTTCTATATTTTGGTCCAGTTGCCCCAAAATACCTACGCGTTCCATGAACTTGTGGGCCTGGTCCTTTCTATGGGCATTGTATTGGGTACCAACGGAATCAATGTTGCACACGAGCTCGGCCATAGACAGGGTAGCAAAGAACGCTATTGGGCCAAACTATTGCTCTTGCCTTCCTTTTATATGCACTTTTACATTGAGCACAATTATGGTCATCACCTGTACGCCGCTACCCGGGAAGATCCTGCCACGGCGAGATACAACCAATCGGTATACTCCTTTTGGGTCAGCTCCGTAGTCCGACAATATTTTAGTGCTTGGAAATTACAGGCAAAGCTTCTAAAAGCTTCTGATCGATCTTTCCTATCCACAAAAAACGATATGTTGTGGTATAGTATTTTCCAGGCGACCTATCTATTGGCCCTTTTTCTATTTTTTGGTCAGGCGGGGCTTTTCTTTGCCATGGCCGCTGGCGTGGTCGGCTTCCTTTTGCTCGAAACGGTGAACTATATTGAGCATTATGGTCTCCTCCGTAAAAAATTGCCCTCGGGCAGGTATGAGCGCGTACGCGAAATCCATTCCTGGAACAGCAATCATGTAATGGGCCGCATTATCCTCTACGAACTCACCCGGCATAGCGACCATCACTACAAGTCTTCCAAAAAGTATCAGCTATTGGACTATCACGACACCTCCCCGCAAATGCCCTACGGATATCCCACCTCCATGGTCCTGTCCTTTTTTCCGCCCCTTTGGTTCAATATCATGAACAAAAGGATTCCTCTGGAGATGAAAGTATAGGGCTGTACCATAGGCTGTGGTCAAAGAGGCCGTATTTTATTTTTTCTTGTAGGGTCATATTCTATCTTTGCACCTCAATTCAATATCCATGAGTCAAAAAGTCCGTGTCCGTTTTGCGCCCAGTCCCACCGGGCCCTTACATATTGGAGGTGTGCGCACCGCCCTTTTCAATTATCTCTTTGCCAAAAAACACGGCGGCGATTTCGTGCTTAGGATAGAGGATACTGACCAGAATCGGTACGTGGAAGGCGCCGAGGATTATATTATAGCCGCCTTAAACTGGTGCGGTATACCCTTTGATGAGGGTCCCGGTAAAGACGGGGGCTTTGGGCCGTACCGACAAAGCGAGCGCAAAACGATCTATAAGAAATACGCGGACGAGCTGGTAGCCAAGGGTATGGCCTATTACGCCTTTGATTCGGCGGAAAAGCTCGACTTTCATCGAAAGGACCACGAAGCCAAGGGAAAGACCTTTATTTACAACTGGCACAATCGGTTAAAGTTGATGAATTCCCTCTCGCTGTCCCCGGAGGAGACCCGGACCCGACTGGATGCCGGTGAGGACTATGTAATCCGCTTTAAGACTCCACAAGATGAAAAGGTGGTGTTGCACGACCTCGTGCGGGGTACTATTGAAATTGATACGAATATTCTTGATGATAAGGTTTTGTTCAAGAGCGATGGTATGCCAACCTATCATTTGGCCAATATTGTAGATGATCATCTTATGGAAATTACCCATGTAATACGAGGGGAGGAGTGGTTGCCCTCCCTAGCACTACATCAGCAATTGTACGATGCTTTGGGTTGGACCGCCCCGCAATTTGCCCATCTGCCTTTGATCATGAAGCCCGTAGGCAAGGGCAAACTAAGCAAGCGCGATGGGGACAAAGGCGGTTTTCCCGTCTTTCCGCTAGCGTGGAAAGAGGCCCAGGGGTACCGTGAAGCAGGTTATTTTCCCGAAGCAGTCGTTAACTTTCTGGCACTATTGGGCTGGAATCCAGGAACCGAACAAGAGCTCTTTACTTTAGAAGAGTTGGTCCACGCCTTTAGTCTGGAGCGCGTTAACAAGGCAGGCGCGCGCTTTGACCCCGAAAAGACCATGTGGTACAATCAACAGATGCTGCAACGGAAGAGCACACCAGCGTTGGCCCAGCTTTTCCTGCCCTTTGTGGAAAAACACGGTTTGGTGGCCAAAGAAAAAACGACGCCGGACTATTTGGAAAGGGTAGTCTCACTGATCAAGGAACGGGCCACTTTTGTGTCCGATTTATGTGAGCTTGGCCAATACTTTTTTTTGGCGCCCACCACCTATGCCGAAAAGGCGGTAAGAAAACAATGGAAGGAAGATACGCCCGGAATACTGAATGAGGTGATAGGGGTTTTGGAAAGTGTGGACGAGTTTTCCTCCCAGCAGATAGAGATCCAATTAAAGACATGGATCGCGGATCGGGAACTGCCCTTTGGAAAAGTGATGGCCCCGTTGCGGCTGGCCCTAGTGGGCGACCTAAAGGGACCCCATGTATTTGATATTCTTGAACTGTTGGGCCAAACAGAAAGCGTCGCCCGTATCAAAAGGGCCGTTGCTCAACTTTAACCGCATTGTCCATGATGGTTTTTAAGGACAATTTTCCCGACTGTAACAAATGCGTCAAAAAAGCTACAGATATATTGGGGAGTTTTGTAAATTACCGAGATAGGGACATTTAGCTGACTCTTCGCATAGACGTCTCAAATTAATACAAACTTAAAACTTTAAAATTATGGGCAATTTATTGTGGGTACCTGTAATCCTTTTTGGTATCCTTCTTCTTTTTTCTTTCGTTTTTATTGTAAAACAACAGACCGCCGTCTTAATTGAAACTTTCGGCAGGTTTACCAGTGTTCGGCATTCGGGCATTCAATTGAAAATTCCGTTTGTTCAACGAATATCGGCGCGGGTGGGACTAAAAATCCAACAACTGGATGTTATTATTGAAACAAAAACCCTGGACGATGTCTTTGTAAAACTCAAGGTATCCGTGCAGTATGTAGTCATCAAGGAAAAGGTCTATGAGGCCTTCTACAAATTGGAATACCCGCATGATCAAATTACCTCTTACGTTTTTGATGTGGTCCGGGCCGAGGTTCCAAAAATGAAATTGGACGATGTCTTTGTGAAAAAGGACGATATTGCCATTGCTGTAAAGTCGGAACTTCAGGAGGCCATGTTGGAATACGGCTATGATATTATCAAGACCCTGGTGACAGACATTGATCCCGATGCGCAGGTAAAAGAGGCCATGAACCGAATCAACGCTTCTGAGCGCGAAAAGATTGCCGCCCAGTTTGAAGGGGATGCGGCACGCATTCTAATTGTGGAAAAAGCAAAGGCCGAAGCCGAGAGCAAGCGCCTGCAGGGACAAGGTATTGCCGATCAGCGCCGTGAAATCGCGCGTGGTCTGGAAGAATCCGTTGAAGTCTTGAACAAGGTGGGTATCAACTCCCAGGAAGCCTCTGCCCTAATTGTGGTTACCCAACATTACGACACCTTGCAGTCCATCGGGGAGGAAACCAACACCAATTTGATTCTCTTACCGAATTCCCCCCAAGCGGGTAGTGACATGTTGAACAATATGGTTGCCTCATTTACCGCAAGCAACATGATCGGCGAATCCATGAAAAAACAAGATCCAAAAAACAAAGGCAAGGAAGCATAGTCGTCCACTACAGGGGCATACAACTTTTCATCACAACCGGGGCCAACGCTCCGGTTTTTTTTGTCCCGAATGGGCATTTGAAAGGGTTGGTCACCAAAAAGCACACAGAGGCCCGTACTGCCGTTTTAAGGCCCTGAGTCGTACCAATCGGTTCTTTATTTCCAAAACCCCCTTAAAACGACCTGAAACAAGTGCGTTTGAATAGAAAATACCAATTGTTATAATTAGATCGATAAGGAATCCCTATACTATCCCTGTCCCTGGATTTTCGCCCAGGTGTCGCGCAATCCCACCGTTTTGTTAAAAACCAAATGTTCTGGCGAGGAATCCAAATCGACATTAAAATAGCCCAAACGCTGAAACTGGAATTGTTCCTCCGGCTTCGCGGTTTTTAAGCTCGGTTCCACGTAGGCGGTAATGAGCTTTAAGGAATCGGGGTTGATGAACTCCATAAAATCTTTATCCTTGTGCGTATCCGGGCTTTCGTCCGAAAAGAGTCGGTCGTATAACCGCACCTCGGCTGGTATGGCATGTGCGACCGAGACCCAGTGCAGGGTGCCCTTCACTTTTCTGAGGCTCTCTTCGCTGCCGCTGCCACTCTTGCTTTTGGGGTCGTAGCTGCATTGAATTTCCGTAATGTTCCCATCGGTATCTTTTGTACAGCTCTCTGCCTTAATGATATAGCCGTTTTTAAGTCGCACTTCCCCACCAAGTTTCAATCGAAAGAACTTTCGGTTGGCCTCCTCCCTAAAGTCTTCCCTTTCTATATAGAGTTCCCTGGAAAAAGGTACTTTTCTGGATCCTGCCTCCTCATCTCCTGGGTTGTTCTCCGCATCGAGCCATTCTTCCTGCCCCTCTGGGTAATTGGTAATAACTAGTTTAACCGGATCCAGTACGGCCATTACCCTTGGCGCAATCTTGTTCAAATGCTCCCGAGCATGGAACTCCAAGAGGGAAACGTCTATGAGATTCTCCCTTTTGGCAATACCGATGGTTTCCGCAAAATTACGGATAGATTCGGGTGTATACCCTCTTCTGCGAAGTCCAGAAATGGTGGGCATCCTAGGATCGTCCCACCCCTTCACAACGCCTTCCTCCACCAAACGAAGCAATTTTCTTTTGCTCACTACGGTATGGCTTAGGTTTCTTCTGGCAAATTCCCGTTGCTTTGGGCGCACTTTTTCGGTCTCGGTCACTTGGTCCAGGAACCAATCGTAGAGCTCCCTGTGCATGGCAAATTCCAACGTGCACAGGGAATGGGAAACCTGCTCTATATAATCGCTCTCCCCATGTGTCCAGTCGTACATCGGATAAATACACCAATCGGTATTTGTTCTGTGGTGCGCCTTGTGCAGTACCCTGTACATAATGGGGTCACGCATCAGCATATTGGAGGAGCCCATATCGATCTTGGCCCGTAAGACGTGCGTGCCCTCTTCGAAGTCGCCCTTTTTCATCCCCTCGAAAAGCGCAAGGTTCTCTTCTACGGGCCGGTCCCTATAGGGGCTGGGGGTCCCGGGTTCTGATGGGGCGCCCTTTTGGGCGGCCATTTCCTCTGAGGACTGGCTATCCACATACGCTTTCCCCTGTTTGATGAGCGCTACCGCCCAGTCGTACAATTGTTGAAAATAATCAGACGCATAACACTCTGTATCCCATTGATAACCAAGCCATTCCACGTCCTTTTTTATAGCATCTACATACGCCTTTTCCTCCTTGGCCGGATTGGTGTCGTCAAACCTAAGGTTTACCGGAGCACCATACCGCAGCCCAAGTCCAAAATTGAGGCAAATGGAGCTTGCATGACCTATGTGGAGGTACCCATTGGGTTCGGGAGGAAAACGAAAGCGCAGTTGTGCCCTGGGAAAGCCATTGCCCAAATCTTCCTCTACGATATGCTCTATAAAATTCAGCGATTTCGAGGCTTCGCCCATAGCTTATAAATTTAAGGCACAAATGTAGGAAAAATGCAGTGATCACAGTCTATAAAAAGCCTTCACCATACAATAAATGCATTTCACAACATATTTAAATGCCGCTACAACATTATATTTTCCACCATGTAATTATATGTCATATTTGTTGTTGGATACTAGGTAAACCAAAGCCTATTGCATTTTTGGCTTCCCTAGCACCGGAAAAACCGTAACGTTTTACGTGTTGTTCCAACCCAAATCTGAAAGATAAACCACAGGGGCTCAAAACTGCACTACTTATGAAACGAAAACTATTTTACAGAATCCCTTTCGTATTGGTTGTATTTCTCATGCTGGGCACCCTTCAGGTGGCAGCACAGGTTCTTAACAAGCCAATACCAGCTGACAATCCCAACTTGGCGGGTAACTCCCCCTGGACGGCGGCATGTGCTTCCTCGACTTTTAACGAATACTTTGTGAATTTTACCTGGGGGCCTCCCTTGGTAAACAGTGATAATGAATTTATACTGGAACTATCTGATGCCAGTGGCAATTTCGGCAGTGCCGTAGAATTGGCCCGGCTAAGTGATAAAAACACCAACTTCGACTTTGAGTTTCAAATGGCCATTCCCACGACAACTAGGGGAGAAGGCTATCGCATGCGGGTAAGGAGCACCAGTCCGGCCATGACAAGCCCTGTCTCCGACCCCTACGCCATGTACTATATAGACGTGGACACCGGTCTTACCATTAGACAATCGGGGCAAGCCGATTTTGGCGATGGTACCGCTCAGGTCTGTGATGGAAATTCCATCACTTTGGAGGTTTACGACCTTCCAAACGCCGGTACCTATCAGTACAACTGGTACCGAAGCGGCACCCTTTTAAGTGAAAAAAGCGAATCGATCTCTGCTACCCAAGCAGGAATGTACAATGCTGAAATTGATTATGGTAGCTGTTCGGGATCTGGAAATACACTGTCTAACCTTATTGATGTATCCACGGGAAGCAGCTTGGGAATTGCCATTAATCCTCCCACAAAGACCGCTTTGTGCAGCGGAGAAACAGAAATCCTACAAGCCAACATTACCGGGCAGGGCCTTACCTATACCTGGTTTAAGGACGGTTCGGCCATCACGACACCAACGGTAGACGATGACAGTTATACCGTAGATGCATCGGTCGCAGGTTTCGAAGGCGATTACCAGGTAGAGATCTTTGGTACCGGCGCTTGTGTTGAGCGTTCTGCTGCCATAACGATCACCAATGCAGGAAATTTCACAGTAACCCGAGTGAACGCCGCCAATCTGGTGGTGCTCCCAGGACAGCCCCAAACCTTAAGCGTTACCACCGATGCTTCGGCTCCAACCTACCAATGGTATAGGGATGGAAACCCGGTCTCCGGTGCAACCGGAAGCAGCATAACCGTTAACGATACGGAAACAGGAACCTACTTTGTGCGCGTTAGCCTCACCGGCGGATCTTGTTCTTCCACTTCCATAGATTCCGATGCCACTGTGGTGGTTTCACCGGCCTCTTTTGAGCTTATTGCCGACTATGCCACCTCCTATACCGCCTGCGGAAATACCAGTATTGTGCTGCAGATAGCCACTATAAATGCGGTGGCTTCGGACGGCAGCAGGACCGATGTTACCAGCAGTCTAGTGAACAGCTTTGTCTATCAATGGAAGAAAGATGGAGTAAACATTGGGGGTGCCACATCAAACAGTATTAGTCTAACCGATACGAGTGAAAACGGAAGCTATGAAGTAGATGGTGTTTTGAGCACCTATAATGCTACTTCAAACCAATTGCCCGTGCAACTCAGGGTCAATATAGATATTAGCATTACCAGTACCAGTTTGGTCTATTGCGCGGGAGGAGATCCCGTAAGCATGGATAGCGCCCTGGACCTTAATGGGGAAAGCTTTCAATGGGAGCGAGATGGGGCAGTGCTAAGCACGACCGACATTACGCTCGCTGTAAACGCCACTGGAACATACCGATTGGTAGTTTCTAGGGGAGGCTGTGATATTATTTCCAATGAGGTGGTTATATCGCCTTTTGATGATTCCTCTATTACCATGGATTCCCCTGCCAATGTGGTCTTCCCAGAGGGCAGTTCACGGACTGTTACCGCAAGCGGAGGAACCGCCTATCAGTGGTTCGATGTCAACAATACACTATTGAGCAGCACAGACTCCTACACGTTCACGGAAGAAGGCAACTTCGTCTTGATAGCCACTGTAGGAAGTTGCGAAGTGGTAAGACAACTCACCGCGGAATACCTGGACACTTTTAAGGTGCCCAATGTAATCACCGTTAACGGCGATGGCATAAACGACTTGTGGGTCATTCCCAATTCGTACTCCAACGACCCTGAAGTAAATATCATCATTTATAGCGATCAGGGTGAAGAGATACTGAATGAATTTAATTATCAAAATAACTGGCCGCAGTCCTCTACGGCCTTCCCGAAACAAAACATGGTGTTCTTCTATAAAATAAGGAATGCACAAGAAGTCTTGAAGCAGGGAACCATAACCATTATACGTTAACCAAAAATGTTAAAGAGAAGTTCCATATACATCGTATTATTTATGCTGTCACTGATTACCGCCAGTGCTCAGGAAGACAGCCCTTTCGTCGCCTATGATGTGCCTGCTCAGAACTTGCTGAAATTCAACAGGTTCTTGATCAACCCCACCTTTTCAACGGTTAGGGAGAACAACTCTTACATTAATTTGTTTCATAGAAACCAATCGGTATCTTTTGATGACAACAACCAGACCTACTTCCTAAGCTACAGCGGTCGTATCAACGACCGCACCGGCTTGGGACTTAGCTTATACACACAACGCGAAGGGATCATCACCAATTTTGGTGTCCTTGCCAATTATGCTTACGGCATAAAACTAAGCGACAAAAGCAACTTTACCTTTGGGGCCAATATTTCCTATTACAATAGTGGCTTTGACGAGAGTAGGGCCAACCCCGTGCAGGTAGACCCTTTGTTAAATGGGTTTCAAGACAGTAATTTACTGTCCTTTCAGCCCGGGTTTAACCTTTCCTATGACAAATTTGATTTCGGTCTTTTAGCGGAAAACTTGTTTGACTACAACTTAAAGACCAGTGAATCGGTTACCAGTTTCAATGAAAAGACCTTTTCCGGGCACTTGCAATACACCTACGACTTTGAAAATGGTGACGGTGTGCTGGAAGGCGGACGCTTAATGCCTTTGGCGCGTGTTCGCAAAGTGGGCGAAGGGGATATCACCCTTGGAGGCAGCCTTATTTTTGACCTCCCAAAAATTGGGTGGTTACAGGCCGGGTATGACGATTTTTATGGCGCCTCTGCAGGTCTTGGTTTTAATCTAAACCGTAAACTGTCCCTGGGCTACACCATGGAAAAAGGCCTTTCGAATAGCCTGGACAATTTTGGGCTGACCCATGAAATTTCCTTTGCCTATTCCTTTACTCCCAATCTTACCGAAGATCGGGTCATGTTGGAGGACAATCCGGATGAGGTAGTGGAAAATAATGCCGATGAAAACAGCAATGGATCCTTGGCATCCAAGGACGAGGAAATTGAAAAATTAAAACAGCGCCTACAGGAAAATGACGCTATTCTGGCCGAACTGATGTTCCGTCAGGACTCTTTGGAGGCCAACCGACAAAAGGACTTGGAGCGACGCTTCGAAATGGTGATGCGCATGGTCCGTTCAGAAACGGACGGTGATCGTCCGGACCTGGAGGAAAAGGCCAAACAGATCTATTTCCTTAACAATGACCAAAGCGGAGCCAATTCAGAACTTGCACAAACGGAAACATCTGTGGATGAGGCCTCAACCCATCACACAGCAGGTTCCAATGGAATTAAAACAAACGGTATAAAAAGAAAGGATGTCCTTGTGGCCAACCAAGCGCCCACCAAGGTCTACCCTACAGCAAAAAAAGACCGTACAAGCACCCAAAACAAAACAAAACAAGCCCAGCGCAAACAGGTTAAAAGCCAAAAATTCAGAGATCTGGATGGAGTAACCGATGGCTATTATGTAGTGGCCAATGTGTATCGGGGAGAGCACTATTTAAACAAATTTATAGATGGGCTCAACGAACAGGGGCTGCAAGCCGATTATATTGACAATCCCAAGAACGGTTTAAAATACGTATACCTTGACCGTTATGACACCTGGCAGGAAGCCTTACAGGCCCATAGATCCAAGCTAAACGGCAGCTACGATGGCGACCTGTGGATCATGAATGTGCAAAACAGATATTCCAATGAGGCCTATGCCGAGAATGTGAACAAGATCAAGGAGAAATCATCCAAATACGGCACGGACGTCTTGCAAAAGAATGTCATCGTAAAAGACAAGGTGGCTTCCCAAAACCCTTCAGCCCGGGATTACAAAATAAATGGTGTTGGCAGTGGCTATTATATCATAGCCAATGTATTTGCCAGCCCAAAAAACGCCAACCGATTCGTAAAATTATTGAATTCCAGAGGGCTCAGTGCCAGTTATTTTATCAACCCAAAAAACAACTGGCGCTATGTCTATTTAAAGAAACACGGCTCTTGGAACAACGCACTCATATCTTACTACTCCCAACTGAACGACTCGTATAATGACAAAATGTGGATTATGCGGGTAACACCAAACCTACTGACCTAATGAAACCAAATCTTAGTAAAGTACTCCTACTGATCTGTATCGGTTTATTTTCCTATGCAGGCTTTTCGCAAGAATACAACACCTTTGATGTTAGATACCAGGATAACATCAAGGGCGATCTTACTTTTATAGCCAATAATATTGTCAACCGTGACGATGGAACAGCCACCGGGGAGCCGGAGGACGCCTATGATCTGACAGGGAATTCATCCACGTATAACGACTGGTTGGACATGCAATATATAGATGTGGACAGTGACCCAACCACCTTCAGTTCCAGTACGGCCACTTTAACCTACCCACAAGCAGATTGTAATCTCATCCGTTACGCAGGATTGTACTGGTCCGCGACCTATCCGAGCGCAAACGCCGGAGATCCTGTAGGAACTGGCCGGCAAAGCGATTTTAACCAAGTAAAATTTATGGTTCCAGGAGGAACCTATGTGGACGTCGTTGCCGATGAAATTCTTTTCGATGGCTTTACAAATGCAAGCACCCAGCAAAATAGCCCATACGCCTGTTACGCAGATGTTACGGCTTTGGTTACACCTCTTACGAATCCCGAAGGAGACTACACAGTTGCCAATGTACGGTCTGTTGTAGGCTCACTTTCTCCGGGTGGTGGGGCCGCAGGCGGATGGACCCTGATCATCGTTTATGAAAACCCCAACCTTACCGGTAAACTTATTACCACCTTTGATGGTTTTGCCAGGGTACGAAGTGCAAACCCAAGTGTGGACATCAACTATTCTGGGTTTAACACCATCCCTTCGGGGCCCGTAAATGCCAACATAGGTGTGGCCGCCCTAGAGGGCGACAATAGAATTACCGGTGATGGAATGCGCATTAGAGCCAATAGCAGTGGTTCGTTTACTACCATTAGCAACACCACCAATCCATCAAACAATTTTTTTAACAGTAATATTACCTTGGATGGCGTGGTGACCACCAATAGAACCCCCAACAGTATTAACACCCTGGGGTATGACACGGATATCTTCTTACTGAGCAACCCGGCAAACTCTGTCATACCCAATGATGAAACTGCAGCGACTTTCAGATTTACATCTAGTGGAGATCAGTACTACCCTTTTTTCAATTCCTTTAACGTTGAAATTATTGAGCCCAACATTGTTTTGGAGAAAAAGGTAGAGGATATTGCCGGAAATGATATTACCGGCTTAGGGGTTAACTTAGGGCAACAGTTGGATTATGTACTTTCTTTCCAGAATATTGGAAACGATGATGGAACCAACTACACCATTCGGGATGTACTGCCCATTAATGTTACCTTGGACGAACTTAATATTACACTACCTGCTGGGGTAACCTATACCTATGACGCACCCACACGTGCGGTGGTATTTACCATCCCCGACAACCTGATAGAGGAAGGGGATCCAGCTTCAGCAATACGTATGCGGGTGCAAGTGGCCTCAAATTGTTTTGACTTTGTGGATGCTTGTACGGACCTAATCGAAAACCTGGCCTATTCTACCTATGAAGGTGTTATAAACGACAATCAAATTACGGACGACCCCAGTGTGTCGGACTTTGACAATTGTGGGTTTGTTACGCCCGGGGCCACCAATTTTTTGTTGGACGACCTTTCTACCTGTGGTTTTGACCGAACCGTAGAGCTCTGTGGGGACACTGCAGTCCTGGATGCAGGGGACAATTTTGATAATTATATCTGGTACCGTGATGAAAATGGGAACAACCTCATAGATGCTGGGGACACCGTCCTTAGCGATGGAGATCCGGATGGTGACCCTAGCACGCTGCTGGTTTCTGAAATAGGCACCTATATTGTGGACAAGCAGGTGGCCGACCCCTGTAAAGGGTTCCAAGAAATAATCAACTTAGTATTTTTCGGTACCACACAAACCAATCCGATCACCGCCCTGATCAATGATACCACCAATACCGTAGAGGGCGAGGTTGTAATCTGCCCCAATGATGGGGACGAACTGCCTAAGGTTTTCCTTTGCGGTCTCAATGACACCGAACTCATTTCGATCAATATTCCAGATGCGACCAGCATAGACTGGGAACAACTGGATGAAGCTAGTTGTACTGCATCTGTAGCCGATTGTGCCAATAAGAACGCTTCTTGTACCTGGAACAGTGTGGGTACGGGCAACGATTTTCTGGCCTCCGATGCCGGGGAATATAGAGTGGTCATCAACTACCTTAACGGTTGTTTTACCCGCTTCTATTTCAACATCTTTAAAAATCCGCTAGACCCGCAATACAACAGCACCGACCTTATCTGTACCACCCCTGGGAACATAACGGTCACCAATATGCCGGTAGATTATGAGTATCAACTCTTGGATGCCACAGATAGTTCTGTTTTGGTGCCTTATAGTGCCAACAACGGCCCCAGTTTTACCATCAACAGTAACGGGGCCTACCGGGTTGAAATGCGCCAGCAAGGTGTTGTGGACGGTTGTGTCTTTGTACTGGACAATATCGGTATTTTAACGCGGGATTTTCAAGTGGATGTCATCACTCAAGATGCAGATTGTAATGGTTTGGGCGAGATTTCCATCTCGGCTTTAAACGTGGAGCCCCAGTACTACTATGAAATATCGCAGGGAGGTACTTCAGTGGATACTTTTGGACCTTCTAGTGACAATAACTATACCTTTCAAAATCTCAATCCTGGGGTATATGATGTCCTATTGACAACGGACGATGGCTGTTCCTATACCGAACAGGTGACCATCAATGACAACAGCGATCTGGACCTTCAGGCCGTAATATCCCAACACATCACTTGTAGGGAGGGTAACATTCAAATGCAATCCACAGGCGGCCAAACGCCCCACAACTATGCCATTTGGTCCTTTGTGGACGATGGTGGTACTACCGTTATTTCATACCCCACCGTAGGTGATATTCCGGCCTCGGCCTATCAGACCAGTGTTATTTTTGACGTTTTGACCCCTGGTGATTACACTTTTGTGGTGGTAGACCGAAACAATTGTTCTGCCATTTCCAATACAGTGACCATTGTATTGGAGCCTTCTGTGGATTATACCGTTGTAACAACGGATGAAAGTTGTTTGGGGGCATCCGATGGAACGGTGTCCTACAACATCGTTACCTCCAACGGTTATAGCGTGGAGTACACCCTGACCTATCCTGACACCTCCACCGCCACCAACAGCTCCGGAACCTTTACCGGTTTGCCCCAAGGCAACTATTCCGTAGTGCTGACACAGCGAAAGGGAAGTAGCGTTTGTGATTTTACGGACACTTTTACCATTGGTGGCCCCGCCGACGCAGTGACAGGTACCGCAGCATTGATACAGGATTATACCTGTTTACAAAATGGAATTATAGAAGCGCAGGGTGTTACGGGCGGAACTCCTCCCTATGAATACAGCATTGATGGAGTAAACTTTGTCAGCGGTGCAGGGGCGGAAACCTTTTCCAACCTTACCGATGGCACATACAATATTACTATTAGGGACGATAACGGGTGTACCTTTGTTACCAATGCCATAACCCTAGATCCCTTAAACCCGCCGACCGACCTAACTTTTGCGGCCACCGTGCCCAATTGTCCCGCACTCACCTCGGATGTAACCGTAAGTGTAATAGGCGGCAACACCCCTTTTATTTATGAAATCACGGCCCCAGCGGCCAGTGCGGTCAACAACGGCAACGATCCGGTCTTTACCGGTTTGGCGCCAGGAACCTATACCTATCAGGTCACCGATGCCAAGGGGTGTACCTATAGCGAGGACCATACCATCGCTCCGGTAAGCCCGATCAATGTGGTAGGGCAGTTGATAAGCAATATCACTTGTTTAACCGATACGGATGGGGAGGTGCTCTTCACAATTTCCGGTTTTAATACCAGCTATGATTACAGTGTTACGGGACCAGCGGCCTTTAATGGTGTCGCTGAAACCAGTACTACCATTCCTTTGCCCAATTTGGATGATGGCACCTATACGATTACCGTAACCGACAATGATACCAACTGCACGGATACGGCTAACGTAACCGTGGCCGCCCCAAGTGCGGTCTTAACCTTGAGTGCCAGCGAAATACACCCTACCTGTGTTTCCGATGGCAGCGTGACCTTGACTTCTACCGGTGGGTGGGGCGGCAATGATTTTAGCCTTACCTATCCCGATGGTGTTACTGTGGTAAACAACACCACCGGCGCTTTTGCCGGACTTACACAGACCGGCACCTACAACGCCACTGTAACGGATGCCAATGGTTGCGTGGTAGCTACCAACTTTGATTTGGATCCCGCTGTCGCGCCGGTTTTACAGATCGTACCCAACGACACTTGTTATGATGCTGTGGTAGGACTTGCCTTGACCGCAAACGTAACTTCTGGGGGCGACGGCAATTATGAATACAGTCTTAACGGGGGAGTCTTTGGGGCTACCAACGTTTTTACTGGCTTAGCACCAGGAACGCACAGTATTGAAGTTCGTGATGGCAAGGATTGTACCGATACGGCGACCATCACGATAGATCCAGAACTTACTTTGGTTGCCACGGCCCCGAACATCACGGCCTGTGGCACCGATACCGATATCACCGTTGCCGCCGCGGGCGGCGACGGTTCCT